>NZ_PGLR01000013.1 GCF_002803095.1 Pseudomonas sp. ZH-FAD | reverse complement strand
CTTCATACCGCCGAGGCTGGCGCCAGCCACGGTAGAGCCGTGGTAGCCATTCTCGCGACCTATGATGATCTTCTTCGCAGACTGCCCCTTGCACGCCCAGTAGTGGCGTACCAGGCGCAACATGGTGTCGTTGCCCTCCGAGCCCGAACCGGTGAAGAACACATGGTTCATGCCGGCCGGCGCCAGCTGGGAGATGGCATGGGCCAGCTCCAGCACCGGTGGATGGGCGGTCTGGAAGAAGGTGTTGTAGAACGGCAACTGGCGCATCTGCGTAGCGGCAGCTTCGACCAGCTCCTCGCGACCATAGCCGACCGCCACGCACCACAGACCGGCCATGCCATCGAGGATCTTGTTGCCCTCGCTGTCCCACAGGTGCACGCCTTTTGCCTCGGTGATGATGCGCGGGCCCTTCTCGGCCAGCTGCTTGTAATCACTGAACGGCGCCAGGTGGTGGGCCTGGCTCAGGGCCTGCCAGTGTGCGGTCTTGGGGTTGTTTACGGCCTTGTTCATATTGCCTCCTCAGAACCAGCCCACGATCTGCTGCGCGTCGGCTAAACGGCGTTGAAATCCCCCTCAGAATGCTCATTTACAGCTCGTAAACTCCGCTTCTTCGGGCGATTTCGCCACCGTTTATCTCTAGCTCGCAAGATCGTGAGCAGGTTCTTAGCTTTGGGACATCACAGGTACCAGCGGTATTCGCGCGGGCTGATGTCGTGCATGAAGGCCAGGTGATCCTGGCGTTTGTTCTCGCAATAGACCATGACGAACTCGCTGCCCAGACCCGCGGCAACGCGCTCACTGGCCTGCATGCGGCGCACGGCGTCGAGCATGTCCTTGGGAAAGTCGACGCCGCTTTCGCGGTCGTCATTGAGTGGTGCGATGGGCTCGACCTTGGCGTCGAGGCCCTGCTCGATACTGGTCAGCAATGCCGCCAGCACCAGATAGGGGTTGGCATCGGCGCCCGGCAGGCGGAATTCCAGGCGCAGGTTGCGCGCGTCCGACTCGGGAATGCGCACGCAGGCATCGCGGTCTTCGAAGCCCCAACTGGCCTTGCTCGCCGAGTTCACCTGGGCGCCGAAGCGGCGATAGCTGTTGTGGTTAGGCGCGTAGATCGGCATCAGCTCCGGAAGCAGTTCCAGGCAACCGGCCACGGCATGCCGCAGCGGACGTTGCTCGTCACGTGCCAGCAGGTTGTCGCCGGCCTCGTCGTACAGGCTGACGTGGATGTGCATGCCGCTGCCCGGATACTGCAGATACGGCTTGGCCATGAAGCTGGCGCGATGGCCGTATTTGAGCGCCACGCCACGGGTCACCCGGCAGAACAGCGCCGACCAGTCGGCCGCCTGCATCGGATCCATGTTGTGGCTGAAGTTGATCTCGAACTGCCCCGGGCCGATCTCGGCGGTGATCACCGTGGTGTCGATGCCCTGCAGACGCGCGGTCTCGGTGATGTCGTCAAGCACCTCGGAAAAACGCGACAGCCGTTCGATGTGCATGTTCGGCTGGTCGTCGGCATCGCCACTCAGGTCATCGCGCGGGTACTGCGGCAAACCGTCCTTGAGCGCCTTGTCGAACAGGTAGAACTCCAGCTCGAAGGCCACCACCGGACGAATGCCACGCGCGGCCAGGCGCTGCACCACGCGCGCCAGCACCTCGCGCGGTTCGAACTCGATCGGTGCTTCGGTACCATCGGAGCTGATCAGCATCTGCCCCAGCGGCTGGCGCTCCCAGTTCACCAACTTGAGCGTGCCGGGGATCAAGCGCCTTGGTGCGTCCGGGTCGCCGTCATGGAAGCAGTAGTCGCCGATCTCGTACAGCCCGCCCTGAGCGCCGAGCAGCACGCAGTTCTGCGGCAGTTTCAGGGCGCTGCCGGCGGCGACCTTCTCCAGCATCTCGATGGGGTAGCGCTTGCCATAGAAATGCCCGGGAATGTCCAGGCAGATCAGGTCGACGAAGCGCACCTCGGGGTGGACCTGGCGAAATTGACGGACTTCGTCGAGCAGCTCGACTCGGGTGGCGTTCATTGTGGTTATTTCCGGGTTCACGGGAAGGTTCAGGTGTAGATCCACAACACCCGCGCGGGGGTGTCGCCCTGGTTGGCATAACGCAGGTGCGCATAGCTAGGCACCTGGAAAACATCGCCGGGATAGAGGGTGGCACTCTCTTCGTCCTCGCCCAGCCACAGCGTCAACTGACCTTCGAGCACATAGCCGGCCTGCTCGGAGCGGTCGCTCATCTGCCGCTCGCCACTGCTGGCCCCCGGTTCGAGCAGGCTATCGACGACCATGAAGGCGCCCTGCAAGGTCGGCGACGCCATGATGTCGGTGATGCCACCGGCCAGGTACAGGGTGCGGCGCTCGTCCGGACGGGTCACCCAGTCCAGCGCCTTGGGCTTGGGCAGGCTGTAGAAATAGGTGGTGGGTACGTCGAGTGCCTCGCTGATGGCAGTCAGATCTGCCACGGTCGGGCGCGACAGGCCACGCTCGACCTGCGAGAGAAAGCCCACGGAACGACCGATGCGCTCGGCCAGCTCGTTGAGGGTGACCTTCTTGTGCTTGCGCAGGTCGTGAATGAGCACGGCCAGCGCGGCCATCTCCAGATTCTTGTCCATGTCAGAAATAGTCCCTTAATCGATACCAGGCCTTGCCGATGGCCTCGAGCGGTGCCGCCAGGCGCTCGCCGAATGGGAATTCGGGATTGCGCAGTTGCTGATACAGCGCCAGTTCGTCGTCATTGCCGAGAATGGCATCACTGACTGCCCGCGCCGCCGCCAGGGTCGGCAGCACACCATGCCCGGAAAAGCCCTGCAGCCAGTAACGGCCGTTCTCGCCGCCAACGTCGGGCGTGCGAGCACGAGTCACGTCGATATGGCCGCCCCAGGCAAAGTCGATTGCCACGCCTGAAAGCTGCGGGAATACGCGCTCGAGGAACGGTCGCGTGGCCGCCGCCATGTCTCTCGGCAGGCCGCCCAGATAGGTACAGCCCCCGCCAAACAGCAGGCGGTGATCCGGGGTGCAACGGAAGTAATCGAGGACGAACTGGTTGTCGGTCACACACGCATTGCGCGGTAACAGGGCCTCGGCACGCTCGGCGCCCAGCGGTTCGGTGGCGATCTGGTAGGTGCCGACAGGTAGAATGCGCCGGGCCAGGTGTGGCTCCAGATCGTCGATATAGGTGTTACAGGCCAGCACCAGATGATCGGCCTGCACGCTGCCCTGCTCGGTGCGCACGCGGTAACCGTCGCCATGCATCTCCTGGCTCAGCGCACGGCTCTGCTCGAATATCTGCCCGCCGGCGCGAGCGAAGGCCTCGGCCAGACCCAGTGCCAGCTTGAGCGGGTTGAGGTGGCCGGCCTCTGGGTCATACAGACCAGCCTGATAACGCTCACTGGCGACCCATTGCGGCATCTGCTCACGAGAGACGAACTGCAGCGCGCGGTGCCCCCACTTATAGGCGGCCTCTTCCTGCCATTCATGCAACAGCGCCACGCGGCGCGGCAGCACCGCCGTCCACAGATGGCCACGGCGGTAGTCGCAGTCGAAGCCGTGGCGCTCGGGCAGTTCACGCAGCTCACGGGCTGCCCAGCTCATGCCATCCCACAGACGGCGGGCGCGTTCAATGCCCAGCGCCTTTTCCAGCGGCGGCATATCGCAGGACCAGCCCAGAATCGCCTGCCCGCCATTGCGTCCAGAGGCCGCCCATGCCACACGACTGGCCTCCAGCAGAATGACCTTGCGCCTTGCTTCGGCCAGGCGCAAAGCAGTGTGCAGACCACTGAAACCAGCACCGATCACCAGCACCTCGCACTGCAGATCATCTTGCAGCATGGAATGATGCGTCAGTCGATCCTTGCAGCTATGGGCGTAATAGCTGTCGACGTGCTCACTGGCATGGCGAAACATAGACGGCTCATGAAATTTAAAATAATTAATTTCATGAAAATCTATAGAGATAATTTCACAAAGGCAAGCCTGAGCGGCTCAGGCGACCTGCTGCTGCAACTCCATACCGCATTCGAGATGAGTGAGCAGCCCTTCATTTATCGCCTGGGCCAAAACCCGACGCAGGCCTTCGCTGCCGAGGAAAGCGTCGCGTGCCGCTGTCGAACGCCACTGCCCTTCTACCTGCCAGATCAACGGATCATTGCGCAGTGAGAACACACGCAGGCGCTCACAACCTGGAATATCTCGCCCGGCCTCATGCAACCGCGCCAGGCACTGCCCCAGCCGATTTGAACGGTCGTGGCGGGCGCGAACGGTCATACGGTGAATGATGCTCATGGCAACCTCCTGGAACTGAATCAATACATACCAGCAGCGTTTCGCTGCAGAACATGGGGCGCTGCGTCCGGCTCGGCAAAAGCCGTTTCGCCAACGGCTCTTGAGTCAAGCCAGGCCGTGGCGAGCAATAACAGAGTCAGCGGTGCGATCAGCCATTTACTGGGCATGGTTCGCTCCTTTCGTGACGTATGTGGGCACCACTTAGCGGGTGATCAGGCTACTGCACGTGTTCGAGCCGATGCAGGGACACCGCTCGATGGCTACAAAGATCAGGCAGAAGGTCATCAGAGCGTTAGTCGATTACTGGCAAATACTTGCCTAAAACTCCACAGCATGAAATCGCATCAACCTAGTGCACAGCCCCCTGACCATCCTTGAAATACTCTGTATCACCGGAAATTTGCCCATTACTGGCAAATAATTGCCTGATCCTGCCACCCCTCATGACTTGCCTGAAAAACCTGGCTAGGCTTCGCTGACTTTCAGGAGGCTCACCATGCAGTCACCCCGTCATACCGCTGCAACCCTCGATACTCCACTGGCTGAACTCAGCCATGAAATGGCCCGTCTGGTTGAGCGCTTCGTGCCCGACGATGGAATCCATACGACGGCCGTTCCCGGTCTGAGACTGGCACGCGCCACGACTCCCAGCCTGCCCATGCAGACAGTCTACGACCCATGCCTGTGCATCATTGCCCAGGGCCGTAAAGAGATACGTCTGGGTGACGAGCTCTACGTCTATGATCCGTTGAATTATCTGGTGGCGTCGGTGGTGCTGCCGGTAACCGGCCGGGTGATCGAGGCCAGCCCGGATCACCCCTATCTGAGCATCGCTCTGGAGATCGATCCCGCGCTGATCAGCAGCCTGCTTACCGAAATGCCAGCGATTCCAGCCCCGGACGCGGCTTCCCAGCGGGCGCTGTTTCTCGATCGTCTCGACCCGCGCCTGCTGGATGCGGTGATCCGCCTGCTACGCCTGCTGGAAACCCCATCCGACATCGCCATGCTGGCGCCATTGGCATTGCGCGAGATTTTCTACCGCATGCTGCTCAGCCCGCAGGGCCATCGCCTGCATGAAGTGGTGATCGCCGACAGCCAGAGCCAGCGCATCTCCCGTGCCATCGAGTGGCTGCGCAAGAATTTCGATCAGCCGCTGCGCATCGAGGAACTGGCCCGTGAGGTGAATCTGAGCCCCTCGACCCTGCACCATAGATTCAAGGCAGTCACGGCATTCAGCCCGCTGCAGTATCAGAAGCAGTTGCGCCTGCAGGAGGCTCGCCGGCTAATGCTGTGCGACAACCTAGAAGCGGCAGCGGCCAGCTACCGCGTCGGTTACGAAAGTCCATCGCAGTTCAGCCGCGAGTACAGCCGCCTGTTCGGCGATCCGCCGCAACGCGATATCGCCCGCCTGCGCCAGGCCACACAGAACCAGGTCGCGTCCTGATCGCCGGCTTCCGTGGGAGGCGCTTTAGCGGCGAGCTTTTCCGCCCTTTTTGAGGATGATCGCGGCTAAAGCCCCTCCCACTGCACGCCCGGCTACAGCCCCATCTGCTTCGAAATGATCTCGTTCATGATCTCGCGCGTGCCACCGCCAATGGAGAGGATGCGGTTGTCGCGGTACAGGCGCTCGACCAGAGACTCACGCATGTAACCCATGCCGCCCATGATCTGCACCGCATCGTAGGTCAGGCGATCGGCGATATCGGTGGCGAAGTTCTTGGCCATGGAGATCTCCTTGATCACGCTCCTGCCGGCCGCCATCTGCGCGGCCTGACGGTAGGTGAACTCACGGGAGACTTCGAGCTGCGTGGCCATCTCGGCCAGGCGGTGCTTGAGCACCTGGAACTTGCCCAACGGCTTGCCGAACGCCTGGCGCTCGCGCGCCCATTTCAGCGATTCCTCCAGCGCCAGTTGTGCAGTCATGTTGGCCATGATCGCCAGGCTCAGGCGCTCGCTCTGGAAGTTGGCCATGATGCAGGCGAAACCGGCGTTCTCCACGCCGATCAGGTTCTCCACCGGCACCTTGCAGTCGTCGAAGAACAGTTCGGCGGTATCCGACGCCCACCAGCCCATCTTCTTCAGCTTGCGGCCGACGCTGAAGCCCGAGGTGCCCTTCTCCACCAGCAGCAGGCTGACGCCGCCAAAGCCCTCACCGCCGGTGCGCACCGCCACCGTGTAGTAATCGGCACGCACGCCGCTGGTGATGAAGGTCTTGCTGCCATTGATGCGGTAGTGATCACCGTCGCGCACCGCGCGAGTCTTGAGATTGGCCACGTCGGAGCCACCGGAGGGCTCGGTCACCGCCAGCGCCATGATCTTCTCGCCGGCCAGCACTCGCGGCACCACACGTTCGCGCACGGCGGGCGTGGCCCATTTGACGATGGGTGGCAGGCCGATATCCAGCGAACCAAGCCCGGCCACCAGGCCACCGGAGCCACTGCGCATCAGTTCCTCGCTGGCCGCCACCTTGGCGAACACGTCACCCTCGTGACTGCCACCGAGCTGCTCCGGGTAACCGATACCGAGAATGCCCGCAGCGCCAGCCTTGAGGTACAGCTCACGAGGAAACTCCTCGGCCTCCTCCCACTCGTCGATATGCGGCAGGATCTCGCGCTCGACGAAACGCCGAACGGAATCGCGAACCAATTGGTGGGACTCATCGAAATACGACAGAGAGGCGGCCATGCGGGTACTCCCGTTATTATTTTTGCCACCCTAACCTAGCGCTTGCTTGGTTTTCAAGCGAGCGTTTCATTTCTGCTCGCGCAACGCCTTTCTCACCCGCTCGCCCATCTCGTAGGCTGGCCCTTCCACCGACTGGAAATTGCGCGTGTAACGCTGGGCGAAGCCATCGGTGCCCCACTCGCGGTATTGCTGCACATGCCACAATTCATGCGCCCACAGCGCTGCATCCTCTGCGGCAGCATCGGCGTTGCGAAACACCACCACGTCGACCAGCGTCACGGCCTGCACATCGGGGTTCTGCAGCATGACGGTGGCGGCGTCCATCTCATCGGTGATGCCCACGCGAAAGCGCACTTCATCAAGCAACGCATCGTCGTAGAACGGCGCAAGCTGGGCACGAATCATCAGAGGGATAGGTTCGGTGCCGGCTCGCAGTGCTGCCTGGCGAGATTGCAGCAACCAGGCCTCGAGACGCGCCGCCGCCATATTCAGGCCATCTTCACGTACCCGTACCGGATCGGGCACGCATAGGCAGGATGCACCCAGGCACACCTGTACCTGCCCGGTCGGACATTGGGCCTGTGCGGCCAGGGGCGCCCCGAGCAGGAACACCAGCGCAATACGGCGCAGAGTGTCGGTGGTCACTGGCACTCCGAATCGAGAGGGTTTGACTGCTTACAGGCTGATCGGGCGCCGACCTGCCAAGGCATGGGCCAGGGTGCCGCCGTCGACCAGTTCCAGTTCGCCACCGAGCGGCATGCCATGGGCGATGCGCGAGGCGACCAGACCTTTACCGGCGAGGATCTGAGCGATGTAGTGCGCCGTGGCCTCGCCTTCCACCGTCGGGTTGGTGGCCAGGATCACTTCGCTGAAAGCACCGGCATCGATGCGCTCCAGCAGCGCAGGAATACCGATGGCTTCTGGCCCCAGACCATCGAGCGGTGACAGATGCCCCTTGAGCACGAAGTAACGGCCGCGAAAGCCGGTCTGCTCCACGGCATGAACGTCCATCGGACCTTCCACCACACACAGCAGGCTGTCGTCGCGGCGCTCGTCCAGACACAGCTGGCAAATTTCGTCTTCGCTCAGGCTGCGGCAGCGCTTGCAGTGCCCCACGCCTTCCATCGCCGCATTCAGTGCCTGCGCCAGACGCAGACCACCACTGCGATCACGCTCGAGCAGCTGCAACGCCATGCGTTGCGCGGTCTTCTGCCCCACACCGGGCAGGATGCGCAAGGAGTCGATCAACTGGCGAATCAGGGGGCTGAAGCTCATGGCGTTCCTAGGGTTCGTAGCCCGGATACAATCCGGGAGCACGGGTCACAGATCATTCCCGGATTGCATCCGGGCTACACATTTGAAGCCTGTCGCCGTCCTGCAAATGCGATCAACACAAGTAAGAGTGGCGATCAGGCGGCGTACAGGGCAAGGCGCCGGCGGACGAGGAACCGCAGTGTGCTGGAGCACATGAGGATTCCGAGTTCGCCGGCAACGCCGCCATGTGCGTCGACTGGACGGCACGTGGCCCGTCAGAAGGGCATTTTGAAGCCGGGGGGGAGCTGCATCCCTGCAGTCATGCCGGACATCTTCTCCTGGCTGTTCTGCTCGACCTTGCGCACCGCGTCGTTGACGGCAGCGGCGATCAGGTCTTCGAGCACTTCCTTGTCTTCCTGCATCAGGCTGTCATCCAGGGTGATGCGCTTGACGTCGTGACGACCGGTCATCACCACGCTGACTAGGCCGGCGCCGGACTGGCCGGTGACTTCAGCGTTAGCTAGCTCTTCCTGCATCTTCTGCATTTTTTCCTGCATTTGCTGAGCCTGCTTCATCAGGCCTGCCATGCCACCTTTCATCATGTCGGTATCCTCGGTGTTCGGGGTTAAACAAGTCGTTGAAACGACCGGTTAGCTGGGAATATCGATAGGTTCGATGCTGTCGTCGCGCACCTTGGCGGCGAACTGCTGAATCATCTGCTGCACCAGCGGGTCGCCGTGGATCGACGCCTCGGCGCTGCGCTGGCGGTCGGCACGGCGCCGGGCTGCGGCCTGCGCCGGGGTTTCCTGCTCAGGCTTGCACAGTTCGATACGCAGTTTGATGCTGCGCCCCTGTTGCTGGTTCAGCGCGTCATTGAGACGACGCTGCTGAGTCGGATTGAACAGCGCACTGTGCGCCGGGTCCAGGTGCAACAGCCAGTCATCGCCATTGGCTTCGATCAAGGTGCAGTTGGCGGCGATGCTGCCGGTCATACCGCTCAGGCCAAGCTGCGGGAACAGTGACAGCCATTCCGCTGCCAGACCGGTAGCCGGCTTGGCGGCCGGTAGTGGTTCTTCGACCGCAGGCGTCGCGGCTTCAGCTTGGCCGAAATCGTAATCGAGGGTTTCGGCGTCCATTTCCACATAGTCGTAGTCGCCGAGCGGTGGCTCGTCTTCAGCACCATCTGCATCGGCTAGCGGTGGCGCGACCTCACTCGGTGCGGGCACTTCGACCGATGCAACTTGCGCAACTACCGGCTCTGCGGTTTTCACCTCTGGCTCTGCCGGCGCAACAGGCTGAACGGGCTCAGCCACAGGCTCGGCAGCCTTGGCAGTTGCCCAAGGCACATCAACCACAGGAGCAGCGGGCTCGGACTCGGGCTCGGGCTCGGCGGGCAGATTAGCGGCCGGCGCTACAGGCACTTCAACAGGCTGAACCGGCTCACTCACGACAGGCGTGACACTCGGGGCCGGCACAACAGGGCTAGGCTCGACCGCCGCCGTAACAACGGGAGCCTGTGCGACGGGAGCGATAACAGGAGCAGAAACCACAGGAGCCGGCATAGCGGTGCCGGCCACTGGGTTTTGTTGGGAATCAGCAGTGGCCTGGCTGATCCCCAAGGGCTTTAGCGTGACCTTGGGCGCGTCGTCGGCTCCCGCCGGGCGGAAGGCCAACATACGCAGCAGCACCATCTCGAAGCCGCCGCGCGGTTCAGGTGCCAGGGGCAAGTCACGACGCCCGATCAAACCCATCTGATAGTAGAACTGCACGTCTTCGGCCGGCAGCGCCTGGGCCAGTTGCAGCACGCGTTCGCGGTCGCCCTGGCCATTGTCGACAGCCTCCGGCAGCGCCTGGGCTATCGCCACACGATGCAGGACGTTGAGCATTTCCGACAGCACGCCATTCCAGTCCGGCCCCTGCTCGGCCAGATGACGCACCGCTTCGATCAGTGCCCGCGCATCACCTTCGATCAGTGCATGCAATACGCCATAGACCTGACCGTGATCGAGCGTACCGAGCATGGCGCGGACATCGGCCGCCAGTACCTTGCCTTCGCCGAAAGCGATGGCCTGGTCGGTCAGGCTCATGGCGTCGCGCATCGAGCCGTCGGCAGCGCGGCCAAGCAGCCACAGGGCATCGTCCTCGAAGGGGACGTTCTCGGCGGTCAGTACATGGGTCAGGTGCTCTACCACTCGCTCCGGCGGCATGTTCTTCAGCGAGAACTGCAGGCAGCGCGACAGCACGGTAACCGGCAGCTTCTGCGGGTCGGTGGTGGCGAGCAGGAATTTGACGTGGGGCGGCGGCTCCTCCAGGGTCTTCAACAGGGCGTTGAAGGAGCTGGTGGAAAGCATGTGCACTTCGTCGATCAGGTAGACCTTGAAGCGCCCGCGACTCGGCGAGTACTGCACGTTGTCGAGCAGCTCACGGGTGTCTTCGACCTTGGTGCGGCTGGCGGCGTCCACTTCGATCAGGTCGACGAAACGCCCCTCATCGATTTCCCGACATACCGAACAGGTGCCGCAAGGGGTGGAACTGATGCCGGTTTCGCAGTTCAGGCACTTGGCGATGATCCGCGCAATAGTGGTCTTGCCCACACCACGGGTGCCGGTGAACAGGTAGGCATGGTGCAGGCGCTGACTGTCCAGGGCGTTGATCAGGGCCTTGAGCACATGCGTCTGGCCGACCATTTCGCGGAACGAGCGCGGACGCCATTTACGTGCAAGAACCTGATAACTCATGGAAAACCGTCATATGAGGAAAGCAAAAGTGGGCTAATCCTAGCGGAGCAACCGGCAAATTGCATCCGCCACCCGCATGTGTGGGGCAGCATCGCCCTGACTTGAGAAATAGCCCTGGTTATTTCTTGCACAAAGCATTATCATGCGCGCCGTTCGTACCACGCTGTAAGTCATTAAGGCCTTTGCGCCCCCTCGCTGGTTTCCCGGTTCAACGTCTAGCGCATCTCTGCGCTGCCGCCCTCCCCGATCCCATCTGCTGACTGATCAGGCCGACTCGCCGTTTATCGGCGCAGTTCCTCTGCCTGCCTCCGACGTACCGACCACGCCGAAGAACCGTAACAATGGAACTTTATCGTGCTAATCAAGCTCCGATCGGTTGACATGCTATGGCCGTTTTTCGGCCAACCACATGGAGCTACACCACGCGCAACGAAGCGCACATGCTTTAAGGAATACCTAGAAAAATGAATGCTCAACATCAAATTCAGAAAGCCATCAGCACCCTGACTCACGCCTTTGCTCCGTTCGATTGCCGCATCCAGGCAACGCGCAAGGGCAGCTTCAGCTTTACCCTGGTCGACAAGACCGGTATCGCCCAGTACAGCCAGCGTCTCTACCCAGGCCAGTACAGCGACGAATCGCTGCAACAGGTGATCGAGCGTACCCGCCAGTCGCTCACTGCCTGAACTAAGTCGTCATCCTGAGGTCGAAGGTGACCAACCTCAGGATGGAGTAGGACATGGAACTCACCAACCAACAGCTCGTCGATCACCTGTTCAATCCGCTGCGCGCCAGCTTCAGCTCACCGCGCCCGGACGGCAGCATCATCCTCGCCCTGCTCGACGAGAGCGACAGCACTGTCTACAGCCGCGTCCTGGCCAAGCCACAGATCAACGACCAGAATGCCTTCGCCCAAAGCCTGGAAGAAATCCGTCTGGAACTGGCCGTACGCGCCGGCAATATCCCAGCCGATCTGCGCAAGACGCTCAAGGAACAGGACAGCGTGTTGAATTACCGTATCGCCTGATCAGCCCTGTGCCTCGCCAAAACGCCCGCCGAATGTGCCGGGCGTTTTTTGTTGCGCAGCAATTCCACTTCATTGCAAATCCTGGCGAACGCGCCCCTCTGCAGCGACCTCAAAGCGATCTGTCAGCTCGGTCAAGCTATAGCCAAGTCCCTGCAGGAGAGGAAGCCTCATTCATCGCGTCAACAATCAGGTATCGGACTTCGACCACGTCTGCTTGAGCGAACCCGTCTTGCCCGGTTTGAGCGCCAGTCTTGCTGCCGCGACGGCGTTGCCCAGCGAAGAACGTAGCAATTTGCTCGTGCTGGGTCGCTCCGGCCTGGCTCGTGCTGCACGCTCATAAGGATCCATCTCGGGCAGGATGCGCGGGAAGGCGGCTCCCTGTAGCGGGCCGCCAGGCACGGAGCAATGCTCGAAGTGAATCGGCATGCGCTTGGCCGAAGGCGCGTAGACCACATCGTCCCCCACCCAGCGCAAAGCCAGGGCACGGCGACGGCGTGTGCGTGACTGGTTCCCGTATGAACCGTGCAGGGTCAGCGGGTGGAACATCAGGATATCCCCCGGCTCCATGTCCCAATCGAGCAACTCATAGCGCTCAGGGTGCGCGTTGATATCGGGAATGTCATCCATCCGTTCGTCGATTATCGCCGCCACATAATCAGGCGAAATGGCCTTGAAGCGCTGAGGCCACTTGTGTGACCCCTTCACGTACAGCAACCCGCTGTTCTCACGATTGACCGGGTCGCAGGGAATCCAGAACGAGCAGATCTGCTCACCACTGATAGGCCAGAAGCTCAGATCCTGATGCCAGGGCGTTGGCGCATCGGTTCCTGGCTCCTTGACGAACATCTGGTCATAGAAGAAGCGCACCTGTTGCGACCCCATCAGTTGCTGGGCCCAGCGCGCGAAAGGCCCGTAGTAGACCAGATCACGCAGGGCATCGATGCGTTTCCACAGAAAGATATCCATCTGGTAGCCCTCGACCTTGCGCGACATGAAGCGTCCGACCAGCGAGGCATCACCTCTAGCCGCATCGATGCCGCTCTCCACCAGCGCCATCCAGTTGGGATCGATCGCGCCCTTGATCATGATGACCCCGTCATCTCGATAACGCTGGATTTCCTCATCGGTCAGAGCACGAACTGGATAAGCAGGGAAAGACATGGGGGAGACTCCTTCGGCACGGCGTGCGCGTTTGTTGTTGTGGCACTTTTTTAACTCACATATCAATATTGAGCAATTATTCATTTTTGAATAATCTTCCACAAAATAACATCCCCTATGACAAGGGCCCGACATGCACAACAACAAGAAAGCACTGCCTGAGAACACCGATGTACTGATCATCGGCAACGGTCCGGTCGGCGCCACGCTGGCTGCCTTGCTCGGCCGCTATGGCGCACAGACCCTGATCATCGACAAGACCCACGAGATCCTGCTGATGCCGCGCGCGATCGCTCTGGACAACGAGGCGCTGCGCATCCTCCAACTGGCAGGCCTGGGCGAAGACGCCTTCGACAAGATCGTGATTCCGGAAGTACGCATGCACTGCCCGATGATCGGCCAGTTCGGTCGTGCCAATACCACCGGTAGTCTGGATGGACACCCCAAGCTGGTGACTTTCTACCAACCGGATCTGGAACACTCGATGCGTGCGCACTACCAACGCTTCGACAACGTCACCAGCCTCGGCGGGTTGGAACTGGAGGACCTACGCCAGGACAGCGACGGTGTCACCGCCAGCCTTCGTGCCGAGGACGGTAGCCAGCACCAGGTTCGCGCGCGTTATCTGGTGGGTGCAGATGGCGCCAGCTCCAGGGTACGCAGCCTCATTGGCCAGGATTTCGAGGGGCAGAGCTACTCCGAGGACTGGCTGATCGTCGATGCCTGCCAACGCGAAGGCAAGACCATCAACCATGTGGAGTTCATCTGCGACCACCATCGACCAACGCCGCACATGCCGGCACCGGGCGGCCGCGAACGCTGGGAATTCATGCTGCGCGCAGGAGAAACCCGTGACCAGGTGGAGGACACGGGCTACATCAGCACCCTGCTGCAGCGCTGGATCGAGCCCGGCCAACTGAAGATCGAGCGCAAGGCGGTGTATCGCTTCCACGCGCGCTGCTGCAAGCATTTCCAGCAAGGCCGTGTGTTCCTGGCTGGTGACGCGGCCCACATCACCCCGCCATTCGTTGGCCAGGGCCTGGTCGCAGGGCTGCGTGACGCCGCCAACCTGGCGTGGAAGCTGAGCTGGGTACTGAAGGGCCAGGCAAGCCCAGCGATTCTCGACAGCTATGAACAGGAACGCCGCCCCCACGCCCAGGAAATGATCGACATGGCCAAATTCATGGGGCGCCTGATCATGCCACGCAACGCTCTGCTGGCCTTTCTGGGACACGGCATGATGCGCACCCTGGGCCTGATCCCGGCGGCGCGGCGACACTTCGAGGAACTGGAGATCAAGCCCAAGAACGTCTTCAAGCGCGGACTGTTCATGAACAAGACCCGCGGCGCCCGACTACCTCGGGGCGGTCTGCTGCCTCAGGGCCTGGTACGCACGCCCGATGGCCGCATCCTGCCGAGCGACGATGTGCTCGGAGATGGCCTGACACTGATCGGCCTGGGCGCAGATCCCTGCGCGACCCTAAGCCCAGAGCAGAAAAAACGCTGGGAGGCGGTAGGTGGGCGCTTTCTGCATATCGGCCCACAGGGTCAGCGCAGCCATTCCACCACCCCTTTTATCGAAGACCTGGGTCAGCAATTGACAACTGCCATGCCGCCGGGATCGCTACTGGTGGTTCGCCCGGACCGCATTCTTATGCACGACGGCGCTGCCGGCCAGGCCGCCAGGGTCGTTTCCGACTGTCTGCAGCTGTTAAGAAAGTGAATGGCCTGGCCGCCAACCACTCCATTATCATCAAGGCCTGTTTACCAGGGGCTGAGCATGAGCAGAGCCAATACATCCAACCTAGCACCTGCGCCACCAAGTCGTGGCCACAAAAAGCGCGAGCGCACCCGCCGCGGCCTCATCGATGCTGCCGTCCGCCTGTTCGCCCGCAAGGAAGTGGGAGAAATCGCGCTACTCGACGTCGCCCACGAGGCAGAAGTGGCCAGCGGCACCATCTACAACTACTTCCGCTCCCGTGATGAAGTTGTAGAGGCGGTCGGATTGGCCATGGCCGATGAATTCTCCGAGGCCATCGCACAGCACAGCGTGGGCGTCGAGAGTGGCGCACGTCGCATCGCCATTGGCGTGCGCATGTTCATCCTGCGCGCCATCAACGACCCCGACTGGGCGAGCGCCGTGGTGCGCGTGGTGCACTTCGACCAGGCCATGCGCTCGAAGATTGCCAATTACGTCTTGACCGACCTACGCGCGGGAAAAGACGAAGGCGTCCTGACCTATGAACATGAGGCGATAGCCCTCGATCTGCTGGTCTCCTGCACACTCGGCGCCATGCGCAGCGCCGTCGAGGGACGCAGCGTCGACGAACACGACATGCTGGTGGCCGAGATGATTCTCAAGGCACTGGGCGCGGCAGCAACCAGAGCACGTAAGCTGGCCCGACATGAGTTGCCGGGCCAACCGACGCTCTAGCAGCCTTTGCTCGCCACCCAGCGTCGATAACGACGAGCCTGGAGTCTCTGCCTCAATTGGCTGCCAACCAAGGCCAGAAGAGGCGATGTCTGCGCATTGCTCGGCTTGCCACTGCCCAGCAGCACCAGTTGCTTCTTGACCACAGCCTGGGTCGCGGCAGCAGCCAGTGCCCTGTTCTTCCAGCTCACGACCACGGGCGGGACCGCGATATCGTCGCCCGCCCGCCAGCGCGCAGGCAATCCTGGTTCGATAGCCAGGGCGGTGGCCATGCCTACCATCGCAACCCCACGCTCGATGACGCGCTCGGCCACAGCCCTGCGACGTACCCCACCGGTCACCATGATGGGCATCGATGCCACTTGGCCGATGCGCTCGGCGAACTCGAGAAAATAGGCTTCACGCGCAAGCGTGCTGCCATCGCGGGTCTGCCCCTGCATGGCCGGGCTTTCATAGCTACCGCCGGAAAGCTCGACGAGATCAACCGCCCGCTCCGCCAGCATCTTCACCACCGCCTCAGCGTCGCCAACCTCGAAGCCGCCACGCTGGAAGTCTGCTGAATTGAGCTTGACCGCCACGCAGAACTGCGGAGCAACCTGAGCCCGCACCGCCTCGACAGTGCGCAGTAAAATGCGCGCCCGATTCTCCAGGCTGCCGCCCCAACCATCGCTACGGCAGTTGCTCAGCGGAGACAGGAACTGGCTGAACAGATAGCCATGCGCCGCGTGAATCTGCACCCCGGTGAAACCGGCGCGCTCAGCCAGCGCTGCTGTCGTGACATAGCGCTGGATGATCCGCTCTATCTGCTTCTCTTCCAGCGCCTGCGGCTGAACGAAGAGCTTGGAAAGCCCGGGAATATCCACCGGGATAGCCGATGGCCCAAGTGCCGGCTGCCCCAGGCTGGCCATCAACTGTCGCCCTGGGTGATTGATCTGCAGCCAGGCCTGAGCCCCATAGCTGCGAGACGCAGCAGCCCAGGCCCGGAAGCGCGGCAGATGTGTGTCATCTTCCAGCACAACGCCCGCTGGCCCGGTCAGGGCATGCCGATCCACCATCACGTTGCCGGTGATGATCAGACCGGCCCCGCCCTTGGCCCAGGCTCGATAGAGCCGAATCAGGGTAGGTCCGGGCGCATGCTCGGCGTCCGCCAGGTTTTCCTCCATGGCGGCCTTGGCCAGGCGATTGGGAATGACGCTGCCGTTGGGCAGGTGCAAGGGCTGAAACAGATCGCTCATCGATGAAGCATCCTCGGCAAAGAAAAGGGGTCATGCGCTGACAGGTGCGCGACCACGAACACCTCGAACAGAAGAACATATAAATTCAAAATTGAACACATGAGTACATTTTTAAACACAACCGCTTGACCAAAATTAAACACAAGTGTTCAATTGCCGCACAGCCACCCTGGAGGCAACACCGTTGACACAGCTCAGCACCGCTCAACGCCGTATATACAAAGCAGCAGTCCGTCTGTTTGCGGAAAAAGGCGCCACCCAATTGAACGTCAGCGATCTTGCTCAGGAAGCCGGTGTTGCACGCGGCACCATCTACAACAACGTTGAGAACATGGATCAGTTGTTTCAGCAGGTTGCCAGCCAGTTGAGCAAGGAGATGCACGAGCGCGTCTACCAAAGCTTCGCTGCAGTGGAGGACCCGGCAGAACGTCTATCCATAGGCATACGCCTGTTCATCCGGCGCACGCATGAAGAACCCCACTGGGGCGCCTTCCTCAATCGCTTCGCACTAAGCGATGCCTCGCTGCGCGAAATGTTCTACAGCCAGGCGACCACAGATGTCCTTACGGGCCTTGGCAATGGTCGCTATCGCTTCCCGCAAGGCCACTTGGCTAGCGTCATCTCATTAATCGCCTGCTCGACACTCGGCGCCATGCTGCTCGTGCTCGAAGGTGTCAAGACCTGGCGTGATGCGGGCAGCGAAGCGGCCGAATTGGTTCTGCGCGCGTTAGGCGTGCCTGAGGACGAGGCGCAACAACTGGCAAATATCGAGCTGCCGCTCTTACCAGCCCTGGACTGATTGCTACCTGACACCCCAACGACCCTGCTGCGCGGGGTCGACGGCCCGGCTTTGCCCGAAAAAGCCACGGAGAACGACAATGGCAAAACAAATCACAACAGCCATACTCGCCACGCCCCAGCCGGCACGCCATCCGCAGCCGACTGTACGCGCCCAGGCATTGGCCCATTTGATCTTCGAACGGCCGGACCTGGAGCAGGCCGAACGCTTTCTCGGCGACTTCGGCTTGCAGACTGCCCAGCGCGATGCCGCCACCCTGTATATGCGCGGCACCGGCTCTGCGCCCTACTGCTATCGCATCCACCATGCAAAACGTTCACGCTTCCTCGGCTTTGGCCTGGCGCTCGCCAGTCGCGACGATCTTGAACGTATAGCCGCCCTGCCCGGGGCCTCCGGCATCGAGCCACTCGAGGGTCCCGGAGGCGGTGAGCGAGTACGACTGACGGATCCATCGGGTTTTCTGCTAGAGGCTATTCATGGTCAACAAGCCGCAGAGGCCATGGCTCATCGCGCCCCGCTACCACTCAATCTGGTGGATGAAACACCACGTATCAACGCCACCCAGCGGCCGCCAATCGCGCCACCTGAGGTCATCAAGCTCGGCCATGTGGTATTGGAAGTGGCCGACTATCAGGCGACCTGCGCCTGGTACACGCATCATTTCGGTTTTATTCCCAGCGACGTGCAGGTGCTACCGGACGGCTCGCCTGCGGTCACCTTCATGCGCCTCGATCTGGGCGACACGCCCACCGATCATCACACCCTGGCGATCGCCCAGGGTTTCATGGCCACGTACAGCCACAGCGCCTACGAGGTGGTGGACGCCGACGCTGTCGGCATGGGCCAACGCGTACTGCGTGAAAAAGGTTGGAAACATGCCTGGGGCATAGGCCGGCACATCCTCGGCAGCCAGATATTCGACTACTGGCAGGACCCTTGGGGCGACAAACACGAGCACTACTGCGACGGCGACCTGTTCACCGCCGACCACCCCACCGGCGTGCATGCGGTCAGCCCCGAAGCGATGTCGCAATGGGGTCAGCGCATGCCCAAGAGTTTCACCAAACCCGTACTCAACCTGGCGGCTATCGCAGCGCTGCTGCGCAACCTGCGACGCAGCCCGGACCTGACCTTGCGCAAGCTGATCACGCTGGCCCGGATGTTTGGCTAGAAGCGTTGCCAGCATGCCGGTCTGGAGGCGTCGCACGCTGCTCAAGAGCAGCCTGCTCTTAGCTGCCGGAACGTTGCTGCCAATCAACTGCCGAGTCAGTTCTGAACAACAAGACATTGCCACCGAGCAAACCACCGCTTCATCGGGAGCCCTTGCCATGCCAGTCCATATCGTCCGTTTCGAGCACCAGAACCTCGTCCAGTGGGGAGTGATCCGTAAGGGTCTTATTTCCCGCATTCCCGGCGAATACGCCAACACCGGCGAGCTTATCCGTCATACCCAACTGCCGCATCTGGCAGCCTTACCCGACGGAGACCTACCACTCGAAGCAGTAAAGCTGCTTTCACCGGTAACCCGTGACCAGCAGTTCATCTGTCAAGGCGCCAACTACCGGCAGCACATGATCGAGTCCGGCATGGACCCGGACGTGAAGAAATTCAACATGATCTTCACCAAGGCGACCAGCTGCATCGTCCCGGCGGACAGTGAGCTGATCAAACCGCATGACGTGCGATTTCTCGACTACGAAATCGAACTGGGGTTGGTGCTCAAGCGGGATATCGACGCCAAGCAGTGGGTGACCGATGCCAACCTGCACGAATTCGTGGCCGGTGTGGTGATCGTCAACGACTACTCGGCGCGGGATATCCAGATACCGCAGATGCAGTTCTACAAGGGCAAGAGCTACCGCACCTTCGGCCCGATTGGTCCTTATCTGTGCCTGCTCGATGCCAAGGACATGCCCTATTTGAAGAAACTGCAGCTGCGCCTGAGCGTGAATGGCAAAACCCGCCAGGACGACAACACCGCCAACCTGGTCTTCGGTCCGGCAGAAACGCTGACCGAACTGTCGGGTGTGCACAACCTGAGCGCAGGCGACCTGATCGCCACCGGGACTCCAGCAGGCTGCGCACTGAGTATTCCCTCCCCGGCCAAGCAGCGCATCGCCGCCCTGCTGCCCGAAGCGGTGAAGTGGAAAGCCTTCATGAAAGCGCAGGAAGGCCGCAACGATTACTACCTGAAGCAAGGCGATGTGGTCGAAGCCAGCATCCGTAGCGCCGATGGCCTGATCGACCTGGGCACGCAACGCAACGTCGTGGTGGAGCAAGCCTGATGGCCGTTTCGTCCTACTTCGATATCGAAGCCATCGAACAGCTCCCGCTGAGCCAGCGGGGTCTGGCCGACAGCACCTACGCAGCTCTGCAACGCTGCGCCAGGGAGCATGCCCAGGCGCCAGCGCTGAGTTTCCTGCTCGATGCGCAGAATTTTCGACGAACGCACGACTGGAACTACGCCGAGCTGTTCGCCGACATCACCCGAGCCGCCAATGCCTTTCACGGCCTCGGCATCGGCCCTGACGACGTGGTGGCCTTCATCCTGCCCAACTTGCCGGAGACGCACTTCACCATATGGGGAGGCGAAGCCGCCGGCGTGGTGATGGCGATCAACCCTCTGCTGGAGGCGCCGCAGATCGCTGAGCTGCTGCGAGCAGCCAAGGCCAAGGTGGTGGTCACGCTGGCCCCTACACCCGGCAGCGACCTATGGAGCAAGGTATCCAGCCAACTCGATCAGTTGCCCTGCGTGCAAGAGCTGGTGTGGGTGAGCATGGCACCCTACGTCGGCCCTCTCGCGAGCCTGGCCCTGCGCTGGATGGCGCTGCGTGAAAAGCGCAACCTGCGCTGGCGTCGTATCCACGATCTGCGCACGCTGATGCGCCAGCAACCTGGCGACCGACTCAACAGCGGCCGGCAGATACGTCCGGACGAGCCCTCATCCTACTTCTGTACGGGCGGTACCACGGGTTTACCGAAGATTGCCGTGCGTACTCACGGTTCGGAGGTCTTCAACGCCTGGGCGATGGCCGTCAATATGCAGCCGCGGCCCGCCGGCCAGGTGATTTTCTGCGGGCTGCCGCTGTTTCATGTCAACGGTCAGTTGGTCACCGGCCTGATGCCCTGGAGCCAGGGCGACAGGGTGATCATCGGTACCCCTCAGGGTTATCGGGGTGCGGGCGTGATCGCGAACTTCTGGGAGATGACCGCGCATTTCGGCATCAACTTCTTTTCCGGAGTACCCACGGTCTATTCCGCCCTGCTGCAACAGCCAACAGCCGGGCACGACATCTCCAGCCTGCAGTACGCGCTGTGCGGTGCGGCGCCCATGCCGGTCGAACTGTTCCGTGAGTTCGAACAGCGGATCGGCGTGCCGATTCTGGAAGGTTATGGCCTGACCGAAGCGGCCTGCGTGTCGTCCACCAACCCACCGGCAGGCGAACGACGGATCGGCTCCATCGGTTTGCGCCTGGCCTACCAGGACATGCGCGCGGTGATACTCGCCGACGACGGCAGCTACCAGCGCGATGCGCAGCTCGATGAAGTGGGAATCATCGCCATTCACGGCCCCAACCTGTTCGCCGGCTACCTCGAGCCACTGCATAACAAGACTGTCTGGATCGATATCAATGGTCAGCGCTGGCTTAACACCGGCGACCTGGGGCGACAGGATGAACAGGGTTATTTCTGGCTGACCGGTCGCAAGAAGGAACTGATCATCCGCGGCGGGCACAACATCGATCCGAAGCAGATCGAAGAGGCGCTGCAAGCACACCCCTGCGTGGCCCTCGTCGCTGCGGTCGGCAGCCCGGATGCTCATGCCGGCGAAGTTCCAGTGGCCTATGTGCAGCTGAACCCGGGCGCCACTTGTGACGAGCAGACGCTGCAGGCTTTCGCGAACGAGCGCATCAGCGAACGAGCAGCCGTGCCCAAACGCATTGAAGTACTCGAAGCGCTGCCCGTGACGCCCGTGGGCAAGATTTTCAAACCCGCCCTGCAGCAGCGAGAGATCGCCCAGGTGGTGCGCCTGGAGGCCGAGCGTAGCGGGATCGTCGACCTCCAGGTAGAGATCGTGCAGGACGCTCGACGCGGCCTGGTGGTGCAACTTGCCGACGGCCCGCAGCGCGAGCGTCTCGGCAGTGCGCTCGGCCGCTACAGCTTCCCGGTCGACTGGTTGCCAGCTACCACGCCGCCTGGCTGACAGCCTCTCCATACAACGCAGCTCACCACGCAAACATCAACCACTGCCAACACAGGGGTAGGACCCGCTCATCTTCGGAAAACGTGCCTTACAACAAAAACAAGAGGTTAGAGAGTATGAGTAACGTTATTTCATGGCGGCGCAGCCGCCTCCCGCTGGCCATCGGCCTGGCCAACAGTCTGGTGCTGCCAGCTCAGGCCATCGACTTCAGCATCGGCGAGATCGAAGGCCAGTTCGACTCATCGCTCAGCATCGGCGCCAGTTGGTCCGTGCGCGACGCCGACCCGCATCTGATCGGTGAAAACAACGGGGGCAAGGGATTTGCCAGTGGCACAGATGACGGTCGCCTGAACTTCCGTAAAGGCGAGACCTTCTCCAAGATCTTCAAGGGCACTCACGATCTGGAGCTGAAGTACGCAGACAGCGGCCTGTTCGTGCGCGGCAAGTACTGGTACGACTTCGAACTCAAGGACGAAAGTCGCCCGTTCGTGGACATCGATGATCACAATCGCAAACAGGCCGCCCGCTCCTCCGGCGCCGAACTGCTGGATGCGTTCATCTATCACAACTACGTGATCGGCGAGCTGCCAGGCACCGTGCGCCTGGGCAAGCAGGTGGTGAGCTGGGGCGAAAGCACCTTCATCCAGGGCGGCATCAACAGCATCAACCCGGTAGACGTTTCGGCCTTTCGCCGGCCAGGTGCCGAGATCAAGGAAGGCCTGATCCCGGTGAACATGTTCTACCTGTCGCAGAACCTCACCGACAACCTCTCCGCCGAAGCCTTCTACCAGCTCGACTGGCAGCAGACCGTCGTCGACAACTGCGGCACCTTCTTTTCGCAGAACGACTTCATCGCCGATGGCTGCGATGTCCTGACGGTAGGCCCGAACCTGAGCGACAACCCATTCGCCCAGGCAGCGCTGACGCCTTTCGGCGTCACCCTGGACCCGCAAGGTATCCAAGTACCCCGGCTGGACGATGCCGATGCCCGTGACGGCGGCCAGTGGGGCCTGGCCCTGCGTTGGTTCGTGCCCTCCATCGACGCCGAGTTTGGCGCCTATGCGCTCAACTATCACAGCAGGCAGCCCTACGTTAATTCGATGAGCAGCCCGAACATCGCCGACAGCAATTTCATCCCGCAACTGTGCGCCAACCTGGGCATTCCCGACCCTGCACTCTGCGCGGGGCTGCTGGGGCCAGCGCTGAACGATCTGGGCGCGGCCTATCGCCTGGGAACGTCCCGCTATCAAGTGGCCTATCCGGAGGACATTCGCCTCTACGGCCTGAGCTTCGCCACCACCTTACCTACAGGCACGGCCCTGTCCGGAGAGATCAGCTACAGACCCAACATGCCCATGCAGCTCAATGCAGTCGACCAGGTGCTGGCGGGTACGGGCGACCCTGCGGTCTCCCCATTGCTCTCGTCCGGCGCTTACACGGCGACTAACTCGACCTTGATGGAAGGCTACCGTCGCAAACCCATGACCCAGGCGCAGTTCTCTGCGGTGCACTTCTTCGATCAGGTGATGGGGGCAGACCGCCTGACCCTGGTCGGTGAAGTCGGCCTGGTGCACGTCGGCGATCTGGAGGGCAAGGGCGGGCTGCGTTACGGCCGCGACCCGGTGTTCGGTCAGGGCGCCCTGTATCCCGATAACCAGCTGTGCCGCACCGTCACCAGTGCCAACACCGCGCAGAACTGCAATGACCACGGGTTCCTCACCAGCACCTCCTGGGGTTACCGCGCACGCGCGATCTGGGAGTACAGCAACCTGATCCCGGCCATGACCTTCAGACCCAACCTGGCCTGGTCGCACGATGTCGACGGCTACGCCCCCGAACCTGGCTTCAACGAAGGCAGCAAGGCCATCAGCCTCGGTCTGGATGTCGAGTACCGCAATACCTACTACGCCAGCCTGTCGTACACCGATTTCTTCGGCGGTCGGTACAACACCAACATTGATCGCGACTTCGTCGCGCTCAGCTTCGGCATGTCCTTCTAAGCGGGAGTACGGACCATGAAACACCTTGTGCAGAACGCTATCTTCAGTCTGTTGTTACTGGCCAGCGCGGTGCAGGCTGCAGTCTCCCAGGATCAGGCCGCCCAGCTCGGCAGCAGCCTCACTCCGCTGGGTGCGGAGAAGGCAGGCAACGCCGATGGCAGCATTCCGGCCTGGACCGGTGGGCTCGCCAAGAACACTGGCAATAAAAGCCCACAGGGCTTTCTCGACGATCCCTTCGCCAGCGAACAACCGCTATTCACCATCACGGCACAGAACGCCGAGCAGTATCAGGACAAGCTGAGCCCAGGCCAGTTAGCCATGCTCAAACGCTACCCGGACACCTACCGACTACCGATCTACCCCAGCCATCGAACTGTTGCCTTGCCGGAGTTCGTTTACGAGGCCGTGCGGGCCAATGCCGAACACGCCCAGATGATCGAAGGCGGCAACGGCCTGAGCGACTTTCAGGTGGCCTACCCGTTCCCCATTCCGCAGAACGCTCAGGAAGTCGTCTGGAACCACCTCACCCGCTATCGCGGCGGCAGCATGAAACGGAACAGCGTACAGGTGACGCCAGAAAAGAACGGCTCGTTCGTGCCGGTGAAATTCAAGATGGAGTTCGCCTACCGCGACCAGCTCAAGGACTACGACCCGAGCGAGCCGGGCAACGTGCTGTTCTACTACAAGGAACAGATCACCTCGCCCGCGCGCCTGGCGGGCAACGTGCTGCTGGTGCATGAAACCCTCAACCAGGTACGCGAACCGCGCATGGCCTGGCTCTACAATGCGGGACAGCGGCGCGTACGACGTGCTCCCCAGGTTGCCTATGACGGCCCCTACCCGGCCTCTGAGGGGCAACGTGTCGGTGACAACTTCGACATGTACAACGGCGCCCAGGATCGCTACGAGTGGAAGCTGGTCGGCAAGCGCGAACTGTACATCCCCTACAACAGTTTCAAGCTCGACTCACCCACGCTGAAATACGGCGATATCGTCCAGGCCGGCCACCTCAACCCCGACCAGACCCGCTACGAGCTGCATCGCGTCTGGGAAGTACAGGCCACCCTGAAACCCGGCGAGCGACATATCTATGCCAAGCGCGTGCTGTTCATCGACGAGGATTCCTGGCAGGTCGTCCTGGCCGACCATTACGACGCCCGCGGCACACTCTGGCGCGTCGGCGAAGGCCATATGCAGCCCTACTACGATGTGCAGGTGCCCTGGCTGGCCGTGGAAACGCTGCACGACCTGTTGAATGGCCGCTACATCGCCTCCGGTTTGCGTAACGAGGAAAGTCAGGGCGTCGAGTTCGGCACCAAGCCACTCGCGGCCGACTATACCCCGGCCGCCCTGCGCAACTCAGGCGTACGCTGAGCGCCATCCGTCGCCCACCGCATAACACAAGCCGCCACCACGACTGGCGGCTTTTTTATGGTGGACTTTCCATAGCAGGCGATCACTCGTTCATGGCTGAGCTCTCGGCTGATACAGAGTGGCCAGAGAACTTGAGTGCAGGACAAATAGAGAGAGCTCGTCACGCGCGATCAACGCGAGACGCTTGCTGAAATCAGGGAATATCGAGACTGGAGGTGGACCCCACCAGCCACACCCCGGCACACAATGTTCCCGCTGTGGCTGCTCCCTTCCGGGCCTGACCAGGTTGACGGGTAATCGTTGCGAGGGGACCGGCAGGGCCACCATAACGCTGCCCGCCATTGCGACGGGCCGCGCCATTGTAACGAGTAAATGCAAAGTTACAACCGCTTCAATCACTTAGATGTGCCAAGCGGTTTTCTACACGCGAAAACGCCCTACCAGCTGAGCCAGACCGGTAGACAGTTCGGAGAGGCGCTGGCTGGCCTGAGTGCTTTGCTCCGAGGTCTGCGCCGCTTCGTTGGAGAGGTCGCGAATGTCGCTGATGTTGCGTGCGATTTCCTCGGTAACGCTGCTCTGTTCCTCGCAGGCGGTGGCGATCTGCGCAGCCATGTCGTTGATGCGCTGCACCGAATCACCGGTCACGCTCAAAGCCTGGTCCACACCGGCAGCCTGCTCCACGCTCTGCCGCGCCCGTGCGCTGCCTGAATGCGTGGCCTTGACCGCATTCTGCACACCAGCCTGCAGACGCTCGATCATCTGCTGGATGTCCTTGGTCGACTCCTGGGTACGTGCTGCCAGCGCTCGCACCTCATCGGCGACCACGGCAAAACCGCGGCCCTGCTCCCCTGCCCGCGCCGCCTCGATGGCCGCGTTGAGCGCCAGCAGGTTGGTCTGTTCGGCAATGCCCTTGATCACCGCCAGTACCGCGCCGATGTTGGCGGTTTCCTGCTCCAGGGTCTGGATGGTGTCGGATGCGCTCTCCACTTCCTGGGCCAGTTGGCGGATCGAATGAATGGTCGCACCGACCACCTGGGCGCCTTCTCGCGACTGGACCTCGGCATGGCGCGCGGCATCGGCAGCATTCTGTGCATTGCGCGCCACCTCATGCACGGCCACGCTCATTTCGGTGGCCGCAGTGCTGACCTGATCGACCGCCGCGTGCTCGCTGCTGATCAATCGATCATTGGCGGCCGCCATGCCTGCGAGACTCTGTGCCGAGTCGGCCACCTCACCAGTGACCCTTCCGACTTCCTTGATCAACGGCTGCAGTTTGTCGAGAAAGCGGTTAAAGGCATGGCTGAGCTTGCCCAGTTCGTCCCTGGAGAGCACGTCCAGGCGCACCCGCAGGTCGCCATCACCGTCAGCGATCTGCTCAATCCGATAAAGCAGGTTATGCAGCGGACGGGTCACCAACAGCGGGAAGCCCACCACCAGAATCAGGCACACCAACAGGCCTATGGCGATGATCAGACCCTGCTGCCAGACCAGCGCTTCGCCGCGGGTAATGGCACCAGTGCCAACGGCATTGGCGGCGTTGTCTTCCAACTCACCGAGTTTGTCGATGGCTGTGCGCGCCTCTTCGAACTGCGCCTCGCTGTCGCCAAAGCTAAGCCGACTGGCGCCTTCCGGATCACTGGAGGCCAGCTCCAGCACTCGCTGCGAGGTGGCCTTCCAGCGCTCGAAGCCACGATCGAACTCGGCCACCAGCGCCAGCGCCTCGCTGCCGGGCTGCATGTCGGCGAACTTGTGCACACGGTCGTAGGCCTGCTGCAGGTTCTCGGCGTGAGTTTTCTTGAGCGCGGCGACGTGATCCTCGGCCCCCTCATCAAGCAGGCTGCGCTCAGAGACGAAGGCCTGGTAAAGATCGCGGTCGGCGTTGAGCAGCAGGCTGATGGCCGGCAGATGGCGATTGGTCAGCGTGGTACTGGATTCGGCGACCTGAGTGATACCGCGCACACCCAAGGTTCCCATCGCTACCAGCAAGGCGGCCAGCAACAGAATGGGCAGGGCAATCTTCCAACGGAACCCCAGATCGGCAAATGCGCGCAACATGACGGCACTCCAGCATTAGGCAAGTATCAGTAGCTTAGTCGAGCCTTGCCAAGTCGCCGTCTGGCCGTGCGAAAATCCGGAAAACCTCTGGCGCTGAGCTAACCTTCTCCACTATTACCCGCGCCACTCGTCGCATCCCGCAGTTCGGCCATGATGAGCATTCCCGAGGCACGCGCACGCCACCTCAGGAGCAACCATGGCCAATTCGCATAGCCCCTTCCATCCGATCATCTACGTGCGTGGCTACGCCATGACCCCGGGGGAGATCGATCAGACCAGCGCCGACCCGTTCTGCGGTTTCAACCTTGGTTCTACCGTCTACCGCGCGGTAGCGGAAAAGACCCGCCAACCACGCAAATTCGTCTTCGAGTCGCCAGTGATCCGCCTGGCTTCGGAATTCGACTATCAGGACGTATACGAAGACGGCTACGACATTCTCGACCCGGAATGGGCCGCCAACACCGACAATCGCCTGGGCAGCCGTTCGATCATCATCTATCGCTACTACGACGAGGCCTCACGGCTGCTGGGTATCGGCAGCACACCGAGCCTGGAGGTATTCGCCAGCAAACTTGGTGAGCTGATACTCAAGGTGCGCGAGCTGGTGTGCGCCAACCCGAAGAACGGCATTACCAAGACCGACTTTCGCTGCTACTTGGTGGCCCATTCGATGGGTGGCCTGGTCTGCCGCGGCCTGCTGCAAAATTCCAGGCTGGATCCGGGCGGCGCGGCTCAGCTGGTGGACAAGGTGTTCACCTACGCTACCCCGCACAACGGCATCGATCTGCTCGGCATCAACCCGCCGAGCTGGCTGAGCCTGAGCGATATCAGCAATTTCAACCGCCAGCGCCTGGCGACCTTTCTGGATCTGGAAGCTGCCTACAAGCTCACCGAGCGTGTCGACTGGTTGCCCGAGGCACGCTTTGCATCCAAACGCTTCTTCTGCATGGTTGGCACCAATCGCATGGACTACGAAGCGGGCCTGGGCCTGTCGCGTACCTTCGCCGGACATGGCAGCGACGGCCTGGTGCGCATCGACAACGCGACCCTCTGCGGCCTGGACGCGCGTGGCAAACCGACAGCGCCCTGCGCCAAGGCCTTTACCTATCGAGCACATTCCGGCTACTTCGGCATCGTCAATAGCGAGGAGGCTTACCAGAATCTCACGCGCTTTCTGTTCGGCGACGTGCGTGTGGACATCTGGGCTGAAGTCGACGCCATCACCCTGCCCAAGGAGCTGCGCAAGTCTGAGAGCCAGGGACAAACTATCAACGCCCTGTACCAGTTCGAAGTGCTCGCAGCCCCCCGCGGCAAACTCTGGTACCTGAGCCGGCGTACCGCCGAAGAGGATTCGGTGGCCTGTCTCGCCCATCAGCACTGGCTCAAGGCACCGCAAGAGAACGGCAAGCTATTCCTTGGCAGCCTGTTTCTGGCTGATCGGGCGCGCGTGAACAGCAGGCGCAAGGGACTGGCCTATACCTTGACCTTTAACGTGCGGGTGCCGGACTACGAGGTGGAACGCAAGCTATGGGTCAACCAGCATTTCGAGGGCAGCTACCTGTTCCGCAACAGCCTGGTGCTGGAAATAACCCCGCCCAGTACTGACAGTAGCTGGCAGGTGAGCCACGCCTGGCAGAATCAGGGGGTGCACAGCGCCGACCGTAAACTCGATGGCAACCTCCAGAGGGATGGCAGCCTGGAGATCGAGGTGCCATTTGATAGCGCCAGCGAACCCGGCATCAGCGGTCGGCTGCGTTTTTTGCTTACACGCTGGAACCACCGGGACTGATGCGACACTAAGCCCTATTGGCAGTGCCCGTTGCAGCGCTGCCGAATCATCTGTTTTATGTTAGCGTTCCCACGTTTTCGACTGCACAGATCCATATCGGCAGCAGCGAACCTCTCACTTGCAAACGGAGTTACATCATGGCAATCACCAAAGACCAACTGATCAGCGACCTGGCCGAGGCCGTATCCCTGCCCAAAGCCACTGTTCGCACCCTGATCGATCAGCTGGGTGAAATTGTCGGCGACGCACTGGAAAACGACGGTGAGATCACCCTGCCAGGCATCGGCAAACTGAAGGTGAGCGAGCGCCCAGCGCGCACCGGCCGCAACCCGCAGACCGGCAAGAGCATCGAAATCGCTGCCAAGAAAGTGGTCAAGCTGGTACCTGCCAAGGCCCTGACCGACGGCCTGAACTGAGTGTTCGCCAGCCCAGGCGCAATGCCTGGGCCGGCTCTGCTGGCTACTCCACTACCTGCAGTTCGGTAACGATGTAACGGTTACCCTGCTGCTGCACTTGAAACTTCACCTTCTCTCCCGCTGAAACCCCTTCCAGCAGTTCCACGTTCTCAACCTCGAAGACCATGGTCATCGGCGGCATGCCAATGCTGGCGATGGGGCCGTGACGCAGGGTGATCTTCTGCGCGGCGGCGTCCACCTTGCGCACCTCGCCCTGGCTCAGCGGTGCGGGGTCGGCGGCCTGCAACGGCAGACTGAACAGGGCGGCCAGCGCCGCGATTAGCAATGGTTTTTTCATGCGTGTTTCCTCTCGTAGGTCAGTCGGCCAGCACCTGGATGGTACCGACCATGCCGGCCTGGTAGTGGCCGGCGATCAGGCAGGCGAAATCGAATTCGCCGGCGCGGTTGAAGGTCCAGATCATCTCGCCGCTCTGCCCCGGCGCAACGTGAGCCATATAGGGCTCGTCGTGTTCCATGCCGGGAAAACGCAGCATTGCCTCGGCATGTTCATCCAGGGTTTCGCGGGTACCGATGACGAACTCGTGGAGGATCTTGCCGTCGTTGCGGTGAACGAAACGAATGGTCTCGCCCTGCCAGACCTGCAGCCGATCCGGAGTGAAACGCATCTGATCAGTCATGCGGATCTCGATGGTGCGGTCGACTTCGCTGGCGTCGCCGGCGATACCCCAGGGCTTTTGCTCCTTGATCGTTGCGGCGGCCTGATGCCCCTTGTGCGTCTCGCTGTGGGCCAGCGCTGCCGGGCTGCCGAGCAGCCCGATCAGGGTCAGAACCAGTAACTGTGCTGTTTTCATCGGTGAATCCTCGCTTGCTGTGGGGACCGGGCCGCGTGGCAGCCCGTCCCGTTAATGCCCGGCATGACCGCCGGGCTTGCGTACCTGCACTTCCACCGGCGCCTCGAGCGGCTGCTTGAGCGGCATCGACTGGCCGCCGCCGTCGTGCGAGCGGCTCGGGTTGGCCAGTGCGCCCTTCCACTCATGGGCCACCGTGCCGGCTGGGTGCTCGAACCAGCCCGGGTCGCGGTAGTCGCCGGCGGCCTGCTCCTTGCGCACCTTGAGCATGGTGAACATGCCGCCCATCTCCACCGAGCCGAACGGGCCGTCGCCGGTCATCATCGGCACGGTGTTGTCGGGTAGCGGCATCTGCATCTCCGCCATGTCGGCCATGCCGCGCTCGCCCATCACCATGTAGTCCGGCACCAGTTTGGCGATCTTGCGGGTCATGTCGCGGTGATCGACGCCGACCAGGGTCGGCACGTCGTGGCCCATGGCGTTCATGGTGTGGTGGCTCTTGTGGCAGTGCAGCGCCCAGTCGCCCTCCTCGTCGGCGATGAACTCCAGTTGGCGCATCTGCCCCACCGCCACGTCGGCAGTCACCTCCGGCCAGCGCGAGCCGACCGGGGTCGGCCCGCCGTCGGTGCCGGTGACCTCGAACTCGTGACCGTGCAGGTGAATCGGGTGGTTGGTCATGGTCAGGTTGCCGACACGCAGGCGCACCCGCTCGCCCTGGCGCGCCACCAGCGGGTCGATACCGGGAAACACCCGGCTGTTGAAGGTCCACAGGTTGAAGTCGAGCATCTGCATGATCTTCGGCGTGTAGGCACCCGGCTCGATGTCGTAGGCGCTGAGCAGCAAGCAGTAGTCGCGATCAACCTCGCTGATCAGCGGGTGATGCTCTCTGGGGTGGGTGACCCAGAAGCCCATCATGCCCATGGCCATCTGCACCATCTCGTCGGCGTGCGGGTGGTACATGAAGGTGCCGGGACGGCGGGCGACGAACTCGTAGACGAAGGTCTTGCCCACCGGGATCGCCGGCTGGGTCAGGCCCGCGACACCGTCCATGCCGTTGGGCAGACGCTGACCGTGCCAGTGGATGCTGGTGTGCTCGGGCAGCTTGTTGGTGACGAAGATGCGCACCCGGTCGCCCTCCACCACCTCGATGGTCGGCCCCGGCGACTGGCCGTTGTAACCCCACAGGTGGGCCTTGTAGCCGGGCGCCAGCTCACGCACCACCGGCTCGGCGACCAGGTGGAACTCCTTGACCCCGTTGTTCATCCGCCACGGCAGGGTCCAGCCGTTGAGGGTGACCACCGGGTTGTAGGGCCGCCCGCTGTTCGGCTGCAGCGGCGGTTGGGTGTCGGCGCTGGCCTGCTGCACCGGTTCGGGCAGGGCCGCCATGGCCACCCGGCTGACCGCCGAAGTGGCCACCGCAGCGCCGATGGCGCTGGCCCCGAGAAAGAAATCGCGTCGTGAAACCATCTGGGAAATTCCTTGTTCAGTGGCCGGCGGCGGCCGGCTCGGCAGCAGCGGCAGGCGCCGCGCCGAGCGAGGGATTGGGGGCGCCCAACAGGGCCATGTCGAGGTCGGCGCGCGCCAGCCAGAAGGCGCGCTGCGCCTGCAGGTAGCCGTCCACCGCCTGCACCTGGCGGCGCGCGTCGGCGAGCAGGTCGAAGGTGCTGATGAACATGCCGTTGTAGCGCAGCAGGTTTTCCTCGGCGATGCGCTGGCGCAGCGGCAGCACCTCGGTGCGGTAGTGCTGCGCCAGCTCGAAGGCGTTGCGGTAGGCGTGATAGGCCTCGCGCACCTGCGAGCGGGCGTTAATCGCCGTCTCGGCGGCGCGGTTGAGCGCCTGACGATACTGCGCCTCGGCCCGCGCCACCTTGGCCCCACTCCAGTCGAATAGTGGCAGCTCGACGCTGATCTCGTAGCCGCGCTGGGTCGGCTCCTCGTTGGAGCGGTTGTTGACCACGCCCAGCTCCAGCACGTTGATGAAGCGCGTGGTGCGGGTCAGGCCGAGGTTCTGCGCCAGACGCTCGGCATCCAGGCGCACGGCCTGGATGTCCTGCCGCTGGTTCATGGCCAGGCGCTCCACGTCCGGCAACTGGTCCGCGGTTTTTGGCAACGCCGGCAGGCGTTCGGGCAGACGGTAGTCGAGTTGCTCGCCCCACAGGCCGAGCAGGCGGGTCAGCTGTTCGCGGCTGTGCACCCGCGCCTGTTCGGCCTGGATCAGGCCGATACCGGCCTCGGCGTAGAAGTTCTGCTGCTCGGCCTGCTGCAGCTTGCTGAAGTTACCCACCGCGGCCAGGCGCCGGGCCAGCTCGGCGCCGGCTTCGGCGGCGTCCAGCACCTGCCGCGCGTAGACCAGGCTCTCCTCGGCAGCGACCGCCTGGTACCAGGCCTTGCGCGTCTCGCTGGCCAGCTCGAACACGGCCAGGCTGGTCTGCCGTTGCCGCTGCTCGAAGCGCCGGCCTTCCAGGCGCGAGGTCAGCGGCAGGGCGATCAGCCGCGCCAGATTCAGGTGCAGGCCGCGCTCGTATTCGACCTCGCTGCCCTTCTCCAGACGGCCGTAGGAGAAGCCGGGATTGGGCAGGCGCCCGGCCTGCACGCGCTCGGCCTCGCCGATGCCCAACTCGTCGAAGGACGCCTGCAGGCCGCGGTTGTTGAGCAGGGCCAGCTGCACCGCGGCGTCCAGGCTGAGGGGGTCGGCCAACAGCTCGGCGACGCGTGCCTCGATCTGGCTGCGCCCGGCCTCGTCGCGGGCCCACAGCAGTTGCTTGTCCAGCTGGCGCTCGGCGCTTTGCTGCACCGGGTCGAAGCCGCCGTCCTGGCTGAAGCCGGCGCAGCCGGCCAGCAGCAGCGCGGCGCAGAACAGCGCCAGGGCTTTAATGGTGATCAGCATGATCACCTCCCGATGCGGGCTCGGCGCCCTGCTCGGCCGGCTGCTCCCAGCCTTCCATGCTGTAGGTGCGCCAGCCGCCGATACGGCCGACCAGGTCGTTGGCCGCGCGCCAGTCCTGCAACGGCTCGTCGGCCTGGGCGCGGTAGTCTTTCAGAGGGGAACGGTAATCCTGCGCCGGCACGGCGGCGTTGGCGTCCAGCGGGTCGGGCTGGGCCGCCATGAGGATGCCGGGCAGCGCCAGGGCAGCGATGCCCAGCAGCCTTCCGGCAAGGGAATGCAAAGTCATGATGTGTTCTCGCGTACGGCGGCCAGGCGGCCGCGTGAGCTACAGGCGCCGCAGGACGGCGCTACCTAAGGGCTCAGGCGAGAGAAAGACGCGGGGGGCGTTCGGGCGTGTCGACCACGCCGACGATAAGACGGTCGGGCCAGGCAGTAGCCGGCTCGACGGTTTGCAGGGCAGAGTCGTTCAGAAACGGCTGGCTGGGCGCGGCGACACCGACGCAGAAGGCGCACAGGGTACAGAGGCTGCCATCGCCGGAAGCCTCGCTGCTGGCCACCGGGGCGGCGTCCTGATGCGCGCCATGTGCGCTGTCGGCCGCCATGTCGTGGTGCATGCCGTGCTCGACCTGCTGAGTCGAGCTCATCTGCAGAGCGCCGCTGCGATGCACCTGCTCGCACAACTGCATGCCGAGCGCCGCCATGGCCTGTGCCGGCAGGGCCAGCATCAGCATCCAGATCAGGGCGGTACGCAGGGTTTTGCGCATGGGGTCGCGAAGCCAGAGTCAGAGGGCGATGGAGCGGATTATCCGCGCGCTGACCGCTTTGTCCAGCGCTACAAGCTCAGATGCCCGGCATACAGGCCATAGCCGGCCAGCACGGAGGTCAGCAATACGGCGGCGAAGATCGGCCATTCGTAGCGGGTGAACAGCACCTGCCCCTGCTCGCGCTTGGCCTGGCGAAACAGCAGCGCCCCCGGCGCGTAGAGCAGCGCCGACAGCAGCAGGTACTTGACCCCGCCGGCATACAGCAGCCAGATCGCGTAGCCCACCGCCAGCAGGCCGATGGCCAGATCCTTGCGGCGCAGCCCGGCCTGGTCTTCATAGGTTTCGCCGCGCAGCGCCAGCAGCAGCGCATAGACCGCCGACCACAGGTAGGGCACCAGAATCATCGACGACGCGAGGTAGATGAGCGACAGGTAGGTGCCTTGGGAAAACAGGGTGATCAGCAGGAACAGCTGGATCATGCCGTTGGTCAGCCACAGCGCGTTGACCGGCACCTGATTGGCGTTCTCCCGGCGCAGGAAGGCCGGCATGGTGCCGTCCTTGGCACAGACGAAGAGGATTTCGGCGCACAGCAGCGCCCACGACAGCAACGCACCAAGCAGCGACACCGCCAGGCCGATGCTGATCAGCACCGCCCCCCAACGCCCCACCACATGCTCCAGCACTCCGGCCATGGACGGGTTCTGCAGCGCCGCCAGCTCGGGCTGGCTCATCACCCCCAGCGACAGCAGGTTGACCAGCATCAGCAGCACCAGCACGCCGAGAAAGCCGATCACCGTGGCCTTGCCCACATCGCGGCGGCGCTCGGCACGCGACGAGTACACGCTCGCCCCTTCGATGCCGATAAACACGAACACGGTGACCAGCATCATGTTGCGCACCTGCTCCAGCACACCGCCGAACTGCGGGTTGCTGCGGCCCCAGATGTCACGGGTGAAGATGTCGCGGTCGAAGGCCAGGCCGACGATGGCGATGAACAGCAGGATCGGCACCAGCTTGGCCACGGTGGTGATCAGGTTGATCAGCGCCGCCTCCTTGATGCCGCGCAGCACCAGGGCGTGCACGCACCAGAGCAACCCCGAGGCGCAGGCGATGGCCAGCGGCGTGTTGCCCTGGCCGAAGACCGGGAAGAAATAACCCAGGGTCGAGAACAGCAGGACGAAGTAGCCGACATTGCCCAGCCAGGCGCTGATCCAGTAACCCCAGGCCGAGGAAAAACCCATGTAGTCGCCGAGGCCCGCCTTGGCGTAGACGTACACCCCGCCATCGAGCTGCGGCTTGCGGTTGGCCAGGCCCTGGAACACGAAGGCCAGCGCCAGCATGCCCACCGCGGTAATGCCCCAGCCGATCAGTACCGCGCCGACATCGGCCCGCGCGGCGATGTTCTGCGGTAGCGAGAAGATCCCGCCACCGACCATCGAGCCCACCACCAGCGCGGTCAGCGACCCCAGGCCCAGCTTGCGACTTTCCCCTGTCATGCCCACCTCGTGCGGACGCCAGCGACTCCGCTCTCACTCTAGCAGCCCGGCAGCAGCCTGATGCCAAAACGGCAGGCCGGTACAAGCCGGATCGACCGCAAGGGCAGAAGATGCGCGACGCAGTAGCGCTAAAGCTCCTTCAGCCATCATGAGGTGAATCGCCATGCAGCCTTCCCCCAACCTGGGCGCCGGCAGTCCCGGCGTCGAACGCAACACACAATCCTTTCTCGAAACCTTGGCCGCCGGTGGCGGCACGCCCCTGGAACGGCTATCGCCTTCGGAAGCCCGCGCCGTGCTGGTGGGCGCGCAAGCCTCGGTCGAGGTCGATCTAGCGGCCGTGGAAACCCGTGAACACAGCATCGAGGCTGCCGGCCAGACGCTCAAGCTGGTGGTAGTCCGCCCGGTGGGCAGCCAGGGCAACCTGCCGGGTTTCATGTTCTTCCACGGTGGCGGCTGGGTGCTGGGCGACTACCCCACCCACGCACGGCTGATCCGCGACCTGGTGGTGCATTCCGGCGCCGCGGCAGTCTACGTCGACTACACCCCCTCGCCCGAAGCGAAATACCCGACTGCGATTAACCAGGCCTATGCCGCCACGAAGTGGGTGGCTGACAACGGTAGCCAGATCGGTGTCGACGGCTCGCGCCTAGCCGTGGCCGGCAACAGTGTCGGCGGCAATATGGCCGCCGTGGTCGCCATCAAGGCGAAAGAGGCTGGTACGCCGAAGCTGCGTTTTCAGCTGCTGCTGTGGCCGGTGACCGACGCCAGCTTCAACAACGCCTCCTACAACCAGTTCGCCGAGGGACATTTTCTCACCCGCGGCATGATGGAGTGGTTCTGGGACAACTACACCACCGACCCGAAGCAGCGTAACGAGATCCACGCCTCGCCGCTGCGCGCCAGCCTGGAACAGCTACAAGGCCTGCCACCGGCCATGGTGCAGAGCGCCGAGATGGACGTGCTGCGCGACGAAGGCGAAGCCTACGCCCGTCGCCTGGGCGCCGCCGGCGTCGCGGTCAGCGCGGTGCGCTACAACGGCATGATCCACGACTACGGCCTGCTCAACGTGATCGCCGCGGTGCCTGCGGTACGCACTGCCATGCAGCAGGCTGGCGCGGCGTTGCGCGAACACCTGGCCTGAGCGCCACAGCCCGATACCAGAATCGCAGTTACATCCAATCCAGGTGGCGGCCGCTCTGCAATAGTCCTTCCGCCTACCCGACGGTAACGACCGACGGGATGCGTGCATCGTCCACCGCCCCACCAACAGGTAACCGCTATGAGCAATCCAAAAACCGAAGTCCTGACCCCGCACAACAGCCAGTTGATCTTCATCGACCAACAGCCGCAAATGGCCTTCGGCGTGCAGAGCATCGATCGGCAAACCCTGAAGAACAACACCGTGGGCCTGGCCAAGGCGGCCAAGATCTTCAACGTGCCGACCATCATCACCACGGTCGAGACCGAGAGCTTCTCCGGCCACACCTACCCCGAACTGCTCGCCGTATTCCCCGACGCGCCGCTGCTCGAGCGCACCTCGATGAACTCCTGGGACGACCAGAAAGTCCGTGACGCGCTGAAGAAGAACGGCCGCAACAAGGTCATCGTTTCCGGCCTGTGGACCGAGGTGTGCAACACCACCTTCGCCCTTTCCGCCATGCACGACGCCGGCTACGAGATCTACATGGTCGCCGACGCCTCCGGCGGCACCTCGCAGGCTGCCCACGACTACTCCATGCAGCGCATGATCCAGGCCGGCGTGGTGCCGGTGACCTGGCAACAGGTGCTGCTGGAGTGGCAACGCGACTGGAAGAATCGCGACACCTACGACGCCGTCATGGCCTTGGTCAAGGAGCACTCCGGCGCCTACGGCATGGGCGTGGACTACGCCTACACCATGGTCCACAAGGCGCCTGAGCGTGTCGAGCACGGCCCGACCCTGGCCCCTGTAGCGGCGCCCATCTGATCTCATGACGGCGGAAACGCCCTCGACTCGACCAGCAGCGCGCATCGGTGCGCGCCGCTGGATCGACAAGACCAAGGCCTCGAGCAGAGTCTCCAGCATGAGCGAGACGCAAGCGGAAACCGTCACCCTGGTGGTGCGCCATCAGGTTCGCCCCAGCCACGTGCCACATTACGAGGCCTGGTTACGACGCATCATCGCCACCGCCAGCCAATGCCCCGGCCACCTCGGCGTGGACGTGGTACGCAGCCGCCAGCCCTGCGTGGCGCAATTCACCTGCGTGCTGCGTTTCGCCAGCCTGCAGCAGCTGCAGGGCTGGATCGAGTCGGAGCAAAGACGCCAGCTGATCGCCGAGGTCGAACCGCTGCTGCGCGCAGGTGACCAGTTGGAGATCGCCCAGGGCAAGGAATTCTGGTTCATGCCGGAAAGCGCGCAGGCGCCGCCGCCCCGCTGGAAACAGGCCTGCGTCACCTTTCTGGTGATCCTGCCTCTGAGCCTGCTGGTGCCGCTGCTCTGGCAGCCGCTGTTCCACCATATTCCCTGGCTCGGCGCTTACCTGCCGAGCAACGTCGTGATCACCCTGAGCATCGTCCTGCTCGTGGTGTACCTGTTCATGCCCATGGCCACGCGGCTGTTCGACGCCTGGCTGAACCCAACCGTAGATGAGGATCGATCATGAGCCAGGACCCCTCCGACCCGAAACGCCGCCACTTTCTCGCCACCAGCAGCGTCCTTGGCGCGGCCGGGGCATTGTGGTCAGCCCTGCCCTTTGCGGCCATGGCCAGCGACTCATCCACCAGTTCATCGGGAGGCAACATGAGTGCCGATCTCATTCTCTACAACGGCCGCCTGCACACGGTCGACCGCGAAAAACCCCAGGCCAGCGCCGTGGCCATCAAGGACGGGCGCTTCGTCGCCGTCGGCAGTGACGCTGAGGCCATGGCCCTGCGCGGCGATGCCACGCGCGTGATCGACCTGCAAAAGCGCACGGTGATTCCCGGCCTCAACGACTCGCACCTGCACCTGATTCGTGGCGGCCTCAACTACAACCTGGAGCTGCGCTGGGAAGGCGTGCCGTCGCTGGCCGATGCCCTGCGCATGCTCAAGGACCAGGCTGACCGCACGCCGACGCCGCAATGGGTGCGCGTGGTCGGCGGCTGGACCGAATTCCAGTTCGCCGAGAAACGCCTGCCGACCCTGGATGAACTGAACAAGGCGGCGCCCGACACCCCGGTGTTCGTCCTCCACCTCTACGACCGCGCCCTGCTCAACCGCGCCGCATTGCGCGCCGTGGGCTACGACAAGAATACGCCGAACCCGCCCGGCGGCGAGATCCAGCGCGACGCCAGTGGCGAGCCCACCGGCATGCTGATCGCCCGGCCCAATGCGCTGATCCTCTACGCCACCCTGGCCAAGGGGCCGAAGCTGCCGCTGGAGTACCAGGTCAACTCCACCCGCCAGTTCATGCGTGAGCTCAATCGCCTGGGCGTGACCAGCGCCATCGACGCCGGTGGCGGTTACCAGAACTACCCGGACGACTACCAGGTGATCCAGGAGCTGGCCGACAAGGATCAGCTCACCGTGCGCATCGCCTACAACCTGTTCACCCAGAAGCCCAAGGAAGAGCTGACCGATTTCAAGAACTGGACCAGCAGCGTCAAGCTTCACCAGGGCGATGATTTCCTGCGCCACAACGGCGCCGGCGAGATGCTGGTGTTCTCCGCTGCCGACTTCGAGGATTTTGTCGAGCCGCGCCCGGACCTGGCGCCGAGCATGGAAGCCGATCTGGAGCCGGTGGTGCGTCATCTGGTCGAGCAACGCTGGCCGTTCCGCCTGCACGCCACCTATGACGAGTCCATCTCGCGCATGCTCGACGTGTTCGAGAAGGTCGACCGCGACATGCCGTTCAACGGCCTGCCCTGGCTGTTCGACCATGCCGAGACCATCAGCCCGCGCAATATCGAACGCGTGCGTGCGCTCGGCGGCGGCATCGCCATCCAGCACCGCATGGCCTTCCAGGGTGAGTACTTCATCGACCGCTACGGCGCCAAGGCTGCCGAGGCCACCCCACCGATCCAGCGCATGCTGGCCGAAGGCGTGCCGGTCGGCGGCGGCACCGATGCCACCCGCGTGGCCAGCTATAACCCCTGGACGGCGCTGTACTGGCTGGTCAGCGGCAAGACCGTTGGCGGCACCACGCTCACCCCGCAGGGCCTGTCGCGCGCCACCGCCCTGCAACTGTTCACCCACGGCAGTGCCTGGTTCTCCAGCGAGCAAGGCAAGAAGGGTCAGATCAAGGTGGGTCAACTGGCCGATCTGGTGGCCTTGAGCGCGGACTTCTTCAGCATCGAGGAAGAGCAGATCAAGTGGCTGGAGTCGGTGCTGACCATCGTCGGCGGCAAGGTGGTGCATGGCACCGGCGAGTTCGACAAGCTCGCCCCGCCGACGCTGCCGGTACTGCCGGACTGGTCGCCGGTGGCCATGGTGCCCGGGCACTGGAAGCCGACAGCGGCGCCCATGGCCGCCAGCATCCACCAGTGCATCGGCGCCTGCGCGGTGCATCAGCACCAGCATGACCGCGCACGCCGCAGCAGCATCCCGGTGAGCGATCATCAGGGCTTCTGGGGCGCCTTCGGCTGCTCGTGCTTTGCGTTCTGACATGGCCAACGAAAAAGCTTCGCCGTGGGGCGCACTCAAGCACAGCACCTTCCGCTGGCTGTGGCTGGCCAGCATCGCCTCGAACATCGGCACTTGGATGCACGAGGTGGGTGCCGGCTGGCTGATGACCGGCCTGTCGGCCAATCCCATGCACGTGGCGCTGGTACAGGTCGCCGGCTCCGCGCCGATGTTCCTTTTGGCGCTGCCGGCCGGGGCCATGGCCGACATCATCGACAAGCGTCGCTACCTGCTTGGCGTGCAGTTGTGGATGGCGGCAGTGGCGACGCTGCTGGCCACCCTGACACTGCTCGGGCTGACCACGGTCTGGCTGCTGCTGGGCATGACCCTGGCCATGGGCGTCGGTACCGCCTTGATGATGCCGGCCTGGTCGGCGCTGACGCCAGAGCTGGTAAGCAAGCGCGACCTGCCCTCGGCCATAGCCCTGTCCAGCCTCGGCATCAATGTCGCCCGCGCACTCGGCCCGGCAATCGCCGGGGTACTGGTCAGCTTGAGCGGTCCCTGGGCGACCTTCGCCCTCAATGCCCTGTCGTTCTTCGCGGTGATGGCGGTGCTGCTGACCTGGAAGCGCGAGCGCCAGGTCGCCAGCTTCCCGGCCGAGCGCCTGCTGGGCGCCATACGCGCCGGCTGGCGCTATAGCCGCGCATCGAAACCACTGCAGGCAGTACTGGTACGCGCCGCGGCGTTCTTCGTCGGCGCCAGCGCCGGCATGTCGCTGCTGCCGTTGATCGTGCGCGGCGAGCTACAGGGCAGCGCTAGCGACTTTGGCCTGCTGCTGGGTAGCGTTGGTATCGGCGCAGTACTTGGCGCCATGCTGCTGCCCAAACTGCGTGAGCGCACAAGCGCCAACAAACTGGTGGCCATTGCCAGCGTGCTCTACGCACTGGTGCTGCTGGCCCTGGCCTGGGTGCGTGACTTCGCCGTGCTGCTACCGGTGATGCTGCTCAGCGGCGCGGCTTGGATCGCCGTACTGTCGAGCCTGCAGGTCAGCGCGCAGACCTCGGTGCCGGATTGGGTGAGAGCCCGCGCGCTGTCGGTGTATATCCTGGTGTTCTTCGGCAGCATGGCCGCTGGCGGTGCGCTCTGGGGTTATGTCGCCAGCCAGGCGTCGATTTCGGTCGCACTGTTGGCCGCGGCTGGTTGCCTGGCGCTGGGCTTGCTGCTGACGCTGCATTTCCCACTGCCGGTAACCGAAAGCGAAGATCTCGCGCCGTCGCTGCATTGGCCTGCGCCGATCCTGGCTGATGAAGCCGATCTGGAACGCGGCCCGGTGATGGTCACGCTGCAGTACGACATCGCGCCGGAGCATGCGCCTGACTTCCGCCAGGCGATGGCCGAGGTCGCCCGCATGCGCAGACGCAACGGCGCGTTCTCCTGGGGGCTGGTACAGAACAGCGAGAATCCACGGCACTGGCAGGAGTTCTTCTTTGATGAGTCCTGGCTCGAACACCTGCGTCACCACGGTCGGGTAACGCGCGCCGAGCAACGCATCGAGGCTGCTGCCAGGCATTTCCAGAACCCGGACGTGCCCGTGCATATCGAACATTTTCTAATGCCAGCCAAGGATGTGCTCCATGCCACCCCCTGAGGACGGCAACTGCCCGAACCAGGGCGTGACAGGTTGAGTGCAACATGCCTCGTCACGCCCTGTTCATTCACGGCACCTGGCTCACACCAGCGATCTGGGAGCCATTTCAGAGACGCTTCAGCGCCTGCGGTTATCGCTGCACGGCGCCGCCTTGGCCGGTTGCCGAAGGTGGTCGACAACCCGGCATCAGCGCCCTCCTCACCCACTACGAAACACTGGTACGCAACCTGGAGCAGCCGCCGTTACTGATTGGCCATGATCTCGGTGGTCTGCTGGTGCAATTGCTGCTCGACCGCGGCCTGGGCCAGGCCGGCATCGCCATCGACCCACTGCCACCGCGCGCCGGTTTGCTGGGCTTGTATAGCACCTGGCCATGGCTGTTGCCCTGGGTGGGTTGGCGTAACCTTCTGTACATGACACCGCAGTATTTCGCGCGCAATATGGCGCAAACGCTGACACCTGCAGAGCAAAGCGCTGCCTATGCGCGCCACATTGTTCCGGCGCCTGGCCGGGTGTTCGTCGAGGCTGCGCTGGGCATCGGTAGCACCGTCGATTTCACCAACGGCGAACGTGCACCTCTGCTGCTGCTGGCTGCAGGCAATTCCCACACCGTTCGCGCCAACGTAGTGGCCGCCCTCTATCGTCGCCACCGAGGCTCTTCAGCCATCACCAGCTTCAAGCAGTTCCCCGGCTACAGCCACTGGCTGATCGCCGAACCCGGTTGGGAAAGAATTGCCGACTACAGCATCGAATGGGTTCAGAACCAAGTTGGACGTTTTTAAATCACACACCCCACAAGCTCGCCTCGGCCTCCTGGCAAGCCTGTTTTGCCTGGTGCTTTTCAGCGCTGCCGCGCTGGCCGACAGAAGCGCTCTGGAGCAGCAACTGGAACATCGGCGCTGGACGCTCAACGACGACAGCCCTAGCCAGATTGGCGCTTTGGCCGAAGCCCGGGATGGCTATCTGTGGCTGGGCACTCACGACTCTCTGTATCGCTTCGATGGCTTCGACTTCACCCGATATCGCACACCCGCTGGCCAGGAACTGGGCATCGTCTCCAGCCTGCTGGCCAGCGACTCCGGGCTTTGGGTCGGCCTGCGCAACGGCGGCGTTCACCTGATCGCATCGGTGGAGGAACAACCCAGCAGCTTCGATCTGGCCCGCGGCGTGATCTACGCCCTGGCACAGACGGCAGACGGCAGCGTCTGGGCTGCAGCCAACGACGGCCTGATGCGTTTCGATGGCAAGCGCTGGCAGCAACTGGGCATCGCACAAGGCTTTATCGGCGAGAATGCCTACAGCGTCTTCGTCGACAGCAGTGACCGTCTCTGGGTGGCCGATGAACAAAGGCTTTACGTGCTGCCGCCTGGCACCCAAAAGCTGCACGACACCGGCGTACGCAGCCAACGCACGCGCCAGATCGCGCAAGCCGCCAACGGTGCACTGTGGTTGATCGAGCGCGACCGCGAGAGTCTGCTGCGGGTAAAGATCGATCAGCCGCAACTGCAGGCGACCCACATAGCCCTCGGCGAAGGAGCCAACGCCATGCTGTTCGACCAGCATGGCTGCCTCTGGCTGAGCACCGCTGGCGGCGGTCTGCTGCACGTGGCCAAACCCAACGAGCATGGCAGCGGCAGCTTCGATGATATCGAGCGGCTTTCTTCACGTGATGGTCTGAGCTCCAACTTCGCCTGGCCGCTGCTGGAAGACAGCGAAGGCAGTCTGTGGATCGGCACGCAGAATGGGCTGGATCGGCTGCGCGAACGTCCTCTGCGCCCTTCAGGTCTTCCGCCCGAGGCGCACAATCTGGCGATTGCCGCCGATGACGCCGGCAATCTCTGGGCGGCCAGCAGCAACCTGCCGCTCATGCGCCTGGATGCACAGGGTTTGCACGAGCTGCCGCTGCGTACACCGATCAGTGCGATCAGCAAAGATCCTGGCGGCTCGGTATGGCTGGCCGGCTCCGAGGGTATCTGGCGCAGTACTGGCGAACAGGTGGAGAAAGTCTCCGTCCTGCCGGTCGAGCGTGATCTGGATTCCTCGGTGCGCACCCTGCTGATCGATGATCAGGGCGCGCTCTGGCTGTCGCTCAACCGGCAGGGCCTCTACGTGCTGCGCGATGGCGACTGGCAACAGCTTCCCGCCCCCAGCGAGGACCCGGCGCAACTGATGCCGGTGAGCTCTGCCCTCGCCCCTGATGGCAGACGCTGGTTCGGCTATCGCAACAACCTGATCGTCAGCCATGACGACCAGGGCGAACGCCACTGGGGCAGCGCTGACGGGCTGGATATTGGCCATGTGACGGCGATGGCCCATTCGCAGGAGTACAGCTGGTTCGGCGGCCAACGCGGCCTGGCGCGCTTCGACGGCAAGCGTTTCCAGCATCTGCCGCTGAGAGAGAGTGGGCTGTTCGACAATCTCTACGCGATCATCCCGGTGACCGGCCCTCGAGGCGAAGACCTCTGGCTGCACGGCAAAGGTGGCGTCTTTCAGTTACCGGCCGCAGAAATCGAAAAGGCGCTGAACGATCCCAAACACCATATTCATTACCGTACCTACGATCTGCAAGGCGGGCTCGCCAACGACCCGCACCAGGTGCTCGCTCTGCCAACAGCCGTGCGCAGCAGCGATGGTCGCCTATGGTTCGTCACCCGCAACGGCGTAGCCGGCTTGAGTCCGGATCGGGAGATTGATAGCTACAAGCCGCCCAAGGTGCGTATCGACTCGTTACTGGCTGACGGTGCGACCATCTCCTTGCGAACGCCACCAACCCTGCCCGCAGACAGCAAACGCCTGGTTATCCAATACGGCGCCCTGAGCCTGTCCGCACCAGAGGGCCTGCATTTTCTCTACCGTCTCGATGGTTTCGACAGCGAATGGCATTCCGCCGGACGTCAGCGCGCGGCGACCTATACCGGCCTGCCCGCCGGCGACTATCGCTTTCGCGTACGCGCACTCAATCAGAATGGCGTGGCCAGCGAGCAGGATGCCGAACTCAGCTTCAGCATCGACCAGGTGTTCTACCGCCATCCGCTGTTCATCCTGAGCATGGCACTGGTCGTGCTTCTGACCCTGCACCTGCTCTATCGCAATAACATGCAGCGTGCAGCCGAACGCCTGCGCACACGCCTGGAAGAACGCCACGACGAGCGTGAGCGCATCGCCCGCGAGCTACACGACACCTTGCTGCAAGGGGTGCAGGGGCTGATGCTCCACGTGCAGGCCGCGGCAGACAGTCTGCCAGGCGATCAACCGGCGCGAGGCAAACTGGAGAATGCCCTGGATCGTGCCGATCAGGTGATCGCCGAAGGTCGTGAGCGGGTGCGCAACCTGCGCCACGCACAGGAGGCGTCGAACGACTTGCCGCAAACGCTGCGCGAGCTCGATCAATTGCACGAACATGCCGATACCGAGTATCGGGTCGAGATCGCAGGCACACCCTGCTCCCTCCACCCGGTGGTACATGACGAGCTCAGCCAACTCGCCCGCGAGGCGGTCAGCAATGCCTTTCGTCATGCCAGGGCTCGTCATGTGCGCGTACAGCTGGATTACCATCCCCGGCAGTTTTCACTGCACGTTAGCGACGATGGCCGCGGCCTTCTGGCCGAGTACCTGCTGGGCGCAGAGCCGGTCGATCACTGGGGCCTGAAAGGCATGTATGAACGCGCCGCCAAGATTGGCGGCACACTTAATATCGACAGCGCCCCCGGCCACGGCTGCCATGTAAGGCTGACCCTGGCCGGACCATTGGCCTATCGCCAGTCGCCCCCTCGCGCTCGGCGCTGGCTAAACTGGAAACGATTGATCAGGAGCTCGCAGTCATGACCGCTGCCAACCCCATCCGTGTGCTGGTCGCCGATGACCACCCTCTGCTGCGCGAGGGCATCGCTGCCGTACTCGCCGGGCAGGCGGATATCGATCTGGTCGGGGAGGCCAGCGATGGTCGCGAAGCACTGGAATGTTTTCGTCAGCTACGGCCCGACGTCACCCTGATGGACCTGCAGATGCCCCATATGAACGGCATCGACAGCATCTTGGCGATTCGCGGCGAATGCCCGGATGCGCGCATCGCCATCCTCACTACCTACCGCGGTGACGTACGTGCGCTGCATGCTATCCAGGCTGGCGCGCAGGCCTATCTGCTGAAAAGCACACTGCGCAAGGAGCTGGTGGAGACCATTCGCAGTCTGGCCGCTGGTAAACGCCATATTCCGCCCGAGATCGCCGCCGATCTGGCTCAGCACATTGGCCAGCAGTGCCTCACCCCACGTGAAGTGGAGGTTCTGCAGGCAGCAGCTCTGGGTTACTCGAATCGCGATATTGCGCTGCAACTGCGTATCACCGAAGACACGGTCAAAGGCCATATGCGCCTGATCATGGACAAACTCCGCGCCAACAATCGCACCCATGCAGTGGCCATCGCCGTGCAGCGCGGCGTGCTGGAGATCGGCACCCCACTTTAGTGTTGTCACCCTTCCCCTCCTTGTGAGCTGTGCGCCGCCGACTGCGCCGCGCATGCTTTACAACCAATGAGATAAGGAGGCTGGCAATGGGCTCGTTCGGCGAACTTCAGGCAATTACGCCCTGCTTGCACCAGGCCAGGCCAGACCCGCAGCTGCTGGACCGTATCGCTGCCTTGCTCGCGGAGGCTGAAACGCAGCTGCTGGAGGACACGCAAAGCGCCTACGTGCATGTCGAGCAGGCCATGACGCTGCTACGCCAGGTCAACGCCAGCAAGCAGTGTGGCATTCGTCATTGCACAAACGGTCTGACACGCTGGCAGACGCGACGCCTGGATCAGTACATCAGCGACAACCTGGCCGCTGCCATCCGTACCTGCGATCTGGCCGCCCAACTCAAACTGAGCAGCAGCCATTTTTCCCATGTATTCAAACAGACCTTCGGCATCACACCACTGGCCTACGTGGCACGCAAACGCATCGAAGCAGCCAGAGAGATGATGCTGACCACCGACCAGCCATTGACGCAGATCGCCCACGCCCACGGGTTCTGCGACCAGTCGCACTTCACCCGCACCTTTCGCCGTGAGACCGGACTGAGTCCCTTGATATGGCGGCAGCGCAGCACAGCAAAGACCACAGCTGCCGCCGAACACTGATCAGCCCAGCATGGTCACGTGGCGTGGGTGACTGGCGACGCGATCGAGCCAGGCGCGGACCGCGGGGAAGGCTTCCAGGCTGAAGCCGCCTTCGCCTGCCACATGGGTGTAGGCGTAAAGGGCGATATCGGCGATGGAGTAATGCTCGCCGACCAGATAGGGCGTACGTTCGAGCTGCTTCTCCATCACCTTCAGGGCCTTGTATCCGAGCTTCAGGCAGCGCGCGTGCTCCTCGCGGCGTTCCTCGGGCATGCCCTGATAGAGCTGGATGAAACGCGCCACCGCAACGTAGGGCTCGTGGCTGTACTGCTCGAAGAACTGCCACTGCAGCACCTGGGTACGCAAGCGCGGCTCGGTCGGCAGGAACTCGCTGTCATCGGCGAGGAAATTGAGGATGGCGTTGGACTCCCACAGACAGGTGCCGTCTTCCAGCTCCAGCACCGGGATCTTGCCGTTGGGGTTCTTGGCCAGGAAGGCTTCGCTCTGTGTCTCGCCCTTGAGGATATCGATGGGAATCCACTGGTACTCCTTGCCCAGCAGATTCAGCATCAGCTTGACCTTGTAGCAGTTGCCCGAGCGGTAATCGCCGTAGACCTTGAACATCGCGTTGCCCTCCCTCTCCAACTTCGCGGCACGCTCGCCGCCAATGGCCCCTGTTTCTGTAGGAGCGGATCTATCCGCGAAAATCGCGGCTGAAGCACAATGCTGCCCAGCCGCCCCTGCAGGGGTAAGAATTAATCACCGGTTCTGCGCTTCGCGGATGACCGCCGCCAACCGGCGCAGCCCCTCACCCAGACGCTCCGGCGCCACGTGGCTGAAATTCAGTCGCAGGTGGCCTGGGTTGGCGTCCGGATCGATGAAGAACGGCTCGCCCGGCATGAAGGCGACGTTCTGCGCCAGCGCCGCGTCGAGCAGCGTGCGGGTGTCGAGCGGCTGCTTCAGGGTCAACCAGAAGAACAGCCCGCCCTGCGGGATCTGCCAGTCAGCCAGATCGCCGAAGTGCTCCAGCAGCGCGGCCTGCATGGCGTCGCGGCGAATGCGGTAGAAGTCGCGCAGCTCGGCCAGATGGCCACGGTACTGCTCGCTGCCCAGCCACTGCAGCGCCTGCCACTGACCAATGCGGTTGGTGTGCAGGTCAGCCGACTGTTTCAGGCGCAGCAGGTGCGGATACAGGTCCTTGGTGGCGATCAGGTAGCCCACACGCAGACCCGGCAGCAGCGTCTTGGACACGGTGCCGGTGTAGATCCAGCTGGCCTTCTGCAAGCGGCTGACGATGGGGGTGGCGCTACCGGCATCGAACACCAGCTCGCGGTACGGCTCGTCCTCGATCAGGGTCACGCCGAACTCGTCGAGCAGCGCCGCCACGGCTTCACGCTTGGCTTCGCTGTAACGGGTGCCGGACGGATTCTGGAAGGTCGGGATCAGGTAGGCGAAAGCCGGCTTGTGGTTTTCCAGACGCTGACGCAGAGCCGCCAGCTCGGGGCCATCAGCCTCCTGTGGCACGCTGATGCAGTCGGCGCCGAACAGTTGAAAGGCCTGCAGGGCAGCCAGGTAGGTGGGCGCTTCGAGCAGCACTTCGGTGCCCGGATCGATGAACAGCTTGGACGCCAGGTCCAAGGTCTGCTGCGAGCCGCTAACGATCAGCACCTGGCTGGCATCGCAGGGTACGCCCAGGGCACGCGCCTCGGCAGCGATGGCCTCGCGCAGGGCAGGCTCGCCTTCGCTCATGCCGTACTGGCCCATGCTCGCCGGCATCTCGGCCCAGTCCACCTTCGGCAACATCGGCTCGGCCGGCAGGCCACCGGCAAAGGACATCACTTCCGGACGCTGCGCCGCGGCAAGAATTTCACGGATCAGGGAGCTTTTCAGGCGGGCGATGCGTTCGGAGAAGGCCATGGGATGTCCTGGGGTGCAAAAGTCATTGGAATTAAGTCAAACTGCTTGACCGAAACTACGCCTTTGATCAGAGATACGTCAATATGACTGACCTAAAAAATTTCTCCGAGAAGTTTTTGACGTCGCCCGCCGAGGGCACGCAGGCCGGCCGTCATGGCGCGCAGATCATCAAGAACTCCGCCGCTCAGCAGGCCGCCATGGAGGCTTTCTTCTTCGGCTATCAGGCTTTCACCGCCAAGCCGGACGAAATGCTGGCCAAGCGCGGGTTGTCACGCGTGCACCACCGCATTCTGTTCTTCATCGCCAAGTACCCGGGCCTGAACATGACCGAGCTGCTGGGTTACCTGGGGGTGAGCAAACAGGCGCTGAACATGCCGTTGCGCCAGTTGATCGAGATGGACCTGGTGCAGAGCGAGGCTGCCGCGGAGGACAAGCGCAAGCGTGTGCTCGGCTTCACCACCGAAGGCGCCAAGCTGGAACAGGCCCTGCGCCGCGAGCAGGCGCGCCTGCTGCAACGCGTGTTCGGCGAGATGGGTGAAGAGGCCGTGCAAGGCTGGCTGGCCGTCAATCACGCCCTGGCACGCAGCCGCCAGGAACGCACCTGAGCATCGTCGTCACGCCCCCGTAGCTCGCGAACCCCTTTGTTCGCGAGCAGAGCTCGCTCCTACCGATTCAGCCTGCCTTTCCACTCCCCCACACCACCGGTCATGCCACGCCAACGCGTGATTGCACCCTGACACGACCTCTGCAATCATATGCGAATCATTATCACCTTAACTTAGATCTCGCGAGGTGCGCGTGTCGGTTCAGGATTCCAGCAATCAGCAGCTGGTCGGTCTGCTTTATCGCGATCACCGTGAGTGGCTGTTCGGCTGGCTGCGCAAAAGCCTGAACTGCGCGCAGCGCGCCGAAGACCTGAGCCAGGACACCTTCGTCCGCCTGCTCGGTCGCGCCGACCTGCACACCCCGCGCGAGCCCAGAGCCCTGCTCACCACCATCGCCAAGGGGCTGCTGGTCGACCAGTTTCGCCGCCATGCGCTGGAACGTGCCTATCTGGAAGAACTCGCGCTGGCTCCGCAAGCCGTGCAACCCAGCCCGGAAGAACAGGCCCTGACCCTGGAGCAACTGGCCGAGATCGATCACCTGCTCGGTCAGCTGTCGAGCAAGGCACGCGCAGCTTTCCTCTATAACCGTCTGGATGGCCTCGGTCATGCCGAGATCGCCGAGCGCCTTGGCGTCTCCCCGTCGCGCGTGCGTCAATACCTCGCCCAGGGCCTGCGCCAGTGCTACATCGCGCTGTACGGAGCGCCGCAATGAGCCAGGTATCGGCTCGCGTTCTCGATGAAGCCATCGCCTGGCAGCTTTGCCTGGACTCGGGCGAAGTCAGCGAGCAGCAACGCCACGACTTCGCCCACTGGCTGGCCGCGCATCCGGAGCATGGCCTGGTCTGGCGACGCCTAGGCGGCATCGATCAGCAGCTTTCCGCCGCCAGCACGCCGATGGCGCGACGCGCCCTGTTGCAGAGCAGCGTCAGCCGTCGCCGCAGCCTGCGCCGCCTTGGCGGTAGCGCCCTGGGTCTGCTGCTGGCCGCGGGCATAACGCTGGTGCTGCTGGCTCAGCAACGCCCGCTTGGCGATTACCTAGCCGACTACCATACCGCCAGCGGAGAACAACGCGACCTGCTGCTCGCCGACCGCAGCCAGGTGCGCCTCAACAGCCGCAGTGCGCTGGATATCGAATTCGACGACAACGAACGACGCCTGCACCTGCGCAGCGGCGAAATTCTGGTTCAGACCGCCAAGGGCGATACCCGCCCCTTCATCGTCGAAACGGAGCAGGGACGACTGCGTGCATTGGGGACGCGTTTCCTGGTCCGACGCGAAGGTACTGCGACCGAACTGATCGTGCTGCAGTCAGCGGTCGCTGCCAGGCCGCTGGCCGGCTCGCAGGAACGCATCATCCACAGCGGCGAACAGGTGCGCATGGACAGACAGCACCTCAGCGACAGCCACCCAGCGCCCACCGGCGCCGATGCCTGGAGTCGAGGCATGCTGGTGGCGGACAACCTGCCCCTGCAACGTCTGATCGATCAGCTCGGCGAATACCGCAGTGGCTATCTGAGCCTCGATCCGAGCCTGGCCGGGCTGCGTATCAGCGGCAGCTTCCCACTGCACGACAGCGACAAGGCGCTGGCCGCTTTGGCGCTGAGCCTACCCGTGCGCACCGAGCAATTGGGCCCCTGGTGGACTCGTGTGGTGCCGGCAGAAAAATAATTTTCTCCGCCCCTGTCATTTTTCTTTCCTGCTTCGGCAAAAGGACATTGAGATACATTAACTCTTAGGAGACGTTCGCAATGTCCTTCCGCCCTGCCCCTTTCCGCCACACGCTGTTGGCCCTGACCATCGCCTTTGCCGGCCATGCCGGGCTGGCCCATGCTGAAGTCTACCAACTGCCCTCCGGTCCTCTGGCAGCCACGCTCAACCAGATCGCCAGCCAGGCCGGTGTGACCCTGAGCATCGATCCGGCCCTGACCGAAGGTAAGCGCTCGGCACCGGTCAGCGGCGACTACGAAGCCATCGAAGCCCTCAATCAGGCGCTGCGTGGCACCGGCCTGCAGCTGCAAGGCGACAACGGCGGCGCCTACAGCCTGGCCCCTGCGGCAGAAGCTGCGATGGCACTGCCGGACGTGACCGTGACAGCCAGCGAACAGGCCGCCGAGACCGCCTGGGGCCCAACCCGTGGTTATCTGGCCAACCGCACCGCGACCGGCACCAAGACCGACACGCCGCTGCTGGAAACCCCGCGCTCGATCTCCGTCGCCACCCGTGAGCAGATGCAGGACCGCAAGGTGCAGAACCTCGATGACGCCGTGCGCTATATGCCGGGTGTCATCGCCAGCAGCTACGGCAGCGACAGCCGCGCCGACTGGATGAAAATCCGCGGTTTCGAACCGATCCAGATGCTCGATGGCCTACCACTGCCCAAGGGCAGCTACGCCATGCCCAAACTGGAAACCTGGAACCTGGAACGCGTCGCCGTGCTGCGCGGCCCGGCCTCGGCAGTGTATGGCCAGACCCCGCCAGGTGGCCTGGTGGATGCCGTCAGCCGCCGCCCGCAGGCCGAAAGCAGCCATGAAGTGCAGGTGCAGGTTGGTAACTACAACCACAAGCAGATCAGCTTCGACAGCACCGGCAAGATCGACGATGAAGGTCGCTTTCTCTACCGTTTCAGCGGTACCGGCCGTGACAGTGGCACCGTTATCGAGCATATGGACGACCAGCGTTTCAACCTGGCGCCCAGCCTGACCTGGAACATTACCGACGACAGCAAACTGACCTTCCTCGGCCAGTTCAACCGTGACGATACCGGCGGCACCAGCCAGTTCCTGCCACTGCAAGGCACCAAGTTGAGCACCCCGGCCGGCAAGGTCGACTACAACAAGAACCTCGGCGACCCAGACTGGGAGTTCTACGACAAGACCTTCTACGCACTGGGCTACGCCTTCGAGCACCGCATCAACGATATCTGGCAGTTCAACCAGAACCTGCGCTACAGCAAGCTTGAGCTGGATAATCAGATCATTACTGCTGGTGGTATGCACTGGCCTAACGGCCCCCATGAAGCAGTCAGCCCTGACGGTACCGTTCAACGCGGCGCCAACATATACGATGAGAACATCAGCCATTTCGCCGTGGACAATAATTTCCAGGCCGACTTCAGCACTGGAATGGTCTCGCACACCCTGCTGCTGGGCCTCGACTACCTGCGCGTCGAGACCGATTACCGCTGGCTGTACGGTTCTGCTCCCAGCAGCAACATCATTCGCCCGATCTACGGCCAGGATTTCAGCGGCGTCACTTACAGCGCTTTTCAGGACTACAACCAGAAACGTCGTAACACAGGCCTTTACCTTCAGGACCAAATGTCGCTGGACAACTGGCGCCTGACCCTGGGTGGCCGCTGGGATCGCTTGGACACCGACTCGGTGTTCCACAACGCCAACGATGCCAGGGACAGCCGCCGCGACAGCCAATTCAGCGGCAATGCGGCGCTGAGCTACGTGTTCGATTCCGGTTTCACGCCTTATGTGTCCTATGCCGAATCCTTCCAGGCCGAAGCAGGCGGCAACGGCGGCGCGGCGTTCAAACCCAGCACCGGCAAGCAGTACGAGCTGGGCATCAAGTATCAACCGCCGGGCAGCGACATGCTGTTCACCGCTGCCGTCTATGACCTGACGCGGCAAAACATCGTGACCACCAACATCGCCGGGGCCACCGAGCCGGTGAGCGAGGTAGAGGTACGTGGCCTGGAGCTGGAGGCTACCGGTAACATCACCGAGAACCTCAGCCTGACCGCCTCCTACAGCTATACCAACAGCAAGATGATCGAGGTCGGTGACCCGCGCGACAAGAACCGCGCCCTGCCGCTGATCCCCGAGCATCAGGCGTCGATCTGGGCCGACTATGACTGGAACCAGGGTGTGCTGGCCGGTTTCGGCATCGGTTTTGGCGCCCGCTTCGTCGGCTCCACCGACAACATAGCCGTCGGCAGCATGGGCTTCGTCCGTGATCCTTCCGACGGCCACAGCAGCGCCTATACCGTCTACGACGCCGCAGTGCGTTACGACCTCGGCCAGCTCGACGCCAACCTGAGTGGCGCCAGCGTATCGCTCAACGCCAACAACCTGTTCGACAAGGAATACCTGGCCACCTGCGATGGTTTCTACTGCTATGCCGGCGACCCACGCCGGGTCACGGCCAGCCTCGACTACAAGTGGTAACAGGCTGAAAAACAGGAGCCGCCCGATGGGCGGCTCCTGTCATTTACGCTGCAGTCAGCTCGTAGTCCCCTGCAACTCGGCAGCGCCCTTGAAGAACACCAGCATCAGCGCCACGCCGGCCCCAAGCAACGGCAGCAACGCCACCAGCATCAACAGCACGCTGGCCAGCATCAGCCCACCGACGATATCGAGCCAGGCCATCACTTTCAGCGCCGGATAGGGGCCTTGCAGCTTGAGCAACCGTATCCCCAGCCAGGTGGTGCATATGCCCATAAGACACAACAGCGCCATATAGCCGATGGTCTGCCAGTCCAATCCGGCGAACAGTTGGTCACCGAAAAGCATGTCCACTGCCTCCAGCAGCAACGTCACCGCAAGCAGCAACCAGATCGGTACGCTGAGGTTGCGCGCGAAAAAGCGGGCTTCGGCAAAGGCTTTGAAACGCAGCAGCAGGTAGCAGCCGAGTAATGCCAGCGCCAGGCTAAGCCAGTCGGTGTAGGTAAACAGCAGTTCAGCTTCATCCGCCTCCAGCAGGGCGCCGGCAAATGTAAGCCCGACCACCAGAGCGTTGGCTACCACCGAGGCCAGTGCCAGCCAGCCCAGCACCTGCAGTTGCCTGGCGCTCCAACCTGGCAACGACTGTACGCCCGCGCTGTCGAGCAACTCCACCTGCGGCGCACTGTAGGGATTGTCTGGTTGCATCGCCTTTATCCTTGTTCGGCAAAAAGCCGAGGCTAACCATCCAGGCAGCGCTTGACCAGACTGTACGGTTCAACCCACCGGTGGCTGTACCGCGACGCCAAGGCAGCCGCGCAATAGGCTTTGCCAGTCACCGGAGAACGACCATGTCCACCGAACTGCTGCTCGCCTTCATCGCCTTCGCCTTCGTCACCTCGGTGACGCCCGGCCCCAACAATATGATGCTACTCGCCTCCGGAGTGAACTTCGGCGTGCGCCGCAGCATTCCACACATGCTCGGCATCAGCCTGGGCTTCATGCTGCTGGTGGCTGCCGTGGGCCTGGGCCTCGGCCAGGTGTTCCAACGCGTGCCGGTGCTGCACGATGTACTGCGCTATGTCGGCGCCGCGTACCTGCTTTATCTGGCCTGGAAGATCGCCCAGTCCGGCGCACCGCAGAGCCGCGAGAATCCCGAGGCCAAGCCATTCACCTTCATCCAGGCGGCGGCCTTTCAGTGGGTCAACCCCAAGGCATGGATCATGGCCATCGGCGCCATCACCACCTACACGCCGCAGGATGGCTTCTTCAGCAACGTACTGTTGATCGCCGCCCTGTTTGCCCTGGTCAACTGCCCCAGCGTGGGGTTGTGGACCGTCGCCGGCAGTATGCTGCGCAAGTGGCTGGACAACCCGCGCGCGCTGCGCGCCTTCAACATCGGCATGGCGCTGCTGCTGGTCGCCTCGCTCTACCCCATCATCGTCGACACTGGAATGTTCTGATGCAAGACGCCGCCCCTACTCGTCTGCGCCCACTGGCGGACACCTCCACCTCGGCCGTGGTCGCTGGCTTCATCGCGATGCTCACCGGCTACACCAGCTCCCTGGTGCTGATGTTCCAGGCCGGCCAGGCTGCCGGCCTCACTGCAGGGCAGATTTCCTCGTGGATCTGGGCGCTGTCGATCGGCATGGCGCTGTGCTGCATCGTGCTGTCGCTGCGTTATCGCGCGCCGGTGATGATCGCCTGGTCCACCCCTGGCGCTGCGCTGCTGATCACCAGCCTGCCGCAGGTCTCCTACGGTGAGGCCATCGGCGCCTACATCCTGGCCTCGGGGCTGATCGTGCTGATCGGCCTGACCGGTACCTTCGATCGTCTGATGCGGCGGATTCCCGGCTCCATCGCCGCCGCGCTGCTGGCCGGTGTGCTGTTCAAGATCGGCCTGGAAATCTGCGTGGCCGCCGAGCAACAGCCCTTTCTGGTGATCGCCATGCTGCTTGCCTACCTGCTCGGCAAGCGCCTGTGGCCGCGTTACTCGGTGCTTTCTGCGCTGATCGTCGGCAGCGCGCTGGCCGCGGTCTTCGGCCTGCTGGACTTCAGCGATTTCCAGTTGCAACTGGCCACGCCTGAATGGACCACGCCGAGCTTCTCTCTGGCCGCCGCCATCAGCATCGGCATTCCGCTGTTCATCGTCGCCATGGCCTCGCAGAACCTGCCGGGCATGGCCGTTCTACGAGCCAATGGCTATGACGTGCCGGCCTCACCGCTGCTGACCAGCACTGGCCTGGTATCGATCCTGATGGCGCCGTTCGGCAGCCACGGCATTCATATGGCCGCCATCAGCGCCGCCATCTGTGCCGGCCCTGAAGCTCATGAAGACCCGCGCAAGCGCTACACCGCAGCGGTCTGGTGCGGGGTGTTCTACGCCATCGCCGGCATCTTCGGCGCCACCCTGGCTTCGCTGTTCGCGGCGCTGCCGGCGGCGTTGATCCTGTCCATCGCCGCGCTGGCGCTGTTCGCCTCGATCATTGGCGGCCTGACCCAGGCCATGAGCGAGCCCAACGAGCGCGAAGCGGCGCTGATCACCTTCCTGGTCACCGCCTCCGGCATGACCCTGGCGGGCGTCGGCTCGGCATTCTGGGGCATAGTCGCTGGCCTGTTGACCCTGGCGGTGCTGAACTGGGGCAAGCGGTAGATTCTCTGTAGCCCGGATGCAATCCGGGAACGCTTTGCCAGGCCGCCCCGGATTGCATCCGGGCTACGCTCTCGGTCGAAAGTGGGAGGGGCTTTAGCCGCGACTATCGCAGGCAAAGCCCCTCCCCCATTCTCTAACGCTACGCCTTTTCCCCTTGCACCACTGGCTCGGCCAGCTCTGCGCCATGCACACGGTTGACCCACAGGCCGAACAACGCCGCCGTGATGAACATGATCAGGCTGTAGATGGCCGCCGGAATGGCCATGGTCGGGTTGTTCAGCAGCGCCGGGCTCAGCGCCAGGGCGATGGCCAGGGTGCCGTTGTGGATGCCGATCTCCATGGCGATGGCGATGGCCTGACGCAGATTGAGCTTGAGCAGCCTGGGCACGCAGTAGCCCACCGCCATGCTCAGCAGGTTGAAGGCCAGCGCCGCGCCGCCCACCGCGGGTGCGTAATCGACGAAGGTGCGCCAGTCCTTGGCCACCGCCAGCAGGATAATCAGCAGCAGGAACAGCGCCGAGATGACCTTCACCGGCTTCTGCATGCGCTCGGCGAAGCCCGGGAAACGACTGCGCAGCCACATGCCGATGGCCACCGGACCAAGGACGATCGCGAATACCTGCACCACCTTGGCGAACTGCAGCGGGATGGCCTGATCGGCCGACATGAAGTAGGCCAGCGACAGATTGACGATCAGCGGCATGGTCAGAATCGCGATCACCGAGTTGACCGCGGTGAGGGTGATATTCAACGCCACGTCGCCGTGAGCCAGATGACTGTAGAGATTGGCGGTGGTGCCACCCGGCGAGGCAGCCAACAGCATCAGACCGACGGCCAGTGCCGGCGCCAGACCGAACAATTTGGCCAGGAAGAAGCACGCCAGCGGCAACAGCAGCAGCTGGCAAGCCAGACCGATCAGCACCGGTTTGGGGAATTTGGCCACGCGGGCGAAATCGGCCAGGCTCAGCGACAGGCCAAGCCCGAGCATGATGATGCCCAGCGCAGCGGGAAGGAAAAACGTCAGCAAGGGATCGGCGGTCATTATTGTTATCGCTCCAGTTGAACCTGGCAGGATTGTGCTGAGTCAGGACCACTGCTGACAGTGGCCCTGCGAGCCAACCTTAGCCTGCTTGCAGACTACCGGGCTAGAGCCGTTATATTGCTGTGGCCCCGCCATCCACGGCCAATGCCTGACCAGTGGTGAATGCCGCGTGGTCGCTGCACAGATAGAGCACGGCAGCTGCGATCTCCTCGACCTTGCCGATGCGCCCGACCGGGTGCATGGCGGCGGCGAACTCGGCCTTCTTCGGGTCGGCTTCATAGGCGCGGCGGAACATGTCGGTGTCGATCACCGCCGGGCAGACCGCGTTGACGCGGATCTTCTTCTTGGCGTACTCGATCGCCGCCGATTTGGTCAGGCCGATCACCGCATGCTTGGAGGCGGCGTAGATGCTCATCTTCGGCGCGGCACCCAGGCCGGCCACCGAAGCGGTGTTGACGATGGCACCACCGCCCTGGGCCAGCAGCAAGGGGATCTGGTGCTTCATGCACAGCCACACACCCTTGACGTTGACGCCCATGATGGCGTCGAACTCGGCTTCGTTACCGTCGGCCAGCTTGCCCTTCTCGATTTCGATACCGGCGTTGTTGAAGGCATAGTCCAGGCGGCCGTACTGCGCCACGGTCGCATCCATCAGCGCCTTGACTTCGGCATCGCGGGTCACGTCGCAACGCACGAAGCAGGCCTCGCCGCCGGCCGCGCGAATCAGCTCGACGGTGCCCTCGCCACCGGCCACGTCGACATCGGAAACCACCACCTTGAGCCCTTCGGCAGCGAAGGCCTGGGCGGTGGCACGGCCAATACCGGCTGCAGCACCGGTGACCAGGGCGACCTGGCCGGAGAACGTTATGCTCATGTCTGCTTCCTCGCAGCGATTCTTGTTGAATTGGCGAGGAGTCTAGCCAGCAAGCCAGACGGTGAGCAGCACTATCAGGCTCTGGAGTGGTGGGTCATGCAAAGCGCTGATGGCGACTCCACCAGCGCGGTGCCGCGATCAGCGGGTAGCCCGGATGAAATCCGGGACAGATCGGACGGCATACCAGACCGCCCCCGGATTTCATCCGGGCTACAGGGCTCAGGCGCGCAGTTCGGCAACCACCGCAGCCAGCGCCTGCGCCGGATCGGCAGCCTGGCTGATCGGGCGGCCGATCACCAGATAGTCTGAGCCGGCCTCCAGCGCCTGGCGCGGGGTGAGAATGCGCTTCTGGTCATCGGCGCTGCTGCCGGCAGGACGAATGCCCGGCGTGACCAGTTGCAGACGCGGCTGCGCAACCTTCAGCGCCTGCGCTTCCTGCGCCGAGCAGACCAGGCCATCGAGCCCGGCCTCGGCGGCCAGACTGGCCAGGCGCAGTACCTGCTCCTGCGGCGGCACGTCCAGTCCTATGCCGGCCAGGTCCTGCTGTTCCATGCTGGTCAGCACTGTCACGCCGATCAGCAGCGGCTTGGCGCCAGCCAGCTTGTCCAGCTCGTTACGACAGGCCGCCATCATGCGCAGGCCGCCGGAGCAGTGCACGTTGACCATCCACACGCCCAGCTCCGCCGCGGCCTTGACCGCCATCGCCGTGGTGTTGGGGATGTCGTGGAATTTCAGATCGAGAAACAGCTCGAAGCCCTTGGCCTGCAACGCCTCGACCACTTGTGGGCCGCTACGGGTGAACAGCTCCTTGCCGACCTTGACCCGACACAGCGCCGGATCGAGCTGATCGGCCAGCGCCAGAGCGGCATCACGGCTGGGAAAGTCGAGGGCGACGATGATCGGGGTTTGGCAGACAGGCATGGGCGGGTCTCGAACAGGATAAAAACGCCGCGCATTGTAGCGCAAAGCTTCCTCTCACTGGTCGCGGCTAAAGCCCCTCCCACATGCAGTCCGCTAGCCCAGATTGCATCCGGGCTAGCGGCTATCAGGCTATCAGCCGTTCACGCAGACGCCCAAGCATGCCCATCAGCCTACCCACCTTCTCCTGCTCACGCTCGTCACGCGGCACCTCGGCCAGGCGAGTGACCACCTGCTGCGGCTGCGCGCGCCAGATCAGCGCCTGCTCGGCAGCGGCCTTGAGGCCCTTCTCGAACAGCCCACGGCGAATCGGCTTGGGCAGGTAGCGGAAGATCTGCGCCTCATTGACCAGGCGCAGCAACGCCTGGGTGTCCTGAAACGGCGTGACCACCAGGCTGAGCAGACGCGGGTGCGCTTGCGCCAGGGTCTTGAGCAACGGCGCGGTGTCTTCGCCGGCCAGCTTGAGGTCACTGACCAGAATGTCCACGCCTTCGTTGTTGAGTTGCAGCATGGCCTCGGCCAGATTGCGCGCACGCAGCAGGCGGTGCCCGCCTGCGACGCAGAACTCGCCAACGACGCTGAGCGTGTCCGGCTCATCGTCGAGCGACAGCAGCGTCAGCGGCGCGCTCAGCTTCTCACTGGCAACAGCCTGCAAAGGCTGCGCCTGGCGCACCGCCAGCTCTGCCGCCTGACGCAGGGTGAAGGCCATTTCCTGCTGGTCCCAGGGTTTGGTCAAGTAACGGAAGATGCCGCCGTTGTTCAACGCCTCCACCGCGGCATCCAGATCGGAATAGCCAGTCAGCAGGATGCGCAGGGTATTCGGCGCGATCTCGCGCGCTTCGGCCAGCAGCTGCGCGCCGCTCATCTGCGGCATGCGCTGGTCACTGACCAGCACGTGAATGTGCTCCTCACGCAGGCGCTGCAGGGCACGCAACGGGTCGCTCTCGGTCAGCACCTCGTAGTGGCGGCGAAACTGCAGGGCGAGACTGCGCAGAATGCGCTCCTCGTCATCGACGAAGAGAATGCGAACGGGTGCGGACATCAGGCGCTCCTTTTAATGGCGACAGTAGCGGGCAGCGGCAGGCTGATCAGAAAACGCGTGCCACGCCCTGGCTCGGAGGCGACGCGAATGCGGCCGCCGTGGTCCTGGACGATCTTGTAGCTGATGGACAACCCGAGGCCGGTGCCCTGGCCGACCGGCTTGGTGGTGAAGAAAGGATCGAAGATCTTCGCCATGACTTCCGGCGGCATGCCACGGCCATTGTCCTGCAGCGAGACATGGATGCCCTCGGCATCGGCCCAGCTGCGAATCTGGATACGCCCGCTGCCATCGATGGCCTGGGCAGCGTTGGTCAACAGGTTGAGCAGCACCTGGTTGATCTGCGAGGGCGCGCAGGCGATACGCGGCAGCTCGCCGAGCTGCTGCACCACTTCGGCCTTGTCCTTGATGTGGTTGCGCGCGATCAGCAGCGCGCTGCGGATGCAGTCATTGAGGTCGACCTCCTCGCTCATGGCACGGTCGAGACGGGCGAAATCCTTCAGGCCCACCACCAACTCGCCAATCTGCTCCAGGCCATACAGGGTGTCGCCATACAGCTGCTGCAGATCCTCGGCCAGCAGCTCCGGCGCTACCTGCTGGCGAGCCTGTTCGGCGGTCTGCAGGGCCTGGCTCAGGCTCGCCTCGTCGCAGTCGGGGTCGTTCAGGCACTGGCCTAGGCGCGCCTGTGCGGCGGCGAGTTCGAACAGTGGCTCGCTCAATTCACGCAGCAGCTGCACGTTGTTCTTCACGTAGCCCAGTGGCGTGTTCAACTCGTGGGCGACGCCGGCGACCATCTGACCGAGCGACGCCATCTTCTCCGATTGCAGCAACTGCGCCTGGGACTCCTTGAGATCCACCAGCGCCTGGCGCAGTACGCGGTTGCGCTGGGCGACACGTGCTTCCATGGCCTTGAGCAGATCCAGCACCGTACCCAGACCGCAGTATTCGCCCTGGGCATCGATAAGGACGAAGTCCTCGGTGATCGGGTATTGCAGCTGGGCGGTGACCTGCTTGGAAGCCTCTTCCAGACTGGCTTCCAGGCTGACGATCAGCGGCGCGTCGTTCATCACCTCGCCAACCGGATGACGACCACGCAGGTCGCGCCCGAAGCGCTGCATGAAGATGTCCTGCAGGGTGGCGCGACTGACCAGGCCGAGTGGCCGGTTGTTCTCGTCCACCACCGGCAGGGAGAGAAAGGCGCGGTGTTCAGCCGCCAGAAACAGATCGGCCACCTCGTTGATGCTCATCGACGCAGCGAGCGGCTTCACGGCTCGCATCAGCGATTGCAGCGCTCTGGCTTGGGTCACGAACGGCCTCCCCTGCTATCGGAAAGCCGTCATTCAAACAGCGCCAAGTTGCAATCATGTGACAGACATCACGCTGCCGGCGCGCCACCCTGGTGCGCCAGACCCGCCTCCGCACCATTTTCCAGCTCCTGAGATAGCCGGCCTGCTTCTACGGAGCGCCAATCTCGGGCGGCCGGCCCTCTGGCATGAGCACTGCACGGCAAGCACATCCTTTTGCAGCAGGTTGCAGCCATGCCCTATCAAACCACCATCGGCAGCCTGGTCTACCGCTTCGCCGACCTCAAGACGCTGTTGGCCAAGGCCAGCCCGGCGCGTTCCGGCGATTACCTGGCAGGGCTGGCCGCCGCTACCTACGAAGAGCGCATGGCGGCCAAGCTGGCCCTGGCCGAGGTGCCGCTGGGGCGCTTTCTCGACGAGGCGCTTATTCCCTACGAGCAGGACGAAGTCACCCGCCTGATCATCGACCGCCACGATGCCACTGCATTTGCCCCGATCAGCCACCTCACGGTTGGCGACCTGCGCGACTGGCTGCTGCTGGAGAAGACCGACAGCGCGCGCCTGGCGGCCGTAGCCGCCGGGCTGACGCCGGAGATGGTTGCCGCCGTGAGCAAGCTGATGCGCAATCAGGACCTGATCTGGTGGCGCGCAAATGCCAGGTGATCAGCCGCTTTCGCAACACCCTGGGCCTGCCCGGCCACCTGGTCGTGCGCCTGCAGCCCAATCACCCCACCGACGACGTGCGCGGCATCGCCGCCAGCATGCTCGACGGCCTGCTGTATGGCTCCGGCGACGCCACGGTCGGTATCAACCCGGCCAGCGATTCGCTGCCGACGCTGATGCGCCTGTGGCAGATGATGGGCGGCGGCAACACTTCGAAATCCCCCTGCAGAGCTGCGTGCTCCCCCACGTCACCACGCAGATCCAGGCCATCGAGGCCGGCGCGCCGATCGACCTGGTGTTCCACTCCATCGCCGGCACCGAAGCCACCAACGCCGGCTTCGGCGTATCCCTGGCAATCCTTCGCGAAGCCCACGAAGCCACGCTGTCGCTCGGTCGCGGCACCCTCGGCGATAAAACCGGCCAGGGCAGCGCGCTATCGGCCGTGGCCACCACCTGCTCAAGCAACTGCCGCACATATCGGGAGCCGCGTGATGGCCAATGATCTGATTCAGCAAAATCCCTGGGACGAACTGCCCGCACATACCTCGGCACGCATAGCGCTCGGCCGCGTCGGCTGCAGCCTGCCCACCCGCGAGGTGCTGAAGTTCGGCCAGGCCCATGCCCAGGCGCGCGATGCGGTGCATCGTCCGCTGGGCTTCGGCGAACTCAAGCATCAGTTGCATACGGCAGGCTTTCGTACCCTGAAAGTACGCAGCAACGCCGACGACCGGCAAACCTACCTGCTGCGCCCGGATCACGGCCAACACCTGCATGGCGACTGCCGTGTGCAGCTGCAACACGAACTGCCCGCACCGGAAATCGCTATCGTGCTGGCCGATGGCTTGTCGGCCGTCGCCGTGCAGCGCCATGCCCTGCCGCTGTTGCAAGCCCTGCGCGATCGCTTCGATACCGACTGGGCCAACACCCCGCTGGTGCTGGCCGAACAGGGGCGCGTGGCGATTGGCGACGGCATCGGTGAAGCCCTGCGCGCACGTCTGGTGATCGTGATGATCGGTGAGCGGCCGAGGCTGACCTCGCCGGACAGCCTCGGCCTGTATCTGACCTACGCGCCGCGGGTGGGCTGCCTGGACAGCGCGCGCAACTGCATCTCCAACGTACGTCCCGAGGGCCTGCCTTACCAGCTGGCGGCACACAAACTCGTCTACCTGGCGCGCCAGGCGCTGCGCCAGCAACTGAGTGGCGTGAAGCTCAAGGACGACAGCAACCTGCAGCCGGTGGCGCTACAGGCCGACTGACAAGACCCGGCACGCGGGTTATGGTGATAACTCTATTGCCCCATGAGGAGTCATCATGCCCTGGTACGTCTGGCTGCTGCTGGTTCTGGTGTTTGGCTCAGTGATCGGTAGCCTGCTGGTGCTGCGCAGCAGTGCCAAGAAAATGCCCCTGAGCGAAGACCAGCTCGAACGCATGCGTAAACGCGCCATCGAGCAGGAAGCCAAGGACGCGCGCGAGCGTCAGCGCTAAACGCCCTCGTCCTGTCAGGTAACGCCAAGACTGCCCGCAACGCAGCCTGCTAGCAGGTTGTTGAAAAACGTAGGCGAGGCAGCTAATGCAATACCGATGGCGGCCCCGCAAAAACAGGCGAGGAACGGTCGGAGTCGCGCTCGACTTTACGAGTTGTAAATGAGCATTTGACCGGGCTGGCGTTCCAGCCTGTTTTTAACGCTGCAATAGCAACGCAGGTAGTTTTTCGACTGCCTGCTAGACTGCGCGCCTTCTCCAGGAGAGGTGCCATGCCCCTGCATCTGCGCTTACTGCTCCCCGCTCTGATCCTGGCCCTGGGCACCGGCCTGGGTTTCATCCAACCCGTCGGCCTGCTGCTGGGTAGCGCATTCGTCATCGTCCTGCTGGCCGGACAATCGCATCTGCCAAACTGGCTATGGCTACCTCTGATCCTGCTTGGCGGAATCGCCCTGGCGGCGCACCTCATACCCGGTTTCAGCCCCTGGCAACTCTGGCAGCCACGTCTCATCAGTGCTGATGCGGCGCCCTATGGCCTGCGCCTGTCCTGGGACAAGCTGCTGCTGGGCAGCGCCCTGTTCACCTGGTGGCTGGGGCAGCCACGCAGACCCGTGCTTTCGCTGAAAAATGCCTGGCTGACGTGCATCGCCACCCTGCTGCTTGTGCCGCTGCTGGCCATGGCGCTGGGCCTGGTCACCTGGCAACCCAAATGGCCGCAGGGTCTGCTGTTGTGGCTGGCGGTCAATCTCTGCGTGGCGGTGCTGGCGGAGGAATTGCTCTTTCGCGGCCTGCTACAGACCGCCCTGATCAAGCGCCTGGGCATCTGGCCCGGCTTGCTGTTGACGGCCGGCTTGTTCGGCGCGGCCCATCTGCCTTTCAGCGCGCTATTTGCCGTGGTGGCGACCTGCGCTGGCCTCGGTTATGGCCTGGCCTTTCACTACAGCGGCCGTCTGAGCCTGGCCATCGCGCTGCACACAGCGGTCAATCTGCTGCATATTCTGTTGCTGAGCTATCCGTTACGTCTTGCGTGACGGCAATGCGGTAAGGCGAGAAGATGCGTTGCAACTCGCCCTTCTCCCGCAACTGCTCGAGCAAGGCAGCGAAGCGTTCGGGAGTTATCGGCGCGCCGGCACGAATCATCGCATGATGACGATAGATCTGATCGACACGCTCGGAGATCAGTAACTGGCGTGCATAATCGCGATTGCGCTCAAGGAAGTCATAGAGATTGGAGCGAGTGACCAATGCGACATCGGCGCGCCCGCGTATCACCATCAGCAGGTTGCTGTCGTGGGAGTGACCGAGGTTGGCATTGAAGGTGCTGGTCAGGAACTCCGGATCGCTGTTGAACTGGGCAAATCCGTAGTGATAACCGCGATAAAGCGCCAGGCGCTTGCCTTCGAGCTGTTCGAAGTAACTCTGGTCGCGCAGCGCCTCGTTCCTGGCGACGAACAACTCAGCATCTTCCAGCCTCATATCGACAGCTTCAGCGTCGATGTCCTGCCATCCCCATTGCGGATTCTCGAAAATCGCCATGTCGATACGCCCGCGCTGCAGGTCACTGAAACGACGCACGATGGCGGTGGGCAACATGGTGAAGTGGTATTCGCTCTGCTCTCGGTTGAGCGCTTCGAGCAGTTGCGGTAGCAAGCCACTCGAGTCGTGCAGGTTGGACTTGATCACATAGGGGGGAAAGTGCGCGCCACCGACCTTGACCACGTCGGCCGCATAGAGAGAATCCACTAGCAAGAGACACAAGGCACCCAAACATCCATGAACCCTGCACCGCGCATGCCGCATCTCGAGTCCCCAAAAAATTCCTTCTCTCAGTGTGCTGCACACTACTCCAGTCTCTCCTGACCGACCAGATGGATTTTCACCGCACTGACACTTTGTTGCCCAATGTCAGACGATAGCGCCCAAGTAGCTTCGATAGTTCTCCACTGGCCTGCAGCCGGTTCAACAACTCGGCAACTTCAGCCGGGCTCAGCGGCCCCTTGGGCCGCAGCAGCACCTGATGGTGATAGAGCTGATCCAGCCGATCGGAAACCAGCAACTCGGGCAGCATTTCCGGATGCCGATGCAGAAACAGCTCCAGGTACGAGCGCGTCACCACGGCGATATCGACGCGCCGCGCCAGCAGCATGCGCAGGTTGCTATCGTGGGAATAGGACAACAGCGCATTGAACGTGCGTGCGAGATAATCAGGGTCGGCATCGAAACTGGCAAAACCATAGTGATAGCCGTTGTAGAGCGCCATGCGCTTGTCGTTGAAATCCTCGAAATAGTCTTGCCCACGCCCCGGCTCCGCCGCGGCGACATAGACTTCCGCATCATCGATATCCAGCCCCACGGCCAGGTATGACGTGCCCTGCCAGCCCCAGCGAGTGGACTCGAAGAACATCAGATCGAAGCGTCCGCTCTCGAGGTCGCGGTAACGGCGGGTTGCCGAGGTCGGCACCAGAACAAAACGGTATTGCTGCTGCGCCGCATTGAGCGCGCGTAACAACTCGGGCACCAAGCCTTGCGGATAAGGTGATTCGGGTTTGTCCAGGTATGGCGGGAAGTGATAACCACCGACACGCACCTCCTGCAGGGCAAGGGCAGCAGGTACATGCAACAGCGCAAGACAGCACAACAGGCAAAAGGCTAGTGCGCGCAAACTCGACCTCTCGTCACGGATCACAATGCGGGAACACCCCAGCGTCCGTGTTCGAGCCGAAAACCGGCAGTTGCTCCTATCCTAGGTTCTGTACGAGAAGTCGTCGAACGAAGGTCAGGCGAGGCAAAAACAGGTGAGGAACGGACTGGGCTCGCATTCGAGTTTACGAGCTGTAAATGAGCATTTGACCGGGCTGGCGTTCCAGCCTGTTTTTAACGAAGCATCACCGAGCGCAGGCACTTTTCGTACAGAACCTAGCCGAATTCGCTCAGGCTTCCTTACACACCAATGACAACGCTTCTTCGGCCAGCTGATCCAGCGTCATTGGTCCCTGCGAGCGGAACCAGGTATTGGTCCAGCTCAGCGCACCGGTGAGAAAACGCCGCTGAATGAACGGGTCGCCCTTGAAGTATCCGGCCTCGCGCGCCTCGCCCAATACCGCCAGCCAGATCTGCTCGTAGGTATCACGCAAGGCCAGTACCTGCGCCTGGCCCTCCTCCGAAAGGGAACGCCATTCGTAGACCAGAACCGCCATGGCCTCGCCGGTACCACCCATGATCGACTGCAGCTCGCAGCGGATCAGCGCCAGCAGCCGCTCGCGGGTGCCCTGCGCCTCGGCCAGTGCAGCGCGCATCAGTGCAGTGTTGTAGACGATGGTTTCCTCCATCACCGAGCGCAGAATTTCGTCCTTGCTCTTGAAGTGGTGAAAGATGCTGCCGGACTGAATACCGATGGCGGCAGCCAGATCGCGCACCGTCGTGCGCTCGTAACCCTTGCTGCGAAACAGGTGAGCGGCCATCTGCAACAGCTTGCCACGGGCACTGTCTGGATCGGTTACCTGGCCGCTGGCGACCAGCTCCTGCATCACGGCCTGGGCTCTGTGTTCGTCCACGCTGACTTCTCCCCTGATTGCCTTGCACGGCGATTGTTCTGATGAATTCTCTATGCTGCCGGCAAGTGCTTGTCTTGCTTGATGAAATGTATGCGGCAGGCGCTGACCAAGCAAGCGCTTGGGCGTATTTTTGGCCGAATTGCCGTCTCTCGCCACTTTTCAACCAAGCGCTTGCTTGGTAATGTCGACTCATCTTCTCAATGTGTGACGGGCCAATTCCAATGAACAAAACCGTACGCATCGGCTGCGCCTCCGCCTTCTGGGGCGATACCTCCACCGCTGCCGCTCAACTGGTTCAGGGTGCCGAACTGGATTACCTGGTGTTCGACTACCTGGCCGAGATCACCATGTCGATCATGGCCGGCGCCCGTATGAAGAAGCCTGACGACGGCTATGCCCGCGATTTCATCGAGGTGCTCACCCCGCTGCTGGGCAACATCGCGACGAAGAACATCCGCGTCATCAGCAACGCTGGCGGGGTCAACCCGATGGCCTGCGCCGCCGCCCTGAGCGCCGCCTGCGAACAGGCCGGCGTACAGCTGAAGATCGCCGTACTGCATGGCGACAACCTGCAGCCCAAGCTCGGTGAGCTGGTCAAGGCCGGCACCCGCGAGATGTTCACGGGCGCGCCGCTGCCGCCCTTCTGCGTGTCGGTCAACGCCTACCTGGGCGCACCGGGCATCGTCGCCGCGCTGGAACAGGGCGCCGACATCGTCATCACCGGCCGCGTGGTCGACAGCGCGGTGGTCAGCGCCGCCCTGGTGCACGAGTTCGGCTGGTCCTGGAGCGACTACGACAAGCTGGCCCAGGCTGCGCTGGCCGGGCACATCATCGAATGCGGTGCGCAGTGCACCGGTGGCAACTTCACCGACTGGCGCGACGTGCCGGACTACGAGCACATCGGTTTCCCCATCGTCGAGGTCGAGGATGATGGCCGTTTCGTCGTGACCAAGCCGGAGGGTTCCGGCGGCCTGGTCACGCCTTTTACCGTTGGCGAGCAGATGCTCTACGAGATTGGCGACCCGCGCGCCTATCTGCTGCCGGATGTGGTCTGCGATTTCACCCAGGTCGCGCTGAGCCAGGTCGGCGACCACCGGGTGCAGCTGCAGGGTGCGCGCGGCCTGCCGCCCACCGGGCAATACAAGGTCAGCGCCACCCACCCGGACGGTTTTCGCTGCACCGCCAGCTGCGTGCTCGCAGGTATCGATGCCGTGGCCAAGGCCGAGCGGGTCAGCCAGGCGATCATCAACAAGACAGAAGAGATGTTCGCCGAACGTGGCTGGGGCCGTTACCAGGAGGTCAGCGTCGAGCTGCTGGGTAGCGAGGCCACCTATGGTGCCCACGCTCGGCGCCAGGACAGCCGCGAGCTGGTGGTGAAGATCGCCGTGCGTCATGCCAAGAAGGAGGCGCTGATCCTCTTCTCCCGCGAGATCGCCCAGGCTGCCACTGGCATGGCGCCGGGTCTGACCGGCATCGTCGGTGGCCGCCCGACCGTCTACCCAGTGATCCGCCTGTTCAGCTTCCTGGTGGACAAGAGTGCCTGCGCCCTGAGCGTCGAGATCGACGGCGAGCGCCAGCCGGTCGCCTTGCCGCAGATCGATGCCTTCGACCCAGCCCAACTCCGTGCGCCAGCCGCTCTGCCCGTACCGATGGGTGAAGCCGACGCTGCCGTGCCGCTGATCCGCCTGGCCGTGGCCCGCTCCGGCGACAAGGGCAATCACAGCAACATCGGCGTGATGGCGCGAAAGCCCGAATACCTGGCATGGATAGCCGCTGCGCTGACGCCCGAAGCCGTGGCCAACTGGATGGCACATACCCTGGACGCCGAACGGGGCCGCGTCAGCCGTTGGTACCTGCCGGGCAGCCACAGCCTCAACTTCCTGCTGGAGAACGCGCTGGGCGGTGGTGGCGTCGCCAGCCTGCGCATCGACCCGCAGGGCAAGGCTTTCGCCCAGCAACTGCTGGAATTCCCGGTGCCGGTGCCCAAGGCGCTGGCGCAAACCTTGAATGGTGCGCACGGCGCACCCTACACCCGCCCGTAGGGTGCGCTGCGCGCACCGGTATCACTCAGGACAACAAGAACAATGAGCTACGACTCCGTATTCAAACCCGGCCTGTTCGAAGGCCAGACCATCCTGGTCACTGGCGGTGGCAGCGGCATCGGCCGCTGCGTGGCCCACGAGCTGGCCCACCTGGGTGCCCACGTGGTGCTGGTCGGACGCAAGCAGGAAAAACTGGAGAAGACCTGCACCGAGATCACCGAGGACGGCGGCAGCGCCAGCTTCCAGGTCTGCGACATCCGTGACGAAGAAGCCGTGAAGGCCATGGTCGGTGCTGTGATTGCGCAGCGCGGACGCATCCACCACCTGGTCAACAACGCTGGCGGCCAGTTCCCCGCGCCGCTGATCGGCATCAACCAGAAAGGCTTCGAGACCGTGGTGCGCACCAACCTGGTCGGCGGCTTTCTGGTGGCCAAGGAAGTCTTCCTGCAGAGCATGAGCAAGCACGGCGGCAGCATCGTCAACATGCTCGCCGACATGTGGGGCGGCATGCCCGGCATGGGCCACTCCGGCGCGGCGCGGGCCGGCATGGAGAACTTCACCAAGACCGCCGCCTACGAGTGGGGCCACGCCGGCGTGCGGGTCAACGCCGTGGCGCCGGGCTGGATCGCCTCCAGCGGCATGGACACCTACCCCGAGTCGATGAAGAACATGATCCGCAACCTCAAGGATCACGTGCCGCTGCAACGCATCGGCAGCGAGTCCGAGGTGGCCGCGGCCATCGTCTTCCTGCTCAGCCCCGGCGCCAACTTCATCAGCGGCAACACCATCCGCATCGATGGCGCCGCCAGCCAGGGCACCCGTGCCTGGACGCTGGGCAAGGCGAAAAACAGCGAGCCCTACAACGGTTTCCACCGGGCCTACCTGCCCGATGTACTGAAAGATCAGGAGTAAGGCGATGCCCGTGATCCAATCGGAAATCGATGTGCATGGCGAAGCCTTCATGCAGAACCGCGAAGCCATGCTGGCGGCGATCGCGGCCTTCCGCGACGTCGAGCAGAAGGTGCTCGACAAGGCGCAGGAGGCCAAGGCCAAGTTCGACAAGCGCGGCCAGTTGCTGCCGCGCGAACGCCTTAACCTGCTGCTCGATGCCGGTGCACCCTTTCTCGAACTGGCCTCGCTGGCCGGCTACAAGCTGCACGACGACAAGGACGGCAGCCAGGCCGGCGGCGGTCTGATCGCCGGCATCGGCTACATCGCCGGCGTGCGCTGCCTGGTGATCGCCAACAACAGCGCGATCAAGGGCGGCACCATCTCCCCCACTGGCCTGAAGAAATCGCTGCGCCTGCAGCAGATCGCCTTCGAGAACAAGCTGCCGGTGGTGACCCTGGCCGAGAGCGGCGGCGCCAACCTCAACTACGCCGCCGACATCTTCGTCGAGGGCGCGCGCGGCTTCGCCAACCAGGCGCGCATGTCCGCCATGGGCCTGCCGCAGATCACCGTGGTGCACGGCTCCAGCACCGCCGGCGGGGCCTACCAGCCCGGCCTGTCGGACTATGTGGTGGTGGTGCGCGGCAAGGCCAAGATGTTCCTTGCAGGCCCGCCATTGCTCAAGGCCGCCACCGGCGAGATCGCCACCGACGAGCAACTCGGTGGCGCCGAGATGCACGCCCAGGTCGCCGGCACCGCCGAGTACCTGGCCGAGAACGATGCCGATGGCGTGCGCCTGGCGCGCGAAATAGTCGGCATGCTGCCGTGGAACCAGCAGTTGCCGGCACGTGAGAAACGCACCTGGCGCGAGCCGCTGTACCCGGCCGAGGAACTGCTCGGCATCGTCCCGGCCGATGCCAAGAAGCCCTACGACGTGCGCGAGATCATCGCGCGTATCGCCGATGGCTCGGCGTTTCTCGACTTCAAGAACGAGTTCGACAGCCAGACCGTCTGCGGCCACTTGCAGATCGAAGGCCAGGCCTGCGGTTTCATCGGCAACAACGGCCCGATCACCCCGCAAGGCGCGGCCAAGGCGGCGCAGTTCATCCAGCTGTGCGAGCAGAGCAATACGCCGATCCTGTTCTTCCACAACACCACCGGTTTCATGGTCGGCACGGAATCGGAACAGAACGGCGTGATCAAGCACGGCTCGAAGATGATCCAGGCCGTGGCCAACGCCACCGTGCCCAAACTCACTATCGTCGTCGGCGGCTCCTACGGCGCCGGCAACTACGCCATGTGCGGCCGTGGCCTGGACCCGCGCTTTATCTTCGCCTGGCCCAACAGCAAGACCGCCGTGATGGGCGGTGCCCAGGCCGGCAAGGTGCTGCGCATCGTCACCGAGGACAAGCACGCCAAGGAGGGCAAGGAAGCCGATCCGAAGATGCTCGATATGCTGGAGATGGCCACCGCGCAAAAGCTCGACAGCCAGTCCACCGCGCTGTACGGCACCGCCAGTCTGTGGGATGACGGCCTGATCGACCCGCGCGATACGCGCAAGCTACTGGGCTTTTTGCTAGATATCTGCGCCGAAGCCAACCTGCGGCCGTTGAAGAAAAGCAGCTTCGGCGTCGCGAGATTTTAAACGTAGGGCGGGTGAAACCCGCCAAGCATGTGGCGGGTTTCACCCGCCCTACAGACCCATTCGATACGGAGCACAACAACAATGATCTTCACCCAGGAACACGAAGAACTCCGCCGCACCGTCCGCAACTTCGTCGACAAGGAAATCAACCCGCACGTCGACGCCTGGGAGAAGGAAGGCCGCTTCCCCATCCACGACATCTTCAAGAAGGCCGGCGAGCTGGGCCTGCTGGGCATTTCCAAGCCGGAGAAATTCGGCGGCATGGGCCTGGACTACAGCTACTCGATCATCGCCGCCGAAGAGTTCGGCACCATCCATTGCGGCGGCATCCCCATGTCCATCGGCGTGCAGACCGACATGTGCACCCCGGCCCTGGCGCGCTTCGGCTCCGACGAGCTGCGCGAAGAGTTCCTGCGCCCGGCCATCAGCGGCGAGATGGTCGGCTGCATCGGCGTCTCCGAGGTCGGCGCCGGCTCCGACGTGGCGGGCCTGAAGACCACCGCGCGCAAGGACGGCGACGACTACGTGATCAACGGCAGCAAGATGTGGATCACCAACTCTCCGAGTGCCGACTTTATCTGCCTGCTGGCCAACACCTCGGACGACAAACCGCACGTCAACAAGTCGCTGATCATGGTGCCGATGAAGACCCCGGGCATCAGCGTCAGCCCGCACCTGGACAAGCTGGGCATGCGCAGTTCGGAGACCGCCCAGGTGTTCTTCGACAACGTGCGCGTGCCGCAGCGCTACCGCATAGGGGCGGAAGGGTCTGGCTTCATGATGCAGATGCTGCAGTTCCAGGAAGAGCGCCTGTTCGGCGCGGCCAACATGATCAAGGGCCTGGAGCACTGCATCGACAGCACCATCGACTACTGCAAGCAGCGCAACACCTTCGGCCAACCGCTGATCGACAACCAGGTCATCCACTTCCGCATGGCCGAGTTGCAGACCGAGATCGAGTGCCTGCGCGCGCTGGTCTACCAGGCCACCGAGCAGTACGTGAAAGGGCGCGACGTGACCAAGCTGGCGTCCATGGCCAAGCTCAAGGCCGGCCGCCTAGGCCGCGAGGTGTCCGACGCCTGCCTGCAGTACTGGGGCGGCATGGGCTTTATGTGGGACAACCCGGTGTCGCGCGCCTACCGCGACGTGCGCCTGGTCAGCATCGGCGGCGGCGCCGACGAAATCATGCTCGGCATCATCTGCAAGCTGATGGGCATTCTGCCGGGGAAGAAGAAAGGCTGACCCGTAGGGCGGGTGAAACCCGCCACTCACACCGTTGCGGCGGGTTTCACCCGCCCTACACCGAGGCTATGCGATGAACAAGCTGCCCCACTGCGAAACCCTGCTGCTGAACCTCGACGGAGGCGTGCTGCACGTCACCCTCAATCGCCCGGAAAGCCGCAACGCCATGAGCCTGGCCATGGTCGGCGAACTGCGCGCCACCCTGGAAGCCGTGCGCCATGAGCCGAACGTGCGCGCCCTCGTCCTGCGCGGCGCGGGCGGCCACTTTTGCGCCGGCGGCGACATCAAGGACATGGCTGGCGCCCGTACCAAAGGTGGGGACGCCTACCGCGAGCTGAACCGCGCCTTCGGTGCACTGCTGGAAGAGGCCCAGGCCGCACCGCAGGTACTGGTGGCGGTGCTGGAAGGCGCCGTGCTCGGCGGTGGTTTCGGCCTGGCTTGCGTGTCCGACGTGGCCATCGCCGCCAGCGGCGCCAGGTTCGGCCTGCCGGAGACCACCCTCGGCATCCTCCCGGCCCAGATTGCCCCCTTCGTGGTGCGGCGCATCGGCCTGACCCAGGCGCGCCGTCTGGCCCTGACCGCCGCCCGCTTCGACGGTGCCGAGGCCCTGCGTTTGGGTCTGGTGCACTACTGCGAGCACGATGGCGCCGCCCTGCAGCAGCGCCTGGACGAGACCCTGGAGCAGATTCGCCAGTGTGCGCCGCAGGCCAACGCCCAGACCAAGGCCCTGCTGCTGGCCAGCGAACGCGAAGCCCTCGGTCCGCTGCTCGACCGCGCCGCCGAACAGTTCGCCGCCGCGGTCACCGGCGCCGAGGGCGTCGAAGGCACCATGGCCTTCGTGCAGAAGCGCAAGCCGAAGTGGGCCCAGTAATAGCTCCCCTCTCCCGCTTGCGGGAGAGGGGCTGGGGGAGAGGGTGCTGTTTACCCCCCTCTCCGCCTAGGGAAGAGAGAACAAATAGACCGTAGCCCGGATGCAATCCGGGGATCGCCCCACAGGAGCACGAAGATGCCCGCATTCAACAAGATCCTGATCGCCAACCGTGGCGAGATCGCCTGCCGGGTGATGCGCACCGCCATTGAGCTCGGCTATCGCACCGTGGCGGTCTACTCCGAGGCCGATAGCGATGCCCGCCATGTAAAGATCGCCGACGAAGCCGTATGCATTGGCCCGGCTCAGGTCAGCCAGTCCTACCTGCGCATCGAGGCCATCATCGAGGCCGCGCGCAAGACCGGCGCCGACGCCATTCACCCCGGCTACGGTTTTCTCTCCGAGAACGCCGACTTCGCCCGCGCCTGCGAGGCGGCCGGCATCGTCTTTATCGGCCCGACCGTCGAAGCCATTCACCTGATGGGCAGCAAGCGCCTGTCCAAGATCGCCATGCTGGAGGCCGGCGTACCCTGCATTCCCGGCTACGAAGGCGCAGCCCAGGACGACGAGACCCTGGCCAGCGAAGCCGAGCGCATCGGCTACCCGCTGATGATCAAGGCCAGCGCCGGCGGTGGCGGCCGCGGCATGCGCCTGGTACAGGAATCCTCCGAACTGCTGGGACAGATCCGCACCGCCCGCTCGGAGGCGCAGAACGCCTTCGGCTCAGGCGAGCTGATCCTCGAGCGCGCGGTGATCCGCCCGCGCCATGTGGAGATCCAGGTGTTCGGCGACCAGCACGGCAATATCCTCTACCTCGGTGAGCGTGACTGCTCGGTGCAGCGCCGCCACCAGAAGGTGGTCGAGGAAGCGCCCTGCCCGGTGATGACACCCGAGCTGCGCCGCGCCATGGGCGAGGCCGCGGTGAAGGCGGCCGCCTCGGTCAACTACGTCGGCGCAGGCACCGTGGAGTTCCTCCTCGACGCCAGCGGCGAGTTCTTCTTCCTGGAAATGAACACCCGCCTGCAGGTCGAGCACCCGGTCACTGAGCTGATCACCGGGCAGGATCTGGTGGCCTGGCAGATACGAGTCGCCGAGGGTCAGCCCCTGCCGCTGCGGCAAGACGAAATCCGCCTCACCGGCCATGCCATGGAGGTGCGCCTGTACGCCGAGGACTCGGCCGCCGGCTTCCTGCCGCAAACCGGCCAGGTACTGCGCTGGGAACCCGAATTGTTGAGTGGCGTGCGCATCGATCACGGCCTGGTCGAGGGCCAGGCCGTCACCCCCTTCTACGACCCGATGCTGGCCAAGGTTATCGCCTACGGTGAAACCCGCGACGAAGCCCGGCGCAAGCTGGTGCGCGCGGTCGAGCAGTGTGTGCTGCTCGGTGTGAACGGCAACCAGCGCTTTCTCGCCAACCTGCTCAAGCATCCCGAGTTCGCCGCTGGCAACGCCACCACAGCGTTTATCGTCGAACACTTCGCTGATGACCCCAGCCTGCGCCCGCACACTGCCAGCCTGGCCGAGCTGGCCATGGCCGCCGCCCTGCTCTACCAGGCCTCGGCCGAGGCTCGCGCGCACCAGCCCGGCCTCGCCGGCTGGCGCAGCGCCGGCAGCGCGCCCTGGCGTTTCGTCCTCAAGCAGGGGGAGCACAAGCACGCCGTGGAGTTGGATGTGCTCGCCAGCGGCCCGCAAGCGCAGCTGCGCGTGCGTCGGGGCGAGGAACAGCTGTCTGTGCGCCTGCTGGCCAGTGACGGTCGTTGGCTGACCCTGGAACTGGACGGCGTGCGTCGCCGCCAGGCCTATCACCTCGAAGGCGAGCGCCTGTGGCTGTACGGTGAACACGGCAACCTGGAACTGCTGGATGTCACCCACGAGCCGGCCGGCGGGCAGAACGCCGCCAGCTGCGGCGCGGTGAAGGCGCCGATGGATGGTGCCATCGTCGACGTGTTGATCGCCGAGGGCGCCAGCGTAAGCAGGGGGCAACTGCTGGTGGTGCTGGAGGCAATGAAGATGGAGCACCCGCTCAAGGCTGGCGTCGACGGCATCGTTCGCCGCGTTGGTGTGAGCCAGGGCGACCAGGTGAAGAGCCGCCAGTTGCTGGTGGAAATCGAAGCTGTAGAGGCTTGATATATCTCTGTGGGAGGGGCTTTAGCCGCGAGCGTTGTTCATCGCGGCTAAAGCCCCTCCCACGCCCCGATAACAACAAGAAGGAGCACGCCCATGTCACTTTCTGGCAAGACCCTGTTCATCACCGGCGCCAGCCGTGGCATCGGCCGCGAGATCGCCCTCAAGGCCGCCGCTGATGGTGCCAATATCGTCATCGCGGCCAAGAGCGCCGAGCCACACCCGAAGCTGGCGGGCACCATCTTCAGCGTCGCCGCAGAGGTCGAAGCCGCTGGCGGCCAAGCCCTGGCCCTGCAGCTGGATGTGCGCGATGAGCAGGCCGTGGTCGCCGCCATGGCCCGCGCGGCGGAGCATTTCGGCGGTATCGATGCCCTGATCAACAATGCCGGGGCCATCAAGCTGGTGGGCGTGGAGAAGCTCGAACCCAAGCGCTTCGACCTGATGTACCAGATCAACACTCGCGCGGTGATGGTCTGCAGCCAGGCGGCCCTGCCCTATCTCAAGAAAAGCGCGGGCGGGCATATCCTCAACCTGTCGCCACCGCTCAACCTCGACGCCAAGTGGTTTGCCCAGCACGGCCCCTACACCGTTACCAAATACGGTATGAGCATGCTCACCCTGGGCATGAGCGAAGAGTTCAAGAAGTACGGCATCAGCGTCAATTCACTGTGGCCGAAGACCATGATCGCCACCGCGGCCATCGAGTTCGAACTGGGCAGCCGCGACGCCTTCAAGCGGGCACGCACTCCGGCGATCATGGCCGACGCGGCGCATGCGATCCTGAGTAGCGAAGGCCGCAGCCTCACCGGGCGCCTGCTGATCGACGAGGACATCCTGCGTGAACGGGGCGTCAGCGACTTCGAGCAGTACCGCTTCGATCCCGCTGGCGGCAGCCTGGTGCCCGACCTGTTCGTCGAGCCGTAGGGCGGGTGCAACCCGCCACTATCGCCTTCATAACCCGAATGCAATCCCGTGCGCGGATTTACCCGGATTGCATCCGGGCTACGTGCAAGCCTCGATCCGTAGGGTGCGCCGCGCGCACCGAGACAACCTCGGGATTTGTGCCCGACCCGGTGCGCACAGCGCACCCTACGACACGGTGCGTATTTGCCGATCTGCCCACCGCTCGGCGCACCTGGGCCATGGCTGGTGCGCGCCAGGCTGACTAGAGTCAGAACTCGCCTCCAATTCATAACAGCCTAGTGCGAGCCCCATGAGCCAAGCCGATCTGATTTCGCCGTTCCGCTTCCTGGCCCACCTGCCGCAGCACCTGCCGCGCGTGCCGCGCATGCTGCGCGGCCTTTACTACGCCGGCATCCGCAACCGCGAGAAGAACCTGTCACTGGCCTGGGCCCTACAGCGCGCTGCCGAGCGCCACCCCGAGCGCCCGGCGCTGATGGATGAAAACCGCCGGCTCAATTACCGCGCCTTCAATGCCTGGGCCAATCGCCTGGCCTGGGCGTTCAAGGCCGAGGGGGTCGGCCATGGTGACGTGGTCGCGGTGATGCTGGAAAACCGCCTGGAATTGCTGGCGATCCTCGCCGCCCTGAGCAAGCTCGGCGCCGTGGGCGCGCTGATCAACACCACCCAGCGCGGCAAGGTGCTGGCGCACAGCTTCAACCTGGTCAAACCCGGCTTTCTGGTGATAGGCGACGAACTACTCGGCGCTTTCGAGGAAATCGCCACGCAACTGCAGAACCCGCAGGCCAAACGCTACTGGATCGCCGACCAGGACTGCCTACGTGATCCCGGCCAGGCGCCGGATGGCTGGCTCAACCTGATGCAGTTCGCCAACGGCCAGGCCGAAGACAACCCGCCGGACAGCCAGCGCGTACGTATGAAGGATGCCTGCTTTCTGATCTATACCTCCGGCACCACCGGCCTGCCCAAGGCATCGATCATGAGCCATGGCAAGTGGATCAAGGCCTATGGCGGCTTCGGTCACTCCGGCCTTACCCTGAACGAACGCGACGTGCTCTACCTCACCCTGCCCTGCTATCACAACAACGCCGTCACCGTATGCTGGAGCGCGGCCATCGCCGGCGGCGCGGCCATCGCCCTGCGCCGCAGGTTCTCCGCCAGCGCCTTCTGGAGCGACGTGGCGCGCTACCAGGCCACCTGCTTCGGCTACATCGGCGAACTGTGCCGCTACCTGCTCAACCAGCCGGAAACCGACGCCGAAAAGAACAACAGCCTGCGCTGCATGATCGGCAACGGCCTGCGTCCCTCGATCTGGGCCGAGTTCAAGCAGCGCTTCGGCGTCGAGCAGATCACCGAGTTCTATGCCTCCAGCGAAGGCAACATCGGCTTCACCAACGTCTTCAATTTCGACAATACCGTCGGCTACACCCCGGCCACCTACGCCATCGTCCGTTACGACCTGGAAAACGATCAGCCGCTGCGCGGCAAGAAGGGCTTTCTGCAAAAGGCCGACAGGGGCGAAGCCGGCCTGCTGATCAGCGAAATCAGCGCCAAGTGGCCGTTCGACGGCTACACCGATCCGGCCAAGAGCGAAGCGGCGATCCTGCGCGACGTGTTCAAGAAGGGCGATGCCTGGTTCAACACCGGCGACCTGATGCGCGACATAGGCTGCAAGCACGCACAATTCGTCGACCGCCTCGGCGACACCTTCCGCTGGAAAGGCGAGAACGTATCAACGACCGAGGTGGAAAACGTGCTCGGCGCCTTCCCCGGGGTGGAGGATGCGGTGGTCTACGGTGTGGAGATTCCCGGCACCAATGGCCGCTGCGGCATGGCTGCGCTGCGCCTGGCGTCTGGTTATGCGCTGGATGGCACAGCGCTGGCCGCTCACCTCGATGCCGAACTGCCCGCTTACGCCGCACCGCTGTTCGTACGCCTGCTCGGCGAGGTCGAGACCACCGGTACCTTCAAGTACAAGAAGACCGATCTAAAACAGGCTGGCTACGACTCCGCCAAGGTCGATGGCCCGTTGTTCGTGCGCCTGCCGGGCTCGAACAGCTTCCAACCGCTCGATGGCGAACTGCACGCGGCCATCGCAGGGCAGGCCTATCGTTTCTGAGCAAAACGCTACGCCCGAGATGTCTCGATCCCAGGCGAGCGCCAGCTCTGCAAGTGTGCGCTGTCCAGGCGCTGCCAGTGCACCGCATCGCTAAGCTGTTCGGCAGGCAGCCAGACATCGCCACTGCGTATCAGCATCTGTCGGGGCAGTGCCAGCAACGTCTCCATCGTGATCAACTGCACTTCGTGCTCGACACCACTGACGTGCAGGCCGTTGGCATCGAACGCCTCGAAGCACGGCATCGTAGGCAGGGGCTGGGCGCTGTAGCGCAGCGTATGCTCCCGGGTATCCAGCAACAACAGGTGCCACTGTATGGTCTCCTCGCTGATCACCCGGCGACTCAGCGCCAGATAACGGCCGTCCGCCGACCAGACCATCGGGGGTGCCAGATCCGCGATACCACAACCGGAGGCGGTCAGGACGCAGGCACCACCCGGCACAAGCCCACTGCCTTCGTGCATTTCGCTGTCCAGTCCGAACAGCCAGGCGGCATCGCCTGCACCGGGCGCAGCGAGCAGGTAATCGCCCTGAGCACTGGCAGGCACGGGACGCCATTCCAGACGCCAATTTGGCAGCAGACGCAACGACCAGGCATCGACCGCCACCTGCACGGTCCGATGATGCAAGCGGCCAACCGCCACGAAGGCGTCGGCCTGTTGCGCTGCCGGCGCCAGCGCCTCGAGGCGCGGCAAGGGACCGGCACCAATGGCGCTGGCCTGCCTGCCGACTATCTGCTGCAGGCTGATGACGCCGTCCTCGAACGCCTGCAGCCCGGCGATCAGCAGCGGCTCGTCGAGCCTCAGCAGGCGCCGCGCAAGCACATCAGCCACAACCAGTTGATGCGGAACGGCGGGCGCCTCGGCAAAGGCGATCAAGGCTAGATAACGCCCGCAGTCCGAAACGCGGTGATCGAGACACCATTGCCCCGGCAACCGCCAGGCGCCGACATGGCAGGCAAAGGCATGGCGACGGCCATCGCGGCTCTTGCGCAGTAGGATCAGCCAGGGTTGCGCGCCGCCTTGCATCGCCGGCAGTTGCAGCGACACGGTGCCCGCATGCTCCCCTTCCAGCTCGATGCACAGCGTCAGAGCCATAGGCTTTTCCGTTTGCGCCCCATGCATCAGCGCCTCGTAGAAGAGACGCTCACCCCCCAGGCGACAGGGTGTGCTCCACTCCAGCACGGGGTCATCGACGAGCGACTGCCAGGGCTCTTCCAAGGGGCGCCAACCGTAGGCTGCTCGCCACAGCCAGGAAGCGGTTTCCTCCACCGGCTGGCTCTCGACACGCGCGCGACAGACAAGCGCCTGATCGTCTTCGCTCCACAGCACCGAGGCGTCCTGCTCGAGCACCAACCCCGTGGGTTTTTCATCCAGCCAGAAGCTATAGCCGGCCCCCCCTTGGCCATCCGCCTCGGTGCATGGCTCGCCACGAAGGATATGGCCGCCCTGCGGTGAGCGGAATATCAGATGGCCGTTGCAATCAACTTCGCCCTGACGTTGCAGCTCCTGAGCCGTGGATCGGGAAGCGGTAGGAAGCTCAATGGACGAAGAAGAGTCCTCGGCCGTGCGGACAACGATACGGGGCGACCACTGATCGACACCCACTTGGAGCTGTTGGGTCACTCGACCGTCTATGACCCAGGCGAAACCATCCGTGGATGTGTCCTGCCAAGCGGTGCCGTCTTTTGGAAGGTAACGTGAACGGGGAGCGACCACCAAAGCCGGGGCCTGGCCCTGAAAACGCAGACTGACGCCGTGCTTGGCGCCGTAGCTGTCGAGCCTGAGAAACTGCGCCCACAACATCGTATGTATGCTGCCGAACAGGAATACGAAAAGTCCGACGAGAAAGCCCAGCCAACCGGAAACCTCACCCCATAGCTGAAATCCGAAGCCGATGAGCAGCATGAACAAAGGAGCGGGCAACTGCTTGGCCACTTTCGGGTATCCCGAAAGCGCGATGATCGCGATGGCAAAGAACATCGACACGATCAGCCACACAACGCTCCACCAGGGCAGGAAGATTCCTGAAAGCAGTGGAACAATGAGCGCCAGCAAGGCGAAGACCACTCTATCCTGAGCGGGGCAATCGTATTCATCAGTCTTGGAAGACATTCGGCACTCCTTTGCCAGCAATTCAGGTGAGAGGCCGCGATAATAGCAACACACCGCCCGAGCGGCTTCGTGTCAGCCCGCAATTTGCCTCGAGCATGTCTATTGGCCGGAGCAGTCGGCTCGCAGAAGAATTACTGCTTGAACTCGAACTGCAGCTCAGCGCCTTCGATGGAGTCCCAGTAGTCGTCGACCCGTTCGTTGCTGATCAGCCGACCACTGATCTGGAACGGGCTCTGGACTTCGGGTTTCTCGCCAAACAGCGGCGGCAGCAAGGGAGAGAGATCCTCGCGGGTTTCGCTTTCCAGCGCCTGCTCGAACAGCTCCTGCGGCACGCTCAGATCCAATGCCAGTTTCGATTCAGGCTCCACCGGCTTGGGCTGTGGCGCTACAACAGGCTTGGGCTTGGCGACGACGGGCGGTTTAGCGGCGGGCACGGGCTTGCTTTCGACCACCTTGGCAGGCGGTGCTGGTTCGACAGGCTCTGGCTTGGCGACCTCGGCAACGGGCGCAGTTGCTGTGACCACTGCCGGCGCTGGCGCGGGCTGCTGTGCAACGGGTTTCGGCTCACGCTCACAGGCGCTCAGCCAACCCAGGCACAGCAATAGAAGAATGGACTTACGCATCATGGGACAAGGGTAGCTCGATCAGTAACGCGCCCATGCTCCTCCGCCTGGGCGCGCCTGACAAGCCGACTTACATGACTTTTACCTCGTGCCTCATTCACTCGGCGACTCGGTGGCCAGATGAGCGAGCTCAGCCTCGATATCCAGGTGTGGATAGTCGGCCTTTAGCTGCTCCAGCAACCACTGCGCCTCCTCCTGCTCACCCGCCTTGCGCAGCTGCAGCAGACGCAGCAGCGCCTCGCGTGGTTCGCTCCGGATCACCAATTCGGCCATGGGCGCCAGCGCAGCGCCACTGGCCATCGGTGCCTCAGCCATATCGGCAGACGGCGCCTGGCGTGCCATAGCCTGACTTCTCATGCGTTCCTGCGGGGCAGCCATAGGCGCAATCGCCTCCTGCTCTGGCGCACGCTTGGCCGCTATCGGCGCCGGTGCGGCGGGGCTCATGGCCACGCTGGGCGGCACGGCATCGAAGGCATCCGGCGTCTGCTCCAGCGTGCGCCAGGTCAGGCTGACGCCGATCCCGACACAAGCCAGCCCGGCCACCGCCACCGACCAGCGCTGGCGGCCACTGCCGAACAGCCATTGGTGCAGGCGCTGCGCCCATCCGGCGTTGTCGCTGTCGATCTGGGCCTGCTGCGTTTCACGGGCAGCCGCACTTGCCGCCGCCAGGATGCGCGCATCCAGCTCGGCCGAGGGTTCACCGCTGCCATGGGCACGGAAATGCGCCAGCAGCGCCTGCTCGTGATCCAGAGGTTCTCGTTGATCTTTCATGCGGACAACTCCTCGGTGGCCAGCAGCCGGCGCAGCTTCTGCAGGGCATAGCGCAGACGGCTCTTGACCGTCTCGGCCGGCGTGCGGGTCAACTCGGCAATCTCGTTCAATTCCAGGTCGCCATGGGCGCGCAGCAGGAACACTTCGCGCTGATCTTCCGGCAGGTCGGCCAACGCCGCCTGCAGTCGCTCACTGTCGCGACTCAGGCTCCACTGCTGTTCCGGGCCGGGTTGCGGATCGGCCTGGGCATGCTGGCCTTCATCGTATTCGTCATGCCCGGCCTGATGGCGGCCCGTCTTGCGCCAGTGGTCGATCAGGCGGTTGCGGGCGATCTGGTAGAGCCAGGTCTTGAACAGCACCGCCTCGCGCTGTTCGCTCTGGCTTCGCACCAGACTCATCCAGGTTTCCTGGAACACTTCTTCGGCCAGGGCGTGATCGCCGCACAGGCCGAGCAGAAAGCGAAACAGGCCCAGCCGATGGCGCTGGTAGAGCGTATTAAAGGCCGCGGCATCGCCTCGGCGGTAACGCCGCAACAAAGCGGCGTCGTCATCCGTGAGAGGTGCGTTCACTGCTGAACTCTTACTGGTGTGGAGCCGGAAGTGTGCAGGCTCTGGGCGATTTCGGCCAGCTGGATGAACTCGCCACGCAGACCGAAGCGATCCTCGCCCTTGGCCGAGCGCGCCAGCGCGATGCTCTGCGCCAGATCGAAGTCGCCGGTGTAGCGACCGTCCTTGAGCTGTTGGGCGAAGGCCGCGACCGCAGCGGCGAACCTCAGATCCTCGCTGGCAGCCGCGACCGGCGTCGCCTCGGCACGCGCAATGGGCCGCTCCAGCATCCGGCTGGACGCCTCCCCCGGCGTCTTGTAGCGAATCCGCAACCAGGCCAGTTCGCCACTCTTGCTCGCGGGCTGGGCACTGGTCTGATAACGCAGCGGCTCCAGCCAGCCCTTGGCACCGGCCGGGACGATCTCGTACAGCACGGTAACGGTATGCCCTGCGCCGATATCGCCGGCATCGACCTTGTCATTGCTGAAATCCTCACGCTTGAGTGCGCGGTTCTCGTAGCCCAGCAAGCGGTACTCGCTAACCTCGCTCGGGTTGAATTCCAGTTGCAGCTTCACGTCGCTGGCCACCGTGGCCAGGGTCGAGCCGAGCTGATCCACCAACACCTTGCGCGCCTCGCGCAGGTTGTCAATATAGGCGTAATTGCCATTGCCGGCGTCGGCCAGTTGCTCCATCAGGCGCTCGTTGTAGTTGTCCACGCCAAAACCCAGGGTGGTCAGCGAGACGCCGCTCTTGCGCTTGTCGGCAGCCAGTTGCTTGAGGCTGTCGAAGTCGCTGATGCCGACGTTGAAGTCGCCATCGGTGGCCAGCAGGATGCGGTTGATGCCGCCCTCGATCAGGTGCTTGCTCGCCTGCTGATAGGCCAGCTGGATGCCCGACTCCCCTGCCGTCGAACCACCCGCACTGAGCTGATCGATGGCCGCACGTATTTTCGCCTTGTCGATGCCGGGCGCGGAGTCCAGCACTACCTGGCTGTCACCGGCATAAGTGACCAGCGAGACGCGATCCTGCGGGCGAAGTTGATCGACCAGCAACTTCAGCGTGCCCTGCACCATCGGCAGGCCTTCGCGGCGATGCATCGAACCAGACACGTCGACCAGAAACACCAGGTTGGCCGGCGGCAGTTCATCCACGCTGCGATCCGACGCCTTGATGGCGATGCGCAGCAGGCGTGTCTGCGGATTCCATGGCGTCACCGCCAACTCGGTGCTGACGCCAAAAGGTGCGGCGCCCTGCGGCAGCGGATAGGCATAGGGGAAGTAGTTGACCAGCTCTTCCAGGCGCACGGCGTCCTTCGGCGGCAGTTGCCCACCGTTGAGGAAACGCCGCACGTTGGCGTAGCTACCGGTATCGACATCGATGCTGAAGGTGGACACCGGTGTCTCGGCAACGGCGAACACCGGATTGTCGGCATAGGCCTGGTACTGCTCGCGCCACTCGTCACGATAGCCCGGCGGCAGGGCATCAGCGATGGGGGCCGGCGCATAAGCCAGAGTCGCCATGCGCTTCTGGCTGGCCTCGGCCTGCATCTCGGCAACTGCGGGCGCAGCCAGGCGCTCGCGTACGAGCGGTGACACCGGGGCCGGGCTGGCCTGTACTTCCGGCTCCGGGCTGGAGGCGCTGCAAGCGGCGAGCAGCAGCAAGGTGCTCGCGGAAAAACCGACGGCGAACGGACGAACGAGCAACAAGGAATAAACGGACATGGTGCACCTCCTGAGCAATGGCACGAGACCTTCGCTCAGGTAGACGCAGCACTTCGATGAAACGGGTTAACCCAGGACGTGCCTTCTCAACCTTCCCAGGAACCGCCCGCCTCCTGGCACAGCTGCGTGGCCAGCATCCCAAGGGTCATCAGCGCCCTCTCCGCCTCGCGGTTCCATGGAATGCCACAGTTGAGCCGCACGCAATGATTGAACTGCTCGGTGTTGCTGAAGATCAGCCCCGGTGCGATCGAGATGCCCTGCTGCAGCGCGCGCACGTGCAGATCCTTGGTATTGACCCGCGCCGGCAGGCTGACCCAGAGGATAAAGCCGCCCTTGGGCCGGGTCATCTGCGTGCCGACCGGAAAGTACTGCTGCACCGCCAGCTGGAAGGCATTGAGGTTCTTGCGGTACTCCTGGCGGATATGCCGCAGATGGCGGTCATAGCCACCGTTCTCCAGATAAGCCGCCACCGCCATCTGGGTGACACTGCACGCCGAATGGGTGGAAAAGGTCTGCAGCCGCTGGATCTCGTCCTGATACTTGCCGGCGACGATCCAGCCAATACGCACACCGGGCGACAGCGTCTTGGAGAAGCTCGAGCAATAGATCACCCGGCTGTCGCGATCATGCGACTTCAATGCTTTGGTCGGCCCCTGTTCGAACATCAGCTCGCCGTAGATATCGTCTTCGACGATCTGGAAATCGTAATCACCGGCCAGGCGCAACAACTGACGCTGACGCTCCTCGGGGATGGTGCCGCCCAGCGGGTTGGACAGCCGCGCAGTCAGCACCAACGCCTTGATGGGCCACTGGTTGGCCGCCAGTTGCAGCGCTTCAAGGCTGATGCCGGTAGTCGGGTCGCAGGGAATCTCGATGACCTTGAGCCCCAGCAGATCGGCCAGTTGCAGCAGCCCGTAATAGGTTGGCGACTCTACCGCGATGAGATCGCCCGGCTTGGTCAGCACACGCAGGCTCATCTGCAGCGCATCGACGCAGCCATGGGTGATCACCACCTCGGACGGATCGACCACCACGCCGGCATCGCGCATGCGGATCGCCACCTGGCGGCGCAACGGCTCGAAGCCGGGGCTGAACATGTAGCTGAAGGCGCGCGGGCTGTGAAAACGGGTGACCTTGGCCAGTTGCTGGTGCAATGCGCGCACCGGCAGGTAATCGACATGCGGCACCGCGGCGCCCAGCGGAAATACGCCCTCGCGGCGCGACTCGGTAAGCACCTGGTTGATAATGCTGGCGCGGGTGACCAGACCTGGTCGCTCGACCTTGGCGATATCCGGCGTCGGCGCGGTCAGCGCTGGCGTCTGGTGCACGTAGAAGCCGGATTGCGGGCGTGCACGAATCAATCCCTGATCTTCGAGGTTGGCGTAGGCCTGCAACACCGTGGCGTGACTGACATTGAGCTGAGCGCTCATCTTGCGCACCGAAGGCACGCGCTCGCCAGGCTGGTAAACACCGCGACGAATATCCTCGGCCAACTGCTGGGCGATACGTTGATAGAGCAGCAGATTGGTCATGGCGATATCCTCCGTGGTCACTGGAGCATAACAGTAACCTATTGCTACACAATTGTACCGGCACAGATACGATCTGTTTTCCCCCTTACGCTATTGCTTGCCAACCATGCACGGCATCGTCGCCATTTTCAGTGCATAAAAAAACCCGGACTCTGCCGGGGTTTTGTCAGGCATTTCGCTCAGCGCTCGGCACCAAGCTGGCCTCGCTCGTCGGAGAAGACGATTTCCACCCGCCGATTCTGCGCGCGGCCACGTGCCGACGCATTTTCCGCAACCGGGAAGTCGACACCGTAACCGGCGACCTGAATACGCTTGGCTTCCACGCCCAGATCCACCAGCAGATCGGCCACAGCCTGTGCGCGCGCGCGCGACAGTTCGAGATTCTCGGCGGCATCGCCCGTGTTGTCGGTGTAGCCTTCGATCCGCACGCGGCGCTGCGGATTGATCTGCAAGAACTGCACGAGCTTGAGCACCGTACGGTTGGCTGCTGGTTGCAGATCGGCGCGACCGGCGTCGAACAACATATCGCCCAGGGTCATCACCAGGCCGCGCTCGGTCTCGTTGGTGGCGAGGCTGACCATCTGCTCTTCCAACCAGCCGTTGTGCTGCTGCACGCTCATCAGCTTGGCTTCGCGCAGGGTCAACTGCAGACGCTGGCGTTCCAGCTCGAGCTTGGCTGCACGTTCCTGATTGAGACTGATATCGCTGTGTTGCCGGGCGATCTCGGCATAGCGCTGGCTGAGGTAGGCGTAATGACGCACATCGTCGCCACTGCCCCAGTAACTGGACAGGCGCTCGGCACGGCCCAGCGATTCGCCTGCGCGAATCACGTCCTTGGGTGCGGCGCGCAGCACGCTGGGATCTTCCTTGACCGACTGAAAACTCAGACGCGCTTCTTCCAGAGCCTGCTCACTCGCCAGCTGACTGGACGCACAACCACTCAACAGCGTACCGACCAGCATCAGGCCGCCCAGATGACCAAAAGCCTTCATCACATGGCTCCCAGTTGCTGGCGCAGACGGCCGATGCGTTGATTGAGTTCGGTCAGTTGCTCCCGACCTTTGGCATTGAGGTGCTCAGCTTCAGCCAGGCGCGCATCCAGCTCGGCCTGTTCGGCCAGCAGGCGCGCCTGCTTGTGTTCACCGTCCTGCATGGCCACCTGGGCCTGCGCGAACTTCTCTTCAGCCTGGTGAAGTGACGCGGACTGTTCGCTGACCACCCCCAGGGATTTGGTCTGCGCCAACGCCTGTTCGGTCAGCCGCATCTGCTCGATGGGAGCAGGATCGCTGGCACAGGCCGTCAGGCCCAGCGCCAGCAGCAAGGGAAGGGTTCGATTGATCACGAAAATTTCCTACTGAGTGACGTCGCCAACCGGATCAGGCTGCATCTGCTGTGCCTTCCACAGTTCCAGATTGCGTTGCAGGAACTGCTCAGGCAGCCCGGCGGCGACCATTTCTGCCATATTTCGCGCCAGCTGGCCGCGTAGCCAGGGCTCGTTGCACGCCGAATTATGCGACAGGGTAAGGTAGAGGCCTTCGCTGGAAATCGGCGGGTCCAGCACCTCCAGATCATCTTCCATGCCCAGCGTCTCGGCGAGCGCCAAGCCTGGGTAGCGCTCGTAGAGCACATAGTCGGTGCGGCCAAGCAGCAACTTCTGGAACGCCTGAGTCAAGCTGGAGACGCCCTCGAGCTTCAGGTTCTGCTTGGCGAAGGTATCGAACTGCTGACCAAAACTGTTGCCCACCAGGGTGTCGCCAGTATGCCCCTGCAGGTCGATCCAGCTGCCGTAGGGAAATGCTTCGCCCTTGCGCACCCAGACCACGCTGGGCGTATAGAAGAATGCAGGGTGCACGTAGTCCATGTGCTCCAACCGCGGCAGAGTGATGAAGGCCCCAGCGATCAGGTCGACACGCCCGGTACGCACCTCATCCTGCGCTCGCGACCAGGGCCCGGTGTAGATCACGTCAACCACCACACCGAGTTCTTTTGCCAGGTGTTTGAGCAGATCGGCATTGGCGCCGATCAGCTGCTGCGGATTCTGCGGATCACGCCAGAGATAGGGGGGATATTCCGGATTACCGGTCGCCACCAGGCGCTCGCATTTACCAACGGCCAGGGCTGCAGTCGGCATAACGACCAGGGCGCACCACAGCAACAGCGACTTAAACAGACAACGCTCAGGCATTGGCTACTCTCGGTTTATGCGTTGATTGGCAGGATAGGTTTGGGCTCTGTACAAAAAGTGCCTGCGCTCGGTGATGCTTCGTTAAAAACAGGCTCGGAATGCTCATTTACAGCTCGTAGACTCGAATGCGAGCCCAGTCCGTTCCTCACCTATTTTTGCCTCGCCTGACCTTCGCTCGGCGACTTTTCGTACAGACCCTAGCACCCCGGCATCCTCTGTGTTCATGCTAGCTTAGTGGCGCCGCCGGAATAATTCGCGATAAGGACGCGCCATGAAAAAACTGCTGCTCGCTTTGCTGCTACTGCTTCTCGCTGCCTCAGCAACGCTGTATTTCTTCCCGGCCACTCAGTTGACCAGCCTGCGCCTGATAGAGCAACAGCGCGCCGGGCTCAGTCACGAACGGCTATCTGTCCGCGATCTTAACATCCATTACTATCAGGGAGGACCGGCGAGTGGCGAAACCCTGGTGTTGCTCCACGGTTTCGCTGCAGACAAGGATAACTGGTTGCGTTTTTCTCGCCACCTGACCAAGGACTATCGCGTCATCGCATTGGACCTGCCCGGCTTCGGTGACAGCGACCTGCCACCTGGCAGCTACGATGTCGGCACCCAGGCCGAACGGCTGGCGGATATTCTCGATGCCATGGGCGTCCAGCAGGCGCATCTGCTGGGCAATTCGATGGGTGGACACATCGCCGCACTCTTCGCGGCACGCTACCCGGATCGTGTTCGTTCGCTGGCGCTATTGGCCAACGCCGGAATTGACAGCCCGCACAAGAGCGAACTGTATCGATTGCTGACCAGTGGTGCGCCCAATCCACTGGTGGTCAAGCAACCGCAGGATTTCGACAATCTGCTGCAATTCATCTTCGTCGAACCACCCTATCTGCCCGAGTCGCTCAAGCGATATCTGGGCGAGCGCTCCATGGCCAAGGCTGCGCACTATGAACGGGTATTCAAGCAACTGGTGGAGCGCGCCATCCCATTGGAGCCCGAGCTGGCGAAAATCCAGGTCCCCACTCTGCTGCTTTGGGGCAAACAGGACCGGGTGCTGGACGTATCCAGCATCGAGGTCATGCAACCGCTGCTAGGCAAACCCAGCGTGGTGATCATGGACAACGTCGGTCACGCCCCCATGCTCGAACGCCCCGAGGAAAGCGCCCTGCTCTACCGGCAGTTTCTAGAAGGCCTGAAGTGACACCGAGCACACGCAGGCAATAAAAAACCCGCTCTGGTGAGCGGGTTTTTTCGTTGCGGGAAGCGGCTTAGACCGACTTCTCCAGCTCCGGTACGGCTTCGAACAGGTCGGCGACCAGGCCGTAGTCAGCCACCTGGAAGATCGGCGCCTCTTCGTCCTTGTTGATCGCAACGATCACCTTGGAGTCCTTCATACCCGCCAGGTGCTGGATCGCGCCGGAGATACCGACGGCGATGTACAGCTGCGGCGCAACGATCTTGCCGGTCTGACCGACTTGCATGTCGTTCGGCACGAAGCCGGCGTCGACGGCAGCGCGGGAAGCACCGACGGCAGCGCCCAGCTTGTCGGCCAGGGCGTACAGGTGCTTGAAGTTGTCGCCATTGCCCATGCCACGGCCGCCGGAAACGACGATCTTGGCAGCGGTCAGTTCCGGACGGTCGGACTTGGCCAGTTCCTCGCCAACGAAGGCGGACTTGCCGGCGTCAGCCGGGCCGGAAACGGCTTCAACGGCAGCGCTGCCGCCTTCGGCAGCAGCGGCGTCGAAACCGGTGCTACGCACGGTGATCACCTTGATGGCAGCCGAGGACTGCACAGTGGCGATGGCGTTACCGGCATAGATCGGACGCTTGAAGGTGTCGGCGCTTTCAACGGCGATGATCTCGGAGATCTGATCGACGTCCAGGGCAGCAGCGACGCGCGGCAGGATGTTCTTGCCGTTGCTGGTGGCGGCAGCCAGGATGTGGCTGTAGCCCTTGCCGAGTTCGGCTACCAGCGGAGCGACGTTCTCCGGCAGCTGGTTGGCATAGGCAGCGTTGTCGGCAACCAGAACCTTGGCCACGCCAGCGATCTTGGCCGCGGCTTCGGCAGCAGTGCCAGCGTTGGCACCGGCTACCAGAACGTGAATGTCGCCACCGATTTTCTGCGCAGCAGCAACGGTGTTCAGGGTGGCGGCAGCCAGAGCGGCATTGGTGTGTTCAGCGATAACCAGGATAGTCATTTAGATTACCTTCGCCTCGTTCTTCAGTTTCTCGACCAGTTCAGCCACGGACTTGACCTTGATGCCAGCGCTGCGAGCAGCCGGTGCTTCGACTTTCAGGGTCTTGACGGTGGAGGCGGTGGAAACGCCCAGAGCGTCCGGAGTGACGGTTTCCAGCGGCTTCTTCTTGGCCTTCATGATGTTCGGCAGCGACGCGTAGCGCGGCTCGTTCAGACGCAGGTCGGTGGTGACGATCGCCGGCAGGTTCAGCGCAACGGTCTGCAGACCGCCATCGATCTCACGGGTGACGTTGACCTTGTCGCCAGCCACTTCAACCTTGGAGGCGAAGGTGCCTTGGCCGAAGCCAGTCAGGGCGCCCAGCATCTGGCCGGTCTGGTTGTTGTCGCTGTCGATGGCCTGCTTGCCCATGATCACCAGCTGCGGCTGCTCCTTGTCGACCACTGCCTTGAGCAGCTTGGCCACGGCCAGGGAGTTCAGCTCGTCATTGGATTCGACCAGGATGGCGCGGTCGGCACCCAGAGCCAGCGCGGTGCGCAGTTGCTCCTGGGCGGTAGCCGGGCCGATGGAGACGACGACGATTTCGCTCGCCACGCCTTTCTCCTTCAGGCGTACGGCTTCTTCCACGGCGATTTCGCAGAAGGGGTTCATGGACATCTTGACGTTGGCGAGGTCGACGCCGCTGTTGTCCGCCTTGACGCGAACCTTGACGTTGTAGTCAACCACTCGTTTGACAGCTACAAGAACCTTCATGGATTCCTCGTTACTCTCCGGTGAATAAGAATGTCGCCAAGGCGAGCCTGGCCGGTGATGCAAAATCGGCCGCAACCAACCTTTCAGCTCAGACGGCGAGCGCAAAACCGCCCGTATCTTGACCCCGCGGCCTGGCCCGGTCAATACAGCGAACTGGCCGGTCATCCGCGATGTAGTAGGATTCTAACAGGCCTACAGAAAATTCAAACAAACGTTTGTATTGGCCCGCTGAGAGGGTGTAGATATAATGCCCACGCCGTGCTTAGGGAGCGAGCCGCGCCCTCCAACATAAAATATCGAAGAGCCTTGAGTAGGAGATAGCCTGTGGAACGCGAATTTATGGAGTTCGACGTCGTCATCGTCGGCGCCGGCCCGTCCGGACTGTCCGCCGCCTGCCGACTGAAGCAGAAAGCCGCTGAAGCGGGTCAGGAGATCAGCGTCTGCGTGGTCGAGAAAGGCTCCGAAGTTGGTGCTCACATCCTCTCTGGTGCGGTGTTCGAACCGCGCGCCCTGAACGAACTCTTCCCCGACTGGAAAGAACTCGGCGCCCCGCTGAACACCCCAGTTAAGCGCGATGACATCTACCTGCTGCGCGACGCTGACAAGGCTACCCGAATTCCTGACTTCTTTGTGCCGAAAACCATGCACAACGAAGGTAATTACATCATTTCCCTGGGCAACCTGTGCCGCTGGCTGGCCCAGCAGGCCGAGAATCTGGGCGTCGAGATCTACCCTGGCTTCGCCGCTCAGGAAGCACTGATCGATGAGAATGGCGTGGTACGCGGTATCGTCACCGGTGACCTGGGTGTCGACCGCGAAGGCCATCCAAAGGAAGGCTACTACACCCCTGGCATGGAACTGCGTGCCAAGTACACCCTGTTCGCCGAAGGCTGCCGTGGTCACATCGGCAAGCAACTGATCAAGAAATACAAGCTCGACAGCGAAGCCGACGCCCAGCACTACGGCATCGGCATCAAGGAAATCTGGGACATCGACCCGGCCAAGCATGAACAAGGCCTGGTGGTGCATACCGCCGGTTGGCCGATGGACATCATGGGCACCGAAAATACCGGTGGCTCCTTCCTCTACCACCTGGAGAACAACCAGGTCGTGGTCGGCCTGATCATCGATCTGTCCTACGCCAACCCGCACCTGTCGCCGTTCGACGAGTTCCAGCGCTACAAGCATCACCCGGTGATTGCCCAGTACCTGGAAGGCGGCAAGCGCGTTGCCTATGGTGCCCGTGCCATCTGCAAAGGCGGCCTGAATTCGCTGCCGAAAATGGTCTTCCCGGGCGGCGCGCTGATCGGCTGCGATCTCGGCACCCTGAATTTCGCCAAGATCAAGGGCAGCCATACCGCCATGAAGTCCGGCATGCTCGCTGCTGACGCCATTGCCGAAGCCCTGGCTGCCGGCCGCGAAGGCGGCGATGAACTGACCAACTACGTAGATAGCTTCAAGGCTAGCTGGCTGTACGACGAGCTGTTCCGCAGCCGCAATTTCGGCGCAGCCATCCACAAGTACGGCGCCATCGTTGGTGGCGGTATCAACTGGCTGGATCAGAACATCTTCGGCGGCAAGGCGCCCTTCACCCTGCACGACAACAAGCCGGATTACGCCTGCCTGAAGCCTGCAGCCGAGTGCGCGAAGATCGCCTACCCGAAACCGGACGGCAAACTGAGCTTCGACAAATTGAGCTCGGTATTCCTCTCCAACACCAACCACGAAGAAGAGCAGCCCTGCCACCTGAAGCTCACCGACCCGAGCATTCCGCTGACGAAGAACCTGCCGCTGTACGACGAACCGGCGCAGCGCTACTGCCCGGCCGGCGTGTACGAAGTGGTGACGCAGGAAGACGGCGAGAAGAAGTTCCAGATCAACGCACAGAACTGCGTGCACTGCAAGACCTGCGACATCAAGGACCCGGCCCAGAACATCACCTGGGTGGCGCCGGAAGGCACCGGCGGCCCGAATTACCCCAACATGTAACGCAAAACGAGAAAGGGCTCCCACGGGAGCCCTTTCTCGTTTTAGGGCGGGCCGCATTCGGAGAGGGGAAAGCTGGCAGTTTCGCAGCGATTTCGGCCCTCTCCCCCAGCCCCTCTCCCATAAATGGGAGAGGGGAGCATCAGACTACAACCTTAAGAGAGCGGAATTACGCCAAGAACGCCAACCTGCCCCGCTCAATCCTGATAGATCATCTTGCGACTCATGCCGCCATCGATGACGAACTCCTGCCCGGTGACGAAACCGGCCGCATCGGAGAGCAGCCAGGCGACCTGCGCCGCGACATCCTCTACCGTGCCGACACGGCCGACCGGATGCTGCGCATGATCGAACACCGATAGTGGTTCCAGGCGTTGCTGCGACGGGTCACGAGCGTCGATCCAACCAGGGCTGACGCAGTTGACTCTCACCTCCGGTCCCAGGCTGATCGACAGCGCATGCGTGAGCGCAACGAGGCCGCCCTTGCTAGCAGCGTAGGCCTCGCAATCGGCCTCGGACTGACTGGCTCGGGTCGAGGCGATGTTGACGATGGCGCCGCGATGCCCACGCAGATACGGCGCGCAGTGCTTGGCCAGCAGCATGGCACCGGTCAGGTTGACCGCCAGCGTACGATTCCAGCGCTTGAGATCGAGCGACTCCAGCGGCGGGGTGTGCGGATCGGAGATAGCCGCATTGCACACCAGCGCATCGAGGCGGCCGAACTGACCGAGTATCTCGGCAACACCGACACTGACCTGATCTTCCCTGGCTACGTCCATGGCGACGAACCAGGCATTGTTTCCCAGCACACGCGCAACCCTGGAGCCCCGCTCACGATCCACGTCGGCCAGCACCACCTGCCAACCCTCGGTGATCAGCCAGGCACTGATACCCAGGCCGATGCCACGCGCGGCCCCGGTGACCAGCGCGACACGCCCGTTGTTGGGCGTGTCATTTGCCCCCCACTCCAGCATGCTCAGAGCGCAGCCAGGCCGCGCGCCAGATCTGTCTTGAGGTCTTCCAGCTCCTCCAAGCCCACAGCGACGCGGATCAGGTTGTCGCGAATGCCGGCATTGGCCCGCTCCTGCGGGGTCAGGCGGCCATGCGAGGTGGTAGCCGGATGGGCGACGGTGGTCTTGGTGTCGCCGAGGTTAGTGGTGATCGAAATGACGCGAGTGCCATCGATCACCTTCCAGGCGGCATCACGGCCGCCCTTGACCTCGAAACTGACCACCGCACCGAAGGCGCTCTGCTGCTTTTTCGCCAGCTCGTGCTGCGGATGGCTGGGCAGACCGGCGTAATGCACGCGCTCGACCTGCGGCTGTTGCTCCAGCCACAGCGCCAGCTGCAGGGCACTCTCACTCTGCGCACGCATACGGATGCGCAGGGTTTCCAGGCCCTTGACGAACATCCAGGCGTTGAACGGGCTGAGGGTCGGCCCGGCAGTACGCAGGAAACCCACCACTTCCTTCATCTGCTCACTGCGACCGGCAACCACACCGCCCAGACCACGGCCCTGGCCGTCGATGTACTTGGTCGCCGAATGCATGACGATGTCGGCGCCAAGTTTCAGCGGCTGTTGCAGGGCCGGCGTGCAGAAACAGTTGTCCACCGCCAGCAGCGCGCCGCGAGCATGGGCGATCTCCGCCAGTGCGGCGATATCCACCAGTTCGGCCAGCGGGTTGGAAGGCGATTCGACGAACAACAGCTTGGTGTTGGGTTTGAAGGCGCCCTGCCAGGCATCCAGATCCGCCAGCGGTACGTAATCCACTTCGATGCCAAAGCGCTTGAGGTACTTCTCGAACAGGCTGATGGTCGAACCGAATACGCTGCGCGACACCAATACATGGTCACCGCCACTGCACAGGCTCATGACAATGGCAAGAATCGCCGACATACCGGAGGCAGTGGCCACCGCCTGCTCGGCGCCTTCCAGTGCGGCAATGCGCTCTTCGAAGGTACGCACGGTAGGGTTGGTATAGCGCGAATAGACGTTGCCCGGCACTTCGCCAGCAAAACGCGCGGCGGCATCGGCAGCGGTACGGAACACGTAACTGGACGTCAGGTACAACGCTTCGCCATGCTCACCCTCAGGCGAACGGTGCTGGCCGGCACGCACCGCCAGGGTGTCGAAGCCTACGCCATCCAGGTCACTATCAAGCCTGCCGGCTTCCCATTCCACAGCCATATCGCTACCTCACAAAAAGGGCAGGACTACTGCCCTGTCCGCTCCAATCAGTTGTTATACAGATCGATGATCGCGCTGACTGCCTGCGACTTGACCTTGCTGGCATCGTTGCGCGCCTGCTCGATTTTATCCAGGTAGGCCTCATCTACGTCGCCAGTGACGTACTTGCCGTCGAACACCGCGCAGTCGAAGTTGTCGATCTTGATCTTCTTGCTGCCGCTGACCGCTTCGATCAGGTCCGGCAGGTCCTGATAAACCAGCCAGTCGGCACCGATCAGCTCGCAGACTTCCTCGGTGGTACGACCATGGGCAATCAGCTCATGGGCGCTGGGCATGTCGATACCGTAGACGTTCGGGTAGCGCACTGCCGGGGCTGCCGAGCAGAAGTAGACATTCTTCGCGCCGGCCTCGCGGGCCATCTGAATGATCTGCTTGCAGGTCGTGCCACGTACGATGGAGTCGTCCACCAGCATCACGTTCTTGCCGCGGAACTCCAGCTCGATGGCGTTGAGCTTCTGCCGTACGGATTTCTTGCGCGCCGCCTGGCCGGGCATGATGAAGGTACGGCCGATGTAGCGGTTCTTGACGAAACCTTCGCGGAATTTCACACCCAGGTGATTGGCCAGCTCCAACGCTGCGGTACGACTGGTGTCAGGAATCGGGATGACCACGTCGATGTCATGATCCGGACGCTCGCGCAGGATCTTGTCGGCCAGCTTCTCGCCCATGCGCAGACGCGCCTTGTACACCGAGATACCGTCCATGATCGAGTCCGGGCGCGCCAGATAAACGTGCTCGAAGATGCAGGGCGCATACTGCGGGTTGGCCGCGCACTGACGGGTGAACAGCTTGCCCTCTTCGGTGATGTAGACCGCCTCGCCCGGCGCCAGGTCGCGGATCAGGGTGAAGCCGAGCACGTCCAGCGATACGCTCTCGGACGCGATCATGTACTCGACGCCTTCATCGGTATGGCGCTGGCCGAAAACGATCGGTCGGATGCCGTTAGGGTCGCGGAAACCGACGATGCCATAGCCGGTGATCATCGCGACGACGGCGTAACCACCCAGGCAGCGCTCGTGCACGTGGGTGACGGCGGCGAACACATCTTCTTCGGTCGGCTGCAGCTTGCCGCGCTGGGCCAACTCATGGGCGAACACGTTGAGCAGCACTTCCGAATCGGAGTTGGTGTTCACGTGACGCAGATCGGACTCGTAGATTTCCTTGGCCAACTGCTCGACGTTGGTCAGGTTGCCGTTGTGCGCCAGGGTGATGCCGTACGGCGAGTTGACGTAGAACGGCTGAGCCTCGGCCGAGCTGGAGCTGCCAGCGGTCGGGTAGCGCACATGGCCGATGCCCATATGGCCGACCAGGCGCTGCATGTGGCGCTGCTGGAACACGTCACGCACCAGGCCGTTGTCCTTGCGCAGGAACAGGCGGCCATCATGGCTGGTGACAATACCGGCAGCATCCTGGCCGCGGTGCTGAAGGACGGTGAGCCCGTCATACAGCGCCTGATTGACATTCGATTTACCGACGATACCGACGATGCCACACATGTGCCACGACCCCTGCTAGATAGTTCAGGCTAATTCAGCGACCGATGCAGCGGTTACTCCGCAGCGGCCACTCTTTTAAAGCAGATCAGCTGGGTGAGCCGATCCACCGGTAAACCACTGATCGGACCACCCCAGAATGAGGTTCTTCGACCAGTCGGCGACCATCAGAAAATGCGGCACCAGTTGCGACTGTTGCCACCACGTATCCTGCTCCACTGGCGCCAGGCTGATCAGCCCGACCAGCAGCACCACCAACAAACCACCACGTGCGGCGCCGAATACCATGCCGAGAAAACGGTCGGTGCCTGACAGGCCAGTCACGCGGATCAGCTCACCGATGAGGAAATTGACCAGAGCGCCCACCAGCAAGGTGGCGATGAAGAGAATGGCACAGGCTGCAATGACCCGCGCGGAAGGCGTTTCGATAAATTCGACGAGATGCTGGGCCAGTGCGCCACCGAACATCCAGGCGACCACACCTGCGATGATCCAGGTCAGCAGCGACAGGGCTTCCTTGACGAAGCCGCGCTTGAGACTGATCAAACTAGAAATGGCGATGACGGCGATGATCGCCCAATCGACCCAGGTGAATACCACGGTGCGGCCTACCAGCGGAAAAGGCGGAGCATTTTAGCAGAGCCCGGCGCATCGGGTAACCAGGCGCTGCAAAGTCCCTTGCGTGCTTAGCCTGCTTCCGGCTGGAAGCGCACGACAAAACCGCTGAGTTTGTGCTGGCGGTTGAGCTGGTCACGCAGACGCTCGGCCTCGGCGCGCTCGATCAACGGACCGACAAACACCCGATTCATGCCGTCGAAGGTACGGATATAGGCATTGTAGCCCTGACTGCGCAGCGTTTTCTGCAGATTTTCCGCGCCAGCGCGACTGGACAGACTGGCCAACTGCACTGACCAGCTGATCGGCAGACTGTTGGCGTCCAGGCGGCCTTCCGGCTTGGCAGGAGCAGCGCTCGCCGCCTGTTCGGTCTTGACCGGATCGGGCTTGCTCTGCTGCGCGACAGGCGGCGCGGTCGGCTTGGGCTGCTCAGGCACCTCGACGATCTGAGGCTCCACCTCTTCGACGGGAACCGGCTCCTGCGGCAATTCCTCGGGCTCAACGACCTCGGCAGGCTGCACGATGATCTCGGCAGTAGCCGGCGCTTGCGGCATGGCCGGCGCATCCACGACCACACGGCGCATCTCGTCTTCGCGCGACAGCAGCATGGGCAGGAAAATCACCGCCAGCGCCACCAGCACCAGAGCACCGACCATGCGCTGCTTGAGCCCACTGTCCAGCATTGCCATCCCCAATCCCCTTATCAAGCCGGGCGGGCCAGCCAATCCAGGGCCTCGGCCACGCAGAAAAACGATCCGAACAACAGTATCTCGTCACCCTCTGCCGCCTGCTCGCACTGCGCATCGAGCGCAGTACGCACATCCGGGTACTGCACCACCGCCGCGCCCTGCCCCCGCAGGTGCTCGGCCAGGTCATCGGCAGAGCGTGAACGCGGCGTATCCAGCGGCGCCACAGCCCAACCAGCAACCAGACTCAGAAGCGGTGACACCACGCCGGGCAGATCCTTGTCGGCCAACAAACCGAACACCGCCCAGCGCTGCCCGGCCAGCGGACGACTCTCCAGGCGCTGCGCCAGATAATCGGCGGCATGAGGATTATGCCCAACATCGAGCAACAGTGTGAGTGACTTGCCTCGCCAATCCAGCGCACGACGATCCAGACGCCCGGTTACCCGCGTGGCGAGCAGGGCCTGAACGATCTGCTGGTGATTCCACGGCAGCGGCAGAAGCGCATAGGCCTGCAACGCCAGCGCCGCGTTTTCCATCGGCAGATCAAGAAGCGGCAGTTGCTCGAGTCGCAGAACCTGACCTTTTACGTCAAGACCATACCAGGACCAGTCCTGCGCTTGCACATTCAGATCATAGTCACGACCGCGCAGGAACAACGGCGTGTCCAACATGACGGCCTGCTGCAGCAAGGGCTGCGGTGGATCGAGATCACCGCACAACGCAGGCATGCCGGCGCGCATGATCCCGGCCTTTTCGAAGGCGACCGATTCACGGGTATCACCCAGCCAGTCAGCGTGATCCAGACCAATGCTGGTGATCAGAGCCAGATCGGCATCGACCAGGTTCACCGCATCCAGGCGCCCACCGAGGCCGACCTCGAGCACCACAGCATCCAGCTGAGCACGTTCGAACAGCCAGAAGGCCGCCAGCGTACCCATCTCGAAATAGGTCAGGGAAATTTCACCACGCGCGGCCTCGACCGCGGTGAAAGCCTGACACAGCTCTTCATCGCTCGCCTCGCGCCCATCCAGCAACACACGCTCGTTGTAACGCAGCAGGTGCGGTGAACTGTAGACACCGACACGCTGCCCCTGGGCTGCGATCAGGCTGGCGAGAAAGGCGCAGGTAGAGCCCTTGCCATTGGTACCGGTGACGGTAACCACCAATGGCGCAGGTTTGCCCAGGCCGAGCCGCTGCGCCACCTCACGCGAGCGCTCCAGCCCCATGTCGATGGCCGACGGATGCAACTGCTCGAGGTAGGCGAGCCACTCGCCCAGGCTACGTTCGGTCATGCAGTGGCCGGCAGGGAAACCGGAGAGGGACGATTCATCATCTGCGCAAGCAGACGCGCCAGGCGCGGACGCAGTTCATTGCGCGAAATGATCATGTCGATGGCGCCATGCTCCAGCAGGAACTCGCTACGCTGGAAGCCTTCCGGCAGTTTCTCGCGCACGGTCTGCTCGATCACGCGCGGGCCGGCAAAACCGATCAGCGCCTTCGGCTCGGCCACGATGACATCTCCAAGCATCGCCAGGCTGGCGGAAACACCACCATAGACCGGGTCAGTCAGCACCGAGATGAACGGCAGGCCTTCTTCACGCAGGCGCGCCAGGGCGGCGGAAGTCTTGGCCATCTGCATCAGCGAGATCAGCGCTTCCTGCATGCGCGCGCCGCCGGAAGCCGAGAAGCACACCAGCGGACAGCGTTTTTCCAGTGCGACATTGGCTGCCTGAACGAAACGCTCGCCAACGATGGCGCCCATGGAGCCACCCATGAAGGAGAACTCGAAGGCGCAAACGGCGATCGGCATACCTTCGAGGGTGCCGCTCATGGAGATCAGCGCGTCTTTCTCGCCAGTCTGCTTCTGCGCACCGGCCAGACGATCCTTGTATTTCTTGCTGTCGCGGAATTTCAGGCGGTCGACCGGCTCGAGATCGGCACCGATCTCCTCGCGCCCCTCGGCATCGAGGAAAAGGTCGATACGCGCACGAGCACCGATACGCATGTGGTGATTGCACTTGGGGCAGACATCGAGTGTCTTTTCCAGCTCAGGACGGTAGAGCACGGCATCACAGGACGGACATTTGTGCCACAGGCCCTCGGGCACAGAGCTCTTCTTCACCTCGGAACGCATGATCGAGGGAATGAGTTTGTCTACCAACCAGTTGCTCATGCTGTCATTTCTCCATAACCGTTGGTTCGGATGAACGCCTCATCGTGAAACGCCCATCTCCAGCAATTCTTTTCTGCCGCACCCAGCGCCCGTCGAAACGAGCCATGGCAGCGTGACAGGCTAATTGACGGCCCTGCTTCAATCGCCGTCACATCGAGCATCACGCACTGCCCGCACGAATGCACGAATCTTGCCTGCATCCTTTATGCCTTTACTGGCCTCTACCCCACCACTGACATCCACGGCATAGGGCCGCACCTGGCGAATAGCCGTCGCGACATTGCCTGCATCCAGGCCGCCGGCCAGGATGATTGGCTTGGCGGCATTTTCCGGCACCAGCGACCAATCGAACGAAGCGCCCGTACCCCCCGGCACGCCCTCGACGAAGGTATCCAGCAGAATACCCCGCGCACCAGCGTAGGGCGCCATAGCGGCCGCCACATCCTCACCAGGACGAACCCGCAGCGCCTTGATATAGGGGCGGCCATGGCCTTCACAGTCGGCCGGCGACTCATCACCGTGAAACTGCAGCAGATCCAGCGGCAGGCGCTGCAACAACTGTTGCAGCTCGTCACGCGGCATGTCGACGAACAGCCCGACACTGGTCACGAACGGCGGTAACGCCTGCAGGATAACTGCGGCCTGCTCGATGCTGACTGCTCGCGGGCTTTTCCCGTAGAACACCAGACCAATGGCGTCGGCTCCCGCCTCCACCGCTGCCAGAGCATCCTCGATGCGGGTGATCCCACAAATCTTGCTACGTACGACCGTCACGTTCATACCTCTCGCCATCCGGGCTCGGATGGTAACAAAGGGTTATGGCTGTCGCACGTCCGGCAGACCGGAGAGAAAATGCGGCCCGAGATAGCGCTGCGGCAATTCGAACTCTTCCGGGTAATCGACCTGTATCAGATAGAGACCGTAGGGGTGCGCCGTCACTCCCCCACTATGTCGATCGCCGCGCTCTAGCACCTCGCGCGCCCACTCCGGCGGCCGCTCACCCGCACCAATGGTCATCAACACACCGGCAATGTTACGCACCATATGATGCAGAAAAGCATTGGCGCGGATATCCAGCACGATGAAGCGGCCATGCTCGATCAGTTGCAGGTGGTGCACGGTCTTGATCGGTGACTTGGCCTGGCAGCGGGTTGCCCGGAAGGCGCTGAAATCATGGGTGCCGACCAGCGCCAGGGCCGCTTCACGCATGCGCGCCACATTCAGCGGCCGATGATTCCAGGTGACTTCCTCGGCCATGTGCGCCGGGCGAATCGGATCGTTGTAGATCACGTAGCGGTAGCGTCGCGCCATGGCCGAGAAGCGTGCATGAAAGTGCGCCGGCATCACCTTCGCCCAGGTCACGCTGATGTCACCGGGCAAATTCATGTTGGCGCCCATGATCCACGCGTGCAGCGAACGCTCGACAGTGGTATCGAAATGCACCACCTGACCACTGGAGTGCACAGAAGCATCGGTACGCCCTGCGCACAGAATGCTGACCGGGGCACCACCGGCGACCTTGGACAAGGCAGTTTCCAGATGACCCTGGATCGACGGAACATTCGCGCCCTGGCGCTGGAACCCACGATAACGTGCGCCCTTGTATTCGAGGCCCAGGGCGATTCTGAAAAAGCCAGCGGCCGCCATTTCGGCGGCCGCTACAGGTACTGCGTCAGACATCTATCAATCAAACCATCTTGGCAATCATCTCGCGAGCTTCTTGCTGCTGGGCATCACTGCCTTCGGCAATCACTTCATCAAGAATGTCGCGCGCACCTTCGGTGTCGCCCATGTCGATGTAAGCCCGAGCCAGATCCAGCTTGGTCGCGGTTTCATCGGTGCCGGACAGGAAGTCGAAGTCATCATCGCCATCCAGATCAGCTGACAGGCTGTTGGCCGGCGCCAGCGGAGCTGCTTGCGGCTCTTCGAAGTCAGTCGACAGCTGATCCAGCTCGGCGGTCACTTCATCCAGCTGCGCGGCAAAGCTGTCGGATGCAACAGCCGGCTGAACCGGAGTTTCGTCTTCGAGCGAGAGATCGAAGTCAGCCGGCAGATCGAGATTGGCAGATGGCGCTTCTTCAGCCAGATCGAGACTCAGATCGGAAAGATCGTCGGCCGGCTGGTTCAGCGGTGCATCGTCATCGAGGCTCAGCAGGAAATCATCAGCTTCATCGCTGACTGCCGGAGTCGCCTCATCCAGATCCAGGCTGAAGGCGGACAGATCGTCGGTCGGCTGGGCCAGCTCAACCTTGTCATCATTCAGGGCGAGATCGAAGCCCAGATCGTCGTCGGCAGAAGCTGCCGACGCGGCGGGTTCATCGACCAGACCGAAGTCCAGATCATCGTCCAGCGACAACGGCGCTTGCTCAGCCTTGGCCGACTGAACATCACTCTCCAGATCGGCCTCCAGGTCGTCGAGGCTCAGATCGAAGGCATCATCCAGATCACCGCCGGTGGAAGCAGGCGCTTCTGCGGTCGGCTCATCCAGGCTGAGGTCGTCCAGACTGAAGTCGCCCATGTCGTCATCGACGGAGGCAGCGGCAGCTACGGCACCCGCACCTGCGAAGGCTGCGATCGCTGGATACTTGGACTTCAGCTGCTCGGCTTCGGCATTCACCCCGCCGATCTCGCGCAGCTCGTTATCCTGACGGGCAAAGCCTTCGCGGTCACCCAGCTCGGCGTAGACTTCCATCAGCTTCAGACGCAGATCGGCACGGTGTGGCTCATCATTGATCGCGTTCTGCAGCAGTTCGGCCGCCTGATTGAAGCGCCCGTAAGCAATGTAGATATCAGCCTCGCCCAACGCGTCGCCAGTCTGCGCCGTGACACGTTCCTCGCCAACAGCCTGGGTGGTCTGGACAGGCTCGTCGTCGAGGCCAGCGAAACTGTCTTCAGGCATGTCCAGGTCGGAGGCGAACGCCTGCTCCTGAGACAGGTCGTCAGCCAGTTCATCTTGCAGCTCGGACTCTTTCTGGGCGTTGCGGCGCGACAGCGCCATCAGACCGACCAACAGAAGCAGAAGCGCCCCACCACCGGCCAGACCCAGCGTCATCGGGTTAGCCAGCAGGTCGTCAATGAAGCTCTGTGGGGCCGGTGCAGGCGCAGGAGCAGGTGTAGCAGGTTTGGCTGCTTCGGCCGGCTTGACCGGGGCGGCGGGTTCAACGGCAGCAGCCGGCTCACTGGCCGGCTGTTGGGTTGTGGCGGCGCTGTCTTCGACAGGCGCAGCCGGTTCCTCGGAATAGTTGTAGTCAGGCGCCGCCTCCTCAGGTGGCGTAGCCGGCGGCGTGGCCGCCTCCACAGCGGGCGGTGCGGCCTCAGGCGCTGCTGCCGGAGTTTCCGCAGGCGGTTCTTCCGTTGCAGCAGGAGCTGCGGGCGCAGCCGACAGGTCGGCCTGCAACTTGGCCAACTGGCTGTCCTTCAGCTCCACCAGACGCTGCAGCTTGTCCAGCTGGCTTTGCAGGTCACCTACGCGGCTCTGCAATTCGGCGTTTTCGCGACGAGTCGAATCCAGGCTTTCCTGAGTCACTGCCAGCTTGTCGGCCAGCGCCTTGCTGCCAGCCGCACCGGTATCGCTACCGCGAGTGGACTGACCTGCTTCAGCAGCGACCAGCTTCAGGCTATCACCCGCCTCTGCAGTCGCCGGCGCGGCGCCCGCTGTAGTGCGGCGAGTGGCATCCAGCTGACGCGAAGCGACGGCACGGCCTTCACGCCAGGCGGCATTCTGCTCGGCAACCTGCGCGATCGCCTCGGCATTGCTGCGAGTGCGAATCTGCTGTTCGTCCGGTAGGCGAAGCACCTGACCGCTCTTCATACGGTTGATATTGCCACCGATGAAGGCATCCGGATTCAGATCCTGAATGGCCAGCATGGCCTGATTGACCGAGCCACCGCCGACACGCTGGGCGATTTCCCAGAGCGTATCGTTGGCAGTGGTTCTGTATTCGTTACCGGAAATGGCGCGCGATGCAGGTGCCGGCGCGGCAGGACGCGGAGCCGCAGCAGGCGCAGCGCTGGTCGGCGCAGTGGCAGGCGCGGCAGCCGGACGTGGTGCAGGCGCAGCAACCGGAAGCTGCGGGGCAGCAGCTACGGACGGTTGCGGCGAGTAAAGTGGCGGATCGAGCAGCAGGGTGTATTCACGCAGCAAGCGCCCGTTCGGCCAGAGCACTTCAACCAGGAAGTTGAGGTAAGGCTCACGCACGGTCTTGCTCGAGGTGATGCGGATAACGCTCTTGCCGTTAGGCTTCAATACCGGAGTGAACTTGAGATCGGTCAGAAAGTACTGACGGTCGACGCCGGCTTTGATGAACTCCTCAGGGGACGCGAGGCTGGGAATCACCTCATTGGAAGCAAGATCGCGCACCTCCAGCAATTCGATTTCCGCTACCAACGGCTGATTCAGCGACGATTGCAGGGTAACTTCACCCAGCCCCAGCGCATGTGCCATACCGGAAGACAGCGCGGAAGCGGCTGCGATTGCCAGCACCAGTTTGCGAACCCGAACCATAGCGTTATCCCTTGTTTTATCTTTTTCTCGGCATGCGAGAGGGTCTTGAGAATTGCTGCCTGCCTCCGCTCCACGAGCGGCTCCCCATTCAGCAATCAACTCAGCCAGTATTGCCAAGCTAGAAAGATTCTTCAAATTTCTAGGTAAGTATCTTTTACAGATAGTGTTTTATCAATAACTCAGCTATCTGCACAGCATTCAGGGCGGCGCCTTTTCTTACATTATCAGACGCAATCCACAAATTGAGTTGCCTTGGATCACTCACGCCGCGCCGGACACGCCCCACATAGACCTGATCCTGCCCCACCGCATCGCCCACTGCAGTCGGGTAATCGCCGGCCTCTACCAACTCGATGCCCGGCGCGACCTCGAGCAACTGCAGCACTGCACTGATATCGATATCCGAATCAGCATACACGCCCAGTGCGAGACTATCGCCAAAGAACACCGGCACTAAGGCGCAGGTGGCTGCTACCGGAAGCTCGGGCAGACTCAATAACTGTTGAATCTCGGCCGCCAGACGCTTCTCCAATCGAGCATGCCCGTGGTCATCCACCTCGCCGACCTGCGCCAGCAGATTGAACGCGATCTGTCGATCCACCGTATTCGGTTCCAGCGGGCGCCCGTTGAGCAGCTCGGCGGTCTGCCGCGCCAACTCCTGCACACCGCTACGCCCCAGAGTGGAGATCGACAGCATGGCAGTCACCTGCAGCTGCTGAGGCATCAGTACAGGCCTCAGCGTCGCCAGCACCAGCGCACAGGCAACCGCCGAAGGTGTCGGCGCACTGACGCACCACGGCTTGGTCAATGCCGGCAGCCCCGCAGCGCCAAGCTCGGGCAATACGCATGGCGCTTGCTCCAGCGAAAAAGCAGCGCTCAGGTCTATGACCGAGCAACCGGCTGCGACCACGCGCTCATGATGGCTGCGCGTCACGTCAGAGCCCGCAGCAAAGAACGCCAGTTGCACCTGAGTGAAATCGAAGGCATCCAGTGACCTGACCCGCACCTGCCGACCACGGAAAGAAAGACTCTGCCCAGCCGACTCGCTGCTGGCCAGTAGATGCAGATCCTTCACCGGAAACTCACGCTCTTCGAGCAATTCGACCAGCGCTTCACCGACGTTGCTGGTGGCGCCGATCAGGGCGACATTGATGGACTGACTCATGAGCTGACCTACGACACAGAAGGAGCGGCACTGTAACTGCGGCCCATCGCCCAGGCAATCGCCCCCCAGAAAGCACAAAGCCCCTCTGCCGAGACAGAAGGGCTTTGTTTGATGCTGGATACCGGCTTCGCGCTTAGCGCTCCAGCAGGATCCGCAGCATGCGACGCAGAGGTTCGGCAGCGCCCCACAGCAGCTGGTCACCGACGGTGAACGCACCCAGGTACTGCGAACCCATGTTGAGCTTGCGCAGACGACCGACCGGAACGCTCAGGGTACCGGTCACGGCAGTCGGGCCGAGGTCGCGGATGGAATCTTCGCGGTGGTTCGGCACCAGCTTGACCCAGGGATTGTGCTGGCTGATCAGGCCTTCGATATCGGCCATCGGCACATCCTTGTTCAGCTTGATGGTCAATGCCTGGCTGTGGCAGCGCATGGCACCGATGCGCACGCAAATGCCATCGACCGGGATCGGGTTCTTGAAACGACCGAGAATCTTGTTGGTTTCGGCCTGAGCCTTCCACTCTTCACGGCTCTGCCCGTTCGGCAGTTCCTTGTCGATGTAGGGGATCAGGCTGCCAGCCAGCGGCACACCGAAGTTGTCGACCGGGAAGCCTTCGCCACGCATGGCCTCGGCCACCTTGCGGTCGATGTCGAGGATGGCGCTGGCCGGGTCGGCCAGTTCATCGGCGACAGCGCCGTTGATTGCGCCCATCTGCTTGATCAGTTCACGCATGTTCTGCGCGCCAGCACCGGAAGCAGCCTGGTAGGTCATGGCACTCATCCACTCCACCAGACCAGCCTCGTACAGACCACCGAGCGCCATCAGCATCAGGCTGACGGTGCAGTTGCCGCCGATGTAGTTCTTGGTGCCGGCGTCCAGCGCCTGGTCGATCACCTTGCGGTTGACCGGGTCGAGCACGATCACCGAGTCGTCATCCATACGCAGGCTAGAGGCCGCGTCGATCCAGTAGCCCTGCCAGCCAGCTTCACGCAGCTTGGGGAATACTTCATTGGTGTAGTCGCCGCCCTGGCAGGTCAGGATCACGTCCAGGCCCTTGAGGTCGTCAATGCTGTAGGCATCTTTCAGCGCAGCGATGTCCTTGCCAATGGCAGGGCCTTGGCCACCGACATTGGAAGTGGTGAAGAACACCGGCTCGATCAGGTCGAAGTCCCGCTCTTCCAGCATGCGCTGCATGAGCACGGAACCGACCATGCCACGCCAACCGATCAGACCTACACGTTTCATAACGACTACACCTATATAAACAGCCCGCCGGAACCACCCCGGCGGGGCTGGGAAGATTACAGACTACGCAGCGCTTCGACTACTGCATCACCCATGGCAGCGGTACCGACCTTGGTCTTGCCCTCGGACCAGATGTCACCGGTACGCAGGCCCTGATCCAGCACCAGGCTCACCGCTTTCTCGATGGCATCGGCGGCAGCGACCTGGCCGAAGCTGTAACGCAACATCATGGACACCGAGAGAATGGTAGCTAGCGGGTTGGCGATGCCCTTGCCGGCGATGTCCGGCGCGGAGCCATGGCAAGGCTCGTACATGCCCTTGTTGTTGGCGTCCAAGGATGCCGACGGCAGCATGCCGATGGAACCAGTGAGCATCGAAGCTTCGTCAGACAAAATGTCACCAAACATGTTGTCGGTGACCATCACGTCGAATTGCTTGGGCGCACGCACCAGTTGCATGGCGGCGTTGTCGACGTACATGTGGCTCAGTTCGACGTCCGGGTAGTCCTTGGCCACTTCCTCGACTACGGCGCGCCACAGCTGGCTGGAGGCCAGGACGTTGGCCTTGTCCACCGAACACAGCTTCTTGCCGCGCACGCGCGCCATATCGAAGCCGACCTTGGCGATGCGGCGGATTTCGCTCTCGCTGTACGGCAGAGTGTCATAGGCCATGCGCTCGCCGTTTTCCAGCACCTTGCTTTCGCGCGGCTGGCCGAAGTAGATGCCGCCGGTCAGCTCACGGACGATGAGGATATCCAGGCCAGCAACCACTTCCGGCTTGAGGCTGGAGGCCTCGGCCAATTGCGGGTAGAGGATGGCCGGACGCAGGTTGCCGAACAGGCCCAGTTGCGAACGGATCTTCAGCAGGCCGCGCTCCGGGCGGATGGCCGGATCGATGGTATCCCACTTCGGCCCGCCTACGGCGCCGAGCAGCACGGCATCAGCGGCTCGGGCGCGCGCCAGAGTCTCGTCGGCCAGCGGCACGCCATAGCGGTCGATGGCGGCGCCGCCCAGGTCATCGAAGCTCAGTTCAAAACCCAGGGCGTACTTGTCGTTGGCCAGGTTCAGCACCTTGACCGCCTCGGCCATGATTTCCGGGCCGATACCGTCGCCAGGGAGAACCAGAATCTGCTTGCTCATCACATCCTCATCCGAACCGTAGGGTGCGCCCTGCGCACCGCTTGAATAATGATTGATCCGGTGCGCACAGCCTAAGCGGCCCAACACACCCTATCGAATGCGTTACTTGATTGCGCCGAACAGCCAGGGGCTGCTCTGCTGATAACCGACCTCGAACGCCTTGATCGCGTCCTGATCCTGCAGGGTCAGACCGATGTCGTCCAGGCCGTTGAGCAGGCAGTGCTTGCGGAAGGCATCGACCTCGAAGCTGTACTGCACACCATCGGGGCGAGTCACGGTCTGCGCCTGGAGGTCGACGGTCAGTTGATAACCCTCGGTGGCCTCGGCCTGCTCGAACAGTGCATCGACTTCTTCGTCCTTGAGGACGATCGGCAGCAGGCCGTTCTTGAAGCTGTTATTGAAGAAGATGTCGGCGAAGCTCGGCGCGATCACCGTGCGGAAACCGTACTCGTCCAGCGCCCACGGCGCGTGCTCGCGCGAAGAGCCGCAGCCGAAGTTCTCACGGGCCAGCAGCACGCTGGCGCCCTGGTAGCGCGGGAAGTTGAGCACGAAATCCTTGTTGATCGGACGCTTGGAGTTGTCCTGGTTCGGCTGACCGATGTCCAGATAGCGCCACTCGTCGAACAGGTTGGGGCCAAAGCCGGTGCGCTTGATCGACTTCAAGAACTGCTTGGGAATGATCTGGTCGGTGTCGACGTTGGCGCGATCGAGCGGGCAGACCAGGCCGGTGTGTTGGGTGAAGGCTTTCATCATCTAACTCCTCAGGCCTGGATCAATTCGCGAACGTCGATGAAACGACCGGTCACTGCCGCAGCGGCAGCCATGGCCGGGCTCACCAGGTGGGTACGGCCACCGGCGCCCTGACGACCTTCGAAGTTGCGGTTGGAGGTCGAGGCGCAATGCTCGCCGCTGCCCAGCTTGTCCGGGTTCATCGCCAGACACATGGAGCAGCCCGGCTCACGCCATTCGAAACCGGCCTCGATGAAGATCTTGTCCAGCCCCTCGGCCTCGGCCTGCTGTTTCACCAGGCCAGAACCCGGCACCACCATGGCTTGCTTGATGGTACTGGCGACCTTGCGCCCCTTGGCCACCTCGGCGGCAGCGCGCAGGTCCTCGATACGCGAATTGGTGCAGGAGCCGATGAACACGCGATCGAGCTGGATATCGGTGATCGGCTGATTGGCGCTCAGGCCCATGTACTTGAGTGCGCGGATGATCGAATCCTTCTTCACCGGGTCGGCCTCGGCAGCCGGGTCCGGCACGTTCTGGTCAACGGCCAGGACCATCTCCGGCGAGGTGCCCCAGCTCACCTGCGGCTTGATATCTTCGGCACGCAGCTCGACCACAGTGTCGAACACCGCATCGGCGTCGGACACCAGGTTCTGCCACTGCGCCACGGCCTTGTCCCAGTCGCTGCCCTTGGGCGCGAACGGACGATCCTTGACGTAGGCGATGGTTTTCTCGTCCACCGCCACCAGACCCACACGGGCGCCAGCCTCGATGGACATGTTGCAGATGGTCATGCGCCCTTCCAGCGACAGATCGCGAATCGCGCTGCCGGCGAATTCCAGCGCATGGCCGTTGCCGCCAGCGGTGCCGATCTTGCCAATCACGGCCAGCACGATGTCCTTGGCGGTGACGCCGAACGGCAATTTGCCTTCGACGCGCACCTGCATGTTCTTCATCTTCTTGGCCACCAGGCACTGGGTGGCGAGCACGTGCTCGACCTCGGAAGTGCCGATGCCATGGGCCAGCGCGCCGAAGGCGCCATGGGTGGAGGTGTGCGAGTCGCCGCAAACCACGGTCATGCCCGGCAAGGTAGCGCCCTGCTCCGGCCCGACCACGTGGACGATGCCCTGGCGCACGTCGTTCATCTTGAACTCGAGAATGCCGAAGTCATCGCAGTTCTCGTCCAGGGTCTGCACCTGGATACGCGAGACTTCGTCGGCGATGGCCTCGAGGCCACCCTGACGCTCGGCCTTGGTGGTCGGCACGTTGTGATCCGGGGTGGCGATGTTGGCGTCGATGCGCCACGGCTTACGCCCGGCCAGACGCAGCCCCTCGAAGGCCTGTGGCGAGGTCACCTCATGGAGGATGTGACGATCGATGTAGATCAGCGAGGAACCGTCGTCGCGACGTTTCACTTCGTGCATTTCCCAGAGCTTGTCGTAGAGCGTCTTGCCAGTCATCAGCCTTACCTCATCAGCGCCTTTTGAGCACATCCGGAAACTGCCTGCGTTATCACCGCCCGGCGTCAGAAGTGCACCTTTCTATGCCTGGGCGAAAATGGCCCTTCGGCTTATGGGGAGAATGCTATTGCCAGGCACGAAATAACTCAAATTCATATTTTTTATTCAAAGGATTCCGAAGAGGAATGTATGCTCAACGCATCATTACTTACCGGAGCGTTCCATGGATCTGGCCAACCTCAATGCCTTCATCGCCATTGCCGAAACCGGCAGCTTTTCCGAAGCCGGCGAGCGCCTGCACCTGACCCAGCCAGCCGTAAGCAAGCGCATCGCCGGCCTGGAACAGCAACTGGGCGTGCGCCTGTTCGACCGCCTCGGCCGCGAAATTGGCCTGACCCAGGCCGGCCGCGCCCTGCTGCCGCGCGCCTACCAGATCCTCAACGTACTGGACGATACCCGTCGCGCGCTGACCAACCTGTCCGGCGAAGTCAGCGGCCGCCTGACCCTGGCTACCAGCCACCACATCGGCCTGCACCGCCTGCCCGCCCTGTTGCGCGCCTTTACCCGCGCCCACCCGCAGGTGGCGCTGGATATCCAGTTCCTCGACTCGGAGGTCGCGTACGAAGAAGTGCTGCATGGTCGCGCCGAGCTGGCGGTGATTACCCTCGCCCCGGAAACTCGTGAGCCGATCCGTGCCGTCGCCGTGTGGGACGATCCGCTGGATTTCGTCGCCGCACCGGAACACCCGCTGGCCCGCAGCCAGGTGATCAACCTGGCCGACGTGGCGCAGCATCCTGCGGTCTTCCCCGGCGGCAACACCTTCACCCATCACATCGTGCAGCGCCTGTTCGAGGCCCAGGGCCTGACGCCCAACATCGCCATGAGCACCAACTACCTGGAAACCATCAAGATGATGGTGTCCATCGGCCTGGCCTGGAGCGTGCTACCGCGCACCATGCTCGACGAGCAGGTCGCGCGCCTGCCGATACCGGGCATCCAGCTGACCCGCCAGTTGGGCTACATCCTGCATACCGAGCGCACCCTGTCGAATGCCGCACGGGCATTCATGGATCTGCTCGACAGCCAGCGCGATGATCTTGCATAGGCATCCGAACTGAGACTAACGTGGCGACATAACGACAAAAACATATCTACATGCCTCTAACGCCCGCCCCGCGCATCGCGCACTCCGGAGGAAGGTACGGCCATGGCCAGATCGACTGACCAGACCCCGCCCCTGCCACATATACCGGCGATGGATCCCGCCGAATTCGAGCAAACCTGGCAAGACGCGCCGCGTTTGCTGGCCGCGCTGAACGGCGCCCATCTCGGCACCTGGTATTGGGACATTCGCAGTGGCCAGGTGAACTGGTCGCGCGGCGCCCAGGCCCTGTTCGGCCTCGACCCCAATCGCCCGGTCACACGAGAACTGCATTACATCGAGCTGATTCCCGAAGAGGAACGTGCCGAGGTGCTGGCTAAATTCGACGCCATCCTCAAGGGCGAACAGATTGCCGACGCCCTGCGCCACCGTATTCGCTGGCCGGACGGCAGCCTGCACTGGCTGGAGATCACCGGCAGCCTGCAACGCGAGGCCGATGGTCGGCCGCGCATGTTCGGCGTGATCCGCGACATCACTGCCCAGCAGGAGCGTGCCGAAGCCCTGCGCGCCTCCGAGGAACGCTTCGCCAGCCTGTTCCGCCTGAGCCCCGACATCATGATGCTGGTGCGCTACGACAACAGCGAGATCGTCGAGGTCAACCAGCACTTCACCCACGCCTTCGGCTGGAACGCCAGCGACATTCTTGGCCGCCCCACCCATGAGCTGAATCTCTGGGTTCACGCCAGCCAGCGCGATCAGTTGCGCCAGCAAGCGCCGCTGAGCCGCGAGCCAGTGATTCAGGAAGTACAACTGCGCACCCGTGGTGGCGATATTCTCGATGGCGTACTGTCGAGCCAGTACATCGAGCTACAGGGCGAGCGCCTGATGCTCTGCACCTTCCTCGATACCAGCGAACGCAAGCGCGCAGAAAACGCCCTGCGCGCCAGTGAGGAAAAGTTCGCCAAGGCCTTCATGCATACGCCAGACGCAGTGGCCATCACTGACCGGGCAACAGGCCGCTTCATCGAGGTCAACCCGAGTTTCGAGCAGCAATTTGGCTGGAGCAGCGCCGAAGCAGTGGGCCGCACCTCACTGGAGCTGGGCATCTGGGCTGACCCCAGCGACCGCCAGCGTATGCTCGACGCCGCGCAGACCGGATGCCTGAACAACCTCGAGGTACGGCTGTTCAGCCGCGACGGCAGCGTCACCAGCAACTTGCTGTTCGGTGGCGAAATCGAACTCAACGGCACCAACTGCCTGGTCCTCACCGTGCGCAACATCACCGAGCAGCGCGTGCAGGAGCAGGCACTCAACGAAAGCAGGCAGCGCCTGCGCCTGGCCCTGGAGTCGGCCGATCTGGGCACCTGGGACTGGCACATACCCAGTAGTCGGCTGTTTGCCAGCGCCCGGGCGTCCCAGTTGCAAGGCCTGGAGCCGTTACCGTTCGAAGGCGCCTTCCTCGACTTCTTCCGTCAGGTACCGATGGAGGATCGACACAGCCTGCGCCAGAGCTACCAGAGCCTGGTCGAAGAACGACGCAGCCACTATCAGGTCACCTATCGTGTGCAGCTGGAAAATGGCGGCCTGCGCTTTCTCGAAAGCACCGCCAAACTGCAGCTCGACGATACCGGCCAACCGCAGCGCATGGTCGGCACGCTGGTCGATATCAGCGAGCGGCTGCTGCGCGAGCAACGCCTGCAAGCCTCGGAAGAGAAATTCGCCAAAGCCTTCCACTCCAGTCCGGACGCCATCACCATCACCGAACGTGACAGCGGGCGCTATATCGAGGTCAACGAAGGCTTCACCCGCATCACCGGCTATCTGCCGGACGAAGTAGTCGGTCGCACGGCCTTCGAGCTGGACATCTGGGCCTACCCCGAAGAGCGCGTGCGCATGATCGAGCACCTGGCCCAGCAGGGCCAGGTGCTGCACATGGAAATGCACGGCCGGCATCGTGACGGCGAGGTGCGTCTGGTCGACGTTTCCGTGCAACCCATAGAGCTCAATGGCGTGCCCTGCCTGCTGCTCACCGCGCGCGACATCAGCGAACTGAAGCAGGCGCAGGCGCAGGTACAGCACCTGGCCTACCACGATGCGCTGACCAACCTGCCCAACCGCGCCCTGCTGATGGACCGCCTGACCCAGCAGATCGCCCTGCTCAAGCGCCATGATCTGCGCGGCGCCCTGCTGTTCCTCGACCTGGACCACTTCAAGCACATCAACGACTCACTCGGCCATCCTGTCGGCGACTCCGTGCTGCGCCTGGTCACTGCGCGCCTGGAAGCCAGCGTGCGTCTGGAGGACACCGTGGCCCGCCTCGGCGGCGACGAATTCGTGGTGCTGCTCTCCGGTCTGGAGGGCAAACGTTCGGAGGTCACCCGCCACGTCCGCCAGGTCGCCGACAAGCTGCGTCAGCTACTGGCCGAACCGATGCTGCTGGACGGTCACCGCCTGCAGGTGACGCCGAGCATCGGCGTCGCCCTGATTCCCGATCACGGCAACACCCCGGCGGATCTGCTCAAACGCGCCGATATCGCCCTCTACCGCGCCAAGGACTCCGGGCGTAACGCCATCCAGCTGTTTCGCACCACCATGCAGGACGCCGCCAGCGCACGCCTGCGCCTGGAGAACGATCTGCGCCTGGCCCTGGCACGTGGCGAGTTCGAACTGCACTTCCAGCCCCAGGTCGATGCCCGTGATGGCAAGGTGGTCGGTGCCGAGGCGCTGCTGCGCTGGCAGCATCCACAGCTGGGTCCACAGTCGCCCGCACAGTTCATTCAGGTGCTGGAAGAGAGCGGGCTGATCGTCGAGGTCGGTGGCTGGGTGTTGGCCGAGGCCTGCCATTTCTGCGCTCAACTGCTGGCTGACAGCCTGGTCGACAGCGAGCGTTTCAGCCTGTGCGTCAACATCAGCCCGCGGCAGTTCCGCCAGCACGACTTCGTTGAACGAGTCGCCAGTAGCCTGCGCGACAGCCAACTGCCCAACGCCATGCTCAAGCTGGAGATCACCGAAGGCATCGTCATTCAGAATATCGATGACACCGTCGGCAAGATGCTGCGCCTGAAAAAGCACGGTGTCAGCTTCGCCATGGACGACTTCGGCACGGGTTACAGCTCGCTGACCTATCTCAAGCGCCTGCCGGTGGACATGCTGAAGATCGATCAGTCCTTCGTGCGTGACGCCACCCACGATCCCAACGATGCCGAGATCATCCGCGCCATCGTCGCCATGGCGCGCAGCCTGGGCCTGGCGCTGATCGCCGAGGGGGTCGAGCAGCAGGACCAACTGGACTTCCTGCAGTCACAGGACTGCCATCTCTACCAGGGTTATCTGTTCAGCAAACCGCTGCCGCAGGAGGCCTTTCGTCAACTACTGGAAAGGCAGCGAGCGTAACCTGTCAGCACCCTCGGTGCGCACGGCGCACCTTGCCGAGGCAGACTGTCGCTTGAAACGAAGAAGGCGCCCCGTGGGGCGCCTTCTTTCATGCATCAGCGGCTCAGTTTTCCAGCGCAGGACGCTGGCTACCGATAGGAATGCGCTTGGCCTTGGCCTCTTCCGGCACAATGCGCTCCAGCTCGACATGCAGCAGACCATTGACCAGATTGGCACCCTTGACCTCGATATGGTCAGCCAGGCGGAAGGACAGCTTGAACGCGCGCTGGGCGATACCCTGATGCAGGTAGCTGATGCTTTCGGCGCTGCGATCACGCTTGTTGCCGACCACGGTCAGCACGTCACGCTCGACCTGCAACTCCAGGTCGTCTTCCTCGAAACCGGCAGCCGCGACCACGATGCGGTAGTGGTCCTCGCCGTGCTTCTCGACGTTGTAAGGCGGGTAGGAACTGCCAGCGTCATTGCTACGCAGGGCAGATTCGAAAAGATCATTGAAACGGTCGAAACCGACAGACTGGCGAAACAGTGGGGCCAGGGACAGTACGTTGCTCATGAGTATTCTCCTGAAAACTTCAGCAAGGTTCATATCGCGGAACCCGACTTCGGCATCCCGCAGTCACTTATCTGAGGTCAGGTGGAGAATTTTCAAGCATCTGAAAAACGCGTTTACACAACACGGCATTGCACGTCCATTGCGCAACGCCCCCAGGTAGACGGCACCACTCATGTAGGAGCCGCGCCCCGCGGCGAAGCGACATACCTTCAAAGCAAGCGCTTCGCCCCGAGACGGGGCTCCTACGGAGATGGCGCAAGCAGGCGATCGATACGCTCGCAATCCTGCTCGCGGCGCACGTCGGCGAACAGCACCACCGCCTCCGGGTAGGTACGCGTGAGCATCGCCAGCCACTGCTTCAGGCGCCCTGGCGCGTAGCGCGGCGCCAGCTTGCGCCGCGCCTGCTGCCAGAAATCGAGCAACAACGGCTGCAGCTCGACCCAGCTCATGTCCTCGGGCTCTTCGCCTGCTCTGACCGCCGCGATCTGCCGCGCCAACCCCGGACGGGACACCAGGCCACGGCCCAACATGATGTCATCCACGCCGCTGATCTCACGGCAGCGACGCCAATCGTCCAGTGTCCACACCTCGCCGTTGGCGAACACCGGTACGCCGACCACCTCCTGCACCCGCGCCACCCACTCCCAGTGCGCCGGCGGCTTGTAACCCTCGACCTTGGTCCGCGCATGCACGACGATCTGGCTCGCCCCGCCCTCGGCCAGTGCACGCGCACAATCCAACGCCCCCTCCTTGCCCTCGAAGCCCAGGCGCATCTTCGCCGTCACCGGAATCTCGGCCGGCACCGTGCGCCGCACTTCACGGACAATGGCGTGCAGCAGCTCCGGCTCCTTGAGCAGCACCGCGCCGCCGCGCGACTTGTTCACCGTCTTGGCCGGGCAACCGAAATTGAGATCGATCACCGGGGCGCCGAGCGTGCAGGCGAAGGCAGCGTTATCCGCCAGGCACAGCGGATCGGAGCCGAGAAACTGTACGCGCATCGGCGTACCGGCCCGGGTGCGTGAGCCGTTGAACAACTCGGGAGCCAGCTTGTGATAGGTGGCCGCGGGCAACAGCCGCTCGCTGACACGAATGAACTCGGTGACACACCAGTCGATACCACCGATGCGGGTCAGTACGTCGCGCAGAATCTCGTCGACCAGCCCCTCCATGGGCGCCAGGGCGATTTGCATGAGGTTGTCCGGAAAATGGGGCGCACAGTCTAACAGGCCGTTGAGAAACGTAGGCGACGACTGCATGGATGCAGGAGGTAGAGCGAAGCAGGAAGCCCGAGCCGAGGCAGCCAGTGCAATACCGGTGGCGGCCCCGCAAAAACAGGCGAAAAACGACCGGGGTCGCGCCCGACTTTACGTGTTGTAAATGAGCATTTTGGGCGGGGGCGCCTAGCCTGGGCTCGCACGCGAGGCTGTTTTTAACGCAGCAATGGCAATGCAGGTAGTTTTTCAATGGCCTGTTAAGGGGTCGCACGCGCCGCGCAAGATGGGCGACACTGCCGCTGACGCCAAACGGAGGCTTTACCATGCGCCTGATCGCACCCGTCGTGCTCGGCCTGTTCTGCATGGCTGCCCAAGCCAGCGAGAACCCGCCCACTGCGACCGAGCCGGCCCCCACCGCCCCAGTGGCCGATGCACCGGCCCGACTCATTTTCAGTCGCGACAACAACGCGCCGAATGCCTGCGATGTGGAGCTCTACGTCAACCAGCAGGTAGTGGCAAAACTCGGCCCCGGCGAGCAAACCAGTCTTGACCTGCCCAACGGCGAACTGAGCGTCGCCGTGGCCATGTCGCCAGATGGCTATTGCGCTGGCCGTGGGCCGGATGTGGCGCAGTCCGTCATCCTGCGCCCCGGTGAAACCCGCCAGTTCGCCGTCGTGGTCGAGCCGGAGCAGGTATTTCTCGCGCCGGTGATCGACTGAGCGGCCTTACAGCTCCAGCGGATAGGGCTGCATCAGCGCCTTGCCATACCCTTCGACGAATTCCGCCGGCATGCGCTTCGGGCGCCCGCTGGACAGTTCGATGCAGACAAAGGTGGTCTTGGCGCGCAACAAGGTGGCGCCATCTTCCGGGCGCACCAGCTGGAAGCGCCGATCCATCTTCAGACGCTGGTCGGACTCGACGATCCAGGTCGCCATCTGCAGATGCTGCCCTTCGTAGGCGCTGGCTAGATAGTCGATCTCGTGACGCACCACCGCCATGGCCCGATCTAGACGGCGATACTCGACCAGGTCCAGCCCCAGGAACTGCGAATGCCGCCAAGCGCAGCGCTCCAGCCAACTGACGTACACCGCGTTGTTGGCATGGCCAAGGCCGTCGATGTCCTCTGCGCTCACTTCGATATCGATGACGAAGGGGCTTGGTAGCTCCCAGTTCATGACTGTACCTCCAGGTGTGCAGCCAGCGCGCGGCAAGCTGATCGATCCGATTCAAGAACATGGCCGCCAGCATCCTCGACGACCGTTCGGCCAGGTGCCGCATGATACGCCGCGCAGCCTTTCCATGCAGTGCCGAGCTTTCATCGCGCCATCGCCGCGCGCCATAATGCGGCGCACTCGCCCGAGAGCCAGAGAACGAGCAATTGACTGCCATCCTGCGCCTATTGATGCTTCTGCTGCTGCCAGCGTTGAGCTGGGCAGAAAGCCTGCCACTGCCGATTGGTCAGGCGCAGACACTGCCCGGTCCCTATATGCATGTCTGGGAGGACCCGGAGGGCCAGGCCGATTTCGTCGATGTCCGCGCACTACCCGACTCTGCCTGGCGGGCCGTCGCCCGGCGCGATGCCAGCTTCGGCTACAGCGGCAGCACCTATTGGCTGCGCCTGGATGTACACAATCCGCATAATCGCTCGCTTGGCTGGGTTCTACTGATCGGCAATCCCTTGCTGGATCAACTCGACGCCTACGGCCTGGACGGCAAGCGCATCTACCGCGCCGGTGACCAGCGCCCCTTTGACTGGCGCTGGGTCGAACACCGGCAACTGGTACTCCCCCTCGACCTGGAGTCCGGCGAGCAGCAGCGCATCTGGCTGCGTATGCAAACCGATGGCTCGGCGAACCTCAGCGCCAGCCTGATGACACGCGATGCCTTCGACCACCAGGAACAGCGCAGCCTGTTGCTACAGGGCCTGTTCTTCGGCGCCCTGATCGCGATGCTGATCTACAACCTGAGCATTTTCTGCATCACGCGCGACCGCAACTATCTCTGGTACAGCCTGTTCGTCGCCAGCTTCGGCCTCTATCAGTTCATCCAGCTCGGCTTCGCCCTGCAATGGCTATGGCCAAACGCCCTGACCTGGCATCAACTGAGCTTCCCGCTAAGCTCGGCGCTGGCGACATTGTTCGGCATTCACTTCACCTACGGTGTGCTGGAACTGGACAAGGCCGCGAAGCCTTACCGCTGGGTCGCCAACACACTCAAGGTCTGCGCCTGGCTGGTGCTGGGGATGGCGTTGTTTGGCCCCTACGCACCGGCCCTGATCGGCAGCTTCGTGCTGGTGGTCGCCTGTGCCATAGCCGCCTTCGTCATCACCCTGCTGCGCTGGCGGGGCGGTTACGCAGCCGCACGCCTGTTCGCCCTGGGCTGGTTCGTGCTGATTGCTGCCAGCCTTGCCAGCATCCTCACCGGTACTGGTCTGTTGCCCTACTCACTGCTGACCCTGCATGCCCAGCAGATCGGCGGCCTGATCGAGATGACGGTGTTCTCCATCGCCCTGGCCTCACGTATCCGCCACGTGCAGGAAGCCGAACGCCTGGCCCAGGCCAAACTGATCGATCAGGAGCGCCGCCTGCGCACCGAGCAGACCAAGCACCTGGAACTGCAGACGCAGATCAGCGAAAGCCTGGAACAGCGCGTACAGGAGCGTACCGCGACCCTGCAGGACACCCTGCAGCAACTGTCCAACGCCAACATGCGCCTGGCGGAATTGAATCGCCGTGACGGACTCACCGGCCTATTCAATCGCCAGACACTCAGCGAAGAACTGGCGCGCGCCTGTGTCCGCGCCGAGCGCAGCCGACAATCGCTGTCGGTATTGATGCTGGATCTGGATCACTTCAAGCAGGTCAATGATCGCTACGGTCACCTGGCGGGCGATGCCTGCCTGCGTCATGCAGCCCAGCGCATTCAACAACGGCTGCGCAGCAGCGATCTGCTGGCACGCTTCGGCGGCGAAGAGTTCGCCGTCCTACTCGACAACACGGATCTGACCGGCGCACTCGACCTGGCCGAGCAATTGCGCGAAGACCTCGCGCAGCACCCCTGCCTCTACCAACAGCAGTCGATAGCGCTGAGCCTGAGCATCGGCCTGCACGCCGGCGTACCGAGTGACCCCGGCTGCGGTGAGCAATGGCTGGAACTGGCAGACCGTGCCCTGTATCGCGCCAAGGCAAGCGGTCGCAACCGCGTGGTCAGTTACGAAGCCAACGCCTTCAACGACGCCTGAGGCATTTGCTCCAGCAGCTCGAGTACGGCCTGCAGAAGCAACGGATCGCTCAGCAAACGCTGATGCCCACCCGCTGGCAGACGCAGCAGCTGACTGTCGAACCAGGCCTTGTGGATCAGATCGGCTTCGCCCACCGGTACCACCGGATCGTCCTCGGCATGCACGATCAGGCCCGGCAGTTCCAGCTGATAACGCTGCACATCGAGATGCGCAGCCGGGATACCGGCAGTCTTTTCCACCTGCCGCACGAAATGCGCACGCGCTTCAGCAGGCAACCCCATGAACCGGGCAAAGCCACGCAACAGGCCGAGAATCCGACTCGGCGCAGCGATGGTCACCAGGGTCTCGCTGCGCAAGCCCATTTGCGTTGCAAGCAGCGCGCTGGCGCCGCCCATCGAGTGGCCGATCACGGCGCGTAGCGGCGGCAGCTCACTGGCCGCCTCGAGCAACGCACGTGCGAACAGCACCACATTGGCCTCACGCCCCGGCGATCGACCATGGGCGGGCGCATCCAGTGCGACAACACCATAACCCGCATCGACCAGAGCGCGAATCAACAGCGCGAACTGGGTCGGGCGCCCCTCCCAGCCATGCATCAGCAGCACTGTAGGGCCGCTGCCCCAACGCAGCGCAGAGAGACCGAAACGCAGGGTAATGCGCTCTGAACTTGCCAGCAGCGGCAGTTCCCAATCCCGCGGCGACGTAGTGCGCGGCGTCATGAAACGTTCGCGTAAACGACTGGCGATCAGTTGCGGCGCCACTCTACCCAGCGTTGCATTGACACCACGGACCCAGGTCATCTGGTTCATCACCTTCTCCTTCACGCTTGATTTCACACAACTGCCGACTTGGCAGCACGCAACACCCGGTCGGACAACTCGCCTGGCCCCAAGGCCCGCGCCAGTGCCAGACCACCGATCATCAGCGCCAGGTCAGCCAGCGCCACATCGCCCTCTTCCGGCGTCCCGCTCATTTGCGCCGTGATCAGCTCAATGTGTTCAGCCAAGGTCTGGCGAAAGCCATCCGGTAACCGCGCAATTTCCGCCAGCGAACTCGGCAGCGGGCAGCGCTCGTCAGCATCGTCACGGTGCCTGCGCGAAAGGTAGAAAGCGGCCAAGAGCACTCGGCGCTCTCTGCCTGTCAGGCTCTGGTCGACCTGCGCAAGGCGATCACGCCGCACCCGAAGCAACTGACGAAATGCCTCGAGCATCAGCGCATCCTTGCTGGCGAAGTGCGCGTAGAAGCCGCCGACCGTCAGCCCCGCTTCAGCCATGACCTCAGCTACCGCCGGGTCACCAGGCCCACGCTCTGCGAGTACACGCCCCGCCGCAGCGAGAATGCGCTTACGGGTTTCACTTTTGCGTCCACTCATGACTGCGCCCTTAATATGATGAATACAATATTACGATCATCATATTATTTTGCAAGTCACCGGATCGACCGCTGGTCAGCATTGCAAGACAGGTGCACCAGCATCAGAAAAAGAAGGGGAAAAACAAAAAGGGGCCACTTCCGAAGAAGTGACCCCTGGGTCCCGCAAATGCGGCAAGAAAAATGGCGTCCCCTAGGGGACTCGAACCCCTGTTACCGCCGTGAAAGGGCGGTGTCCTAGGCCACTAGACGAAGGGGACGAAACCTTCGAACGACAAGGCCAGCACTAGGCTGGCCTTGAGTGTGATTGGTGGAGCTAAACGGGATCGAACCGTTGACCTCTTGCATGCCATGCAAGCGCTCTCCCAGCTGAGCTATAGCCCCGAAACCTTGCGGTCGGTTCGCAACACTTGCGCGCTGCGACTGGAATATGGCGTCCCCTAGGGGACTCGAACCCCTGTTACCGCCGTGAAAGGGCGGTGTCCTAGGCCACTAGACGAAGGGGACAAAACCTTCGAAGAACAAGGCCAGCACTAAGCTGGCCTTGTCAGTGTTTGGTGGAGCTAAACGGGATCGAACCGTTGACCTCTTGCATGCCATGCAAGCGCTCTCCCAGCTGAGCTATAGCCCCGAAACCTTTCGGTCTGGCTGCAGCGCCTGAGCGCTACGGCTGGAATAAATGGCGTCCCCTAGGGGACTCGAACCCCTGTTACCGCCGTGAAAGGGCGGTGTCCTAGGCCACTAGACGAAGGGGACGCAAGACCCTGATCGTGAATCGACTCACATCGATTCTGGCACTCCCGAAGGAGTCGAGATTGGTGGAGCTAAACGGGATCGAACCGTTGACCTCTTGCATGCCATGCAAGCGCTCTCCCAGCTGAGCTATAGCCCCATCTCGAGGACGGGGCGCATGTTAAGAGCGCCCCGATTGGCTGTCAACAACATTTTTCCTGCCAGCCCAAAGTTTTTGCCACTAGAACAATTACTTAGAGCCTCACTCGTGGAAAGTTAGCTGCAACCGTGGGAGGCGCTTCAGCGGCGACAAAATCAAATCATCGCGGCTAAAGCCCCTCCCACAGTTGCACGCTTCAACTTAGGCGATGCTCGCCAGCAGCTTCTCCCACTCCTTGGTCTCTTTCTTCGAGGTGCCGCCGAGCAGCTCTAGCGCCTGGCGCAGGCGGAAGCGGGTCAGGTCCGGGCCGAGGATTTCCATGGCATCGAGTACCGATACCGAGCTGGCTTGGCCGGTGATGGCCGCGAACATCAGCGGCATGGCGTCACGCAGCTTCAGCTCCAGATGCTCGACCACCGCTTGGATGCAGCCGGTGATGCGCTCCTTTTCCCACTGACGCAGCGACTCGAGCTTCCACAGGATCAGCTGCATCAGCTGACGCACCTGGTCGGGCGACAGCTTCTTGTGCTCGAACAGCTTGGCGTCCAGATTCAGCCCACCAGAGAAGAAGAAGCCGGCCAGCGGTGCGATCTGGCTGAAGGTCTCCACCCTAGCCTGCACGTGCGGTGCGATCTTCATCAGGTATTCGGGATTGAGCGCCCACTTCTGCACTTCGGCAGCGAAGGTTTCCACCGGCAGCTCGCGCAGCCATTGACCGTTGAGCCAGGACAGCTTCTCCAGATCGAAGATCGGCCCGCCCAGCGACACACGGTTGATGTCGAAGTGTTCGATCATCTCGCTCAGGGAGAATTTCTCGCGCTCGTCCGGCATCGACCAGCCCATGCGTCCCAGGTAGTTGAGCATGGCCTGCGGCAGGTAGCCCATGCGCTCGTAGAAAGTGATGCTGGTGGGGTTCTTGCGCTTGGACAGCTTGCTCTTGTCCGGGTTACGCAGCAGCGGCATGTAGCACAGCGCTGGCTGTTCCCAACCGAAGTACTCGTAGAGCTTGATCAGCTTGGGTGCCGACGGCAGCCATTCCTCGCCACGCAACACGTGGGTGATGCCCATCAGGTGGTCATCGACCACGTTGGCCAGGAAGTAGGTGGGCAGGCCATCGGCCTTCATCAGCACCTGCATGTCCATGCGATCCCATGGGATCTCGACATCGCCACGCAGCATGTCCGGCACCACGCAGACGCCTTCGCTCGGCACCTTCATGCGCACCACATGCGACTCGCCTGCGGCGATGCGGCGCTGCGCCTCGGCCGGCTCCAGATGCATGCAGTGACCGTCGTAGCGCGGCGTTTCCTTGTTGGCCATCTGCTGCGCACGCACTTCGTCGAGGCGCTCGGCGGAGCAGAAGCATGGGAAGGCATGGCCCTTGGCGACCAGTTCGTCCGAATACTTCTTGTAGATCTCGCCACGCTCGCTCTGCCGGTACGGGCCATGCGGGCCGCCGACATCCGGGCCTTCGTCCCACTCGATACCCAGCCAGCGCAGGGCATCGAAAATCTGCTGTTCGGACTCACGAGTCGAGCGAACCTGGTCGGTGTCTTCGATGCGCAGGATGAACTGGCCACCGTGCTGACGGGCGAAGCACAGGTTGAACAGCGCGATATAGGCAGTGCCGACGTGGGGGTCACCAGTGGGCGATGGCGCGATACGGGTACGGACGGTGGTCATGAATGCTCTCGGAAGGAAGACACGAGGTTTGAATCAAGCGGGCGATGTTAGCAGGCCGACGGCCCCTGGCTCCAGCAACCCGCCGCGGGTGATGGGCAAGCTGGCGATGAGAAAGTCGAGAAAGGTCTTGACCTTCATCGCCTGGAAGCGCCGCGACGGGTAGATGGCGTACACCTCCCCCACCGGCAGGCGCGCCTCGGGCAGCAGCTCGATCAGACGCCCGCTGCGCACCGCCTCCTCGCTGATCATCACCGGCAGCCCGCAAATCCCGGCGCCTGCCAGCGTCGCCTCACGGGCGAAGGTGATGTTGTTGCAGGTCATCACCCGCTGGCACGGCAGATGTTCGCCCAATAGCGGCCAGTAACGCGGGGCGTCATGCTGCAGCAGGATCGCCCGATGCCCCTCCAGCCCGGCAACGCTGCGCGGCGTGCCGTGCGCCGCCAGGTAAGCAGGGCTGGCGCACAGACGTCGGCCACTTTCGAACAACTTGCGCGCGATCAGCGTGGAATCCTGCGGCTGGCCGACCTGGATGGCGATGTCCACGCCCTCTTCCAGCGGGTCCACGGATCGCGAGGTCAGCTCCACCTCGGCGTCGATCTGCGGGTACTGACGCATGAACTCGCCCAGCACGCGCCCGAGAAACAACTGGCCGAATTCGATCGGTGAAGTGATGCGTAACAGTCCGGACGGCTCGCGCTGCAGCTGCATCACTGCCTGCTCGGCCTCGGCGAAGTCGAGCATGATCTGCCGGCAACGCTCGTAGTAAGCCTGCCCCACCTCGGTCAGGCGCAACTTACGCGTGGTGCGGTTGAGCAGACGCACACCAAGGCGCTCTTCGAGCAACGCGATGCGCCGGCTCACCGTCGATTTCTGCATGCCCAGGCTGGTCGCAGCCTGGGTGAAGCTGTGGCATTCCACCACTCGGGTAAAGATCAGTGCGTCATCCAGCCCCATGATTGTTCCTCATACGCAACAAAGCATGCCAAGCCGAGAGTCTACTAGCGAAAAGGGAACGCTGTTAAATTTACTTACACTTCTCCGCCGCCCCCCCCCGAGCCTCAAGCATGCCCGCCAAACTGCAACGTCGCCTTCTCGTATTCGTGATCCTGCTGGTGTTGATCGCCGGCGCCCTGCTCGCCCAGTGGCTGCTGATCGGTCGCTACCACGAGAGCACCGACAATGCTTACGTGCAGGGCGAGATCACTCGCGTCTCCAGCCAGTTGAATGCACGTATCGAAAAGGTCCTGGTGCGCGACAACCAACACGTGGAGGCCGGCCAACTCCTGGCCGTGCTGGAAGACGCCGATTTCCGCCTGGCTCGCCAGCGCGCCCTCGCCGCCCTGGAAACTCACCAGGCCGAGCGCGCCCAGGCGCAGAGCAAGCTCGACCAGCAGGCCAGCCTGATTGCCGCCAGCCAGGCCGACGTCGCCGCCAGCCAGGCGACCCTCGATCGCGCCAAGCTCGATCTCGGCCGCGCACAGACCCTGCGCAAGCCGGGTTACGTCTCCGAAGAACGCGTCACCACCCTGGCCGCCGACAACCGCGTGGCCCGCTCGCAAGTGGCCAAGGCCCAGGCCGATCTGCAGGCTCAGCGTCAGCAGGTCGCCAGCCTGGAAGCCGAGCTCAAACGCCTGGACGCGCTGATTCTCTCGGCGCAGGCCGACCTGGAACAGGCCGACCTCAATCTCTCGCGTACGCAAATTCACGCGCCGATCAGCGGCATGGTCGGCCAGCGCTCGGCCCGCGAAGGCCAGGTGGTGCAAAGCGGCGCCTACCTGCTGTCGCTGGTACCGGATCAGGACATCTGGATCCAGGCCAACTTCAAGGAAACCCAGATCGGCCACATGCGCCCGGGGCAGAAAGCCGAACTGCTGTTCGACAGCTATCCCGACACCCCCATCGAAGGCCGCATCGACAGCCTGTTCGCCGCCTCCGGCGCGCAATTCAGCCTGCTGCCGCCAGACAACGCCACCGGCAACTTCACCAAGGTGGTGCAGCGCATCCCGGTCAAGCTGACCTTCGCCGCCGACAACCCGCTGCATGGACTGATCCGCCCCGGCATGTCGGTGGAAGTCACGGTCGATCTGCGCAGCGACGAAAGCCATGGCGGGTGATGCGCTGATCCGCCCCACGGCGGAGCCCAGCCGCCGCGACTGGATTGCGGTGATGAGTGCCATGCTCGGCGCCTTCATGGCGGTGCTGGATATCCAGATCACCAACTCATCGCTCAAGGACATCCAGGGTGCGCTGTCCGCCACCCTGGAGGAAGGTTCGTGGATTTCCACGTCCTACCTGGTGGCCGAGATCATCATGATCCCGCTGACCGCCTGGCTGGTGCAGTTGCTCTCGGCGCGCCGCCTGGCGGTATGGGTGTCGGTGGGCTTTCTGATCGCCTCGCTGCTGTGCTCCCTGGCCTGGAGCCTGGAGAGCATGATCGTGTTCCGCGCCCTGCAGGGCTTCACCGGCGGCGCGCTGATTCCGCTGGCGTTCACCATGACGCTGATCAAGCTACCCGAGCACCACCGCGCCAAGGGCATGGCCCTGTTCGCCATCACCGCCACCTTCGCCCCCTCCATCGGCCCGACCCTCGGCGGCTGGCTGACGGAGAACTGGGGCTGGGAATACATCTTCTACATCAACGTGCCGCCCGGCCTGATCATGATCGCCGGGCTGCTCTATGGCCTGGAGAAGAAGGCGCCACACTGGGAGCTGCTGAAGACCACCGACTACGCTGGCATCATCACCCTCGGCCTGGGCCTGGGCTGCCTGCAGGTATTTCTCGAGGAAGGCCACCGCAAGGACTGGCTGGAGTCGCAACTGATCGTCGGCCTCGGCAGCGTGGCATTGGTTAGCCTTATCCTGTTCGTCATCCTGCAGATCTCCCGCCCCAACCCGCTGATCAACCTGGGCGTGCTACGCGAGCGCAACTTCGGCCTGGCCAGTATTTCCAGCCTGGGGCTCGGCGTGGGGCTGTACGGCTCGATCTACGTGCTGCCGCTGTATCTGGCGCAGATCCAGGGCTACAACGCCATGCAGATCGGCGAAGTGATCATGTGGATGGGCGTGCCGCAGTTGTTCCTGATTCCGCTGGTGCCCAAGCTGATGAAGATCATTTCGCCGAAATGGCTGTGCGCCCTGGGCTTTGCCCTGTTCGGCGCGGCGAGCTTCTTCTCCGGCGTGCTCAACCTGGACTTCGCCGGCGAACAGTTCCAGCACATCCAGATCATCCGCGCGCTTGGCCAGCCGCTGGTGATGGTCACCGTGTCGCTGATTGCCACCGCCTACATCCTGCCGCAGGACGCCGGCTCGGCCTCCAGCCTGTTCAACATCCTGCGCAACCTCGGCGGCGCCATCGGCATCGCCCTGCTCGCCACCCTGCTCGATGCCCGCGCCAAGGTCTATTTCGACTACCTGCGCGAATCCATCGTGCCGACCAATCCGCAGGTGGAGGAGCGTCTGCAGCTGCTGACGCAGACATTGGGCAGCGAGCAGGCGGCCTTGGCCAGGCTCAGCCAGATCGTCCATGAACAGGCGATCATCATGGCCTACAACGATGCCTTCCATTTCATCGGCATCGCCCTGGGCGTGAGCATGCTGGCGATCCTGTTGACACGGAAATTGCCGCAGAACATGGCAGGCGGTGGCGCCGCGCATTAACGCCAACACCGCCCGATCCGTAGGAGCGGCGCCCCGCCGCGAATCGTTCGCCAAAGCACCGCAAAGCCAACAGCTTCGCCCCGGGGCGGGGCTCCTACACAGATTCCGCAGACACCGCCAGCCCCGTGGGAGGGGCTTCAGCCGCGACCATCGCCGCTACGACTGCATGGATGCAGGAGGTAGAACGAAGCAGGATGCCAGAGTCGAAGCGCCTCCCACACTCACTGACACATCACACCTGCAACAACCGATCCCGCAGCTTCTGAATCTCGTCGCGCATCTGCGCTGCGGCCTCGAACTCCAGGTCGCGCGCCAGGGCATACATCTTCTCTTCCAGCTGACGAATACGCTTGGTGATCTCGCTCGGCGAACGCAGCTCGTTCTCGTAACGCGCACTCTCCTCCGCCGCCTTGGCCATGCCCTTGCGCTTGTTACTGCGCGCCCCCGGCACCACGGCGCCTTCGAGGATGTCCTTGACCTCCTTCTGCACGCCCTTGGGCACGATGCCGTTGGCTTCGTTGAAGGCGATCTGCTTGGCGCGGCGCCGCTCGGTCTCGCCAATGGCGCGCTGCATCGAGCCGGTCATGTTGTCGGCGTACAGAATCGCTCGGCCGTTGAGGTTACGTGCGGCGCGACCAATGGTCTGGATCAGCGAGCGCTCGCTACGCAGGAAGCCTTCCTTGTCCGCATCGAGAATCGCCACCAGCGACACCTCTGGCATATCCAGGCCCTCACGCAGCAGGTTGATGCCCACCAGCACGTCGAAGGCGCCCAGGCGCAGGTCGCGAATGATCTCCACCCGTTCAACGGTATCGATGTCCGAGTGCAGGTAACGCACCTTGACGTCATGGTCGCCCAGGTAGTCGGTCAAATCCTCGGCCATACGCTTGGTCAGGGTGGTGACCAACACGCGGTCACCCGCTGCCACACGCAAACGGATCTCCGAGAGCAGATCATCGACCTGAGTGCGCGCCGGACGCACCTCGATCTGCGGGTCGACCAGGCCGGTCGGCCGCACCAACTGCTCCACCACGCGCCCGGCATGCTCGCCCTCGTAAGGCCCAGGCGTAGCGGAAACGAAAATGGTCTGCGGGCTGGCCGCCTCCCACTCCTCGAAACGCATCGGTCGGTTATCCAGCGCAGAAGGCAGACGGAAGCCGTATTCCACCAGGGTTTCCTTGCGCGACCGGTCGCCCTTGTACATAGCGCCAACCTGCGGCACCGAGACGTGGGACTCGTCGATCACCAGCAGCGCTTCGTCCGGCAGGTAGTCATAGAGAGTGGGGGGCGGCGCGCCGGACGGGCGGCCCGACAGGTAGCGCGAGTAGTTCTCGATGCCGTTGCAATAGCCCAGCTCGAGGATCATCTCCAGATCGAAGCGCGTGCGCTGCTCCAGGCGCTGCGCCTCCACCAGCTTGTTCGCCCCACGCAGGTACTCCAGACGCTGCTGCAGCTCGACCTTGATCTGCTCAACCGCCTCCAGCAAGGTTTCACGCGGGGTGACGTAGTGGCTCTTGGGGTAGAAGGTGAAGCGCGGCAGCTTCTGGATCACTTCGCCGGTCAGCGGATCGAAGGCGCTGATGCTCTCCACCTCGTCATCGAACAGCTCGACGCGAATGGCTTCGAGATCCGATTCCGCCGGGAAGATATCGATCACGTCGCCGCGCACGCGGAAGGTGGCGCGGGCGAAATCCATGTCGTTGCGCGTGTACTGCAGCTCGGCCAGGCGGCGCAGTAGCGCACGTTGGTCCATTTTGTCGCCACGGTCGAGGTGCAGCACCATTTTCAGGTACTCCTCGGGACTGCCCAGGCCATAGATCGACGACACGGTGCAGACCACGATGACGTCCTTGCGCTCGATCAGCGCCTTGGTCGCCGACAGACGCATCTGCTCGATATGGTCGTTGATCGAGGCATCCTTCTCGATGAAGGTGTCCGACGATGGCACATAGGCTTCCGGCTGGTAGTAGTCGTAGTAGGAGACGAAGTACTCCACCGCGTTGTTCGGGAAGAACGCCTTGAACTCACCATAGAGCTGCGCCGCCAGGGTCTTGTTCGGCGCCAGCACCAGGGTCGGGCGCTGCACCTGAGCGATCACGTTGGCGATGGAGAAGGTCTTGCCCGAGCCGGTCACACCCAGCAGGGTCTGGTGCGAAAGACCGGCCTCCAGCCCCTCGACCATCTGCCGGATCGCCTCAGGCTGATCGCCGGCAGGTTTGAAGCGGGTCACCAACTGAAACTCGGACATGCAGTACCTCGACAAATGGCTGTGACGCATCCTGTCGGACCGCGTCAAACGCCATGAATTGCGGGGCGATTCGGCGATAGGTCCAGGTAGAGTCGAATTACCTGGCAAAAGGCCTTAATTCAGGGCTTTGCGCTGTCGCCCCCTGGATTCAGGGTCGTTATACTAACGCCCCGTTTACGCGCCCCCTAGCGCTTTTGTCGGGGACGCCTGGCCACCCACCCCTCACTCGAGTTGCCGCACCCATCATGAGTCTCTTCTCTGCCGTCGAAATGGCTCCGCGCGATCCCATCCTGGGCC
>NZ_PGLR01000012.1 GCF_002803095.1 Pseudomonas sp. ZH-FAD | reverse complement strand
GCGCAAGCGCTTCAATTGGAAATGCCCGATTGAGGTCATGACAGAAGTAGTGGCGTTGCAGCATGATGCACCTGCTTCAATCCAGTAACCGTGTTGCACTCAGCTTCTGCAACCGCCATCCCTAGCATTAGCCCAGCCCAGATTATTCCGAGGTTTCCTAGTAAGAAGCTTGATGAAATGCGAGCTGTCTCAGGCAGAAATTCAAGCAGCATGCGCAACACGACAAACGTCCGCCAACTGGAGCCGACAAGCTAACACTAGAGCTCCTGGTGGAGTGGCTCGGGGCTTTACCCAGGTTTCGTAGCGCGCCGTGGCGATAACCAGCTGTTCAGACAGCATGCGCAAACGCGACGATCATCCGCTCGCTGAAGCCAGCAAGCTAACCCTAGAGCTCCTAGCAGAGTTGCTCGGCGCTTTACCCAGGCTTCGTAGCGCGCAAAGCGATATTCACTTCTATGGCCGAGCAGGCCTTGATCGTGAGGTTAAGGCGCATAGTGAGCTGTGCAGTTAGCCTGTTGTGAACCACTATCCGTAAATCATCCTGTACGCAGTAGCGGGCGCAGCGAACGGTGGACGGCATGAGCCCTGGCTATCCCGGCAAAAAGGAAACGCTCAAGATTTTCGTAGCAGCTGTACTATGCAGAGGACGGACTCGGGTCAGTACCATTGAAGAAGCGCCAGTCTCGTTTTTAAAAAACGGGACTGAGAAAGGTAAGGGCGCACAACGGCAAAATCACACGTAAGCCTTTGAAATTTAAGAGTCCCGTTTTCAAAAAACGAAAGTCCCGTTTTTAAAAAACGCCGTCATCAGTCTGGCCAAATCGAGAGTAAAGAGCCCTACATTGGATAAGCCTTAGGTTCGCATAATGTATATTATGTTAAATTACGTATTGGCTTGAGCATGCGGTGAACCGCTATGACAGATGGTTCGCATCAGGCACGTAATGCGATCCCCCGCTTTTTGGGAGATTCTCATGCCTGATGAACGAATCCGCTGCTGTCCGCGTCTTCAGGGTAAACCAAGGCCACTTCGATCTCTTCGTCATCATCCAGCTGCAACAAGGCCCTGGAGTTCATCGTGACGACATTGCTCGCCACCTGTTGCGGCTTGACTACGATGGCCCGCTCAAGCTCATGTTCGAGTTCAATAACGGCCGAGCCTTGCTCGAGTGCGGTCAGGCATTCGAGCCTGGCCTTGTCGATTTCAGTGATAAAGTCCCAGCCCTGGTTTGCCGGCGCTGGGTTTGCTCAACGCTTGGCATCCAGATCAGGCGAGGCGCTACGCTGGAGAAACGCTGTGGTTATCTGAGGCAGATGCTCGCGCAACCAGTCCGCCATCGCTACCTCCTGCTTGAGGATCTGTTCGCAAGCTGTCTGGGTCTGGGCGTCGCCCGTCTCTTTGGCAGCGGCGATCAACACCGTATAGGCGGCAATTTCCACGTTCTCGAAGACGTAGCCGCTCATCGCACCTTTGACTACCTCATCGCTGACGGTCATGCCGGCAACCGCCTGACCGAACGCAGTGACCTTGGCGGATAGGTCCTTGAATGTCGACGGGCTGCTGCCCAGGCGCTGCAAGCAGGACTCCAGCAGTTCACGTTGGCCGCGGGTCTCATCGATGTGCTGGACGATACGTGCCTTGAGCTCGGGGTAATGTTCCAGGCGCTCGGATTGCGCAGTGAGCATCTTCTCGGCCTGCTGCTCCATGGCGTGGGCGTCGCGTAGCCAATCCAGCAGGTTGTCGGTAGTAGTGGACATTTGGTCAGCTCCTGTTGGTCTGATCGGGCCGCCCTCCTCTAACGCTCTTGCAAGCGGATAGTGAAAGACGCTCAAGGATAATGAATGCGGAAAAAGAGCTGCGTGATTTGCATTGGCTCTCCGTACTGATGAGTCGTCTGTGACCGCGGCAGTTCAGGTTATTTGCCGAGGCGTTTGACGAGCGGCGCGGTGCCTTTACCAATGAGCAGAAAGGTTGAACCGCCGCGGCCGGCGGGTTTTCTACACGGGACATAACCCTGCAGAAACGAGGAAAACTTCATGACCGCGCTATCTGCCAAAGCCAGCTGCTGCTGGCCGGCTTCCACTTCAGAAATCGACTTCCCCACCCTCTCCGGCCATTGCGAATGTGACGTAGTGGTCGTCGGTGCCGGCATTGCCGGCCTAAGCACCGCGCTGGCGCTGTGTGAGGCTGGCAAGTCGGTGGTGGTACTCGAAGCGAGGAAGGTCGGCCGCCAGGTGACAGGCCTGTCCACTGCCAAGGTCACCACTCAACATACGCTCATTTATCGCGACTTGATTGCCAAGGCTGGCCGCGCTACGGCTCAGTCCTATGCGGACGCCAACCAGCAGGCACTGCAGCGTATTGCCGATTGGGTCGAGCAGTACGCGATCGACTGCGATTTCCAGCGCCGCTCGGCCTATGTTTATTCGCTGAGTGAAAAACAGGATGCCGCCTTGAGGAGCGAAGCTGAGGCCGCTCGCTCTCTGGGGCTGGATGCGCGGGTGCTGGAGCGTGCGCCGCTGCCATTCACCACTTCCGGCGCGCTGGAATTTCCTGAACAGGCACAGTTCAATCCGGCCCGTTATCTGCTGGGTCTTGCGCAAGCAGTGCAGACCAAGGGCGGACGAGTATTCGAAAGCACTCGCGCCACTGATTTCGAACACCATGAACGCTGGCAGATCGGTTTCGAGGGTGGCGTCCTCAGTGCCGACAAGCTGGTGATCACGACCCATATGCCGGTGAAGACACCGGTGGACTATGTCAGCCCGACACAGCCGCGTTGCCACGTCGCCATCGCCTTCCGTCCGAATGCCGGCGAGGCTCTGGATGGCATGTTCATCGCTGCTGACGAGCCCACGCACTCCATCCGCATGGCGCAGGACGAGGACGGGCCGCTGATTCTGGTGCTAGGCCCGCGTTTCAATACGGGCCAGGACGCCGACGTGGCGCAGCGTTTCGTCGAACTGGAACGTTGGGCGCGGCAGCACCTGCCGGTGGCCGAGGCCGTGTGGCGCTGGTGCAACGAGGACTACGACACACCTGACCGCATGGCCTACGTCGGCGAGCCGGACGCCGAGCAGGCCCCTGGCCTTTACCTAGCTACCGGGTTCAGCGCCTGGGGCATCACCAATGGCACCGCCGCCGGCATCGGCCTGGCGCAGCAGATCATCACCGGCCTCTGGCCTTGGGGGGCGCTGTTCGATCCCAAGCGCGATGCAGGGGAAGACCTCAATCAGAGCAGCGACAGCCATACGCTGATCAATGATGTGCAGGCGCTGAAGCCCGGCCAGGGTGGCGTCCTCAAGCATGGCGATGACAAGCTGGCCGTATGGCGGGATGATGACGGTTCGCTCCATGCGCTCAACGCGGAATGCACACACATGGGCTGCCCGGTGACCTGGAACAATGCCGATCGCACCTGGGACTGTCCGTGCCACGGCTCGATCTTCGAGGCTGACGGCCAGGTCAGGCATGGACCTGCCTGTGAACCACTGGCGAAACGTGCGGTGCCGGACTGAACCACCCTCCCCCAAAGTCTTTACAGCTACACCACGGATGCCAATGAAGCACCATGGCTAGGTCTTCCTTTGCAAGGGATGAAAGCTCACGGATGGGTTTGAATTTTCTGCTCGCCGAGAGCAGTGGTAATGGTCACTAACCAGACCAACCGCATGAGCGGATGCCACTCAGGAGTGTGCGCGCATCTGCTAGATGTGTGCAGCGGAGCCATTACTGGAATGGAACATTCGGCTCAAAAAACGTCTCGTTGCGAAAGATGGAAAGGAGGCCCGTAGAAGGCCTCCTCCAGGCTAGGCAGTCGTCAATCAAGCGCGGCCTCCGCCATGGCTGTTTTGGCCGCCTTTGCGGCCTGCCTCGGAAGCTTTTTCACGGTCATTGGCGAAATTACCACCGCTGTTCTGACCGCCTTTCTTGCCTGCTTCAGAAGCCTTCTGACGATCATTGGCGAAGTTTCCGGGGTTCTTGTTGCTCATGTCGTTTCTCCTCAGTGATGGGCAGAATTGCCCTTGCCCTGTTTTGGAGAAAACACCCTGCTCGGACGTTCAGCCTTTTTCTCCGCCTCGCTCAGTAATCGCTGACGAGCGGTCATGCTCCTTTCTCATCAGGTCTCTGGATAATGGGGATTTTGCCGTTGCGCTCGATGAGCGTGTAGCGAATCTGATCCAGCCGCTTCAGCTGTTGGTCTCCTCCTGAAAGCTATGACCATCCCCGCATGGCAAACATCAGAAGAAAATTTCCCACAGCGTTCAGTACGGGCATCTGGCGCCCTCCGTCCGTCGGTTTGGGCGACCCATGCCTGACCGTGGCAGTCCCTAGTTGCACAGGGCCACGCGTGGCCAGTTTGCGTTGACTAGTGCTGCATGGGAGGTGAAGGAATGAACATCAAGATCGGCCTGGCCGGCCTGGCCATTGCCCTGGGCAGCCAGGCCGTTCAGGCACAAGAACCGAACAAGGTGGACGTTCTGCTCATCGGCGGCGGCATCATGAGTTCCACCCTGGCGGTATGGCTCAAGGAACTGGAGCCGCAGTGGTCGATGGCGATGATCGAGCGCCTGGACGCGGTCGCAGAAGAGAGTAGCAACGGCTGGAACAACGCCGGCACCGGTCACTCGGCCCTGGCAGAGCTGAACTACACACCGGAGGACAAGGACGGCAACATCAACATCAGCAAGGCCATCGAGATCAACGAATCGTTTCAGATCACCCGACAGTTCCTCGCCTGGCAGGTGCGCCAAGGCGTGCTGGAAAACCCGCCCTCCTTCATCAACAGCACGCCGCACATGAGCTTCGTCTGGGGTGACGACAATATCCGCTTTCTGAAGAAACGCTACGACGCCCTGAAGGCCAGCCCACTGTTCAGCTCCATGCAGTATTCACAAGACCCGGAGCAGATTCGCAACTGGGTGCCGTTGATGATGGCCGGACGCGATCCGCAGCAGAAGCTTGCAGCCACTTGGTCACCGGATGGCACCGACGTTAACTTTGGAGAGATCACCCGCCAGTTCGTCAGTCATCTGCAGCAGCAGGACAACTTCTCGCTGCGGTTGTCCACCGAGGTTCGCGATATCAGCCGTAACGACGACGGTTCATGGCGCGTGGCTTTTCGCAATCTCGACGATGGTAGCGAAGGCATCACCGATGCCCGTTTCGTCTTTGTCGGTGCAGGTGGCGGTGCGCTGAAACTGTTGCAGAAATCCGGTATTCCCGAGGCCGAGGAATATGGAGGCTTCCCCGTGGGTGGCTCGTTTCTGGTCACCGAGAACCCGGAAATCGCCGTGCGTCACATGGCCAAGGCCTACGGCATCGCACCGACAGGCGCTCCGCCAATGTCGGTACCGCATCTGGATACCCGGGTACTAGACGGCAAGCGGATGATCCTGTTCGGACCGTTCGCCACCTTCTCCACCAAGTACCTCAAGGAGGGCTCTTACTGGGACCTGTTCAGCAGCATGACTACCAGCAACTTCTGGCCGATGACCAAGGTCGGTCTGAGCGAGTTCGGCCTGGTGCGCTACCTGATCGGGCAAGTCATGCAATCCGATGATGACCGTTTCGAGGCGTTGCAAACCTACTATCCGGAAGCCAACAAGGACGACTGGCGCCTTTGGCAGGCCGGCCAGCGTGTGCAGATCATCAAGCGCGATGCGGACAAGGGTGGTGTACTGAAGCTTGGCACCGAAGTAGTTACCGCCGAAGACGGCAGCATTGCCGGTCTGCTCGGCGCGTCACCCGGAGCCTCCACGGCTGCACCGATCATGCTGAATCTGTTGCAGCGCGCGTTCAAGGACCAGCACGCTTCGGCTGCCTGGCAGGAAAAACTGCGCGAAATCGTGCCCAGCTATGGCATCAGCCTCAACGAGAATCCGCAGCAGTTTCAGGAGGTATGGACGTATACCAGTCGGCTGCTGCAACTCGCGACGGCGGACGCCGAGGTCGATGACGAAGAGGCCGGCCCAAGCGATCTGCAGCCCATCGACCAATCGCAAGAGACGGAGAAGGATCTCGACCCGGAACTGACACCTTGAGGCATGCTCCTACACGTTGAAGTCAGGATGGGGGCTTTTCCCTTTAGTCGACTCCAAGCCTGTTCCACATGGCTTGAGTCAGCCGTTGTCGATTGGAATACCCGCGCCAAGGAGACGCCTGCAATGCATCCAGGCGCTGCAGAAGATTGGCGACAGTCCATTGCTGGGCACCACGGAGACCGTCCAGCTCATCGCGGGCAATCGGCACCGAAACCGGAAGCCCCGGCCGTGCACGCAGGGAATAGGCTGCCACTGTGCTGGCACCCCGTCCGTTGCGCAGGTAATCGATGAAGATCTTGCCAACCCGGTTCTTCGGCCCGGATGTGGCGGTGAAGCGCTCCGGCAATTGGCGTGTCAGGAACTGGGAGATGGCCTTGGCGAAAGCCTTGACCGTATCCCAGTCGGCGCGCCGGGCCAGCGGCACGACAATGTGGATGCCCTTGCCACCGCTGGTCTTCAGGTAGGCATCCAGGCCCAGTTCGTCCAGAACCGTCAGGGTCAGGCGCGTCGCTTCCAGCATGCTACGCCAGGGCAGCGCCGGGTCCGGATCAAGGTCGAGTACGAAGCGGTCGGGCGTTTCGATACGGTCGCTGGTGGCGCCCCAGGTATGCAATTCAATACAGCCCATCTGTGCAGCCCCGACCAGCGCTGACAGGCTGTCGATTTCCATCAACCGGGCATGCCCGGGATCGAGCTTCGGATCCAGGTGGCTGATGTTGGGTATCGCCAAACGCTCGGCGTGCTTTTGGAAGAACTGCTCGCCCCCGACGCCATCGGGCGCTCGCACCAGTGAAACCGGGCGATTGTCCAGGTGCGGTAGCAGCCATTCGCCGATGCGTTCGTAGAACTGCGCCACCTGCAGCTTGGTGGTACCGCTTTGCGGGTCGATCACCCGCTGCGGGTTGCTGATCGGTACGCCGCCCACTACTGGATTACCGGCTGTCGTGTGGCGGGTAGCGGTGGATTTGTCCGGTTTTCTGTCTTCGGCCGCAGCCGCCTTTGGGCGCTCGCGAACAATCTGCACGGCCGGTTTGTCATTGCGCAGCGCGATGAAGCTGGCCTGGCGCACGATCCCCTCGCGCGTCCATTCGGCGAACTCCACCTCGCACACCAGTTTCGGCTCGACCCACCTTACGCCGCGGGTCAGCGCTGCCGTGAGTCTTTTCGCCAAGGGCGATTCGGTACGCGCCAACGTCTGTAGGCGTTGCATCAGCGCCTTGAGCGCTGCCTCGCTGAACCCGGTGCCGACCCGTCCGGCATAACGCAGACCGCCCTCCTCGTTCACCGCCAGCAGTAACGCGCCAAAGCCGGTACGGCTGCCCTTCGGAGCCGTGTGACCGACGATGACGAACTCCTGGCGCAGGCGGCACTTGAGCTTGATCCAATCCGCACTGCGGCGTGAGACATAGGTGCTGCCGGCACGCTTGCCGATCACCCCTTCCAGCGACATCGCGCAGGCGCTGTCGAGAATGCTCTGATGATCGACGTTGAAGTCGGCGGAGAAGCGCAGCGGACTGCTGCGCGTGCGCCCGAGGAGCGCCCTGAGCCGGGCTCGGCGTTGCTCAAGAGGCGTCTGGCGCAGGTCTTCGCCGTTAAGAAAGGGAGCGTCGAACAGATAGTAGATCAGATCATGGCTACGGCCGATGTCGAAGGCGTTCTGCAACTGCTGGAAATCCGGTAGCCCCTGTTCGTTGAGTGCGACCACTTCGCCATCCAGCCAGCTGTCATGCAGGCCGAGCTTGGCCAGGGCCTTGGCCTGCATGGGCAGACGCCCTGTCCAGTCATGGCCGTTACGGGTAAACAAACGCACCTCGTCGTCCCGGATGCGCGCCAGGATGCGGTAGCCGTCGTACTTCACCTCGTAGCGCCAGTCACCCTCAGGGGGCCCAGCCACCAGAGTGGCCAGCTGCGGCGCCAGGAGGTCGGGAAACCTGGTCGAGGACGATGTGTTGGCCTTCGATTTCGCAGCAGCCTCGTGTTTGGTGGTTTTGCCGGGCTTGCTCGGGCCACCCACCAGCGCGCCGCTAATCACGCTCTGCGGCAAGGCGTCGAGAATGTCGTAGTCATTGCTGGAGCGCGCTGCGTCGTCACGTTCCTTGATCAGCAGCCACTGCTCCTTGTCACCGCTACCGCGCAGACGGGTGCGAACCAGCGTCCAGTCGCCGGCCAGCTTTTCGCCGACCAGGCTGAACTTGAGCTTGCCGGCGACATAGGCGGCAGAAGGATCGCCATGCGGCTGCCAGATGCCGTGATCCCAGACAATCACGTCTCCCGCCCCATAGCTGCCCTCGGGGATGCTGCCTTCGAAATCGGCATAATCCAGCGGATGATCTTCCACATGCACGGCCAGGCGCTTGTCGCGAGGGTCCAGGCTCGGTCCCTTGGGCACCGCCCAGCTTTTCAGTGTGCCATCCAGCTCCAGGCGAAAATCGTAGTGCAACCGCCGGGCATCGTGTTTCTGGATCACGAAACGCAGGGCACCGGCCTTGCGCCCGCGCTTGTGCGGTCGTTCGCGGGGCTCGCTGGTCTGCTCGAAGTTGCGTTTGCGGCTGTACTCGCTCTGGGGGCTGGCCATGCTGATCGCTCCGGCTTATTTACGCGCGGTCTTTGCGGCAGGCTTGCGCGCGGTCGAGCCCTTGGACTTCGGCTTGCTCGCAGGTTTACCTGCCAGGCTGCGTTTGAGCAGCTCGGTAAGATCGATGACATCGGCACTGCGCCGTTCCTCTTCGCCTTCGACTCGCTCCACCTCCTCGATCTTGCCGGCCTTGGCCTTGCGTTCCACCAGCGCCATGATGCGGTCCTGGAAGCTGTCGACGTACGCATCCGGCTGCCAGTCAGCGCTCATGTCTCGTATCAAACGCTTGGCCATGTCCAGCTCGCTCTTGGCCAGTTTCGGCTGAGTGACGGCCTGGCCGAGTTCCAGCGAAGCCAGGCTGCGGACCTCGTCGGGCCAGCGCAGCATCACCAGCACCAGCGCCGATTCAAGCGGCATCAGTGCTGCCAGATGCTGGCGGGTGTGCAACACCACATAGGCCAGGGCTACCTTGTGGGTACCGCTTAGCGCCTCACGCAGCAGGGCATAGACCTTTTCGCCGCGACGGTCGGGAGCCAGGTAGTACGGTCTGTCGATGTTTTGCAGCGGTATCTGCTGACTGTCGACGAACGCGAAGATATCGATGGTCTGGGTCGCTTCAGGATGAGCAGCCCGGATTTCCTCTTCACTGAGCACCACATAGCGGCCCTTCTCATAGGCCACACCTTTGACGATGTTCTCCTTGCTCACTTCTTTGCCGGTGGCTTTGTTCACCCGCTTGTAGCCGACCGCCTCCATGCTGCGCTTGTCCAGCCAGTCAAAGTCCACGCCCTGTGTCGACGTGGCCGACAGCAGCGCGACCGGGATATGCACCAGACCGAAGCTGATGGCGCCCTTCCAGATAGCCCTAGGCATGGTGATCGCATCCGTATGTGTCGCGGACCGCCGGCACGTTGTAGATGCTGCCAAAACGACTACGGCCTGAAATGAAGAATCTGCTAGTCATGGTGTGCCTCCGTCAGCCTACGTGACCCTATTGCTCGCTCAATCAATCGACTGCCGGCAGGCGCAGAAGGTTTTACTGAAATGTCAGGCGGCATGAGGGGCGTACTGAAAACTTCATTCGGCATGAACGTCTTGGCCTTGCACGGAAGGCGTTGCATTGGGCTTGCGTTCTCCGGCGTACTGAACGGGCCTGCACCGCTCGTCCAGATACGTGAACTCACCCGCGGCCCCTTCCTCGATAAAGGACTTGCCTACCGATGAGGATCACCCCATGCGAGCACTCACTTATCACGGAAGCCATGACGTACGTGTCGAGACCGTTGCCGATCCGGTCATGCTGGCTGACGACGACATCATTCTGCGGGTGACCGCCACCGCCATCTGCGGTTCGGATCTGCACCTGTACCGTGGCAAGATTCCACAGGTGAAGGATGGCGATATCTTCGGCCACGAATTCATGGGCGAAGTAGTCGACACCGGCTCCGCGGTGAACCGGGTAAGCAAAGGCGATCGTGTGGTAGTGCCATTCGTCATCGCCTGTGGCACCTGTTTCTTCTGTGCCATGGATTTGCACGCTGCCTGCGAGACCACCAACCCCGGCCGCGGCGCCATCCTCAACAAGAAACAGATCCCATCCGGCGCCGCGCTCTTTGGTTACAGCCATCTCTACGGAGGTGTGCCTGGAGGACAGGCGCAATATGTGCGGGTGCCCAAGGCCAACGTCGGCCCACTGAAAGTGCCGGGCACCCTGGACGACGAACAGGTGCTGTTCCTCACCGATATCCTACCCACTGGTTACCAAGCGGCGGTCAACGCCGGCGTCAGACCAGGCAGCAGTGTAGCGATCTACGGCGCTGGCCCGGTGGGGTTGATGGCAGCCGCTTGCGCGCGACTGCTCGGTGCCGAGCAGATATTCATGGTCGATGAGTCGCCCTATCGCCTGGAGTTCGCCCGCCAGACCTATGGCGTCATTCCGATCAATTTCGACCAGGTGGACGACCCGGCCGCAGCCATCATTGAGCAGACAAAAGGTCATCGCGGCGTAGACGCGGCCATCGACGCAGTAGGGTTCGAAGCCAAGGGCAGCACCACCGAAACCATCCTCACCGCGCTCAAACTGGAGGCCAGCAGTGGCAAGGCCTTGCGCCAGTGCATCGCCGCCGTTCGCCGAGGCGGCACCGTGAGCGTGCCGGGGGTCTATGCCGGTTTCATCCACGGGTTCCTGTTCGGCGACGCCTTCGACAAGGGCTTGACCTTCAAGATGGGCCAGACCCATGTCCAGCCTCTCCTGCCGAAGCTGTTGGAGCATGTCGAACGTGGCGAGCTGAAACCTGAGGTGATCATCAGCCACCGCTTACCGCTGGAGCAGGCGGCAGAAGGCTACAAGCTGTTCGACAAGCAGCAGGACGACTGCCGCAAGGTAGTGCTGCGACCCTGATCGCACCTTACTTGCTGTGCTCCGGCGAAGACGGTGGATGGGCCATGCCGCGCGGCCCGAACAAGCCCCACAGGCCCAGACCGAGTACCGGCAATAACACGATGAGCAGCGACCACAGGGCCTTGGAATCAACGCCCTTGTCGCTGCGGTACACGCTGACGATGGCCCACAGGTCGAGCAGGATGATGATGGCGCCGAGTGCAATGAACAGAAAACCAAATTCGCCGAGCATGTCGAGGTTCCTCCACATTGGGTGTTTCTGTTGTGGCCGTATCCCGGCCCCATGGTTCAGGCGAAATCCACTTGAATCGCAGATGCCAGTGCCTCGAATGCCACATACCCACGCGAGGTAACACCCATGCCCTCATCTGCACGGCACCACCCTGCGCACAGGGACGAAGAACTGGCCCAACTGCTGCGCCGCTACGCCGAACCCTTGCCGGAGTTCGAAACTGCGGAATTTGGCGTACCGTTCTCCCGCTATGGCGATGCCCGTGTGGTGCTGATTGGCGAGGCCAGCCACGGCACCTCCGAGTTCTATCGGGCGCGTGCGAGCATCACCCGTCGTCTGATCGAACACCACGGTTTCAATATCGTCGCGATAGAGGGCGACTGGCCGGATGCCGCGCACATCGACCGCTACGTCCGCCACGGGAGCGCCCCACAGGGGGGGGCAGTGTTCGACCGCTTTCCCACCTGGATGTGGCGCAACCGGGAGACGATGGACTTCGTGCGTTGGCTGCACCAGCACAACGCTGCCCTGGAGGCGAACAATTACGTGGAATTTCGCGGCCTGGACATCTACAGCCTGCGGGCCTCGATGGCGGCAGTGCTGGGTTATCTGGACGATCGCGACCCGCAACATGCAGCGGCCGCTCGCCAGCGCTACGCCTGCCTGACGCCCTGGCAGAACCAGCCGGCAGAATATGGCCAACGCGTTGAATGGGGAACAGAGGATTCCTGTGAAGAGGCCGTGGTCGCACAGCTCGGCGAATTGCTGTGGGCGCGCCTGGAAAGTCTGGAACGCGACGAGGGCTTGTTCGATGCGGCGCAGAATGCCCGCGTGGTGCGAGCCGCCGAGCAGTACTACCGGCTGATGTACCGATCCTCGGCGTCCTCCTGGAATCTGCGCGACCATCATATGTTCGCCACGCTCAAGCAGGTGTTCAAGCACCGTGGGCACGGCGCCAAGGCCGTCGTCTGGGCGCATAACTCCCACGTCGGTGATGCGGCGGCCACAGAGATGGGCTGGCAGGGTCAGTTCAACCTGGGCCAGCTATGTCGCATCGGCTGGGGCGACGACGCGGTATTGATCGGCATGGGGACCAACAGCGGTGAAGTTGCCGCTGCCGACGACTGGGGCGCAGCGCTACGGATCATGCGCGTACTGCCGTCACACCCAGACAGCTGGGAGCAGCGTTTTCTGTGCACAGGTGTGCCGGCTGCACTGTTCGACTGGCGTGACGCCGGCAGGACAACCTTGCGCCACGCCGTCAGCGAGCCCCTGTTGCAGCGCGCCATCGGCGTGATCTACCGGCCTCAGACGGAGCGACACAGCCACTATTACGAAACAGTGCTGGGCGAACAGTTCGATGCCTATCTGTGGTTTGAAACCACCACGGCGATAACGCCCTTACCCTCCCCCTCGGGTGACAAACACAGCCGTGAGAGCGAAACCTTCCCCTTTGGATTCTGAAGGGCGATGAGGACGAGATGACTTGGGTGCTGCGTATTGACCCGCTGGTACCTGTGAGCCTTGCGGTGCAAGCGAGCCGTTGGAAACGGTACCAGCCCCTTGTTAAACGAACTGATCGCGAGCCCTCGCGGTTGACAATCACTGCCAGTGACTTCCACCCACTAGCGGATCTGCAGGTAATGGACTTGATGGCACGAGGAGACCCGGCATGAGCGATGTTCGCATTGGCATCTCTGGATGGCGCTACGCCCCCTGGCGCGGCGATTTCTATCCCAAGGGCCTGGTGCAGCGTAAGGAGCTGGAATTCGCTTCACGCGAAGTCAACAGCATCGAGATCAACGGCTCCTTCTATGGGCTGCAGACACCCCAGCGATATAAGGCCTGGGGAGCCGAGACGCCCGACGATTTCATCTTCAGCATCAAGGCACCGCGCTATATCACACACGTGCGCCGGCTCGTGGATATCGAACAGCCGCTGGCCAATTTCTTCGCCTCGGGACTGCTGGGGTTGAAGGAAAAGCTTGGTCCTATCCTCTGGCAGTTTCCTCCCAGCTTCCGCTTCGATGAGCATCTGTTCGGCGACTTCCTTGCACAATTACCTTCGAGCACCGATCAGGCCCGCCGTATCGCTCGCCGTTCCGCCGCCCGTCTGCATGTGCCAGGCTACTTGGAGGCTGCTGTGGGCAAGCCGCTAAGGCATGCTGTTGAAATCCGCAACGACAGCTTCTGTTGCCCGGCATTCGTCAATCTGTTGCGCCAGCACAACATCGCCCTGGTGGTGGCGGATACGGCAGGCAAATGGCCGTACGTGGAGGACGTCACCGCTGACTTTCTTTACCTACGCCTGCACGGGGACGCAAAACTCTACGTCAGTGGCTATTCACCCCAGGCCTTGCGTCGCTGGCAACGACGTATCGAGGCATGGGCAGCCGGGGGCCAACCGCAGGACGCCCAACTGATAGATCGTGAGTACCCGATCTCCAGCACTGCTCGAGACCTGTATTGTTACTTCGACAATGATGTGAAAGTGCGTGCCCCCTATGATGCACGGCATCTACTGGAGAGCTTGGGGCTACGGCCTCGGGCGTAAACCTTCCGCTAAAGCGGTAAATGTTGTTCTAAGCAAAGAGCTCCGCCATGACCGGCGTCTGGCGCCTTTTCGCACATACGCCGGATACCCGTTCTGGTACGTCTGCCTCTGCTGTCCCCCTCTCTGCGCATTGCGCCTCGTAGCGGCCCGTCAGCACGACCACTGCTCTGAAGATATGAACTTCACAGCAAGACAGTTCTTCCTAACTAGTGACTCAAGTCGATCCCGTTGCCAAGGCTCAGAGCCTTATTGGCCCTTGCGGGGTTCAAGACATTCACAGAGGAGAATCAGCATGACTCGCAATACGGGCAATCAGTACAGCATGCAGAACCCGCTGACGCAGTATCCGCAGCCTGAATTCCCAGCCCAACACCAACCTGAACCGGGTCTGGATCGTAAAATGAAGCCAGAGCCTGATCATGGCGAGACGAGCTACATCGGCTTTGGCCGGCTCGAGGGGCGCAAAGCTTTGATTACCGGCGCTGACTCCGGTATTGGCAGGGCCGCAGCCATTGCCTTTGCCCGCGAGGGCGCCGACATCGTGCTCAATTATCTGCCCGAGGAAGAAGCTGATGCCCAGGAGGTCGTAGCACTAATCACCGCCGAGGGCCGTCGTGCCATCGCCCTGCCCGGCGACATCAAGGACGAGGCGTTCTGCACGTCCCTGGTCAAGGATGCAGTACAGGCGCTGGATGGGCTGGACATCCTGGTCAATGTGGCAGGCAAGCAGATCGCCCAACAGCACATCAGTGAGCTGAGCAGCGAGCAGTTCGACCACACATTCAAGACCAACGTCTATGCGCTGTTCTGGCTGTGCAAGGCGGCCGTACCGCATATGCCGCCAGGTGCGACGATCATCAACACTGCGTCGATCCAGTCCTATGATCCGTCTGCAACGCTGCTTGATTATGCGTCGACCAAAGCGGCCATCGTGGCTTTCACCAAAGCGCTTTCCTCCCAGGTCATCAAGCAGGGAATTCGGGTTAACGCCGTCGCGCCAGGACCGATCTGGACGGTGCTGCAACCCACTGACGGGCAACCGGCCGAGAAGATCCCAAGCTTCGGTTCCCAGGTGCCCATGAAGCGGCCAGGACAACCTGCCGAGTGTGCACCGTTGTATGTACTTCTGGCTTCTCAGGAGTCGAGTTTCATCACCGGTGAAGTATTCGGCGTGACCGGCGGAAACCCTTTGCCGTGAAGCGTCGCCGCCCCCCCTTCTGAAACGGACTAATCCATTCATGTCGCCCCGCTTCGGGGCTGAAGATCGAGCGAGCCTTCATGAGCAGGACAGTTGCAGATTTTATCGTTGAGCGTCTCTACCAGTGGGGCGTTCGACGCATCTATGGGTATCCCGGCGATGGCATCAACGGCGTGTTCGGCGCGTTGGCCAGAAGCGAAGGAAGAATCCGTTTCATCCAGGCCCGGCATGAGGAAATGGCGGCCTTCATGGCCTGCGCGGATGCCAAGTTTTCGGGTGATCTCGGGGTGTGCATCGCCACATCCGGCCCCGGTGCGACGCACTTGCTGACCGGGCTCTACGATGCGCGCATGGATCATATGCCCGTGTTGGCCATCGTCGGTCAGCAGGCGCGCAGCGCCGTCGGCGGCCACTACCAGCAGGAGGTCGACCTGCTGGCGATGTTCAAGGACGTCGCCGGTGCCTTCGTGCAGCAGGCCAACTCACCCGAGCAGGTTCGCCACCTGATCGATCGTGGTATTCGCACGGCCCTGGGCGATCGCCGGGTCACGGCGATTATTCTGCCCAACGACCTGCAGACCCTGCCCTACGAAGAGCCTGCTCGTGAGCATGGCACACTGCATTCTGGCATCGGCTACAGCCGGCCGCGGGTACTGCCCCATGCAGCCGACCTGCAGCGGGCGGCCGAGGTCCTGAACTCAGGTGAGAAAGTCGCGATCCTCGTCGGGGCCGGCGCGCTGGGGGCGTCCGACGAGGTAATGGAAGTGGCGCAAAGACTGGGAGCCGGGGTGGCAAAGGCACTGCTTGGCAAGGCGGTACTGCCGGACGATCTGCCCTGGGTCACCGGCTCCATCGGTCTGCTGGGCACCAAGCCGAGCTACCGGTTGATGAACGAGTGCGACACCTTGCTGATGATCGGCTCGGGCTTCCCCTATGCGGAGTTCCTGCCCAAGGAGGGTCAGGCACGCGCCGTGCAGATCGATATCCAGGCCGACATGCTTGGCCTGCGCTACCCCATGGAAGTACTCCTGCAGGGCGATACCGGCGAAACCCTGCGAGCCCTGCTGCCCCTGCTGCACGAGAAAAAATCCAGCAGCTGGCGTAAGCGCATCGAACGTTGGACCGGCCAGTGGCGCAGCGTCTTAACGGATCGTGCAATGTCACCCGCCGAGCCGATCAACCCACAGCGGGTGGCCTACGAGCTGTCGCCGCGCCTGCCTGCTCGGGCCGTGGTGACCTGTGACTCCGGCTCCTGCGCCAACTGGTTCGCCCGCGACGTGATGATTCGCCAGGATATGCTCTGCTCGCTATCCGGCGGGCTCGCCTCCATGGGCGCGGCGGTACCCTATGCCATTGCCGCCAAGTTCGCCCAGCCGGACCGTCCAGTGATAGCACTGGTGGGCGACGGCGCCATGCAGATGAACAACATGGCCGAGCTGATTACCGTGGCCAAGTACTGGCCGCAGTGGCGGGACAAGCGCTGGATCTGCGCCGTATTCAACAACCAGGATCTCAATCAGGTGACCTGGGAGCAGCGGGTCATGGAGGGAGACCCGAAGTTCCCCGCCTCCCAAGACATACCGGACGTGGCCTATCACCGATTCGCGCAGTCCATCGGACTCGAGGGCATCTTCGTCGACCGCGAAGAGGACGTCGCGCCGGCCTGGGAGCAAGCATTGGCTGCGGATCGTCCAGTGTTGATCGAATTCAGGACCGACCCAGATGTGCCGCCGCTGCCGCCCCACATATCGTTGAAACAAGCCAAGTCATTCGCGTCCGCACTGTGGCAGGGCGACCCGGATCAGGGTGGCGTGATACGCAAGACCACGCGGCAGGTGCTGAGCACCCTGCTGCCGGGCAAGACACCTCGTTGACCGCTGGCCCGGCTTATGACGACTCGCCGCTATTCAGGGAACATGAGGCAAGCCCAGACAGTAACCGCAAATCCCTGCTATTTTCCCTTCGCTCGCCCTGGCTGTTCATTATTTTCTGGGTCGTGCTGGGGCCTTCTCGGTCTGGCTACAACTGCCGTCGGCGAAGATATGAGACGGGCCACCAGCCAAGCGTTGAGACTTAAACGTGTGAAGGATGGCCGCTGCCTTCATCTCGATTGCCCATACGTTTGGATATTCTTCGTATTAGCCAATTCAGCTGGCTAGTCTCGAAATCATCTACACCAGTCTCGCCCTGAAACGTCTTTCGAATTCAGCACTGCAGCTGCTGTGCTCCTGCAACTGCTGACGAAACTGCGGCGACAACTGCTCCGCGAGCACTTGCTCGAAACCGTGGCGAATTTGTTTTTCGGTGCGCAGCGCCGCGCGCAAACGGGCGCGGCCGCGCTCAGGTAACAGCGAGGTGGTCACGCTGTTCCAGGCATGGCGGAGCATGCCGAACAGGCTCGGATGCTGCGTTGGTCGGCCGCCATAGGTAACGATCTGATTGTGTAGGCAGGCCATCAGCGCCGAGCACTGCTGTTCGCGCTCGCGAAATAACCGCTGCTGCTCGGATGTACTCGCGCTGCCTGCAAGCCGTCGATAGCTCAAGCTGGCGTCGTGGCACGTCATCAGAAGATGGTTGAGCTGGGCAATGGTCTTGTCCAACGTCGGCATGCGCTACGTCTCCCCTGCGCGCTCGGATGCACAGAACTGACACCGGGTGCGCGCAGTATCGCGGCACCCGGTAGACCGATCAGCTCTTGGCACGAGCCACGTCACGCATCGCTCTGACTTCATCGTGATTGCGCAGCACGCCCTGGTACTGACGCTCCACCATGCTGCGGATTTCTGGGGGCAGATTCTTGGTCAGCGCTTCGCTGTAGCGCTCCTTGGCCACGTCTTCGCCGCGCTCGGCTTCGTTGAGAATGGCCTCTTCGTCCTTGCCGGTGACCAGTGATTTCAGGTCGACCCAGCGGCGGTGCAGGTCTGCCCCCACGCTGGTGCTGTCCTCTGGCTCGCCGCCCAATTCCAGGACGGTCCGTTGCAGTTCTTCCGCCGCTTCGGCGCATTGCCGCGAGCGTTGCGAGAAGAGCTGCTTCATGTCGGGTCGCTTGACGTCTTCGGCGCAGACCTTGAAGCCTGCCTCGCCGTCCTTGCAGGTTTCGATCAGCTTGTTGAGGGTGCGTACCAGGTCTTTACGATCGTCGGTGAGATCCATGAGTCGTCTCCGGGCCGGCTAAACGGCCATTGCTGGGTGGTATGTCCCCTAGCGGGGCGTACATGGATTCCGACGCTCAGGCTGCGCTGATCGTTCAGGGAAAATTCCAAGCGGCAGGCTGAGCCGGCTTCAGGTATGCACGCACCAGTTGACTGCCTCGGCCGGCATGCCGAGGCAGTCTTCACGGTGAATCACACCGGCTGCCAGTGCCTCTTCGACGTTGAGAATGCGCGGTGCAGACATCAGGCATTCGAGCACGTTGAGGGGCGCTTCGGCGCCAGCGGTGCACTCGGCGACGATGCTGGCGTAAAGCTGCAGATCGTAGTCCAGGCTCATCGCGTATTCGGACATGCGCGCGTGATCCACGGCGCCGTTGACCGTCCAGTGAAAGGGATGAAACAGGAACTTGCTATGCGGGCAGGCCGTGCGTGTTTCGCCGGCAAGAAAGATGATGTTGCCCATGGATTCGACAGTGCCGAGGTTGTGCGTCTTCACGGGCACCGGGAGCGAGATGAGGAAGTTGTAGAGGGAGAAGCCGTAGCTGCACTCCCCGCCCATGGTGGCGATCTTCAGCACCAGCTCATCGGCGCCCTGATGGATGGCCTGGCTGCATTTGTCGATCAACTGACCGCAGGTGTAGGAGTTGATCGGTGCGGTGAAATGCACGACGTGGGTTCTCATGACGGTCTCCTCTGCAATGAAATGCCTTTGCGCGGCCTTCTTTTGCAGTGAGTGAAAACGCACGGGAGGGTTTCAATTTTCTGCGCCTCGATGGCCGTGCGGATCATCACAAGCCCGGCAAAAAGCTTGAACGCAAGCCAGCCAGTGGAACTCTGTCTATTTCAGGGGAGCTTTGTCAGGGGCCGTTTCGTGACCTGGCAGGCGCAATTGCGCCAATCGAACGAGCATCTTGCTTCCCCAGGGCCGCCGCACCGTCTCCTCCTTCTCCTTGCGGCGGTTCCTTCTTTTCTGACTGGAGACGATCCTGGCCCGCTCTGGAGAGTGGCCGAACTCAGACACCATCAGGCAGTCACAACGTCGTGGCCTGCCCCACCAGGGCCACGTGCTCGCAACGAACGGACGCATGGGAGAGCATCGATGCCACTGCTCAAACTGCTGCATTTCATGGCGCTGATCGGCTGGTGCGGCGCGCTGCTGTATCTGCCAGCGATGATCGCTGCCGGCACGCGCAGCAGCGACGAGATGTTCTATCGCGACCATGCCCACCTCACCCGCACCGTCTTCAACCTGATCGCCACGCCAGCCGCCCTGCTGGCCATTGGTTCGGGCACCGCGCTGTTTTTACGTGAGTCGATTTTCGACCCATGGTTGATCGTCAAGCTCACCACGGTCGCGGGGATGGTGCTCTGTCACGCCCTGTGCGGCGTGCTGATCCTGCGTATCGAACGTGCCGCCGAACCTGCGCTGCGCCGCGACTGCCTGTTGATCGCTGTGCTGCTGAGCGCCCTGATCGGCGCCACGCTCTGGCTGGTGCTGGCCAAACCCTTCTGATCATGGAGTATTCGAGAATATGCCCGGCCTGCCCCGCTCTCTCTACCGTCCAGTAGCTGGTGGCAAGCCGGAGCCGATTGGTTCAGCGTGTATCGACGCCCACGCCGTGCTCGTACACCAGGCGCCCGCCCAGATAAGCAGCCAGGCCAATCAACGCTGCGGTCAGCAGCGACAGATACAGGCCCCAGCGCTCCATGCCCTGCTCCGGCCCCGCGTAGCGCAGCAGCCAGTTCAGCGATGCCAAGGACAGCATCATCACCGCGATGATGGCGTGGCACCAAGCGGTGATCTTGCGCCGGATGCTGCCAACCGTAAGCAGATCGACCAGCCCCGCCATGCTCGCCACCCAGCCACCGAAGGCGCCGACGCCCGCCAGCCAGAGACTGGCACGTGCCCAGAACGGATCGGCCAGCAGCAGATAGGCGATATCGGTCGCCACCAGGCCCAGCAGCGCGGCTACCGGAAAGTGGATCATCATCGGGTGCAGCGGATGCCCGGCGATGGCGGCGCGACTGACGATAACTTCCTTTATTTCGGCCATCCCGGCCTCCCTGTACAGGTGAATGATGAGGTGAAACGGGCGCGTCATTGGCTGACGCCCTGTTTCAAGTTGACCACGCTGACGCTGGCAGTTCCGTTTCTCGTTGCCTGCGAGGGGCCGCAATCGGCGCTCGATCCAGCCGGGCCGATGGCGCGCGAGGTGGCAATGCTGTGGTGGGCAATGTGCGCCTTCGCCACCCTGGTGCTGATCGTGGTGACGGCCCTGTGGGTGCATGCCATGCGCCGCAACAGCCCACAGATGGACGCCGCACGGGCACGTCAGCTGACGCTGCGCTGGCTGGTCGGTGGCGGGCTGTTGTTGCCGACCTTGAGCGTGCTGCTCCTGTTGCTGTTCGGCATACCCATCGGCCATCGCATGCTGCCCTTGCCGCTGGCGGGCGAGCAGCCCATGCGTATCGAGGTGATCGGCCATCAATGGTGGTGGGAGGTGCGCTACCCGGACAGCGGCGTGGTTACCGCCAATCAGCTGCATCTGCCGGTCGGTCGGCCGGTGGACCTCGACGTCAGTAGCGCCGACGTCATCCATTCCTTCTGGGTGCCTCGCCTGGGCGGCAAGATCGACATGATCCCCGGCCGGGACAATCGCATCCGCCTGCAGGCCGATCAGGCCGGTATCTTTCGCGGCCAGTGCTCGGAGTTCTGCGGCACCCAGCACACGCACATGATTCTCGATGTGCAGGCTCACGAGGAGGAAGAGTTCGCCAGTTGGCTGCAGGCACGCCGCGAACAACAGGTCAGCGCCCTGCCCGGCCCTGCTGGCGACGTGTTCGCCGCGCGTTGCGGTCAGTGTCATCGCGTGGCGGGCGTCAGCGAAGGCAATCGCGCGCCGGACCTGAGCGATGTCGGCGCGCGATCAGTGCTCGGCGCCGGCGTGCTGAGCAATGAACCGGGCGCGCTATTGCGCTGGCTGCAGGAGCACCAGCGGCTCAAACCCGGCAACGCCATGCCGCTGCACGACGATCTCGACCCCGACCACCTCAGCACCATCGCCGATTGGCTGGAGACCCTGCGCCCGTGACTACGCCAAGCAACGAACAGGTTGCCGCCCAGGAACAACTGCACGATCAGTTCAACGACGTATGGGGTAACCCGCGCGGCTGGAAGTCGCTGACCATCGTCAATCACACCACCGTCGGCATTCGCTTCATGCTCACCGGGCTGGGCTTCTTCCTGTTCGGTGGCCTGCTGGCAATGCTGGTGCGCACGCAGCTGGCGATACCCGGCTACGACTTTCTCGAACCGGACGTTTACAACCAGGTCTTCACCATGCATGGCACGGTGATGATGTTTCTCTTCGCCGTACCGATGATGGAAGGCCTGGCGGTCTACCTGATTCCGAAGATGCTCGGCGCGCGCGACCTGGTGTTTCCGCGCCTGTCGGCGCTGGGCTACTGGTGCTACCTGTTCGGTGGGTTGATCCTGTGCGCCAGTCTGCTGCTGGGTATCGCGCCCAAGGCCGGCTGGTTCATGTACACGCCGCTGTCCAGCGCCGTGCATACACCGGGGCCGAACTCGGATTTCTGGCTGATCGGCATCACCTTCGTGGAGATCTCGGCGGTGTCGGCCGGCGTCGAGCTGGTGGTGTCGATCCTGCGCACCCGCGCCGAAGGCATGTCGCTGAACAAGATGCCGATCTATGCCTGGTACATCCTGGTGATGGCCATGATGATCGTGGTCGGCTTCCCGCCGCTGATTCTCGGCAGCATCCTGCTGGAGCTGGAGCGCGCCGTTGGCCTGCCGTTCTTCGAGGTGGCGCGCGGCGGCGACCCGATTCTCTGGCAGCACCTGTTCTGGCTGTTCGGCCATCCCGAGGTGTACATCATCTTCCTACCGGCGGCTGGCATCGTCTCGACCCTGTTGCCGGTGTTTTGCCAGCGGCCGCTGGTGGGCTATCGCTGGGTGGTGCTGGCGATCCTCACCACCGGTTTCATCAGCTTCGGCCTGTGGGTGCACCACATGTTCACCGTGGGTATTCCGCAGTTGGCGCAGGCGTTCTTCTCCGCGGCGAGCATGCTGGTGGCGATACCGACCGGCATCCAGGTGTTCGCCTGGATCGCCACACTGTGGGTCGGCCGGCCGCTGTACCACGTACCGATGCTGTGGCTGGTGGGTTTTCTGGTGATCTTCGTCTGCGGCGGGCTGACCGGCGTGATGCTGGCGTTGGTGCCCTTCGACTGGCAGGTGCATGACACCCACTTCGTGGTGGCGCACATGCACTACGTGCTGGTGGGTGGCATGTTCTTCCCGCTGCTGGCCGGCATCTATTACTGGCTGCCGCATTTTTCCGGACGCATGCCGTCGGTGCGCCTCGGCAAATGGGGCTTCTGGCTGGTGTTCATTGGCTTCAACCTGACCTTCCTGATCATGCACTGGACCGGCCTGATGGGCATGCCGCGGCGCATCTACACCTACCAGTCCGGCCTCGGCTGGGACCTGCCCAACCTGATTTCGTCGATCGGCAGTTTCATCATGGCCATCGGCATCGCCACAGTGCTGCTGGATATCGTCCTGCACTTTCGCTTCGGCCAGAAGGCCACGAAGAACCCCTGGAACGCGGACACGCTGGAGTGGAGCACCCATCTGCCACCGAGTCCCTACAACTTCGTCAGCCTGCCACCCGTACGCACCCGCCATCCCCTGTGGGAGCTGCCCGACCTGGAGGAGCGCATCGACCGTGGAGAGTTCGCCCTGACCGTGATCGACCATGGCCGGCGAGAAACCTTGGGTATCGAGCCGCTGACCGGCAAAGTACGCGAGATCATCCATCTGCCGGGCAATAGCTGGTGGCCTTTCATCGCCTCGCTGTTCATCGCTTTCACCTGCCTGGGGCTGCTGAGCAAGTTCTACTGGGTCGCCCTAGTGGCCAGCATCGTCGCCGTGCTGGTGCTGCTGCGCTGGAGCTGGGAGAACGGCGCGCACCCGCTGGCGGCGCCGGATGCGCGAGTGCAACCTGGCGAGCCGCCGCTGCACTCACGCACCTGTGATGGCCCGGGGCTGTGGGGCATGGGCGTGACCCTGCTGGCCAGCGGTGCCCTGTACCTGGCGCTGCTGTTCGGCTGGTTCTATCTGTGGACGGTCTCGCCGAACTGGCTGGTGCCGGACGATGCGGTCATCGATCAGCGCTTGCTGCTGGCCAGCGCCGTATTGCTGAGCATTGCCGTGTTGTGGCAGCGACCGGTATTGCGCCGTCTGCGTCAGGGCCAGGGTGAACCCGCTGCGTTGATCACCTGCTTTGTCGGGGCGGCGCTGCTGGGCGCGTTGCACACCGGGCTGCTGCTCTGGGCCCTGCTGGCTGGAGAGCTGGCGCCGCGCGCCACTGCGCATGATGCGGTGATCGTGGTGATGCTCGTCTACAGCCTCGCGCACGGGGCGCTGGCGACCATTCTCAGCGCGTTGCAGGCCCTGCGTGTGCATCATGGCTATGTATGCAAGCGCACGCCCTACGAGCCGTTGGTGGTCGAACAACTCTGGCAATACAGCCTGGCCGTGATGTGGATCAGCTACTGCAGCGTGGTGCTGTTCCCGCCAACCTTCGGAGGTGTGTGATGCAGCCGTTACGCTCCCCCTACAACCCGATCCACATCCCTCTCGGGCTGGTGCTCTGGAGTATCTGGTTCATCGCGCTTTATGGCGGTCTGTCGGTGGGTTGCGCCCTGGTGCCACCTGATCCTGCACGCGGGCAATGGACCTGGCTGAACGCTCTGCTCGCTCTGCTCAGCCTGTTCACCATGGCGGCCCTCCTGGGGTTGGCCTGGCTGTTTCAACGCGCCGCCAGGGACGAGCATGAAGGCCAGCCCGCGCGCTTCGTGGCTCGCCTCGCCGCTGGCGTGAACCTGATCGGCGCCATCGCCACTGTCTTCGTCGCCCTGCCAACGCTGAGCCTACCACCATGCCTGTGATCGTCCTCGCCCTCCTCCTTCTGCCTGGCACGGCCGCCGCCCATGGTCTGCTCGATGGCCATCTGCATCTGAACGAGCGTGTACCGCTGCTACTCAGCGCCCTGCTGCTCGGCGCGGCCTGGCTGCTGTACATCCTCGGCTGCCGCAAGGTGCGCCCGCATGGGCGTGAAGCCTGGTGGATGCACCTGGCGATGATCATCACCGTGCTCGCTGTATTCGGCCCCATCGATGACTGGGCGGAAACCAGCACCAGCCTGCACATGGTTCAGCACATGCTGTTCATGATCGTCATCGCGCCGCTCTGGGCGCTGGCTCGGCCGCTGCCGCAATGGCGAGCGCTGCTCGGTGGCTGGATGGCACCGGTGTCCAACGTGATTCTGCGCAGCGGCCGCTATCCGGTAGCCCTGGCCATGCTGCACGGCGCGATGATCTGGGTCTGGCATACGCCGAGCCTGTACATGCTGGCGCTGGACAACACCTGGTGGCACGCCATCGAGCATGCCTGTTTTCTGTTCAGCGCCTGGCTGTTCTGGTGGTCCTGCCTGCGCGCCAATCCACGGCAGGTGCCGCACGCGCTGATGGCCATTCTCCTGACCCTGATGCACACCGGCCTGCTCGGTGCCCTGCTCACCTTCGGCAACACGACGTTCTATGGCGAGTCCCGTGACCTGGCTGACCAGCAACTGGCCGGCCTGCTGATGTGGGTGCCGGGTAGTCTGGTGTATCTAGCCGCAGCCGGCTGGATCAGTTGGCGCTGGTTGACCCGCATATGGCGTCGCCAGGTGCGCGAAAGTGCAGGTAATCCCCTATAGCGCGTGCTTCGTGTTCGCTAGCGTCTCGTACAAATTCAATCCAGTTTTCTTGACCGCCGAAGAGCGCTTCGGTGTAACCATTTCGCGCATATGGTTCAGAGTATTTTTTCTGTCACTGCGAAGCAGTTGGCTTATTTCCCAGCGCAACATGCTGTGTGCAAACAATAAAGTAACCTTAAGCATCATCTGATGGGCTAGCCAGGCCTGGGCTTTAGTTTGCAGAGGATGTGCCTGTACAACCTTAGTAAATGATGGCGCTTTGAATTTTCTTTTTACAAATCGTCCCAACTGTTGGTATGCAGTAAAGACATCGCTATGTTTTATGGGTGCTATCAAGGAGATGCCCATGAAACACGATCTGGAAAGCATTAGATCAGCGCTGTCTAACTATGAAGTTAATATGACGCCAAGACCGGACGGGAGCGTCGTGCTTACCGTTGCCCACAGGGAGCGACAATTAGTGCGCGTCCTAGATGGAAGTTGCTCCGCTCAAGAAGTCATTCGATTGATCCATTTCGATATGGCGCTGGAGGAGGATGCCGAGTCAATTAACGAAGCGGTCAAACACTGCAGCACCACGCAGTTACCCACCTACTCGCGCGAGCCGATTTTTCGCACGCGTACCTCTCGCTTATGGGCCATGAGAAAGCTCGAAAAGAAATGAGGAGATACGCAAGTGCCCAGATGCAATGTGTCCGCTCCTCAGACTCGGAGCAAGCCCGAAGATCTCATGGGAAAAATCAGAAGGCATATGCCTTATCGCCACCAACTGATGTACGAATGGCCCTATACGGCCGGATCGTTATGCTTGGTGGTGCTGCTGGTCTCGCAGCCTCAACAGCCGTCCCTGGCGCGGCCCGACGCCCACAGCGCACAACGCTCCCTGCAGGAGATCGACTTGAGCTGCTACCAGGTGCATGACGATGCGCTGAACGATCAGCATTGCGAGGATTGTGGTCATGACAAGCTGACCCCCTCGCGCCCTGCCGCAGACTTTGAATTCAGTCGTTCACTGCTCACCTGCAGCAATGTACAAAGCGTCCCGTTGGTTGAGAACAGCGAGGACAGACCCGACAACATGATGATCGAAGTGATCAAGTCCAATCACTCCTTCTAGCGGTCCTTGACGCTCTCGGCTGGCATTTCCAGCCTTTATCCTGCCTTCCCTTTTCCCGCGCCCCGATTATCTGAGCGAATGATCGGGGTGGCTGTCGACATGCATAGACCCTTTTCAAAGGAGGCCTGTCATGCCGGATTCAGTCATTTACTTTTCCATTACAATTGCTGCCCTCATCGTTCTGCTACATCTGTGGGCGGTGATCAGTGTATTTCGTAGCGACAAGCATGTCGGGACGAAAACTCTTTGGGCTCTGCTTATCTGGATATTCCCGATTATCGGGCTGGTTATCTGGGGCATTGCCGGCCCGCATGGACATGACGACGGGCCAACTTCGCCTGAGCACAGCAAGTAATCGAAATGATCTTTTTTAATGCCTATAGGACGTTACTCGGTGTGCGAGTGTCGGCAAAATAAAACCACCATATGTTGGCGCTCGTGATTATTTTCTACAGTGCTTATACAGCGAGGTATCAATATGTCAGAGGCGTATAACTATCTCGATCACATAACTGCGTACAGCAGCTGTGCCAATGCCTGCGAGCAATGTGCAACAGCCTGCCTGAGCGAGGGCAATGCCGGACATTATCGCTGCGTCGAGCTATGCCGTGACTGCGCCGATCTATGCCGCCTGACAGCAACGCTGATGCTGCGCAACAGCCCCTATGTCGCGGTGGCCAGCCAGCTATGCCGGATCGCCTGCCTGGCCTGCGCCGAGGAATGCGTGCAGCACGCCAGCCAGCATTGTCAGGAGTGCGCGCGAACCTGCCAGGTGTGTGCAGAAGAACCTTTACTGGAGCCAGCATGAAATCGGACAAAACCACGAAAACGCCAGTAGCGCGCTCCAGCGAGGCGCTGCTGGACGACCCAGGTAACGAAGACCCTGGCTCGCAGCTCGATGCGCCAGTGCCGCTGCGCCCCTCGACCAAGGCGCAGCGCAGCAAACGAACCCGGCCGAGCGACGGAAAACCGCGCTAGGCCGGGCGTCGGTTCAGGCAGGAATGCTCTTGGCGCGCATCTCCCGCGCCCAGATGCGATGCTGCTTCAGCGCTGTTTCGAAGCGCATGAACAGCGGATCGAAACTGTCGCCGCACAGCATGCCATCGTCTTCTTCCAGACCGAGCATCGCAGCAAGCTGAGCGGCGTCACCGCTGAGCGCCACGGGTTTGAGGTGCTTGTAGGCCTCCAGCAGGTAATGCTTGGCCACGCCATCGTTCTGCAGCGTCTTGAGCACATACTCACCACCCGGCACGAACACCGCGTCGACGGTAATCGACGGCTCCGAAGCGAAGCTGCCATCGGGCTGCATGGGCTGGCCGTCGGAGTCCTTCAAGGCCGCCGCGGAAGGCGCCAGGAGCTTGGCCACGGCACCGGCTGCTTCGAGCATCTTCTTCAGACTGCCGACCTCGTCAGCCTTGCAACCGGGGGTAAGCAGGATAGCCACGCGCCGTCCGCGAATATCGCCGGGCAGCAGATTCATCTGGCTCAGCGCCGGGGAATCCTGGAGCTTGCCCTCCATAGACGAGGTCGAGGTGCTGTCCAGATCGATACCCAGGTTCTCTGCCACGCGCAACGCCAGCAGCGGATCAATGTGGGCGAGGATTTCCTTGACCTGGCGCTCGCGAATGTACAGACGCTCGACTTTCGACAGTTCGAAGCTGTAAGCATCGACGATATGCTGCTGCTCGGCCTCGCTCATGCTGCGCCAGAACAGCGTGGCCTGGGAGAAGTGATCGGCGAAGCTGGCTGAGCGAACCCGTACCTTGTGCCCCTGCAGCGGCTCGGGATAGGAGCTGTAACCACCCCCGCTGGGTGCTGGCGGTGTCTCACGCGGCCAGTTGCCGTCGATCGAGTTGGGCTCGTAAGAGGCGCGGCCGCGATTGATCTGCTGACGATGCGGCGCGTCACGCTGATTGTTGTGGAACGGACATAGCGGCCGATTGATCGGGATTTCGTTGAAATTGGGGCCGCCCAGACGCAGCAACTGGGTGTCGGTGTAGGAGAACAGACGCCCCTGCAGCAGTGGGTCATTGCTGAAGTCGATGCCCGGCACCACATGCCCGACGTGAAAGGCCGCCTGCTCGGTCTCAGCGAAGAAGTTGTCCGGGTTGCGATTGAGCACCATGCGCCCGACCACGCGCACCGGCACCAGCTCTTCGGGTACCAGCTTGGTCGGGTCGAGCAGGTCGAAACCAAAGCTCAGCGCGTCCTCCTCGTCCATCACCTGCAGGCCCAGCTCCCATTCCGGGTAGAGGCCGCGCTCGATGTCTTCCCACAGGCCGCGTCGGTGAAAGTCCGGGTCCTTGCCGGCAAGTTTCTGCGCCTCGTCCCATACCAGCGAGCAAACCCCGGCCTTGGGTCGCCAGTGAAACTTCACCAGCTTGCTCTGACCCTCGCCGTTGACCAGGCGAAAGCTGTGTACGCCGAAGCCCTGCATCGAGCGATAGGCGATGGGAATAGCGCGGTCGGACATGGTCCACAGCACCATGTGCGCCGATTCCGGGGTCAGCGAGACGAAGTCCCAGAAGGTGTCGTGGGCCGACGCGCCGGTGGGAATCTCGTTGTGCGGCTCGGGTTTGACCGCATGGACGAAGTCGGGGAACTTGATCGCGTCCTGGATGAAGAACACCGGCATGTTGTTGCCGACCAGGTCGAAGTTGCCCTCTTCGGTGTAGAACTTCACCGCGAAACCGCGCACGTCACGCACGGTATCGGCCGAGCCGCGCGGCCCCTGCACGGTGGAAAAGCGCACGAACACCGGCGTGCGCTTGCCGGCTTCGCCGAGAAAAGCGGCGCAGGTCAGGTCGCTGGCCGGCTCGGTCACCTCGAAATAGCCATGCGCTGCCGCGCCGCGGGCATGCACCACGCGCTCGGGAATGCGCTCGTGATCGAAGTGGGTGATCTTCTCGCGCATGATGAAATCTTCCATCAGCGTCGGGCCACGCTCGCCGCCGCGCAGGCTGTTCTGGTTGTCGGCGATGCGCGTGCCGGTGTTGGTGGTCAGCGCCTCCCCGGTGGCGTCCTCGCGGAAGCGCTCGAGTTGTTCGAGCTTGGCGTTGCTGTTGCTGCGGTCAAGCGTATCGCTGCCCGCCATCTGGCTGTTTTCGGCGGTTTTCGGTTGCTTGCTCATGGGCTACTCCTGGCTATTGGAGGCGTGAGTATCGCGCGCTCGGTTATTCAGTGGCCATGTCGAACATGGCGGCCACGCAAGCGACGGGAAAGTCGCTCCGGGTAGTTTTTGAGACGGGCTGCGGCTGTTACGTTCGACCTGAATTTTTCCCGAGAGACCGGTGATGGCGGGCCGTTGCGCTTGGCGTAGCGCGGCAAATTTGTCCTGAACTTCGTCCTGGCCTAGCCCTTCTACCCCTGTGAACGCACATCCCAGGAGGAACCACCATGCATCCATTGAAAACACTGACCCTATTGGCCGCAGCCGCCCTCACCCTCTGCGCCGTCAGCAGCCTGCAGGCTGCCAGCCAGACGGAATCGATAAGCAGCGAAGACTTCGTCGAAGAGGCATCGGCGAAAGGCGTCGCCGAGATCGAAACGGCCAAACTGGCCCTGGAGAAATCACAGAACGAGGCGGTCAAGGGCTTCGCGCAGATGATGATCGACGACCATCGTCGGGCGAATCAGCAGCTGGCCGAACTGGCCAAGAGCAAGGACCTGGAGGTCTCCGACGATGCCGAACTGATCAACCAGGCCAAGGCCCTGGTGCTCAAACTGCGCAGCGAAGACAGCTTCGACAAGGCCTACATGAACAATCAGGTGGTCGCTCACCGCGAGACCATCGAGTTGTTCCGTCGCGCCGTGAATGTCGATGACGAGGAGCTCGCCAGCTTCGCCCGCGAGACGCTGCCCAAGCTGGAGCAGCATCTGCAACGCGCTGAGCAGTTGAACGGTCAGTTGCCGGAAGAATGATCGCTCGGCTTGCCGGGCTGCTGATGCAGCTCGGCAGCGCCTCGCCAATCAGCCTTGACGCAGTCGTTCGTAGTAGTAAGGCAACTGCATCAGGGCGTAGCGTGCCGCTTGCTCACGTACCTGGTTGCGGCCTCCGCTGAACTTCACCGTTTCGCTGACGATGCCCTGGTGCTGCTCCAGGCGAATGGCACAGGCGATGCACTGCACGCCGTCCATCTCTCCCTCTGCCTCGGCCAGACCAGTGTTGGCCAGCACGATATCGGCGTCGCTGCGCAGCAATGCGCCCAGCGCCATCTCCCGCGCAACCTCTTCGCTGGTCAGGCCGAAACGCTCGATGGTATCGGCGCTGACGCCAAGGCAGCGCTGCTTGGCCTGCGGCGAATAGGTGACGAACGCGCAATCGAGCACCTTGCCACTACCGGGCACATCCGCCACCAGCGAGCTGATCAGCCCCGCTGTGCAGGACTCGGCGGTGGCCAGGCGCAGTTTGTACTTGCTGAGAAAATTCACCACCTGTTCGACGTTCTGCATCTGTCATTTCCTCGCAACGGTCTGATTGCTCTGTGAAAGCGGCCGAAAGGGCTGCGTTCAACTTTTTGCGTTGCCTTTGCCCAGTGAAAAAAAGGTCGAACCTTTGTTCGCCTCGCCCCGTCAGCTCAAGGGTAAGGGGGAGATCGCACAATCGTTCACCGCACTCCTCCACAGGCCCTCGCCCACAAGGCGAGTCGCCCTCAGGTCCAACCCCCTATGGAGAGAGACATGGCAAGCGCTGCAGCCTCCGCACACATCCAAGCCACACCCACCCTTTGCGCCGCAGCCAAGCCTCCCTTGCAGATGCACAGCGAGCATCCGCAGCGCAAGCGCGTGCTGTTCGTCACCTCGGAGTTCGCTGATCTGATCAAGTGCGGCGGGCTCGGCGATGTCTCCGCCGCATTACCCCGCGCGCTGTCGCCGCAACACGACATTCGCCTGTTGATTCCCGGCTACCGGCAAGTGGTGGAAAGCGGCCGACCGATCCGCATCGTCGGGCAGTTGCCTGGCCTGGCCGCGTTACCGCCTTGCCAGATCGGGCGTATGGATCTGGCCGATGGATTGATCGTCTACGTACTGCTCAACCCGGCGCTGTACGAACGTGATGGCTCACCTTATGTCGATGATCAGGGCCGCGACTGGGCCGATAACCATATTCGCTTCGCCCGCCTTGGCCTGGCCGCCGCGGAAATCGCCACGGGTGATGCCGGCATCCAGTGGCGTCCGGAGCTGGTGCACGCCAATGACTGGCCAGCCGCCATGGCGCCGGCCTACATGGCCTGGCGTCAAGCCAGTACGCCGTCCCTGCTGACCATCCATAACCTGGCCTATCAGGGCCTGTGCGACATGCGCTGCGCCAGCGAGCTGGCGATACCGGAGTCAGCTTGCGGCGTCGATGGCCTGGAGTTCTACGGCCAGTTATCGTTTCTCAAGGCGGGTATCGCCTACGCGCAGCATGTAACCACCGTGAGCCGCCGCTATGCCCGTGAAATCACCACGCCAGAACAAGGCTGCGGCCTCGATGGCCTGTTGCGGGCCAAGGTGCAGATCAATCAGCTCAGCGGTATCGCCAATGGCATCGACGAAAGCTGGCACCCCGAGAGCGATCCGCACCTGCTACAGGGTTTCAGCGCCGGCGACTGGGCGGGCAAACGAGCCAACGCCGAGTATGTCCAGCAATGGCTGGGCCTCGATGACAACGGGCCGCTGTTCGCCGTGGTATCGCGTCTGGTGCAGCAGAAAGGTATAGATCTGACCCTGGAGGTTGCCGAGCACATCGTCGCGCGTGGCGGCCGCATCGGCGTGATCGGCCAGGGCGAGCCGGCGCTGGAGGCCGCCATGGCGGAGCTGGGGCGACGCCATCCGGGGCGCATTGGCGTGCATATTGGTTTCGATGAAAGCGATGCCAGGCGCTTGTATGCCGGCAGCGACTTCCTGCTCATGCCTTCGCGCTTCGAGCCCTGTGGCCTGAGCCAGATGTACGCCCAGCGCTACGCCTCACTACCCATCGCCCGTTGCACGGGCGGTCTGGCCGACACCATCGAGGATGGCGTCAACGGTTTTCTCTTCGACGCCCCCAGGGCCGACGCCTATCGCCAGGCCATCGACCGCGCGCTGCAGGTCTTCGACCATCCCGAGCTACTGGAAGCCATGCGCTGCCAGGCCATGAGCGCCCCGCTCTACTGGCGCCAGTCGGTGCGACCCTATGACCGCCTTTTTCAACGTCTGCTGAGCCAGACCAATGCCCACCGAGCGCTGCGTTGATGTACAGCCATGGAGCCCGGCCAATGGCCGATGGACGTGTGCGCTTCGCCCTCTGGGCCCCCAGCAGCAGCCAGGTGGAACTGGAGCTGCAAGGCGGTGGCTTGCATCCGATGCAGGCGCAGGAGGAAGGCTGGTTCGTGGCGCTGATCGAGTGCCCAGCCGACACCGCCTATCGCTACCGTATCGACGGCCAGTGGCCAGTGCCGGACCCGGCCTCGCGCCACCAGGTCGAGGACGTACATGGTTTCAGCCAGGTCATCGATCACTCGGCCTATATCTGGCATCAGCGCGACTGGATCGGCCGGCCCTGGCACGAGACGGTGCTGTACGAGCTGCACGTCGGCCTGCTCGGTGGTTTCCAGCAGGTCATCGAGCACCTGCCGCACCTGGCCGATCTGGGCGTCACCGCCTTGCAGCTGATGCCGCTCAATGCCTTCTCCGGGACGCGCAACTGGGGCTATGACGGCGTGCTGCCGTTTGCCCCAGCCAACGCCTACGGTACGCCCGATGAACTCAAGCAACTGATCGACAGCGCCCATGCCTATGGCCTGATGGTGTTCGTCGATGTGGTCTACAACCACTTCGGCCCGGACGGCAATTATCTGGGCGTGTACGCGCGGCAGTTCTTCCACGAAGAGCGCATCACGCCATGGGGCGCAGCCATCGATTTCGGCCGCCCACAGGTGCGCGACTTCTTCTGCGAAAACGCGCTGATGTGGCTGCTGGACTATCGCGTCGACGGTTTGCGCCTGGACGCCGTGCACGCCATCGACGATGACGACTTTCTCAAGGAGCTGGCGGCGCGGGTGCGCTCGGCGCTGCCGCAACAACGCCAGGTGCATCTGGTGCTGGAGAATGAGCACAACGCCGCGCACCTGCTGCGTGATGGCTTCGATGCGCAGTGGAACGACGACGGCCACAACACCCTGCATGCGCTGCTGACCTTCGAGAACGAAAGCTACTACGCCGACTACGCCCAGGCGCCGACGCGCAAGCTGGCCACCTGCCTGGAGCAGGGCTTCGTTTACCAGGGGCAGGCCAATCGCCATGGCCAGCCGCGCGGCGAGCCCAGCGCCGATCTGCCGCCGCATGCCTTCGTGCTGTTCCTGCAGAACCATGACCAGGTGGGCAACCGCGCCTTTGGCGAGCGCCTGACGCTGCTCGCCGACGTCGACGCGCTGAAGGCCGCTACCGTGCTCCTGCTGCTGTGCCCGATGGTGCCGCTGCTGTTCATGGGTGAGGAATGGGGTAGCAAGCGGCCGTTTCTGTTCTTCACCGATTATCACCACGAGCTGGCCAATGCCGTGCGCGAGGGCCGGCGCAACGAGTTCGCCGATTTTTCCCAATTCAACTCGCCGCACAGCCGCGAGGCCATCGCCGACCCCAATGCCGAGGCCAGCTTCCAGCGCTCGCAGCCGGATCTGGCGCCGGCACTGGAACCCGAGCAGCGCGAGTGGCTGGCCTTCTATCGCGGCTTGTTGCAGGTGCGCCACAGCCGCCTGCTGCAGGGCTTGCAGGAGGCACGCAGCCTCGGTGCGCAAGTGCTGGGCGACGGCGCCGTGCTGGCGCGCTGGCGACTGGGTAACGGCCCGGCGCTGAGTATCGCCATCAACCTGGGTACCAGCGCCGTGTCCCTGCCTGCTGAGGCCATGCACGGCGAACGCCTATACACCCTGCGCATCGACGATGCCGACCTGCGTCAGGCGCAATTGCCGCCGCGCAGTGCCCTGGTCACCCTGGAGCCCGCCCGATGAGCGATCAACTATTGGCCGAACTGGCGCAGGCCGCGGATCTGAGCATCGACTGGGTCGATGCCTACGGCCAGCCGCAGCGCGTAACGGCAGAAGCGCAGCGCAACCTGTTGGAGGCGCTCGGTTATCCGGCGCAAAGCCCTGAACAAATACGCGAAAGCCTGACCTCGCTGGTGCACCGTCAGCATGTGCCGGAAGATTCCGCCCTGCTGCTTCAGGACCAGCACCAGCCGCTGGCCCTGACCCTCTACCCGGCGGAGAGCCTTTATCGGCTCACCGACGAGCAGGGCAACATCAGCGAGGGCCGGCTTGACCACGACGGCCATTTGCCGGCGCAACAGCAGCCTGGCTATTACCAGCTGGAGATTCGCGATACCCAGCATGCGCTCGCCGTGGCCCCCGCCACCTGCATGTCAGTGCAGGAGCTATGTGGCAAGCCGCGCATCTGGGGGCTGACTGCCCAGCTCTACGGCTTGCGCCGCACCGGCGACGGCGGCCTGGGCGATACCTTGGCGGTGGCGGATCTGGCCCGGCATGCTGCCAATCACGGCGCCGATGCCATCGGCCTGAGCCCGGTGCACGCTCAGTTCAGCGCCGACTTGCGCAGCTACGGCCCCTACTCGCCGTCCAGCCGGCTGTTCTTCAACACCCTGTACGCCGCCCCGGTCACCCTGCTCGGCGAGGAACGGGTCAAGCGCGCTGTTAACGCCTCCGGACTTCACAGCGAGATGACCCGACTGGAGTCGCTGGAGCTGATCGACTGGCCGGCCGTGGCCGCTACTCGGCAGCGCCTGATGCGCCAGTTGTACGCGGATTTCTGCAATGACTCCGGCCAGTTGCAGGAGCGTTTCGACGCCTTTCGCGCCACCGGGGGCGATGCGCTGCAGCAGCATTGCTGCTTCGAGGCCATCCATGCACAGCGCCTGCGCGAAGGGGCCAGCGGCGACTGGCGCACCTGGCCGGAGGCCCTGCGCAGCCCGAATCAGGGCGCCGTAACCCGTTTCGCCATCGAACATGTCGATGAACTGCGCTTTCACGCCTTCTGCCAATGGCTGATCGCCCATGGTCTGGAAACGGCGCAGGCCACTGCCAGCGGCGCCGGCATGGGCATCGGCCTGATCGCCGATCTGGCGGTGGGCGCCGATTGCGCCGGCAGTCAGGCCTGGTCGCGCCAGGACGAGTTGCTGCCCCTGGTCACCGTTGGCGCCCCGCCAGACATTCTCAATCGCCAAGGGCAGAACTGGGGCGTATCGGCCTTCTCGCCGCAAGGCCTGCGTCAGCACGGTTTTCGCGCCTATATCGAGATGCTCCAGGCCAATCTGGCGCATGCCGGCGGCATCCGTATCGACCATGTGATGGGCTTGCAGAGGCTGTGGGTGATCCCGCAGGGCGCGGAGTCGCAGCACGGCGCCTACCTGCGCTACCCGCTGGATGATCTGCTACGCCTTCTCGCGCTGGAATCGCACCGCCACCATGCCCTGGTGATCGGCGAAGACCTTGGCACCGTGCCCGAGGGCCTGCGCGACAAACTCGCCGCACGCAATATCCTCGGCACGCGGGTGCTGCTGTTCGAGCAGGACGACCTCGGTTTCGTGCCGGCCGAGCGCTGGTCCGGCAATGCCCTGGCGACCACCACCACCCACGACCTGCCGACCATCAAGGGCTGGCTCGCCGGCCGCGATCTGGAATGGCGGGTGCGCGCCGGTCAGCGCGACGCCGAGCTGCTGGAGGGCGATCACGCCGAGCGTGCCGGTGAGCGCGTGGCGCTGCGCCAACTGCTGGAACGGCAAGGCATGGTGAGCGGCGGCGATGACGATGCCTGTCTGCAGGCCTGCATCGAACACGTCGGCCGTACCCCGGCGCCACTGGCGCTGCTGCCACTGGAGGACGCCTGCGGCCTGGAGCAGCAGCCCAACCTGCCAGGCCCTGGCGATATTCATCCGAACTGGCGACGGCGCTACCCGCTGGCGGTCAGCGAACTGCTGGAACAACCCGCCACCAGCGCACGTCTGACTACCCTCGACGGCGCACGCCAGGAGGCTGGCCATGACTGAGTTGCGCGCCACGCAGCGTCTGCAGCTGCACAAGGACTTCACCCTGCGCGATGCGGCAGCCCAGGTGCCCTACCTGGCGCAGCTGGGTATCAGCCACCTGTACGCCTCGCCAATTCTTACCGCCCGCCCCGGCTCGCAACATGGCTACGACGTGATCGATCCGAGCAGGATCAACCCCGAGCTGGGCGGCGAAGAAGCCCTGGTGCGACTGGTGAACATCCTGCGCGCCCATGACATGGGGCTGATCCTGGACATCGTACCCAACCACATGGCCGTGGGCGGCGACGGCAATCCCTGGTGGTTGGACGTACTGGAATGGGGGCAAGAAAGCCCTTATGCAGACTTCTTCGACATCCAATGGCAATCCCATGACCCCTTGCTCAGCGGCCAGCTGCTGGTGCCCTTCCTGCGCAGCGACTACGGCGAGGCGCTGCGTGACGGCACCCTGGAATTGGTGTTCGATGCCGAGCGCGGGCGCTTTCACGCCCAGCACTTCGAACACCGCCTGCCGCTGACGCCATCCAGCTATGCCAGCATCCTGCGCAGCAGTGACGATGCCGCCCTGCGCGAACTCGGCCAGCGCTTCGCCCGCCTGGGCAGCGCTGGAAACAGCCGTACACAAGCCGAGCAGCTGTGCGCCGAACTGGCCGCTCAGGCGCACCAGGTGGCGCCCCTGCTGGCCAGCTTTCAAGGTAATGACGATGCGGCGCAACAGCGCCTGCACGCGCTGCTCGAACGTCAGCATTACCGCGTGGCCAGTTGGCGTACCGCAGCAGACGACATCAACTGGCGGCGCTTTTTCGATATCAACGAACTGGGGGCGCTGCGCGTCGAGCACAGCCAGGTGTTCGAGCAGACCCACGCCAAGGTCTTCGAGCTGATCGAACGCGGCCTGATCGACGGCCTGCGCATCGACCATATCGACGGCCTGGCCAACCCGCGCGCCTATTGCAGCCGGCTGCGACGACGCATCCGGCAACTGCGTGGCGACGCGCCCTTCCCCATTTTCGTGGAGAAGATCCTCGGCGCTGGCGAACAGCTGCCGCAGGAGTGGCCGGTGGACGGCAGTACCGGCTACGAGTTCATGAACCAGGTGTCGCTGCTGCAACACGATCCCCAAGGTGAGCTGCCGCTCAGCGAACTGTGGCAAGCGCTCAGCGGCCGGCCGACGCCGTTCGAGGACGAGATTCAGCAGGCGCGCCGTCTGGTGCTGGAAGGCTCGCTGGCCGGTGATCTGGAAGAAGTTGCCCAGCGCCTGCTGCACGTCGCGCGCCATGACATCGCCACGCGCGACCTGACCCTGGGCGCGATCCGCCGGACGCTGCGCGAGCTGATCGTGCACTTTCCGGTGTACCGCACCTATGCCCAGGCCTGTGGTCGCTCGCAGCAGGATCGGCGCTTCTTCCAGCAGGCGCTGGACGGTGCGCGGCAGACCCTGGCCGAGGCTGACTGGCCCCTGCTGCCGCATCTCGACGACTGGCTCGGCGGCGCCGTCCTGCGTGCACTGCCGCCCGGCCGTGCGCGGCGTCTGCGTGCCCAGGCGCTGACGCGCTTCCAGCAGCTGACTTCGCCAGTGGCCGCCAAGGCTGTGGAGGACACCGCGCTGTATCGTGCCGGCGTGCTGCTGTCGCGTTATGACGTGGGCTTTGATGCCGAGCATTTCAGTGCCAGTGTCGAGCGCTTTCACCAGGCTTGCGCCGAGCGTGCGGACCACCACCCGCTCAACCTGCTGGCCACCGCCACTCATGACCACAAGCGTGGCGAGGACTGCCGCGCGCGTCTGGCAGTGCTCAGCGAACGCGCCGCCTGGTACGCCGAGCGTGTCCGGCATTGGCAGCACCTCGCTCAACCGCTGCGTAGCAGCTATCAGCAGCAGGCGTCGGATGGCGGCGAAGAGGCGATTCTCTATCAGGCGCTGATCGGCAGCTGGCCGCTGGGGCTGCAGGCGGACGATGATGTCGGTCTGGATGCCTACCTGCAACGCCTGCTCGGCTGGCAGCGCAAGGCGCTGCGCGAGGCCAAGCTCAACAGCGCCTGGAGTGCACCGAACGATGTACATGAGGCCGCCTGCGCCGACTTTCTGCGGCGCCTGTTGTGTGAGCCAGCGGGGATGGCCTTGCGTACCGAACTGGCTGCGAGCGTCGCGGCAATAGCCCCTGCCGGCGCCTTGAACAGCCTGGTGCAATGTCTGCTGCGCATGACCACACCCGGCGTGCCCGATCTGTACCAGGGCTGCGAGTTCTGGGATTTCAGCCTGGTCGACCCGGATAACCGTCGCCCGGTGGACTTCGCCGCGCGACAGGCCGCATTACAGACTGGGGACGCGCCAGCGGCGATGCTGGCCAGCTGGCAGAACGGGCGCATCAAACAATGGCTGATCCAGCAGGTGCTGGCGATTCGTGCGGCGCATCCCTCGCTGTTCAGCCAGGGCAGTTACCAGCCCCTGGCGGTCACGGGCAGACACGCCGCCCAGGTGCTCGCCTTTCTGCGTAGTCACGGTGACGAGCACCTGCTGGTGATCGTGCCGCGCCTGGCCGCCGGCCTGCTCGCAGAACACGACCGGCCCCATGTACCCGCACAGCGCTGGGGCGACACCACCGTGGTGTTGCCGGGCGAACTGAACGACGGACATGTCACCGGCCTGCTCACCCCCTGCCAGGTCGCAACGCACGAGGGCGTGCCACTTGCCGACGCGCTGGCCGAGTTGCCGGTCAACCTGCTTCGCCTTACCCCTTGATCACAGGAGTCACGCCATGAATATCGATGAGCAGCGCATACGCGAGTTTGCCTTTCAGATCTGGGAATCCGAAGGCCGCCCCCATGGCCAGCACGAGCGCCACTGGAAGATGGCCAGCAAGCTGGCCGAAGCCGAGGCGCAAGCCCAAACCACAGCCAAGCCGAGGCGCATCAGCAAACCCAAGACAGTGCCGCTGAGCGAAGCCGAGCAGCCGGCATTGCTGAAGAAGCCCCGTGCCCCGCGCACGCCCAAGACGCCGAAAGCCTGAGGTCACCACCATGCACAAACAACAGCGCTCACGCGTTACCGAAGGCACGCCGTTTCCGCTGGGCGCCAGTTGGGATGGGCTCGGGGTGAATTTCGCCCTGTTCTCGGCGCACGCCACGCGGGTCGAACTGTGCCTGTTCGACGAGCGTGGCGAAACGGAAATCGAACGCATCGAACTGCCGGAATACACCGACGAGATCTGGCACGGCTACCTGCCGGACGCCCGTCCTGGCCAGGTCTACGGCTACCGTGTGTACGGTCCCTATGAGCCCGAAGCCGGGCACCGTTTCAACCCCAACAAGCTGTTGATCGATCCCTATGCCAAGCAGCTGGTGGGCAAGCTGCAATGGTCGGAGGCGCTGTTCGGCTACACCATCGGCGACCCGTCCGGCGACCTGAGCTTCGATGAGCGTGACAGCGCGCCGTTCGTGCCCAAGTGCCAGGTCATCGACCCCGCCTTCACCTGGGGCGAACAGCCCAGCCTGCGCACGCCCTGGGATCGCACGGTGATCTACGAAACGCATCTGCGCGGCATCAGCATGCGTCATCCGGCGGTGCCCGAGCGCCAGCGCGGCACCTGCGCCGGGCTGACCAACCCAGAGCTGCTGCGGCATATCCGCGAGCTCGGCGTCTCCAGCGTCGAGTTGCTGCCGGTGCATGCCTTCGTCAACGACCAGCATCTGCTGGAAAAGGGTATGAACAACTACTGGGGCTACAACAGCATCGGTTTCTTCGCCCCGCACCCGGCGTACCTCGCCAGCGGTCGTATCAGCGAATTCAAGGAAATGGTCGCGCACCTGCACAAAGCCGGTCTGGAGCTGATTCTCGATGTGGTCTACAACCACACCGCCGAGGGCAACGAGCGCGGCCCGACGCTGTCCATGCGCGGCATCGACAACGCCAGCTACTACCGTCTGCTGCCGGACGAACGCCGCTACTACATCAACGACTCCGGTACCGGCAATACGCTGGATCTGAGCCATCCCTGCGTGCTGCAGATGGTCACCGACTCGTTGCGCTACTGGGCAACCGAGATGCGCGTGGATGGTTTTCGCTTCGACCTGGCGACCATTCTCGGGCGCTATGCCGATGGCTTCAACGAGCGCCATAGCTTTCTCGTCGCCTGCCGTCAGGACCCGGTGCTGAGCAAGGTCAAGCTGATCGCCGAGCCCTGGGACTGCGGCCCCGGCGGCTATCAGGTCGGTGGCTTTCCGCCGGGCTGGGCCGAATGGAACGACAAGTTTCGCGACAACGTGCGCGCCTACTGGAAGGGCGATCGCGGCGAGCTCGGCGAACTGGCAAGACGCTTGACCGCATCAGGCGATCTGTACAACCAGCGTGGGCGCCGGCCCTTCGCCTCGGTCAACTTCATCACCGCGCATGACGGCTTCACCCTGCGCGACGTGGTGTCCTACGACCACAAGCACAACGAGGCCAACGACGAGAACAACCAGGACGGCACCGACCGCAACATCTCCTGGAACCACGGCTGCGAGGGTGCCACCGACGCCCCGTCGATCCGCCGCCTGCGCATGCAGCAGATGCGCAATATGCTCGCCACCCTGCTGTTCGCCCAGGGCACACCGATGCTGGTGGCCGGCGACGAGTTCGGCCGCACCCAGCACGGCAACAACAACGCCTACTGCCAGGACAACGAGCTGAGCTGGGTGGACTGGACGCTCGACGACGAAGGCCGCGAGCTGCTTGCCTTCTCTCAGCACCTGATCGCCCTGCGCCGGAGCTATCCGATCCTGCGCCGCCAGCGCTTTCTGGTCGGGCATTACAACGAGGAGCTGGACGTCAAGGACGTCACCTGGCTGGCCCCGGACGGCAGCGAGATGACCGAGGAGCACTGGCACGACGAGGAGGCGCGCTGCATGGGCATGCTCATGGACGGCCGCGCGCAACCTTCGGGTGTCAAACGCAGCGGTGCCGACGCCACCCTGCTCCTGCTGCTCAATGCCGATCACCAGCCGTGCGAGTTCCAACTGCCCGAAGTGCATGGCGGGCGCCAGTGGCTGTGCCTGGTCGATACGCATACCGCGCAGACAGTGCCAAGGCCCGTGCAGCAGAACGCCGTGGAGCTGCACGGGCGCTCGCTGCAGTTGTTGGAGTTACTGCGCTAAAGGCCACCGCGAAAAAAAAAGCATGAACCCCGCCTCCGTCTGCCAACTCGAAAAATACAGATGCTGGGACAACCCATGACGCCGCTCGAGCGTAACGCCGGCTTTCGGCGCGCGTGGCGCTTCGCGTCAGTCCCCAGCAAACAATCACCTACGCCGGCCAGCTGGCCGGCCTCGGGAGAGATTCATGAAAGCAGTGGTTTTCCATGACATTGGCGACATCCGCTTGGACGACGTAGCGGAGCCCGAGGTGCAGGCCAGTACCGATGCGGTCATCCGTATTACCGCCTCGGCCATCTGCGGCACCGACCTGCACTTCGTGCGCGGCACCGTGGGTGGCATGCGCAAGGGCACCATCCTCGGTCATGAGGCGGTCGGTATCGTCGAGGCGCTGGGCAGCGATGTGCGCAACCTCAACATCGGTGATCGCGTCGTGGTGCCCTCAACCATCGCCTGTGGCAACTGCAGCTATTGCCGCGCCGGCTACTACGCCCAGTGCGACGAGGCCAACCCCAACGGCAAGCAGGCCGGCACCTCCTTCTACGGTGGGCCGGAAATCACCGGCGCCTTCCATGGCCTACAGGCGGAGATGGCGCGTATCCCCTTCGCCAATATCGGCCTGGTGAAACTGCCCAGCGAGATCAGCGACGACCAGGCCATCCTGCTCTCCGATATTTTCCCCACCGGTTATTTCGGCGCGAAGCTGGCCGAAGTCGGTAGCGGCGATACCGTCGCCGTCTTCGGCGCCGGGCCGGTCGGCCAGTTCGCCATCGCCAGCGCCAAACTGCTGGGTGCCGCACGCGTATTCGCCATCGATCACCTCGATGATCGCCTAGACATGGCCCGCCGCCAGGGCGCCGAAGTGATCAACTTCGACCGTGAAGATCCGGTCGACATCCTGCGCCGGCTGACCAATGGCATTGGCGTGGACCGTGCCATCGATGCCGTGGGCGTCGATGCGCAGTGCCCTGCTCATGGCCACTCGCCACGCCAGCCCGAAGGTCACGAATGGCAACCGGGCGACGCCCCCGAGCAGGCCTTGCAGTGGGCCGTCGATGCCCTGGCCAAGGCAGGCACGCTGGGCATCATCGGCGTTTATCCGCACCAGGCGCGCGAGTTCCCCATCGGCCAGGCGATGAACAAGAACCTCAGCGTCAACATGGGCAACTGCAACCATCGCCGCTACATCCCGCAACTGATCGAGATGGTCCAGGCCGGGCGCATCGACCCGGCGAAGATACTCACCCAGGTCAAGCCCATGAGCGACGCCATCGAAGCCTTCAAGGCCTTCGACCGGCGTGACAGCGGCTGGATCAAGGTGCAATTGCAGCCGGCGAAGAACGACGCCAGCCACGGCAGCGAGGAGCAGGTGCACGGCGGTGCCATTCTCGACCGCGCCATCGCCGAGGCCGACCCGCTCGGTGAGTCGCGCTCGAAAAAGCCCGGCAGCCTGTGAGCGAGCGTGGCCGAAAATGAACAACACCATCGCCAAACCGGAGGTGATCATCGACCGCGTGACGCCGGTCAAGCGCCTGCGCGTGCTGACGATCAACACGCACAAGGGCTTCACCGCTCTCAACCGTCGTTTCATCCTGCCGGAGCTGCGCAGCGCCGTGCAGGCCACCGGGTCCGATCTGGTATTCCTGCAGGAGGTGCTCGGCGACCATGCCCTGCACGCCAAGCGATTCCATGACTGGCCCAGCGTGCCGCAGTACGAATTTCTCGCCGACAGCATGTGGCCGCAGTTCGCCTACGGGCGCAATGCCGTCTACCCGGCCGGCCACCACGGCAACGCCCTGCTCTCGCGCTTTCCCATTCTCGAACATCACAACCTCGACGTGACGGTCAGCGGCACCGAGCAACGCGGTCTGCTGCATTGCCGTCTCGACGTGCCGGGGCACGATGCCGTGCATGCGGTGTGCGTGCACCTGGGTTTGCGTGAGGCGCATCGTCGTCAGCAGATGGGCTTGTTGCTGGATTTGCTGGCGACCTTCGAGCCCGGTGCGCCGGTAATCGTCGCCGGCGATTTCAACGACTGGCGTCTGCGCGCGGACGATCTGTTGGTGCCGCATGGCCTGCGCGAGGCGTTCGAGCATCGTCTCGGCAAGCCTGCGCGCAGTTTTCCGGCGCGCATGCCGCTGCTGCGCCTGGATCGCATCTACACCCGCAATGCCACGGCACACGAGCCGCAGGTGTTGTCCACCCGGCCTTGGTCGCACCTCTCCGACCACGCGCCACTGGCAGCGGAGATTCACCTGTGAGCGGCATATGGCGGGACGGCAACCAGCTGCGCCTGCTGATCAATGGCGAAGACTATTACCCGCGGGTGTTCGAATGCATTCGCGCGGCGCGCATCGAAGTGCTGCTGGAAACCTTCATCATTCGTGAGGACAAGGTCGGCCTCGAACTGCAACAGGTGCTGATCGAGGCCGCGCGGCGTGGCGTGCGCGTGGTCATCGCCGTGGACGGCTACGGCACCGCCGACCTGCAGCATGAGTACGTCGCAGCGCTGACCCGCGAGGGGGTAAAGATCCATGTCTTCGATCCCAGCCCACGGCGCTTTGGCATGCGTACCAACCTGTTCCGCCGCCTTCATCGCAAGCTGGTGGTGATCGACGGCCAGTGCGCCTTTGTCGGCGGCATCAACTATTCGGCCGATCACCTCGGCGACTTCGGCGAGATGGCCAAGCAGGACTATGCCGTCGAGGTGAGCGGCCCGATCGTCAGCGACCTGCACGTGGCCATGCTGCGCCTGCTACGCCCGGCGTTCAGCGAGCCGAGCCCGGCGCAGCCCTCCAGAGAGCCGGTGGGCGATGCGCGGGTGATGCTGCTGGAGCGCGACAACGAGCGCCACACCACCGATATCGAAGACGAACACCTGCGCGCCTTCGAATCGGCGCGCAAGCACCTGGTGATCGCCAACGCCTATTTCTTCCCCGGCTACCGTGTGCTGCGCGCCTTGCGCAACGCGGCGGAACGCGGCGTGCAGGTGACCCTGATCCTGCAGGGCCAACCGGACATGCGCTGGGTCCAGGCCTTTTCCCGCCTGCTCTACAACTACCTGCTGCGCCACGGTGTGGTGATCTACGAATACTGCCAGCGCCCGCTGCACGGCAAGGTGGCGCTGGTGGATGACGAATGGTCCACGGTCGGTTCGAGCAACCTCGACCCACTGAGCCTGGCATTGAATCTGGAGGCCAATCTGGTGATCCGTGACCGGACCTTCAACCACTACCTGCATGAGCACCTGCTCGCGCTTTCTAGCGAACACTGCAAGCGCATCGAACTGGAGCGGGTGATTCGCGGCTACTGGTGGCGCGCACCGCTGGTGTTCCTGTGCTTTCACTTTCTGCGCCGCTTCCCCGCCATCGCCGGCTGGCTGCCGGCGCACCGCAAGAACCTGAAGCCGCTGGAGCCAATCGACAAGGCCCGCGGTTACGAAGAGGAAAAGACTGGATGAATGTCGCTCCCAACAACCCCTGGATGCGCTGGGGCAAACGCGCACTCACCCTGTTCTTTCTCCTGGCCGTACCAGCTCTGCTGTACATGCTGGCGCGCAACCTGGACTGGGGCGAAGTACGCCAGGCGCTCAGTGATTACAGCATGCAGACCCTGCTGGTGGGCGCGCTGATCGCCTGCGCCAGCTATCTGGTATTTGGCTGTTACGACCTGCTGGGCCGCCATTACAGTCGCCATCACCTGCCGGCACGCCAGGTCCTACCGGTGGCGATGGTCTGCTACGCCTTCAACCTGAACTTCACCACCTGGATCGGCGGTGTGGCCATGCGCTACCGCCTGTACATGCGCCTGGGCCTTAGCGCCTCGACGGTAACGCGCATCCTCAGCCTCAGCCTGCTGACCAACTGGACCGGCTACATGGCGCTGGCTGGGGTGATATTCTCCCTGCGCCTGGTGCAACTGCCGGAAAACTGGGGGCTGGGCATGACCGGGCTGCAGCTGCTGGGCTTTGCCCTGTTGGGTGTGGTCAGCGCCTATGTCGGTATCTGTGCCTTTTCCCGTCAGCGCGTATGGCACCTGCGCGAGCGTTCGATCACCCTGCCTTCGTTACGCATGGCGGTGATGCAGATAGTCCTGGGCGCGAGTAACTGGTCGCTGATGGCTGCCCTGATCTACTGGCTATTGCCGGAAGGCGCCGCCTACACCTCGGTGCTCGGGGTGCTGCTGATCAGCTGCATGGCGGCGGTGGTGGCGCACATACCCGCCGGGCTGGGCGTGCTCGAGGCGGTGTTTCTCGCCCTGCTGCAGCATCAATACAGCCAGGCCAGTCTGATCGCCGCCCTGCTCGCCTATCGCGTGCTCTATTACCTGCTGCCGCTGCTGCTGGCCAGCGCTACCTACCTGGTACTGGAAAAGCGTGCGAAAACGCTGCGCAAGCGTGGCGAACAAGGTGTCGAGACCCAGCCCGGCTAACCAGGCCAAACAACCTACTGACGCGGGGTGCGCCATGGGCACCGGCTGCGCAAGACATCGGGGCCGGTGCGCGCAGCGCACCGCTACGGGCAACCACCCGGCGGATGGCGGGAACTCACGAGCGCGCTACGCAGGTCTATCTCACATCATTCAGCAAAACCGGAGGCATATCATGGCCAAGCCACTGCATCTGATCAGCTACATCCTGCACAACCAGCCGCACAGCGTCGAAGTCGAGTCGGATCGCGAACAGCTCACGCCCCACCAGGCGCGCTTCTATCTCAGCGCCCTGCACACCTTCGAGTGGCCCAACGAGTTCACCGACGTGCAGGTCACGCGCATCCTGCATCCGAAGAAAGGCGGCAGCACGCCGGCACACCGCGTGCAGCGCTAGGCTCTGTACGAAAAGCGCGACTTTTCGTACAGGCCCTAAGGGCTCACTCCCCTTCGCGCGATGGCAGAGGGACCTGCCAGATATCACGGGCGTATTCGGCGATGGTGCGATCGGAGGAGAACCAGCCCATCCGCGCGGTATTCAACACCGCCGAACGCCACCATTGCTCGGGCCGCTGCCAGCGTTGATCGACCTGGCGCTGCGCCTTCCAGTAGGCATCGAAGTCAGCGCAGACCATGAAGCGGTCCTCGTATAGCAACGCATCCACCAACCCCACGTAGCGCGCTGGATCGTCCGGCGAAAACACCCCGCCGCGAATGGCGCCAAGGGCGGCCTCCAGACGTTCTGAATCCGCCACCACATCGCTCATTTCCAGGCCCTGGCGCTGCCGGGCGGCAACCTGCTGGGCGGTCATGCCGAAGATGAACATGTGGTCTTCGCCGACCCGCTCGCACATTTCCACGTTGGCGCCGTCCAGCGTGCCGATGGTCAACGCGCCATTGAGGGCGAACTTCATATTGCTGGTGCCGGAAGCTTCCAGCCCAGCGGTGGAGATCTGCTCGGAAAGGTCGGCGGCGGGAATGATGGTTTCGGCCAGGCTGACGTTGTAATTGGGGATGAATACCACCTTGAGCAGCCCGCGTACGGTCGGGTCACCATTGATGGTGCGGCTGATGTCGTTGGCCAGCTTGATGATCAGCTTGGCCTGGCGATAACTGGCCGCCGCCTTGCCGGCGAAGATCTTCACCCGCGGTACCCAGTCGGTGGTCGGATCGTTGCGGATGGCCTGGTACAGCGCCACGGTATGCAGCAGGTTGAGCAACTGACGCTTGTATTCATGGATGCGTTTGACGTGCACATCGAAGATGGCCGTGGTGTCGAGGCTGATCCCCAGCACGTGCCTGACCCGCTCGGCCAGCAGCTCCTTGTTGCGCTGGCGGCAGAGCGCATATTCGTCGCGGAAATCCTGGCGCTCGGCGAAGGGTTCCAGCGCCTGCAGATGATCCTCGGGGCGATGCAGAACCTGCTCGCCCAGCGCGTCGACCAGCAGATGCGTCAGCCCCGGATTGACCTGAAACAGCCAGCGGCGGAAGGTCACGCCATTGGTCTTGTTGTTCACCCGGTCTGGGTACAGCCGGTGCAGATCGCGAAACACCGTGTCGCGCATCAGCCGCGTATGCAGCGCGGAAACGCCGTTGATGCTGTGTGCGCCGAGAAACGCCAGGTTGCCCATGCGCACGCGGCGGCCGTGGTCCTCCTCGATCAGCGATACCGCGCGCAGCAGGCGAAAGTCGTGGATGTCCTTGGCACGCAGCGCATCGATATGCTCGGCGTTGATCAGGTAGATGATCTGCAAATGCCGCGGCAGCAGACGTTCCATCAGCGCTACCGGCCAGGACTCCAGCGCTTCAGGCAGCAGCGTGTGGTTGGTGTAGGAGGTGGTGGCGACCGTCAGTTGCCAGGCTTGCGCCCAGGGCATGCGATGCTCGTCCACCAGCAGGCGCATCAGCTCGACCACGGCGATAGCCGGGTGGGTGTCGTTGAGCTGGATCGCCACCTGCTGTGGCAGGCACTGCAGACCGTCATGCAGACGCAGATGACGCTCGAGCAGATCCTGTAGCGACGCGGAAACCAGAAAATACTCCTGGCGCAGACGCAGCTCCTGGCCGGCCTCGGTATCGTCGGCGGGATAGAGCACCCGCGAAATGCTTTCGGCACGCACCTCGCCGGCCACTGCGCCGAAGTGATCGCCGGCATTGAAGCGGTCCAGCTGCAGGTTTTCCTCGGCGCGCGCACGCCACAGCCGCAGGGTATTGACCGAGGCGCCGCGCCAGCCCACCACCGGCGTGTCATAGGCGATGGCACGTACCCTCTCCTGCGGATGCCAATGCTGGCGTGTGCCGCCTGTGCCGTCGTCCAGGGTTTCCACACCACCGCCGAAGCCGATGCGGTACGCCACCTCAGGCCGTTCGAACTCCCAGGGGTTGCCGAAATCCAGCCAGGTCTCGGTCTGCTCGGCCTGCCAGCCGTCGACGATCGCCTGGCGGAACAGGCCATGCTCGTAGCGGATGCCGTAACCATGTGCGGCCAGGCGCAGGGTCGCCATGCTCTCCATGAAACAGGCGGCCAGACGCCCTAGCCCGCCATTGCCAAGGGCTGCATCGGGTTCGACCTCACGGATGCGTTCGAGCTCGACACCGAGTTCGGCCATGGCCTGGCGCGCCACATCGAGCAAGCCAAGGTTGCTCAGGTTATCCACCAGCAAACGGCCGATCAGAAATTCCAGGGACAGGTAATAGACACGTTTGGCGCCCTGACGCTCGACCTGGGCGGATGACTCTTCCCAGCGGTCGATCATATGGTCGCGCGTGGCCAGCGCCAGCGCCTCGAACCAGTCGTGATCGAAGGCGGTACTCGGGTCCTTGCCCACGGCGTAGCGCAGCTTGGCCAGGATGGCCGCCTTGAACTGGGCTACGGCACTCTCGGCCTCGCTGTGCGATTCGCTCATATCGTCCCCTCACGCGCGTGTCGCGTCGATTGCAGCCGAAGCGATGGGTTCGGCTTTTTCTTTGTGGCCTTCGCAACGGCGATGAGTTCAGGGTTTTTCTGCCCTTTGCCCCCTCTGATCAAAAAGCCTGAACTTCGACTTGGCGGCTCCCCTCACAACTGATGAACGCCATTGTCGAGGAGAAAATCATGCGAGCCATCATTCCCGGCCTTCTGGTCGGCGCGCTGGCAGCCGGCGACGCACTGGCGGAAGCCTGCTACGTCAGCGCCCGGACTTCCAGCGATGCCATTGCCGAGGTCGCGCAGGAGTTCTGTTACGAATTCACCGGCATGGACGAGGGTGCCATCGACTGGTCGTGCCATAACGAATCCGATGACATGCTCAACACCGATCAACGCAAGGTAGCCAGTTGCGCCGAGGCCAAGCTGGGCACATGCGAAGCCGCACTGACCCAGGAAACCCTGGCCAACTACCGCTCCGGCGACGACGATCAGGGCGAGCCGCGCCCAGCCGTGCCCAACGATGCCAAGGTGGTCACTCACTATTATCAGGCGGGCGACCTCAAGCAGGTACGCATCGACTGTGAAAGTGCCGGCGGCACCTGGCGGGATCGATGATGGGCGCTTACCAAGGCCTGCTTCTGCTACCTGGCACCGCTCAGCACATGGCCCATGAGCGCATGGTGCAACGCCAGCTCGGCGAAAAACTCGCCGACCTGCTCGGTTGCCCCTTCCTCGGCCCTTGTCAGCCGGGCACGCAGATTCGCGGACGCCACTATTACCTGCCTGAGGACACCCTGGTCGGCGATGTCGGCTCGCTGGGTATCGACGGGCCGGACGATTTCTTTGGCGGCCAGGTCGAGCATGCCTTTCTGGCCACCAAGGCCATCAGTCACCCTGCCCTCGACGCACCGCGCCACTTGCCTGTGGGTTGGTCCGAGCGTTTCGCCCGGCAGGTCGAAAGCGTCACCCTGCAGGGCTTCAGCGTCTTTGCTCTGCAGGACGCTACCGAAGCCGGTAAACGCCTGTTGCGCGACGGGCCGATTCGCCTGAAGCCGGTTGCTGGCACCGGCGGCCGAGGCCAGCAGGTGGTGCGCTCCCATCCTGAGCTGGAAAGCGCGCTGGCGGCGCTCGATGAACAATGTGTGCGGCAGCAGGGCCTGGTGCTGGAGGAAGACCTGCAGCAGCCCGATACCTACAGCGTCGGCCAGATTCGCGTGGCAGGCGTCACCCTCAGTTATCACGGTACCCAGCAACTGACTGACGACGGTCACGGCAATCAGGTCTACGGCGGCTCGCGCCTGACGCTGGTGCGCGGCGACTACCTGGCCTTGATGACCCTCGATCTGCCGCGCGCCGTGCGCCTGGCCGTGCAACAGGCGCGCATCTTCGAACTGGCGGCGCTGGAGGTCTATCCCTCCATCCAGGCATCACGGCGCAATTACGACGTGGCACAAGGGCTGAACGCGCGAGGCCAGTCGCGCAGTGGCGTACTCGAGCAATCCTGGCGCGTCGGCGGAGCCAGCGCGGCGGAAATCTTCGCCCTGGAAGCGTTCATCAAGGACCCGCAGCTGCAAACGCTGCAGGCTTCGACCCATGAGTTCTATCAGGATGTACCGCCGCCGCCAGGCTCCATTTGCCTGTATCAAGGTCAGGACAGTGAGGACGGCCCGCTGGCCAAATACGTAAAGGTGGGGCCGTTATGAGTGCCTGCAGCCAGAGCCTGGACATTCTGGTGGGTGACCAGCATATCGCCGGCACCCTGCTGACCCCACCGAACAAGGTCCCCGGCGTGCTTTTCGTGCACGGTTGGGGCGGCAGCCAGCAACGCGACCTGGCCCGCGCCCGTGGTATCGCCGGGCTGGGCTGCGTGTGCCTGACCTTCGACCTGCGCGGGCACGAACGCAACGTCGAGGCGCAGGAGCGCGTATCGCGCGAAGACAACCTGAGCGACATTCTCGCCGCCTACGACCTGTTGGCCGCGCACGAAGCGGTCGACCCCGAATGCATCGCGGTGATCGGCACCAGCTACGGCGGCTACCTGGCCACCCTGCTCAGCGTGCGGCGCCCGGTGCGCTGGCTGGCCCTGCGCGTGCCGGCGCTGTACTGGGACGAGCAATGGCAGTTGCCCAAGCGCCAACTGGACGCTGCACGGCTGGCCGAGTACCGCCGCACGCCGCTGCGCGCGCAGGACAATCTGGCGCTCGGCGCCTGCTCTGAGTTTCGCGGCGACGTGCTGCTGGTGGAGTCCGAGCATGACGACTTCGTCCCGCACACCACGCTGATGAGCTACCGCAATGCCTTCGACAAGGCGCACTCGCTGAGCCATCGCACCATGGCCGGTGCCGACCACGGGCTCAGCGAGGACCGTCACCAGCAAGCCTATACGCGCATCCTGATCGATTGGGTCAGCGAGATGGTGGTAGGCGCACGGGTAGGTGACTACCCGCATCACCTGGTGCGCTATTCCTGAATCGCTGCACCTCGATGCTGCGGTTCGCCCTGGGCATCTGCCCGCCTAACCTGCAACAGGAGATCGACGATGAAAATCAGCAAGCTTATGACCCGCAACGTCCGCACGCTGGAGCCAGAGCGCAGCATTCGTGAGGCCGCCACGCTGATGGCCGATATCGACAGCGGTGCCCTGCTGATCAACGAAGGTGACCGCCTGATCGGCATGATCACCGACCGCGACATTGCCGTACGTGCCGTTGCTGCGGGCCTGGACGGCAACACGCCGGTACGTCAGGTGATGAGCAGCAACGTGCGTTATTGCTTCGACGACGAGGACGTCGAGCATGTGGCCGCTAACATGGCCGATATCCAGGTACGCCGGCTGCCCGTGCTCAACCGCGAGAAGCGCCTGGTGGGTGTGGTTTCGCTGGGCAATATCGCCTCCGGCCACAGCCGGATGGCCAACGACACCGTGCTGCGCGGCGTGACCTCTGCGCACTGACCCCACCCTTTGTGGGAGGGGCTTTAGCCGCGATTGCCGTTAAAGCCCCTCCCACCACGAGTCCGGCGCCTTGTTGGCCGGAAGCAGAATCATCACGCCAAGGCACACCTCGCCCTTTGTGGGAGGCGCTTCAGCGGCGACGCTTATTGCGCCGGTCGCAGAATCAGCGCACCCAGAGGAGGCAACTGCAAATTCAGCGAATCGGACTGGCCGTGAGCGGTCATCTGCTCGCTGTGCAGCTCACCCTCACTGCCTGCGCCCGAGCCGCTCCAGCCACGGCCATCGGTATTGAGCAGCACCTGCCAGCGGCCCGCGTGCGGCACGCCGATGCGGTAGCCGTCGAGCACCTGCGGGGTGAAATTGTGCACCACCAGCAACGGCGCACTGCCCTCGCCGCCCTTGCGCAGCCAGGCGAATACGCTGTTGCGCGCGTCATCGCCTACCAGCCACTGAAAACCGCTGTCCTGGTCGTCGAGGCGGTGCAACGCCGGCTCTTTGCGGTACAGACGATTCAGCTCGCGAACCAGCGCCTGGGCAGCAGCATGCTCGGGGTACTGCAGCAGGTACCAGTCCAGTTGCTGGTCGTGGTCCCATTCGCGCCACTGGCCGAACTCGCAGCCCATGAACAGCAGCTTCTTGCCCGGGTGACTCCACATCAAGGCGAGGAACAGGCGCAGGTTGGCGAATTGCTGCCAGCGATCACCGGGCATGCGCCCGAGCAGCGAGCGTTTGCCGTGCACCACTTCGTCATGGGAGATCGGCAGGATGAAACGCTCGGAGAAGGCGTAATGCAGGCCAAAGGTGATCTGGTGGTGATGGTGCAGGCGGTACATCGGGTCCTGCTGGATGTAGCTCAGGCTGTCGTTCATCCAGCCCATGTTCCACTTGTGGCTGAAGCCCAGGCCGCCCTGCTGCACCGGCCGACTGACGCCAGGCCAGGCGGTAGATTCCTCGGCGATCATCAGCGCGCCGGGCACTTCGCTGCGCACCACCTCGTTGAGATGCTGGAGAAATTCGATGGCCTCCAGGTTCTCGCGGCCACCGTGGCGGTTGGGAATCCACTGCCCTGCTTCGCGTGAATAATCGCGGTAGAGCATCGACGCCACTGCATCCACGCGCAGGCCGTCGACGTGGTATTCGCGCAGCCAGTACAGCGCGCCGGCCAGCATGAAACCGTGTACCTCGGTGCGGCCGAGGTTGTAGATGCAGGTGTTCCAGTCCGGGTGAAATCCCTCGAACGGGTGCGCGTACTCGTACAGCGCGGTGCCGTCGAACTCCGTCAGACCGTGAGCGTCGTTGGGGAAATGCCCCGGCACCCAGTCGAGAATCACGCCGATGCCGGCGCGGTGGCAGCGATCGACGAAGGCAGCGAAGCGCTGCGGGCTGCCCAGGCGTGCAGTCGGCGCGAACATCGACAGCGGCTGGTAGCCCCAGGAGCCGCCGAACGGGTGCTCCATGATCGGCATCAGCTCGATATGGGTGAACCCCAGGTCCTGTACGTAGGGAATCAGCCGGTCGGCCAACTCGTCCCAGTCCGGTGCGTGATCGTCCTGCCATTGCCAGGAGCCTGCGTGCAGCTCGTAGATCGCCAGCGGTGCCTGCGAAGCATGGCGCTGCTCGCGCTCGCTCATCCACTGCTGGTCCTGCCAGGCGAAGGCTTCGCCCTGTGGCACCTTTGAAGCGGTGGCCGGCGGCACCTCGGTGGCTTGCGCCATGGGGTCGGCGCGCAGCGGCAACACGCCGTGCGGGCCGAGAATTTCGTATTTGTAGCATTCGCCGGGCTGCAGCCGCGGGATGAACAGCTCCCACACGCCCGCCGGGTAGCGCAGACGCATGGGGTGGCGGCGGCCGTCCCAGCTGTTGAAGTCGCCGACCACCGAAACCCGCCGCGCATTGGGCGCCCACACGGCGAAACGTACGCCAGGCACGCCTTCATGTTCTACCGGTGCCGAGCCCAGGCAGCGCCACAGCTGGCGGTGGTTGCCTTCGGCGAACAGGTAGAGGTCGGTGTCACCCAGCAGCGGGCCGAAGGCATAGGGATCTTCGGTTTCCTGTACGTTGCCTGGCCAGTGGATGCGCAGGCGGTAGCGCTGCGCCTGGGGCAGTTGCAATTCGAACAGGCCCTGCGGGTCGCTGCAGTGCATGCGCCCTAGCGGCGAGCCGTCGCTGGCCAGCAGGTCCACCGCGTCGGCACCGGGCAGCCAGACCCGCACCAGGCTCTCGGCACCCTGCGGGTGTGGGCCAAGGAAGCTGAACGGATCGCCGTCTTCGGCGCACTGCAAGCGCTGCACTCTGTTCTGATTCAAGGTCGCACTCCTGGCAATTGCTTAGCGAGATCCACCAGCCCCTGCAACGGGACATCGATCCAGTCGGGGCGGTGGCCGCTTTCGTAGACGATTTCATAGACAGCTTTTTCCAGGCAGAACAGGTCGAGGGCCGCGCCTTCGCCGTCGCGTTCGTGCCATTCGTGGGGCAAGCCGTTGGTGGCCAGACGATAGGCATCGAGAAAGGCACTGCACGATTGCTCGCGGTAGCGCGACACCACGTCGCGAACTACCTGCTGGGCGTCCGCCGCGCCTTCCACGCCGCCGGCGTTGCGCTGCGCCACGGCGGCCGCGTAGTCGAAGGAACGCAGCATGCCGGCGACGTCCTTGAACGGGCTGTGGCGCTGGCGGCGCTCTTCCAGTGAGCGGTTGGGCTCGCCCTCGAAGTCGATGATGTAGGCATCGCCCTGCACCACCAGGACCTGGCCCAGATGCAGGTCGCCATGCACGCGTATGCGCAGGCCACCTGCGGCCTGTGTTGCCGGGCGGGTGACCGCTTCCAGCAAGGATTTTTCCCGGGCCAGCAGCCAGTCGGCCTGTTTCGCAGTCGCCGGGCTCAGGGCGTCACGCTGACGGACCAGGGCCTGCAAGGCTTCCTGCAACTGCGCTGTGATGGATTTGCCCCAGCGGGCGCTGTCGCGCTCGCCGCTGAGCTGATAACCGAAGTCGGGACTCTCCACCGGCCGCGCCAGTACCGCATGCATCTCGCCGACGCGTGTGCCGAGCACGCCGGCGAACTGCTGCAGTTCGCCCAGTGCGTCGACATCGGGAGCGGCGGTGCCGCCGACCAGTTCATCGCGGATGGCACGGTCGAGGGTGTTGAGCGTCCATTGCCAGGCGTCGCCCTGATTGTCCAGATAACGCTGCATCACCATCAGGGTATGAGGCTGACCGTGCTCGTCGACCCGCACCACCTCGCCAAGAAACGGCGCGACATTGGCGTAGCCGTGATCGGTCAGGAAACGCCCCATTTCCACCTCCGGGTGGATACCGGGGAAGCCGCGGCGCAACAGCTTGAGCAACAGCTGCTCGCCAATCAGCACCGAGCTGTTGGACTGCTCGGCCGAAAGCAGCTTGAAGTCGTTCTCTTCGACACTGTCGAGTGCCAGCAGCGCCGTCTCGGTGCGGAACTGCAGTTCGCCGCCAGCGCTGCGCAGCACCGCCTGTTCACGCAGCAGGCGCAGGACCTGCTGGCTGAACTGCGGCAGGCTGAAGGCGTCGGTCAGCAGCTCGACGTGGCGACCCCGGCGCAGCCGGGCCAGCGCCAGTTGCTGCGGCAGATCGTTGCCCTCGGCGCGTTCCGGTACGGCGGCCAGCGGCAAGCGGTAATGCTCGACGCCTGTTGCCCCCGTCACCTGCACCTCGGCCAGCAGCGGCGCATTGGCATCGTCGCCAAGCGGCATCGCGTACAACACGCTAACGGCCGGGCGCTGTTCACCCGCGAACCAGCGGCGCTTGGGCAGATACAGCGGCAGCGACTCGCGCTCCAGCGTCTGCCGCGCGCGCCCATCCATCACTTCGCTCAGGGCGCGACCCAGCACCAGGGTCTGCAACTCCGGCATGCGCTCCACCGGTTTCAGGTGCCAGCTGGGCATTTGCGAGGCGTCGGCCAGGTAGAACCAGTAGAAACCGTACGGCGGCAACGTCAGCAGGTAGGTGAGCTGACCGATGGGTGGGAACGAGGCCCCGCCGATCATCTCCACTGGCACCCGGTCGCGATAGTCGGCCAGTTCCAGCTCGACGGCCTGGGCCGCACTGGACAGGTTGGCCACGCAGAGGATCTGCTGCTCGCTGCCATCCTCGCCGTGATGCATGCGTAGGTAGGCCAGGATGCGCCGGTTGCTCGGCGTCAGCATCGTCAGCGAGCCACGGCCGAAAGCCTTGTGCTGGTTGCGGATGGCGAGCATGCGCCGCGTCCAGTTGAGCAGCGAATGCGGGTCGCGCGCCTGCGCCTCGACGTTGATCGTCTGGTAGCCGTACAGCGGGTCCATGATCGGCGGCAGCACCAGACTGGCCGGATCGGCACGGGAAAAGCCACCGTTGCGGTCTACCGACCACTGCATCGGCGTGCGTACACCGTCGCGGTCGCCGAGGTAGATGTTGTCGCCCATGCCGATCTCGTCGCCGTAGTACAGCGTCGGCGTGCCGGGCATCGACAGCAGCAGGCTGTTGAGCAGCTCGATGCGTCGCCGGTCGCGCCCCACCAGCGGCGCCAGTCGACGGCGGATGCCGAGGTTGATCCGTGCGCGACTGTCGGCGGCGTAGTAGTTCCACAGGTAATCGCGTTCGTCGTCGGTGACCATCTCCAGGGTCAGCTCATCGTGGTTGCGCAGGAAGATCGCCCATTGGCAATTGGGCGGAATCTCCGGCGTCTGGCGCAGGATGTCGGTGATCGGAAAGCGGTCTTCCTGGGCGATGGCCATGTACATGCGTGGCATCAGCGGGAAGTGGAACGCCATGTGGCATTCGTCGCCTTCGCCATGCTCTTCACCACCAAAATAGGGCCGGGTATCCTCCGGCCACTGGTTGGCCTCGGCCAGCAGCAGGCGATCCGGATAGCGCGCATCCAGTTCGGCGCGGATGCGCTTGAGCACCGCGTGGGTCTCCGGCAGGTTCTCGCTGCTGGTGCCGTCACGCTCGATCAGGTACGGGATGGCGTCCAGGCGCAGACCATCGACGCCCATGTCGAGCCAGAAGCGCATCACCCCGAGCACCGCTTCGAGCACCTTGGGGTTATCGAAGTTGAGGTCCGGCTGGTGCGAGTAGAAGCGGTGCCAGAAGTACTGGCCGGCTACCGCGTCCCAGGTCCAGTTGGACTTCTCGCTGTCGATGAAGATGATCCGTGTGCCGGCGTATTTCTCGTCGCTGTCGGACCAGACGTAATAATCGCGCGCCTTGGAGCCCTCCTTCGCCCGGCGTGCGCGCTGGAACCAGGGGTGCTGATCGGAGGTGTGGTTGATCACCAGTTCGGTGATCACGCGCAGGCCGCGCCGGTGCGCCTCGGCGATGAAGCGCCGGGCGTCGCTCAACGAGCCGTAGTCAGGGTGCACGTCGTTGTATTTGGCGATGTCATAGCCGTCGTCACGCCGTGGCGAGGGATAGAACGGCAGCAGCCAGAGGGTGTTCACGCCCAGTTCGGCGATGTAGTCGAGCTTGTCGATCAGGCCCTGGAAGTCGCCGATGCCGTCATTGTTGGCATCGAAGAACGACTTGACGTGGACCTGGTAGATCACCGCGTCCTTGTACCATTGTGGGTCGTTGAGGAAGGTCTTGCCGGCGCTGCGCTTGGCCATGGTGCTACTCCGTTGTTCAGCGGGCGGTCTGGATTCGCCAGATGCCGAAAGGCAGGTGCCAGGGTTCGATGCGCATCCACTGCACCTTGCCGTGCCAGGTCCAGCGGTGGCCGTTCATCAGGTCTTCACCCTGCAGGTCGGCATCGTCAGGCAGGCCCAGTTCCCACAGCGGCAATTCGAAATGCGCTTCCTGGGCGTGATGTGGGTCGAGGCTGACGGCGACCAGGATGAAATTGCTCAGATCGGCCGTGCGCTTGCCGAAGTAGAGGATGTTGTCGTTCCACGCGGTGTAGGCCTGAAAGCCCAGATGGGTCTGCAGCGCCGGGTTCTCGCGGCGGATCTGGTTGAGCCGGGCGATCTCGGCGTTGATGTTGCCCGGCGCCTGGTAGTCGCGCGGGCGCAGCTGGTACTTCTCCGAATCGAAGTACTCCTCCTTGCCTGGCACCGGCTCGGCCTCGCACAGCTCGAAGCCCGAATACATGCCCCACAGCCCGGAACCCATGGTCGCCAGCGCGGCGCGAATGAGAAAGCCGGGCCTGCCGCTGCGCTGCAGGAAATAGGGGTTGATATCCGGGGTGTTGACGAAGAAGTTCGGCCGGTAGCAGTCGCACCAGGGCGCCTGGTTCAGTTCGGTCAGGTAGCTCTGCAGCTCGGCCTTGGTGTTGCGCCAGGTGAAGTAGGTGTAGCTCTGGCTGAAGCCGAGCTTGCCCAGGCGCGCCATCATCGCCGGACGGGTGAAGGCCTCGGAGAGGAAGATCACCTGCGGATGACGCTCACGTACATCGGCGATCAGCCACTCCCAGAACGGCATCGGCTTGGTGTGCGGGTTGTCGACGCGAAACAGCGTCACGCCCTGCTCCACCCAGCCCAGCACCACATCGCGCAACGCCAGCCACAGGTCGGGCATTGCCGCTTCGGCGTAGAACTCGACGTTGACGATGTCCTCGTACTTCTTCGGCGGGTTCTCTGCATGGCGAATGCTGCCGTCCGGACGCCAACTGAACCAACCGGGGTGCTGCTTGAGCCAGGGGTGATCCGGCGAGCACTGCACGGCAAAATCCAGCGCCACTTCCAGGCCGTGCTCACGCGCCACATGCACCAGTTGGCGAAAGTCCTCGAGGCTGCCGAGCTGTGGGTGCACGGCGTCGTGGCCGCCCTCCTCGCTGCCGATCGCGTAGGGGCTGCCGGGGTCTCCCGGGCCGGCCTTGAGGCTGTTGTTCGGCCCCTTGCGATGCGCCCGGCCGATGGGATGAATCGGCGGAAAATACAGCACATCGAAGCCCATCCGGGCGATCTCGGGGATGCGCGCATGCACGTCGGCGAAGCTGCCGTGGCGCTGCTCGTCGCCCAGCGAACGGGGGAACAGCTCGTACCAGCTGGCGAACTCGGCCAGGCTGCGCTCGACATCCAGCGGGTAGTTCGGCGTGCGCAGCAGGTGCGGACGATACTCGGCGCGGCGCATCAATTCATTGACGGAGGGATCGATCAGCACCGCTTCGCGCTCGGTCTGCGATTGCGAGGCCTCCATGCGTTCGATCAGCGCCGCCAGCTCCCCGCGCAATTGCTCCGGGGCCTGCGCGGCGATGCGCCGAACCAGTTGCGCGCCCTCCTGCAGTTCGAGTTCCACCGGCACGCTGGCGCCGAGCTTCTTCACCAGTTCCTGGCGGAAGCTGGCGTAAACGTCCAGCCAGGCCTCGATGGCGAATTCGCCGCGGCCCTGCTGATCGATGCGCAGCACGGCGCTCCAGCGATCATTGCCCAGGGCCTGCATCGGCGCGCGCTGCCAGGTGGCCTCGCCATTGGCGCGCCACAGCAGGTCGGCGGCCAGTTGCTCGTGGCCATCGCTGAAGATCACCGCCGTGACCGGAAACTCCCGACCACACAGGCATTTGCTGGCGAAGCGGCCACCTTCAATGATCGGTTGTACTGCTTCGATGGCCAGCCGAGGCTGGGCGATGGCATGGATGACGGTCTGATCGGCATGCTGCGGGGACGGCATCGTTCCTGGCTCCTCTACGCCTGGCAGACGTGTTCGAAGGGATTGGCGGGCAGGTTTGTGACAGCGCGCCAAGCGCTGCACCTGTCAGAAATACCGAGGTGGAGGCAGAGGTAAAAGTTCAGGCAGTTTTTGCCCTTTCACCGGGCTAATGGGCTATTGCCTGTCGCTCGGTTTTTCATCGGCCTGGTCGTCCGGCTTGGTCCTGGTGCCCGGATCGACCAACAGCGGCATGAGGTGCAGCACCACCAGCACGATCACCGTGGACAGCACAGCGGTGGCCTCGCGCCCGAGCCCGACCGCCACGCCAATGGCGGCCGAGGCCCACAGACCAGCTGCAGTGGTCAGGCCTTTGACGTCGGAGATGTTCTGGCCTTTGAGGATGGTGCCGGCGCCGAGAAACCCGACACCGGCGGCAATGCCCTGGATCACCCGGCTCATGGCGTCGGCTTCGGCGCCGTCCTGCTCGAGCGCCATGACGAAAATCGCCGCGCCGAGGCACACCAGCATATGCGTGCGCATCCCGGCGGCCTTGCCCATGACCTCGCGCTCGTAGCCGAGCAGGCCGCCGAGGACCATGGCCAGAATCAGGCGCAACGTGGCGCGGGTGATGTGCTCCACCTGGCCAAGGTCGGAAAACTCCTGCACCAGGGTCGTGAGAATTCGTTCGAGTACGTCCATCGTCGTTCAATCTCCAGGGATGCTTTGCATCTGAGCGAATCCGGCACGCAGAGGTTCGGATCATCGTCGCCGCCGGTTATCCGAAACTGGGAACCTATGCCCATCCATGCATTCCTTTCCCTTACGAACCCAAAACCAACCGCAACCGGGAGAACGCTCATGCCCCGTGGCAGCAAAGACAAATACACCGCCAAGCAGAAGCGCAAGGCCGAGCACATCGAGGACAGCTACAAGGCCCGCGGTGTACCCGAGGACGAGGCCGAAGCGCGTGCCTGGGCCACGGTCAACAAGCAGTCCGGCGGTGGCGAAAAGGCTGGCGGCTCCGGGCAGAAGACCAGCGCAGCCAGCAAGGAGGCTGCACGCAAGTCCTCGGCACGGCGGGCGGCAGCGACCCGTGAAGGCACACCCCGTCCCGGTCAGCGCCTGGAGGCTATGAACAAGACCGAGCTGATGGAGCTGGCGCGCAAGCGGGATATCGCCGGGCGCTCTCGCATGCGCAAGGAAGAACTGCTGCAGGCGCTGCGCAAGGCCAGTGCCTGAGGCACGTTGCCTTCTCGGGCAATGACTCGATCGGCCTGAAGATCTCGTCATTCCCGCGCAGGCGGGAACCCATAAATACCCTGCGAGCTGGGCTCCCGCCTACGCGGGAGTGACGTTTATCAAGACGCCAGTTCGCGCTCACGCTCCACGCGCTCACCGCAATCGCAACCGGCGCTCTGGCACTGGACCAGGCCCTTGGGATGGCGCTGCATGCAGGCCTCGCAGCAATACAGCAGATCTTCGCCGGCGACTTCGTGCACCCACTCACGAGACTCGACCGGGCAATCGCAATGCGGGCAGGCGCAGGTTCGTGCATTCATGGCTTGCGCTCCTCGTCGGTGGGTACCACTTCATCGGTCCAGGGCTTGCCGTCGAGGGGTGCCGAGCGCGCCAGCTCCGCTTCGTCGAGGCCAACGCCACCACCGACCTGCGTTTCGTCGACCACGCTCAGCTCCTCATCGTTGGCACCATCGCCACCATGTTCGAGTGGCGAGCGTGCACCGCTGTCATCGATCAGGGTATCCGGACTCAGATCGTCGAGGTTGACGTTGTCCTCGTGCTCGCTTTCGCCGAGCGTCGCAGCGCCGGTCAGGCCGATTTCGTCCTCTGGGTTGGACGATGGTCGCGCGGTCGGCTGCAAGGTGGGATCGCCGGTGCCGAGGCTGTCTTCCTCATCGCTGAAGTCCAGCGCCTGTTCATCGATTCGCTCCGGGGTGGGACCTGGAATTGTGTCTTTCATGAGATGCCTCCTTCGAACGATATGGGCCGCGCATGGCGACGGCGCAGATGCGCCATCGTCCGTACGCTCGGTTCAAGGCGAAATCGGGTCGCTGGCAGGAAAGGTTTCCTCCACCGCATGATCCAGCCGGTTTTCCTGGCGCCCTTTCACCCGCTCCATCTCCTTTTGCAGTTTCGGTAATGCCGCGCGCAGATCGGCCACGGATTCTCGCAAGCATTCGAGTTCGCTCTTGGGGTCGCTGATCATTCCCTTGACCACGCAGTGTCCGCTGATCCCGCGCTGCAACAACGCGGCGCCGCCAAGGGCCTTGAGCACACCTGAGGTGCCGCCCTGGCAAACCCCGGCGACGATGGCAGTGGCGCCGGTGGCGAGTGATACGGCACGTTCCAGACGATGAACGTTATGGGTCAGTGACATGGCGTTTCTCCTTAGCGTTGGATGACGCAGCCAATTGCGGCTCACGTGTGGTTTAGAAAGGCAAGTGCGCGGCAAAGGTTCAGGCTATTTGCCGAACGTCCTGCAGGGCGGTCTGCTGCATCAGCCTGTCGACCACGTCGAACAAGGCTGCGTGATGATCGGCGCCGTCACTGCGGGCGCGGCGGTAGGTAATGAGCTGGTTTTCGGCACTGCCGCCGACACGCGCCAACTTGCGCGCATGGGCCATGATCCAGCGCTCGGCAGGCGCAATCTGCTCGCCGATGCAGGCCAGCACTTCGTCCAGCCAGGCGGCGAATGGCAAGGTGCTCTGGCTGTGCGGCTCGATGAACAGCCCGCGCAGGCCGCGGCGCTTGGCGCGCCAGCGGTTTTCCAGGGTAAGGATGCGAGTCAGCGGGTCATCGAACCAAGCATGGTGAGGTGCGTCCAGGGCATGGCCGAGCATGGCGCGAAACAGCCCGGCGATGCACAGGGCATCGTCCAGACGCGGGCAGGCATCGGCGATGCGCAGCTCCAGGGTGGGGAAACGCAATGACGGGCGGATGTTCCACCACAGATTGACGGCCGAGCCGATGCAGTCGGTATCGGTCATTACCTTCAGGTAGCGCTGGTACTCGGCGTCATCGCGAAAGTGATCGGGAATGCCCATGCGCGGCCATTCATCGCAGACCGCCTGGCGATAGCTCATCAAACCGCAGGGTCGGCCATCCCAGAACGGCGAGGACGCGCTCAGGCCCAGCAATAACGGCAGCCAGGGCGTCAGCCGGTTCATCAGGCGAATGCGGTCGACGCCCTCGGGCACACCAACATGCACATGCAGGCCAGCCAGCACGCTGCGGCTGGCAACGATCCGGTAGTCATCGAAGATCGCCCGGTAGCGCGCCATGTTGGTCGCCTGCACGCTACGCCACTGCCCCAGCGGATGGGTGCCGGCAGCGAGGATGCCGCAGCCGAACTCGCTGGCCAGGTCGGCCATGGTCGTGCGCGCCTGGCCAAGACAGTCGCGCGCCTCGTCGAGACTGTTCAGCACCGGCGTGACCACCTCGAACTGTGCGGCGAACATCTCTCGCGTCACCCGCTGGCCCAGCGCGCGACGACTGGATATGGCAAAGGCCTCGACCCCACGCTGCGCCACACAACGGCTTGCCAGGTCAGTCAGAAAGTACTCTTCCTCGATGCCGAACGTGCTCGCTGCCATGACTCACCTGCTCCCGTGGTTCCTGTAGTTGAGGGCCCCCGGCAGGCGTGAGTTCAACCTCTTTGCTCACCCGTTGGGCAGCGAAAATTCAGTGGGAATCTTTGTCCGGATCGACCGCTCCTATGCAACACATCGACCTCTTATAGATGGACTTATTCAGGAGATCTGCCCCATGTCGATTGCCAGTTTCATCGACAGCCCCAGCGCCCAGCGCATCTCACTCGCGCCCCTTTCAGGGCCTTTTCAGAGTCTTTATCAGCAACTGCTGGCTGAGCCGGAACCGGGCCACCCGCAGGCACGTGAGTTTCTGCTGGAGTGCTTGCAGGAGGTAGCGGAGCTACCCTGCGAACTGCCGCAAAGCCCCTATGAACTGGCGGCCTGGTCGCAACTTCAGCACCAGCGTGTGACAGCGGACTACGCCGACTATCTCGCGGGGCGACGCGCCGGTGAAGGCCGGCGTTATTTCCCACGCAAGGCCGATGCCCTGCACTTTCTGCGTGCCGTGGCACCGACGAAGCTGGTCGACGGTGCCTGGCTATACGGCGTTCTGCCCCACTGGCGCGACTATCGTGTGTATCCGCTGGTGCGTACCTACCTGGAAGAGCTTGGCGACGGGGTCGCGGCGCAGAATCACGTGTTGCTCTACCAGCGTCTGCTGGCCAGCCAAGGCTGTGATGATGCCCTCGAACTGGATGATGAGTTGTATCGCCAGGGCGCCATCCAGCTGGCGCTGGGCCTGCTGGCCGACGAGTTCCTGCCCGAAGTGATCGGCTACAACCTCGGCTATGAACAATTGCCGCTGCACCTGCTGATCAGTGCCTTCGAGCTGAACGAGCTGGACATCGACCCCTACTACTTCCAACTGCACGTGACCATCGATAACGGTTCCAGCGGTCATGCCGCCAAGGCCGTTCAGAGTGTGCTGACCAATCTGCCGCGTGTCGGCGACGCCCAGGCGTTCTACCAGCGCGTGCTGCGCGGCTACATGCTCAATGAGCTGGGTGTGGGCTCGACGGCCGTGATCGACAGCTTCGATCTGCAGCAGCAGTTGCTGCAGATGTTCGAGCAAAAGCGCGCGGTCGCCAGCCAGGTGCATTCCGACTACTGCCGTATCGAAGGACGCACGGTCAATCAATGGCTGGGCAGCTCCGGCAGCGTGGCGAACTTTCTCGAAGCACTGCAGAACAGCGGTTGGATACGGCGCGACACGGACCCGGCCTGCAGCCGCTTCTGGCGCCTGATTCAGGGGCCAGGAGCGGCCATGTTCGGTGTGTTCAGCCCCTACGAGCGCCAGCTGCTGCATGACTGGATTGCCGGTAGCTGGCAGCCGGAGGCGCCGGCGAAACCCTTCCGTCCGCGGCGCAAGCCTCAGGCCGCACTCTCGCTGGCGGGCAGCGCGCAGCATGGCGAGCTGGACCGCGAGCGCCGCGAGTTGATCCAGGAGCTGCAAGGCATGGACGCCTATCGCCGCGAATCTCGCCTGATCGGCCTGCAGGCGCCAGCGCAGCATTGGTCCAGCGCCGGTCTGGCGGCCACCCGTACCTTCGCGGCGCTGATCCAGTAGCCGCCCTGCCCCTGGAATCCGCTCATGCTCGAACCCACCTTCAACGCCCCCCAGAGTCTCGCCCTGCTGCGCCTGGGCACGCTTTTACGTGCACGCGGTTATCGCTTCGTCACCCCCACACCACTCACCCATCAGCGCGTCAACCAGCGTCCGGGCAATGCCCTGGCCAGGGACTTGCGCGACGTCTTCGGTTGGAGCCGACCCTTCGCTGAAGGCACGCTGGACGAGGAAATCCTCGAGAGCATGCGTGAGGCCGAGGTGCTGCAGCCTCACGCGCAAGGCTGGATCAGCCAGGTGCGCTGGTCGACCCTGGGCGACGGGCTCTACGTGCACTCGCGTTTTCCCACGGAGGAAAGCGACGCAGTGTTCTTCGGCCCCGATACCTACCGTTTCACCCGCCTGCTGCGCGATTACCTGGCGCACACCAACCAGCCGCTGCGGCGCATCGCCGATATCGGCTGCGGCGCTGGCCCTGGCGCTATCACGGCAGCGCAGCTACGCCCGGGGGCAGAAGTCATGGCGCTGGATATCAACCCCAGAGCACTGACCCTGACCGCAGTGAATGCGCGCCTGGCGGGCATCTATAACCTGCGCGTACAGAGCAGCGACCTGCTACGGGATGTGGACGGGCAGTTCGACATGATCATCGCCAACCCGCCCTATATGCTCGATCCGCAACAGCGTACCTATCGCCACGGCGGCGGCAAGCATGGCGCCGGACTGTCCCTGGCGATCTTCGATACGGCAATGGAAAGACTCGCGCCTGGCGGCACGCTGTTGCTCTATACCGGGGTGGCGATCGTTGACGGTGAAGATCCTTTGCTCAATGCCATTCGCCTGTCGCTGGGCGATACGGGTTGGGACTGGGACTACCAGGAAATCGATCCGGATGTATTCGGTGAGGAGCTGGAAAAACCGCAGTACGATCAGGCCGAGCGGATCGCCTGCGTGGCGTTGCGCCTGAGCTATCAGCCCAATCTGCGCCAGCGCTAGACCGATGCCCACCTTGCGCAAGCATCGGCCCGGTGATGCTCAGGCCGCCTTGGCTTGGGCGTTGCTCTTGAGCGACTTGCGCAGCACTTCCATCGACTGCCCCAGTTCCTGCAGCTGACGTTTGCTCAGCAGCTTGCTGGCCTGGGGGAACATGTCGCGTTCCTCTTCCTCGATGTGGTGCTCCAGCAGCTCCTTGAGCACCTTGACTCTGCCTGCGAACTCGAGGGTGGATGGCGAGGTTTCCTTGATGTCGGGCAATACCAGCGCTTCTACGGCGCGATGCTCTTCCTTGGCCTCGATGGCGAGTACGGCGTCGTCCTTGCTGCCGGCGCGCCTGAAGGCCGGATAGAAAATCTGCTCTTCAAGCTCGGTGTGAATCTTCAATTCCTGCTCGATCTTGAGCAGCAGTTTCTTGCGCGTCTGCACCGCGCGCTCGGTGGTGTCCTCGAGCTTGCTCAGCAGCTCCTTTACGGTTTCGTGATCCTTTTTCAGCAGTTCGATGGCATTCATCGTTTTGCTCTCCTCAGGTCTACCAATCACATCGGTAAAAATGCCAGGGCCCGCTTCTAGCGGGCCCTGGCATGACGGTCACGACTCGCGACCGCTTTGGCTTTTCTGACCGCCCTTGCGCCCGGCTTCGGACGCTCTCTGACGGTCGTTGGCGAAGTTGCCGCCGCTGTTGTGACCACCTTTACGGCCGGCTTCCGAGGCCTTTTCACGATCGTTTGCGAAGTTACCCGGATTTTTGTTGGTCGCCATTGCTGGTACCTCCTGATAGTTACTCGCGAGGCGTTATTGCCTCTACATAAAATGAGGCAGGCTCTGCCGCGAGTCGTTCAGGCTTTTTTTCATCAGCCGTTGACCACACTTCCACCGTTGACATGCAGCATCTGCCCGGTGACGTAAGAGGCATCGTTGCTGGCCAGATAAACGAATGCCGGAGCGACCTCCGCAGGTTGTCCAGGCCGGCCCAGCGGCGTGTCCGCACCGAACTCGGAGACCTTCTCGGCGCTGAATGTGGACGGGATCAGCGGCGTCCAGATCGGCCCAGGCGCAACGCCATTGACGCGAATGCCACGCGGCGCCAGGTTGATCGACAGCGAGCGGGTGAACGAGGTGATCGCGCCCTTGGTCGAGGAATAGTCGAGCAGCATCGGGTTGCCCTTGTAGGCCGTCACTGAACTGGTGTTGATGATGCTCGCCCCCGGCTGCAGATGCTCCAGCGCAACCTTGGTCAGGTGGAACATGGCGAAGATGTTGGTGCGGAAGGTCTGCTCCCACTGCGCCTCGTCGAGTGCTTCGAGGTTGTGCTCGGGATGCTGTTCGCCGGCGTTGTTGATGAGGATATCGAGGCGCCCCCACTTGGCGATCACGGCGTCGACCACGCACTGGCAGAAGCCGCCGTCGCCCACGTCACCGGCCAGGGCGATGGCTTCGCCGCCGTGGTGCTTTACCTCGTCGAGGGTTTTCTGCGCGTCTTCATCCTCGTTCAGGTAAACCAATGCAACCTTGGCCCCTTCCAGGGCGTAGTGCACGGCAACGGCGCGGCCGATACCGCTGTCGCCGCCGGTGATGATCGCCACCTTGCCGGTCAGTTTGCCGGCGGCGCGGTAATCATCGGCAAGGTAGACCGGCTCAGGGTGCATGGCGTGTTCGACACCAGGTTGCCGCTGTTGATGCTGAGGCGGCAGGGTCTTGTCGTTCATCCTTCACTCCTCCTTTCGCTAGCGCTCAGACGGCCTGCAGTCGCGGGCTCGCAGTCACCGGATGGGTCTTGTGGCGATTCTCGAAGCAGAAGTTGGTGGCCTGCACGTAGCCTTCGGCCGAACCGCAATCGAAGCGGCGACCCTTGAACTTGTAGGCCAGCACACAGCCCTGCTGGGCCTGCTTCATCAGCGCGTCGGTGATCTGGATCTCGCCGCTCTTGCCCGGTTCGGTCTGCTCGATCAGCTCGAAGATATCCGGCGTGAGGATGTAGCGGCCGATGATCGCCAGGTTCGACGGCGCATCTTCGGGGTTGGGTTTCTCCACCATCCGCTCGATGCGGAAGATGTCGTCACGCAGCGCTTCGCCGGCGATCACGCCGTAGCGCGAAACCTCCTCCATCGGCACTTCCTGAATGGCGACGATGGAGCAGCGAAACTGTTCGTAGAGCTTGACCATCTGGGCCAGCACGCCGTCGCCTTCCAGGTTCAGGCACAGGTCATCGGCCAGCACCACGGCGAACGCCTCGTCACCGATCAACGAGCGGCCGGTGAGAATGGCATGACCGAGGCCTTTCATCTCGATCTGGCGGGTATAGGAGAAGGTGCACTGATCGATCAGGTGGCGTACACCACTCAAGGATTTTTCCTTGCCGGTGTTGGAAATCTCGTGTTCCAGCTCGTAGCTGATGTCGAAGTGGTCTTCCAGCGAACGCTTGCCACGGCCGGTGACGATGGCAATTTCATGCAGCCCGGCTTGCAGGGCTTCTTCGACGCCATACTGGATCAACGGGGTGTCGACCACCGGGAGCATTTCCTTGGGCATCGACTTGGTAGCGGGAAGAAAACGGGTGCCGTAACCGGCTGCGGGAAACAAACATTTCTTGATCATGAGTTCTATACCAATTGAGTGACTCGGTAATAGAACCTGACCCGTTTAGAACCTTTACGGTTCAAGATATTTCAGCAGGCGCCGTTTCGCTGCTGCACGTTTTGCGACGTTCGGCACCTCGACCTCAGCACGTGGATGCCGAGGCGCCGCTGCAAGCAAGAAGCCGTTCCTATGCGGGATAACGGCTCACTTCGATCAGATTGCCGTCCGGATCGCGAAAGTACACTGACTCGATAGGCCCCACCGCGCCGGTACGCGCCACCGGCCCCTCTTCCACCGTCACGCCCTGCTCGGCCAGATGAGCCATGACTCGCTCCAGCGGCCACAGGGTGATCAGGCACAGATCGATGGCGCCTGGTGTCGGCTTGATCGCCTTGGGCTCGAACTCACGCCCGGCCTGATGCAGATTGAATTTCTGCTGACCGAATAGCAGAGCACTGCGCCCGGCGCCGAAACGCTCGTGGCGCATGCCCAGTACGCGCTCATAGAAATCGACGGTGGCGTCGATATCCGCCACCGTCAGTACCAGATGGTCCAGTCTCTCGATCATGCTCAATGCCTGTCCAGAAGATGAAAACGCGGCAACCCCAGGTGCCAGTGGATTGCCGCCAGACGGGCGGCCAGCACCACGAACATCGCCGCGGCAGTATCCAGCCAGTGCGGCGTGCCCAGGGCACGCAGGCCGATAAAGGTCAGCGCGCCGGCGATACAGGCCGTGGCATAGATTTCCTTCTGGAAGATCAGCGGAATCTCGTTGCACAGCACATCGCGAATCACCCCACCGACCACGCCGGTCATCACGCCCATGATCACCGCGGTGCTGATCGGCGTACCGTGTTGCAGCGCCAGCTCGGTGCCATACACAGTGAACACGGCCAGGCCGAAGGCGTCGGCGATCAACAGACCTTTCTCGTGAATCGGCCGGGTCATGCGTACCCAAGCCACCGTGCCCAGCGCCGCCAGGGAAGCGACCAGGATGTAGGTGTCATCGCGAATCCAGCTGACCGGATGGTTGTCCAGAATCAGGTCGCGCAGCGTGCCGCCGCCCAGCGCGGTGACGATGGCCATCACCAGCACGCCGAACAGGTCCATGGACTTGCGCCCCGCCATCAGCGCACCGGTGATGGCAAATACCGCTACGCCGAACAGGTCGGCGACATAGAAAAGCTTTTCCATGCAGTCCTCAGCGGCTGACCGGCGTACGCAGGGTGACGAACTCCTCGGCGGCGCTCGGGTGCACACCGATGGTCTCATCGAAGATCTGCTTGGTCGCACCGGCTTTCAGCGCAACAGCCAGGCCCTGGACGATCTCGCCGGCCTCCGGGCCGACCATATGGCAGCCGAGCACGCGGTCGCTGTCGGCATCGACCACCAGTTTCATCAGCGTGCGCTCCGGGTTCTCGGTCAGCGTCAGCTTCATCGGGCGGAAACGGCTCTCGAAGATCGTCACCTTGTGCCCGGCTTCGATGGCCTGCTCTTCACTCAGGCCAACGGTGCCGATGTTCGGCAGACTGAACACGGCGGTAGGGATCATGCTGTAATCCAGCGGCCGGTATTCCTCGGGCTTGAACAACCGACGCGCCACGGCCATGCCTTCGGCCAGCGCAACCGGAGTCAGCTGCACGCGGCCGATCACGTCGCCAAGGGCGAGAATCGACGGCGTGGAGGTCTGGAACAGGTCATCGACTTCGATATAGCCGCGCTTGTCCAGCTTGACCTCGACGTTTTCCAGGCCGAGGTTGTCCAGCATCGGCCGGCGGCCGGTGGCGTAGAACACGCAATCGGCCTCCAGTACGCGACCATCCTTGAGCGTCGCAGCCAGGCTGCCATCGCCCTTGCGCTCGATGCTGGCGATGTCGGCGTTGAACTGCAGATCCAGGCCCTTCTTGCTCAACTCGTCGCGCAGGTGCTCGCGTACTGCACCGTCGAAACCTCGCAGGAACAGGTCGCCGCGATACAGCAGCGAGGTAGTTGCACCTAGGCCATGGAAGATCGAAGCAAACTCCACGGCGATATAACCGCCGCCCACCACCAGTACACGCTTGGGCAGTTGCTTGAGGAAGAAGGCTTCGTTGGAACTGATGGCGTGTTCGCGACCGGGAATATCGGGAATCTGCGGCCAGCCGCCGGTGGCGATCAGGATGCGTTCAGTGCTGTGCCGCTGGCCGTTCACTTCGACGGTATGTGCATCGACGATGCGCGCATGCCCCTCGAACAGACTGACGCCGCTGTTGGTCAACAGATTGCGGTAAATGCCATTGAGGCGTTCGATCTCGCGATTCTTGTTGGCGATCAGCGTCGTCCAATCAAAATTCGCTTCGCCCAGCGACCAGCCGAAACCCGAGGCCTGCTCGAAGTCCTCGGCGAAATGCGCGCCGTACACCAGCAGTTTTTTCGGTACGCAGCCGACGTTGACGCAGGTGCCGCCCAGGTAGCGGCTCTCGGCGACCGCAACGCGCGCACCGAAACCTGCGGCGAAGCGCGCCGCACGCACGCCGCCGGAACCGGCGCCGATAACGAACAGGTCGAAGTCGTAACTCATGAGGGTATCTCCTTGGCAGACGAGGAGCATACCGTAAAGGCCCGCGCTAAGCTGATAGGCAGAGGAGAACACCATGCGCCCTACCCTGACCCATCTGGCCCTGCACGTCCCCGATCTCGACGCCTGCATTGCCTTCTATCAGCGTTTCTGTGGCATGCAGGTGATCCACGAGCGCCCCGGCAAAGGCACACGCATCGTCTGGATGGCCGAGCCGGGCAAGGAACACCAGTTCATCTTCGTGATCATGCCCGGCGGCCAGGACAGGAACCTGGCCACCAATGACTACAGCCACTTCGGCTTCGCCCTGGGCAGCCGCGCAGAGGTCGATCGCATCGCCGCCATGGCCGAACAAGCGGGCTGCCTGATCTGGCCACCGCGGGACGAACCCTACCCGGTCGGCTACTACTGCGGCCTGCGCGACCCGGCCGGCAACTACGTCGAATTCAGCTACGGCCAGCCGCTCGGCCCCGGCTCGGAACAGATGCCGATACCCTGAAATGCAAAACGCCACCCGAAGGTGGCGTCAGTTGGAGCATCAATGCACCGATTCTGTAGGAGCGGCGCCCCGCCGCGAACCTTGACTACGAGACATCGCAAAGCTTCGCCCCGAGGCGGGGCTCCTACGAAAGGCTGCGCTGATAAGCAGACGTATCAGAACGCCTTGCCGGTCTTGTACAGGTTCTCGAAGCAGAAATTGGTCGCGTCGATGTAACCCTCGGCGCTACCGCAATCGAAACGCTGGCCCTTGAACTTGTATGCCATCACGCAGCCCTGTTGGGCCTGGCGCATCAGCGCATCGGTGATCTGGATTTCACCACCCTTGCCCGGCGGAGTGCTGCGAATCAGATCGAAGATATCCGGGGTGAGGATGTAGCGACCGATGATCGCCAGGTTCGACGGCGCGTCCTCGGGCTTGGGCTTCTCCACCATGTTGCTGACGCGGTAGATGTCCTCGCGGATCATCTCGCCGGCGATCACGCCGTATTTGGAGGTCTCGTCCTTAGGCACTTCCTGAATCGCCACGATGGAGCAGCGGAACTGGTTGTACAGCTTGACCATCTGCGCCAGTACGCTATCGCCTTCCAGGTTCAGGCACAGGTCGTCGGCCAGTACCACAGCGAAAGGCTCGTCACCGATCAGCGGCTGACCGCAGAGGATGGCGTGGCCCAGGCCTTTCATTTCGACCTGACGGGTGTAGGAGAAGCTGCACTCGTCGATCAGACGACGGATGCCAACCAGGTACTTCTCCTTGTCGGTGCCCTTGATCTGGTGTTCGAGCTCGTAGCTCACGTCAAAATGGTCTTCCAGCGCACGCTTGCCGCGACCGGTGACGATGGAGATCTGGTTGAGGCCAGCCTCGAGTGCCTCTTCAACCCCATATTGAATCAGTGGCTTGTTCACCACCGGCAACATTTCCTTGGGCATTGCCTTGGTAGCAGGCAGGAAGCGCGTGCCGTAACCGGCAGCGGGGAACAGGCATTTCTTGATCATGGGACTCCCTAGTGGGGATGGTTGGAATGCGCGCTCAGTCTATCAAGCCGCGCTGGCCTTACAACTGCCGCTTGCAGGTCGACCGATGCCGCGATAAAGAAAACCCAGCTCCGCCAGCTGATCGGCGTCATAGATGTTGCGCCCGTCGAATAGCACCGGCATGCGCATCGCACCGCGAATACGCGGGAAGTCCGGCTGACGGAACTGCTTCCACTCCGTCACCAGCACCAGCGCATCGGCACCCTGGGCGACGGCATAGGGGGATTCGCTAAGCACCAGTTGCCCCGCCTCGACGGCCGCCGCATAGCGTGCAGCAACAGCTGCCGTGGCAGCAGGGTCGCAGGCCTGCACCTTGGCGCCGGCGGTCAGCAGTGCGTCGAGCAGCACCAGACTGGGCGCTTCACGCAGATCGTCAGTACCGGGCTTGAATGCCAGCCCCCAGAGCGCGACGACCCGCCCCTGCAAGTGGCCATTGAAATGCTCGCGCAAGGCCTGGAACAGCAGCGTTTTCTGCAGCGCATTGCGCGCTTCGACCGCACGCAGGATGCCCGGCTCGATGCCCTCGTGCTCGGCCGTACGGATCAGCGCTTTCACATCCTTGGGAAAGCACGAGCCGCCATAACCGCAACCGGCGTAAATGAAGTGCGTGCCGATACGCCGGTCGCTACCGATACCGCGGCGTACCTCCTCGATATCCACGCCCAACCGCGCGCAGATACCTGCCATCTCGTTGATAAAGGAAATCTTGGTCGCCAAAAAGGCATTGGCCGCATACTTGCTGAACTCGGCGGCGCGCACGCCCATGCACAACAGGCGGTCGTGATTACGCAGAAATGGCGCATACAGCCGGCGCAGCAACTCGCGCCCACGCTCCTCGTCGCAGCCGACGATCACCCGATCAGGGCGCATGAAGTCCTCGACTGCAGAGCCTTCCTTGAGAAACTCCGGATTGCTCGCCACGATCACCCGCGCCCGTTGTTCCCGACGCGCCAGACCGGCGTTGATGCGCTGCGCCACACGCTCGGCGGTGCCCACCGGCACCGTGGATTTGTCCACCACCAGACATGCATGATCGAGCCGTTCACCCAGCTCGTCGGCAACCGCCAGCACATGACTCAGATCGGCCGAACCGTCCTCTCCGCTGGGCGTGCCCACCGCAATGAAAATCACCTCGGCGCGGCGGATGCCGGACTTTAGCTGCGAAGTGAAACTGAGCTGCCCTGCAGCCAGCTGCGCCTTGAGCATCGCCTCCAGGCCAGGTTCATAAATCGGCACCTCACCTCGCGAAAGCATTGCGACGCGCTGCGGATTTCGCTCGACGCAGACCACCTGATTGCCCATCTCGGCAAAACAGGTCGCCGTCACCAAACCTACGTATCCTGCTCCAATCACGCATATCTGCATCGCAGCATCCTCCTGGCCTATGCTGCGATTGCAACCAATCGCGGTGGCAGCGATATGACGGAACGACGAAGGAATGATGACAAACGTCGTCGCCGTAGTCGGCGAGTATTGGCCAATATGGCTGTATCCTCGGCGCTGTAGGTAAGAGGCACGCCCTAGCCGTGCCAGACGAATAACCGTTCAAGTTAATTGCCTCAAGGGAACGACCATGCCAGAAGACAAACGCCAGCAACTACGCAATGAACTGCTGGCCGGCGCCGATTCCAAGCCAGCAAAGCCCGCTAACCAGCGATATTTCGCTAGCCTGCGTGAACGTGTATGCCACTCCAGGCAGTCACCTGCTCCTTCGAATTGAAACGAGCGGTTGGCTGGTAGCGTCTTGCGCCGAGAGAAGAGCGACAAACCAGAAAGAAAAAGCCCCGAAAGCTTTTCAGCTTTCAGGGCTTCAAGTATTGCGAAAGTGGCGGTGAAGAAGAGATTCGAACTCTTGATACGGTTTCCCGTATACACACTTTCCAGGCGTGCTCCTTCAACCACTCGGACACTTCACCGGATCTCGACGTTTTGGCGTTTACCCCGTCGAGGCGCGCTAATGTAGTCGAATGTTTTCTCGATGGCAAATTTTTTTTAAAGGATTCATGCGCTTAAGAGCGAAGCGGGTTTTCGTCGTGCTCCTCGCAGGGCTGCTCGTCGAAGCGAATGTGGCCGAACAGTAGAAAACCCAGGGACATGAACAGACCCAAGCCAAATAGCATCAGCACGCCGGATGGGCTGCGCAGGTAGAGGGTTTCGCTGAGCACGACCGATGCCAGCAGCAGGCCGATCACGGCGACCATATAAAGGATGGAGTAGAGGGTGTTCATGGGGCAGCTCCTTCGGTTCGCTGCTCACCTTAAAGGGCTGGCTTTGCGTTCGACCAATTGCCATCCGGCATCGCCGCGATAGGCAAAAACACTGACCAGCCAGTCAGCCGCGGCGCTTTACCAGAGCGCTTCGGCTGAGTACCTTCTGCCCACATTCGCCCCCAAGGCTCTAACAAGGAAAACCGCCATGAGCGACCTGATCAGCTATCAACTCGAAGACGGCATCGCCACCCTCACCCTGAGCAATGGCAAGGTCAATGCCATCTCGCCTGACGTGATCGCTGCGTTCAATGCCGCCCTCGACCGCGCCGAGCAGGATCGCGCCATCGTCGTCATCACTGGCCAGCCGGGGATTCTTTCCGGTGGCTATGACCTGAAGGTGATGACCTCGGGCCCGCAGAATGCAATCAACCTGGTGGCTGCTGGCTCCACGCTGGCGCGACGCATGCTCGCCCATCCTTACCCGATCATCGTCGCCTGCCCGGGTCATGCTGTGGCCAAGGGTGCGTTCATCCTGCTGTCGGCCGATTACCGTATCGGTGTGGAAGGTCCGTTCAATATCGGCCTGAATGAAGTGCAGATCGGCATGACCATGCACCACGTCGGCATCGAGCTGGCCCGTGACCGCCTGCGCAAGTCGGCATTCCACCGTTCGGTGATCAATGGCGAGATGTTCGACCCGGCTGGCGCGGTAGAGGCCGGCTTCCTGGACAAGGTGGTGCCGGCTGAGCAATTGTTGGCCACCACTCAGGCAGTGGCGCAGCAGATGAAGAAGATCAACATGACGGCGCACAAGAACACCAAGTTGAAGGTGCGCAAGGCGCTGCTGGAAACACTCGATGCCGCTATCGAGATGGACAAGCAACACCTGCTGTAAGCATTCGGTAACCCATGAATGAAAAGCGCCGCTTCCGTTGAGGTCGCGGCGCTTTTTCTTTGCGCGTCTCGCCAATTACCCCGCCGGCGGATGTAGGTGCGCGCGGCGCACCCTACGGGTCAGCCGGAATAATCCAGGGCCGTCCAGGCTCGGCTCAGGCCTTGCGCGAGCACGCAGCCGGGCTTGCTCAGTTGCTCGTTGAAGGCAGCCGGCAGCAGCGTGGTTTCACCCTCTGCAGCGCCATGGCGCTCGGTCAGCCACTGCAGCTTGCCGCAGTTGGGCGTTTCGATCACGTAACTGGCGGCAATGTTGGAGTGATGGCCGGGCAGTCGAATCACGTCGAGCACTATGCCCGTCTCCTCGACGCGCTGGCCATCGGAAACCAATACGGCCCAGGCCTGCTCACCCTCGATCACCAGGTAGGCACCGTTGGCCTGTGGTCGATCAATCTGCGGTTGCGCGCAGCCGCTCATCAGGGCCAATAGCACAATCGTCATCAGCATCTGTTGCATTGCCAATACCCCCTCGCAAGGCGCCCACCTTCAGGCAGTGGACGGGTTGTTGTCGCCTAAGTGAGGCCAATATCACTCAATACTGTTTATTTGTACAGTATTTTTCGATTAGGCTATATCGCAGGTAAATGATCGATTGCACAGGAGCGCCATCATGCTGGACGTACTGCAGCTAAAACACCGAGTGAACCGCATGCCGCTGGAGCGGGTACGCGAGATGGTCGAGGAACTGCAGCTCGAGGGCATCGTCACCGAGAGCCGCACCCCTTTCAATCGTCAGCACTTCAATACCTGCTTCGCCGAGATCGAGGCGTTGCTGCAGCGCGCCGGCTACCATCGGCAACTGGATGTGGTCGGCTATCAGGGGCTGGCCTATGCGTTGTTCGATCCGGCTCGCTGGGAAGCCGTCGAAGTGCTGCGCTGGTTGCGCGACTTCGTCGAGGAGGCGCGCGTTCAACCGGCGTCCTGAGCCTGCTCTACGAACCAAAAAGGCTCAGCGGCGCCCACTCATGCACGGCATTGGCTCAGAAGCATGCGGGGGCATGCCCCGCGTGCGCTGACTCCACATGCTGCCAAGTCACCTCATAAAAAATATGTAAGTCTTTGATTTTAAATAGTTGCTAATTGAACGTTCGGCATCCGATCTGCAGCTATCAGGCGCTGCATGCCGCTGCTCGGCCGCTGTGCACGAAAGCTGGCAAGCCCCTTGCTAAGTCCTTGTCAACCATCCTGCGTAGCACGCCAACGGCGGCGGGCCGAGGATCACGGACAACGGCGTCCGTCAGGTCACCTTCCTCTAATTGAGGTGGCCTGGCGTACGCCGTTTTTTGTTTATGCGCCTGACAAGGATTAGACCCATGACCGATCGTGATTCGAACAAGACCCTGGCCACCAGCCGCCGCAACTTCCTCAAGCAATCCATCGCCCTGGCCGGCGCCGTGAGCGGCATCGCCGCACTCGGCCTATCGGCGCCGGCTTCGCTGCGCAGTGCAGCCTGGGCGGCCGGCTCCGATGCGCCGGAAAAAGCCGCGCTGACCGTCGGCTTCATTCCCCTGACCGATTGCGCTTCGGTGGTGGTCGCCGCCACCCAGGGTTTCGGCGAGAAATACGGTCTGACCATCAACCCGAGCAAGGAGGCCTCCTGGGCCGGCGTGCGCGACAAGCTCAATACTGGCGAACTGGATGCTGCCCATGTGCTCTACGGCATGATGTACGGCGCTCAGCTCGGCCTGGCGGGGCCACAGCGGGACATGGCAGTGCTGATGGGGCTGAACCAGAATGGCCAGGCCATCACCCTGTCTAAGCAACTGCGTGAGGCCGGTGTGACCAACGGTGCGCAACTGGCCGAACACGTGAAAAAAGGCGGCAATCCGCTGACCTTCGCCCAGACCTTTCCCACCGGCACCCACGCCATGTGGCTGTATTACTGGCTGGCCAGTGTCGGCATCAACCCGATGAGCGATGTGAAGACCATCGTCGTGCCGCCGCCGCAGATGGTCGCCAATATGCGTGTCGGCAACATGGACGGCTTCTGCGTCGGCGAGCCCTGGGGCGCGCGGGCTATCTTCGACAAGATCGGCTTCACCGCCACCACTACGCAGCAGATCTGGCCGGACCACCCGGAGAAGGTGCTTGGCACCACCCGCGCCTTTATCGAGCAGTATCCCAATGCCGCCCGCGCACTGATCATGGCGATTCTCGATGCCAGCCGCTTCATCGAGGCCAGCGAGGAGAACCGCAAGAGCACCGCCAAGCTGATTTCCGGCAAGGCCTACGTCAACGCGCCGGTGCAGGTGATCGAGCCGCGTTTTCTCGCCCAGTACGAGGACGGCCTCGGCAACAGCTGGAAGGACGAACACGCCATGGCCTTCTGCAAGGACGGCAGCGTCAACTTCCCCTATCACTCCGACGGCATGTGGTTCCTCACCCAATTCAAGCGCTGGGGCCTGCTCAAGGATGCGCCGGATTACGCCGCCGTGGCCGCGCAGATCAACCAGACCGCGCTCTACGCCGAGGCTGCCAGCGCCCTCAAGCTGGCCGTGCCGAGCAGCCCGCTGCGCAGCAGCACATTGATCGACGGCGTGGTGTGGGACGGCAGCAATCCGGCCGCCTACGCCGACTCCTTCGCCATCAAAGCCTGACCGGAGGTGACCATGAATGCGCCCCTGAAAACACCACTGCCGCCAATCGCCAAGCCGCGCCTCTCCGCGCAGGCCTTGCTACCCAGTGCCGCCGCACTGGGCAGCCTGCTCAAGGCCGGCATCGCCCCGCTGCTGGGCATCATCGCCTTCATCGGCTTCTGGTCGCTGCTGGCGCAGTACAGCGAGGGCCTGCCCGGCCCCTTGAGCACTTGGCAAGCCGCGCTGGTGCTGTTCGCTGATCCTTTCTACGACAACGGCCCCAACGACATGGGCATCGGCTGGAACATCCTCAACTCGCTCGGCCGCGTCGGGGTCGGCTTCGGCCTGGCGGCGCTGGTGGGCATTCCCCTGGGGTTCGCCATCGGCCGTTTCGCCTTTCTCGCCGGCATGCTGGCACCGATCATCAGCCTGCTACGTCCGGTCTCGCCGCTGGCCTGGCTGCCGATCGGCCTGCTGGTGTTCGAGGCGGCCGGCCCGGCGTCGATCTGGGTGATCTTCATCAGTTCGATCTGGCCGATCATCCTCAACACCGCCGCCGGCGTGGCCAGCGTGCCGCAGGATTACCTGAACGTGGCCCGCGTGCTGAAGCTGTCGGAGTTCAAGGTGCTGACGCGCATCCTCTTCCCCGCGGTGCTGCCTCACCTGATGACCGGCATCCGCCTGGCCATCGGCGTGGCCTGGCTGGTGATCGTCGCCGCGGAGATGCTTACCGGCGGCATCGGCCTGGGCTTCTGGGTGTGGGACGAATGGAACAACCTCAACGTCGAGCACATTCTCATCGCCATCATCATCGTCGGCCTGGTCGGCCTGGCGCTGGAACAGATGCTGCTGTTGATCGCCAAACGCTTTGACTACGCGAGTTAACAAAGACTTTCAGGAGTATACCGCAAGTCTTTGTTTTACAAGACAAGTGATCCGGATTAAATCCGGGTCAACATGACAACGATTCCCCGGTCGCATCCGGGGACCGGGAGAACTCCGATGGACAAATTCGTGGAGCTGACCGCCGTCAGCAAGCACTTCGACACCAAGAAAGGCCGCTTCCAGGCACTGGCCGACGTCAACCTTAGCATCGCCCGCGGCGAGTTCGTGGCGCTGATCGGCCACTCCGGCTGCGGCAAATCCACCGTGCTCAACCTGATCGCCGGCCTGCTAGATGCCAACGAAGGCGGGCTGATCTGCAATGGCCGCGAGATCGACGGCCCCGGCCCCGAGCGCGCTGTGGTGTTCCAGAACCACAGCCTGCTGCCTTGGATGACCTGCTTCGGCAACGTCCATCTGGCTGTGGAAAAGGTCTTCGGCGCGCGCGAAAGCAAGGCCCAGCTCAAGGCCCGCACCGAGCAGGCGCTGAACATGGTCGGCCTCAGCCATGCCATGCACAAGCACCCGAACGAGATATCCGGCGGCATGAAGCAGCGCGTCGGCATCGCCCGTGCCCTGGCCATGGAGCCCAAAGTGCTGCTGATGGACGAGCCGTTCGGCGCCCTCGATGCCCTGACCCGCGCACACCTGCAGGACGAGCTGCTGCGTATCGTCGGGCAGACTCAGAGCACCGTGGTGATGGTCACCCATGACGTCGACGAAGCCGTTCTCCTGTCCGATCGCATCGTGATGATGACCAACGGCCCGGCGGCCACCGTCGGCGAAATCCTCGCCGTCGACCTCCCGCGCCCGCGCGATCGCCTGGCGCTGGCCAATGACTCGCAGTACCACGCCTACCGTACCGCCGTACTGGAGTTTCTTTACCAGCGCCAGCAGCGCCCGGCCGCCTGAGCGCAATAAACCGCTCTGGCTCAAGGGCTGGGGCAGCGGAACCTCTGGCCCTTTGCAGGGACGAACAAGGGCCCTCAACCGACAAGCAGAGAACCCCGTGCTCGACCTCACCACCTGGAATCTGTCGATTCCCACCGAACCAGCGCCGACCACTATCACTACCGAACGGCTGAATAACGGCTATACAAGCCGTTACTTTCGGCGCAATGCCGACGGCAGCGTGACCTTCTGGGTGCCGGTCACCGGCTCGACCACCGCCGATGCCCGCTATCCACGCAGCGAGCTACGCGAAACCCAGCACGACGGCAGACTCGACAACTGGCTCCACGCCAGTTCGGACAGCTATCTCAGCGCCGTGCTGCAGGTCGACCAGGTGCCCAGCCGCAACAAGGTGGTGATCGGCCAGATCCACAGTACCGACGTGCCGGGCAGCCAGAATGACCCGCTGCTCAAGCTGCAATATCACTATCGACGTGGCGTTGGCCGAGTGGAGCTGCTGCTGCGCGCTCGCCCAGGCGACAGCGACGTGCAAAACATCCTGCTGGCCGAGAACATCCAGCTTGGCGAGCGCTTCGGCTACGACCTGCGCGTCACGCCCAGCGGACGCATCGGCATCAGCGTGGCCAGCACCGATGGCGACAATGGCTCGCTCTACCGCCAGTTGAGCAGCAGCTGGAGCAAGCAGTACCTGTACTTCAAGGCGGGCGCCTATATCCAGGACAATTCCGGAGCGGATAGCGAAGGTGGTCGCGTCACGTTCTATCACCTCAACAGCCTGCACCGCTGAGGAACGCGGCGGTTTACAATCGCCGCCCTCCTAGACGAAGGCTCGACCATGGCACGCCTGACCCTCGATTTTCCCGAAGACCAGTACTGCTACAGCACTCACCTGACCGTGCGCGTTACCGACATCAACGGTGCCAACCATCTGGGCAATGACTCGATGATCTCGATGATTTCCGAGGCACGCGCCCGCTTCCTCTTCGAGTTCGGCATTCGCGAAACCGACGGCAGCGGCACCGGTATCATCGTCACCGACCTGGCCACCACCTACCGCGCCGAGGCCCATGCCCGTGACCAGTTGCTGTTCGAGGTCGGCGTGATGGATTTCAATCGATATGGCGGCGATATCACCTTCCGCATCACCCGTCCGGCCGACGGCACCCTGGTGGCCATGGCCAAGTCCGGCTTCGTGTTCTTCGATTATCGTCAGTCGAAGGTGGTGCCGATGCCGGAATCCTTCAGCGCCAAGTTCCCCAAGGTCAATCGGCTCGACTGACTCAGCGATTGCAATGCTTCAGGGCTCCGGGCGAACAGGCATCTGCAAACGTGCACAGTTATTGCTGCTAATAACGTGACACACTGTCATTCGTCTGCTACGCCTAGGTCAGAACAGAAAAAAGGGGGGATCGAGGATGACCGACACCTACCGCCGTGCCCGTCAGGCGGGGCTGCTCAGCAATCTGCTGGCACTCGCCCTGCTGACCGCGCCACTACCCACTCACGCAACCAGCGTTGCCCAACTTTCCAGCGTTCAGTCTCAAGCTACTCTCAGTACGCAGCGATCGCCCCATTCAGGGGCATAGAAGGCGCAAACGCCTCGTTTTACGGCAGTACTGCGCGCACTGAAGGTGCGTAGCGCCTGATCCCAGAGCCTCTGCTCGGTTGGCTCGGCTCTTGCTTATTCCCTCGTACCAGGTAGCCAACGGCGGCCACCTCCCTCACGACAAAGACGTCGCCTCACCTCGCCTTCATGGCCTGTGGTGAAGCGGCGTTTTTTTTCGTGTTCGCCCCAGTGACCGGGGCCGGCGCAGGCATCGCGATCCGAGCCTGCACTGCAATCGCTCAAACCTGCTGTGGCTTCGGCCGCAGGGCTCTGCACCACAAGTGCACGGCCTTCCCGGCAGACGCGGCCGCCGTGTCCACGACCACGGTTCGCCGCGCCTGGTCGGGCTCCTTCTCGCTGATGAGGTGATCGATGAATACAAGTTTCTGGAAAGCCGGCCACGCCCCCACACTGTTTGCCGCCTTCCTCTATTTCGACCTGAGCTTCATGGTCTGGTACCTGCTCGGCCCGTTGGCGGTGCAGATCGCTACCGACCTCGACCTCAACGCTCAGCAACGCGGCCTGATGGTGGCCACGCCGATTCTCGCCGGCGCCGTGCTGCGCCTGTTGATGGGGTTTCTGTGCGACCGCTTGTCACCCAAGACCGCTGGCCTGCTCGGCCAGGTGGTGGTGATCATCGCGCTGTTCTGCGCCTGGCAGATCGGCATCGGCAGCTACGAGCAGGCGCTGCTGCTCGGTCTGTTTCTCGGTTTCGCCGGCGCTGCCTTCGCCGTCGCCCTGCCGCTGGCCTCGCAGTGGTACCCGCCGCAGCACCAGGGCAAGGCCATGGGCATCGCCGGCGCCGGTAACTCCGGTACCGTGCTGGCCGCGCTGTTCGCCCCCGGCCTGGCGGCACTGTCCGGCTGGCAGAACGTGTTTGGCTGGGCGCTGATCCCGCTGCTGGCTACCCTGGTGATCTTCGCCCTGGTGGCCAAGAATGCGCCGGAGCGGCCCAAACCCAAGGCCCTGGGCGACTACCTCAAGGCGCTCGGCGACCGCGACAGCTGGTGGTTCATGTTCTTCTACAGCGTCACCTTCGGCGGCTTCATCGGCCTGGCCAGCGCCCTGCCCGGCTACTTCAGCGATCAGTACGGGCTGAACCCGGTGACCGCCGGTTATTACACCGCCGCCTGCGTCTTCGCCGGCAGCCTGCTGCGCCCGCTGGGCGGCGCCCTTGCCGACCGCATCGGCGGCATTCGCACGCTGCTGATGATGTACACCATCGCCTCGTTGTGCATCGCTGTGGTGGGCTTCAACCTGCCCAGCGCGACCGCTGCCCTGGCCTTCTTCGTCGCCGCCATGCTTGGCCTTGGTGCTGGCAATGGCGCGGTGTTCCAGCTGGTGCCGCAGCGTTTTCGCAGGGAAATCGGCGTGATGACCGGGCTGATCGGCATGGCCGGCGGCATCGGCGGTTTCTTCCTCGCTGCAGGCCTGGGCACCATCAAGCAACACACCGGCGACTACCAGCTGGGCCTCTGGCTGTTCGCCAGCCTCGGCGTGCTGGCGTGGGTCGGCCTGCACGGAGTCAAGCAGCGCTGGCGCACCACCTGGGGTAGCGCCGCGGTGACCGCCGCACGGGTGTGAGCGAACCTTCGGCGATTCGCCCCGTAGGGTGCGCCGTGCGCACCAGCGTTCTATCGTCGAACCTGGTGCGCACGGCGCACCCTACGGTCCAAAGATCTACGGAAACCGCATCATGGCCCTGCAACTGAGCATCGGCGAAACCAGCGCCACCGGCCCGCGCAGCGAGAACCAGGACGCCCTGCGCGTGGTCACCCCGGCGCCGGCGCTGGCCGCCAGCAAGGGCTACCTGCTGGGTCTGGCCGATGGCGTCAGCCAGTGCGCCGACGGTGGCCTGGCCGCACGCGCCACACTGCAGGCGCTGGCACTGGATTACTACTCCACCCCGGAAACCTGGCCGGTGCAGCACAGCCTGGACCGCCTGCTCATTGCGCATAATCGCTGGCTGCAGGCCAACGGCGGCGGCCAGCCGCTGCTGACCACCCTCACCGCCCTGGTGCTGCGCGGCCGCCGCTACACCCTGGCGCATATCGGCGACAGCCGCGCCTACCTGTGGCGCGACGGCCAGCTGCTGCGCCTGACCGAGGACCACGTGTGGGAACAGCCGGGCATGCAGCACGTGCTCAAGCGCGCCATGGGTCTGGATCAACACCTGGTGGTGGACTACCGCGACGGCGAGTTGCAGGCCGGCGACAGTTTCCTGCTGGTCAGCGATGGCGTCTGGGCCTGCCTCAGCGACAAGCGCATCGGCGAGCTACTGCAACGAGACTATGACGCCGCGGCGATCTGCCAGACCCTGGTCGACGAGGCGCACCGTGCCGGCAGCCAGGACAATGCCAGCGCGCTGCTGGTGCACGTCGAGCAATTACCCGAGGCGGCACTAGCCGACACCCTGGCCCAGCTCGAGCACTGGCCTCTGCCGCCGCGCCTGCGTGAAGGCCAGGAGTTCGAGGGCTGGCAGGTCGAAGGCCTGCTCGGCGAATCGCGCCAGTCGCTGATCTACAGGGTACGGGATACCGACAATCAGCCCTGGCTGCTCAAAACCCTGCCGACCAGCCGCGCCAGCGAGGAGCAGGCCGGCCCGGCGTTGCTGCAGGAGGAATGGTTCCTGCGTCGCGTCGCCGGTCGCCACTTTCCCGAGCTGCATGCTCTGCCGCAGCGCCAGCACCTGTATTACGTGCAGCGCGAATATGCCGGCCAGACCCTGGCCGCGCGCCTGCAGCATGGCCTACTGAGCCTGGCCGACTGGCAGGACCTGGCACCGCGCCTGATCAAGGCCCTCGGCCTGTTGCACCGGCGCAATATCATCCACCGCGACATCAAGCCCGAGAACCTGCTGCTCGGCGACGACGGCGAACTGCGCGTGCTCGACTTCGGCCTGGCCTACTGCCCGGGGTTAACCCGCGACGAGGCCCACAGCCTGCCCGGCACGCCCAGCTATATCGCCCCGGAGGCCTTCGCCGGCACGCCGCCCAGCGCCCAGCAGGATCTCTACGCCGCCGGCGTGACCCTCTATCACCTGCTCACCGGTCACTATCCATACGGCGAGGTCGAGGCCTTTCAGCACCCACGCTTCGGCCAGCCAACGCCGGCCAGCCGCTATCGCCCGGATCTGCCGGCCTGGCTCGACGAGGTCCTGAATCGTGCGGTGGCCGCCGCCCCGGCGCAGCGCTTCGAGACCGCCGAGGAATGGCTGCTGGCACTGGAAAGCGGCGAGCGTCAGTCGCTGAACAACCACCCACGACCGCTGCTGGAGCGCGAGCCGCTACTGGTGTGGCGCAGCGTGGCGCTGGTGTCGCTGCTGCTCAACCTGCTGTTGGCGTTGCTGCTGCTCAAATAGCCCACTCCGCACCAAAGCAGCGCAAAACGCCTCTCAACGGTGCACAAGTCCACTCGCCAGATTCATCCAAGTGACTGAAAAGCCTGAAAAACCGTGACCTGATCGAGTTGGCACAAGGGCTGCATTTACAACTATGACAAACCACATAATGCGCGACCTTCAACGAAGAAGGCCGCACTTCCCGATAGAACGGGACCTGGACAAAGGCGTCCTCGCTAGGTGACTAGCGGGACGCCTTTTTTGTTTTCCGTGATTAATGACTCAGGAGATGGCCGGCATGCAAAAACTCAAGCTGGTGATGATCGGCAACGGCATGGCGGGTGTACGCACCCTCGAAGAGCTGCTCAAGCTCGCCCCCGATCTCTACGACATCACCGTGTTCGGCGCCGAGCCGCACCCCAACTACAACCGCATCCTGCTCTCGCCGGTGCTGGCCGGCGAGCAGACCTTCGAGGAGATCGTGCTCAACGATCTCAACTGGTACGCGGAAAACGACATCAAGCTGCTGCTGGGGCGCAAGGTGGTCAAGATCGACCGCAAGAAGCGCCTGGTGATCGCCGACGATGGCAGCGAGGCCGAGTACGACCGCCTGCTCATCGCCACCGGCTCCAACCCCTTCATCCTGCCGATTCCGGGCAAGGACCTGCAGGGTGTGATCGGCTATCGCGACATTGCCGACACCCAGATGATGATGGACACCGCCAAGACTCATAAGCATGCGGTGGTCATCGGCGGCGGCCTGCTCGGCCTGGAGGCGGCGAACGGTCTCAAGCTGCGCGGCATGGAGGTGACCGTGGTGCATATCGGCGACTGGTTGCTGGAACGCCAGCTCGATCGCACCGCCGGCGAGCTGCTGCAGAAATCCCTGGAAGACCGCGGCCTGAAGTTCCTCCTGCCCAAGCACACCGCCGAACTGCTGGACAACGGCGAGGGTCGCGTCTGCGCGGTGAAATTCAAGGACGGCGAGGTGATCCCCGCCGACCTGGTGGTGATGGCCGCCGGCATTCGCCCCAACAGCGAGCTGGCCGAGAGCGCCGGCATCGCCTGTAACCGCGGCATCCTGGTCAACGACACCATGCAGACCTATGACCCGCGCGTCTACGCCATCGGCGAATGCGCCAGTCACCGCGGCATCGCCTATGGTCTGGTGGCGCCGCTGTTCGAGCAGGCCAAGGTCTGCGCCAATCACCTGGCCCAGCTCGGTTTCTCCCGCTATCAGGGCTCGGTGACCTCGACCAAGCTCAAGGTCACCGGTATCGACCTGTTCTCCGCCGGCGAATTCATGGGCGGCGAAGGTACCGAGACCATCACCCTCTCCGACCCCATCGGCGGCGTGTACAAGAAGCTGGTGATCAAGGACGACGTGCTGGTCGGCGCCTGTCTGTATGGCGACACCGCAGACGGCGGCTGGTACTTCCGCCAGATCCGCGAGAACCATAACGTCAGCGAGATCCGCGACCACCTGATGTTCGGCGAAGGCGCCATCGGCGACGTCGGCCACCAGGGCGCCGACAAGACCGCCAACATGCCCGACAGCATGGAAATCTGCGGCTGCAACGGCGTGTGCAAGGGCACCATCGTCAAGGCGATCCAGGAAAACGGCCTGTTCTCGGTCGACGAGGTCAAGAAGCACACCAAGGCCGCCAGCTCCTGCGGCTCCTGCGCCGGCCTGGTCGAGCAGATCCTGATCAGCACCGTTGGCGGCGCCGCGGACGTCAAGCCCAAGAGCGAGAAAGCCATCTGTGGCTGCAGCGACCTTAACCATGGGCATATCCGCAAGGCCATCCGCGAGCAGCACCTGACGTCCATGGCGCAGACCATGGAGTTCCTCAATTGGAGCACGCCCAACGGCTGCGCCACCTGCCGCCCGGCGCTCAACTACTACCTGATATCCACCTGGCCGGGCGAGGCCAAGGACGACCCGCAGTCGCGCCTGATCAACGAACGCGCCCACGCCAATATCCAGAAGGACGGCACCTACTCGGTGGTGCCGCGCATGTGGGGCGGCGTGACCAACCCATCCGAGCTGCGCCGCATCGCTGATGTGGCCGACAAGTACAACGTACCCATGGTCAAGGTCACTGGCGGCCAACGCATCGACCTGCTGGGCATCAAGAAAGACGACCTGCCAGCGGTGTGGAAGGATCTGGACATGCCCTCCGGCCACGCCTACGGCAAGTCCATCCGCACGGTGAAGACCTGCGTCGGCAGCGAGTTCTGCCGCTTCGGCACGCAGAACTCCACCCAGCTCGGTATCGACCTGGAGCACGATCTGTTCAACATGTGGTCGCCGCACAAGGTCAAGCTGGCGGTCTCCGGGTGCCCGCGCAACTGCGCCGAGGCCGGCATCAAGGATGTCGGCATCATCGGCGTGGATTCCGGCTTCGAGATGTACATCGGCGGCAACGGCGGGATCAAGACCGAGGTGGCCGAGTTCTTCGTCAAGGTCAAGAGCGCCGAGGAAGTGCGCGAATACAACGCCGCCTTCCTCCAGCTGTATCGCGAGGAGGCCTTCTATCTGGAGCGCACCGTGCACTACATGCAGCGCGTCGGCATGGAGCACATCAAGAAGGCGGTGCTGGAAGACGAAGCCAACCGCAAGGCCTTGGCCGCGCGCCTGCACTACGCCCTGTCGTTCGAGCAGGACCCGTGGAAGGAACGCATCGAGACGCCGCAACTGAAGAAAGAGTTCGACACCATCAAGGTGGTGCAAATCGAGGAGGCCACGGTATGAACTGGCTGGATATCTGCGCGCTGGACGACATCAACGTGCTCGGCTCGCGCATCGTCAGCGGTCCCAAGGGCGACATCGCCATCTTCCGCACCGCGGCCGATGAGGTCTTCGCACTCGACGACCGCTGCCCGCACAAGGGCGGCCCGCTGTCCCAGGGCTTGATCTACGGCAAGCGCGTGGCCTGCCCGCTGCACAACTGGCAGATCGAGCTGGAGTCCGGCGAGGCCGTGGCGCCGGATGTGGGCTGCGCTCACCGGCACCACGCCCGGGTCGAGAACGGCCGCGTGCTGCTGGCCCTCAACACCGCCGCGAAGTGCGCCTGAGCCGTCCGGCGGCAGGCTCACGGCCTGCCGTCAGACGTATCGCCCCCTAGGAGCTCCGAACATGGCCAGCCCCACTCAAGTCACCGCCTCCACCTGCTGCTACTGCGGCGTGGGCTGCGGCGTGCTGATCGAGCACGACGGCGAGCAGATCCTCGGCGTCGCCGGCGATCCCAGCCACCCGGCCAACTTCGGCAAACTGTGCAGCAAGGGCTCGACCCTGCACCTGACCGGCGACCTCGATGCCCGCGCCCTGTACCCCGAGCTGCGCCTGGGCAAAGGCCTGGCTCGCACCCGCACGGACTGGGACAGCGCCCTGGACCACGCCGCGGCGGTGTTCGCCGAGACCATTCGCGAGCACGGCCCGGACAGCGTGGCCTTCTATATCTCCGGCCAGCTGCTGACCGAGGATTACTACGCCTTCAACAAGCTGGCCCGCGCCCTGGTCGGCACCCACAATATCGACTCCAACTCGCGCCTGTGCATGTCCAGCGCGGTGGTCGGCTACAAGCGCAGCCTCGGCGCCGACGCCCCGCCCTGCAGTTACGAAGACATCGAGCGAAGCGACTGCCTGCTGATCGCCGGCTCCAACATGGCCTACGCCCACCCGGTGCTGTTCCGCCGCCTGGAAGAAGCCAAGGCTCGCCGCCCCGAGATGCAGATCATCGTCGTCGACCCGCGGCGCACCGACACCTGCGAGCTGGCCGATCTGCACCTGGCGATCCTGCCCGGCACCGACGTCGCGCTGTTTCACGGCATCCTGCATCTCCTGCTGTGGGAGGGCTGGATCGACCGCGCCTATATCGACGCCCACACCGAAGGCTTCGAGGCGCTGAAGAACCTGGTGCGCGACTACAGCCCGGCGGCCACCGCCGATATCTGCGGCATCAGCCTGGACGCCCTGCAGCGCTGCGCCGAGTTGATCGGCCGTGCGCCCTCCTTCCTTTCGCTGTGGTGCATGGGGCTGAATCAGTCCAGCGCAGGCAGCGCCAAGAACAGCGCGCTGATCAATCTGCACCTGGCCACCGGGCAGATCGGCAAGCCCGGCGCCGGCCCCTTCTCGCTGACCGGCCAGCCCAACGCCATGGGTGGCCGCGAGACCGGCAGCCTGAGCAACCTGCTGCCGGGCCACCGCGAGGCGGGCAACGCCGAACACCGCGCCGAAGTCGCCGCCTACTGGGGCGTCGACGCCCTGCCGGAGGCGCCGGGGCTGTCCGCCATCGAGCTGTTCGATGCGGTGCACGACGGCCGCATCAAGGCGCTGTGGATCGCCTGCACCAACCCGGCGCAGTCGCTACCGAACCAGAACAAGGTGCACGAGGCCCTGGCCGCCTGTCCCTTCGTCGTGGTGCAGGAAGCTTTCTTCACCACCGAGACCTGCCGCTACGCCGACCTGCTGCTGCCCGCCGCCAGTTGGGGCGAGAAGGAAGGCACGGTGACCAACTCCGAGCGCCGCGTCAGCCATGTACGCCGCGCCGTGCCAGCGCCCGCAGAGGCGCGGCCCGACTGGTCGATCACTTGCGACTTCGCCCGTCGCCTGGAAACTCTGCTCCGCCCCGGCCTGCCCAGCCTGTTCGACTTCGCCAGCGCCGAAGCGCTGTTCGAGGAATACAAACACCTGACCGCCCAGCGCGACCTCGACCTCTCCGGGTTGAGCTACGCGCTGCTCGACGACCAAGGTCCCCAACAATGGCCGTTCCCGACCGGCGCCCATCAGGGAACGGCGCGGCTCTACACCGACGGCCGCTTTCCCACCGCCAGCGGTCGCGCGCAGTTCCAGGCCGACCCGTACCGCGCGCCGAAGGAAAAGCGCGAGGCACGTTACTCGCTGACGCTCAACACCGGCCGCCTGCGCGACCAGTGGCATGGCATGAGCCGCACCGGCACCGCCGCGCGCCTGTTCGGCCATGTCGAGACCGCCGTGCTCGGCATGCACCCGGACGAGCTGCGTCGCCGTCGTCTGCAGGACGGCGACCTGGTCAAGCTGCGCAGTCGCCGCGGCAGCCTGATCCTGCCGGTACAGGCCGACGAGTCGGTGCGTCCCGGCCAGGCCTGGCTGCCGATGCACTGGGGCGATCGCTTCCTCAAAGGCCTGGGCACCAACGTGCTGACCCAGCCGGCCTTCGATCCGCTGTCCAAGCAGCCAGAGCTCAAGCACGCCGGCGTCGAGGTGGACAAGGTCGAGCTGCCCTGGCAGCTGTTCGCCCTGGTCGAGGGCGAGGTGCAGAGCCGCTTCGAGGCCCTGCGCCCGCTGTTCGAGGAGTTCGCCTACGCCAGCCTCACCCCCACCGGCCGCGAGCGCCCCGCTCTGCTGATCCGCGCCGCCAGCGCCGTGGCGCCGCAGCCAGAGCTGCTGGCGCAGATCGACCGCCTGCTGCGCCTGAATGAAGGTCCGGTGCTGGCCTACGACGACCCGCGCCGTGCAGTAGGCAAGCGTGTGCGTATCGAGGATGGCCGCATCGTCAGCATCCGCCTGGCCGGCGAAACCGCCGCCAGCGAGTGGCTCAGAAGCCTGTGGCTGGACGGCCAGGCCGACGCTGAGCTGCGTCGCTGGCTGCTCGCCCCGGTCTCCGCGCCGCCAGGCAATGCAGCCGCCAACACGCGCGGCAAGACCCTGTGCAACTGCCTGAACGTCAGCGAAGGCGCGGTGTGCGCCGGCATCGCACGCGGCCTGGACCTGGACGGCCTCAGGCAGGAGCTCAAGTGCGGCACCAGTTGTGGCTCCTGCGTACCCGAAATCAAACGTCTGCTGGCTCAACAGCCCACTGCAGTGAACGCATGAGTTGATCGTACCCACGCTCTGCGTGGGTACGCAGGCCGAGACGCTCCGCGTCTCATGGGACGCAGAGCGTCCCCCGAATCCTTTCCACGCCGGAGCGTGGGAACCAGCGGCAAACGCCGGCACGTGACACGAGAGAGGTGGTGAACATGAGTGCAAAAGTCTGGCTGGTAGGCGCGGGCCCCGGTGATCCCGAGCTGCTGACCCTCAAGGCGGTCAAGGCGCTGAACCAGGCCGAGATCGTGATGATCGACGATCTGGTCAACCCGGCCGTGCTCGAGCACTGCCCCGGCGCGCGTATCGTCTCGGTGGGCAAGCGCGGCGGATGCCGTTCCACCCCGCAGGCCTTCATCCATCGCCTGATGCTGCGCTATGCGCGCCAGGGCAAGTGCGTGGTGCGCCTCAAGGGCGGCGATCCGTGCATCTTCGGCCGCGGCAGCGAGGAAGCAGACTGGCTCGGCGAGCACGGCATCGAAGTGGAGCTGGTCAACGGCATCACCGCCGGGCTGGCCGGCGCCACCAACTGCGGCATCCCCCTGACCCTGCGCGGTGTGGCCCGTGGCGTGACCCTGGTCACCGCCCACACCCAGGACGACAGCAGCCTGAACTGGGCGGCACTGGCGCAGAGCGGCACCACCTTGGTGGTCTATATGGGCGTAGCCAAACTGGCGGATATTCGCGACGGCCTGCTCGCCGGCGGCATGAGCGCCGAGATGCCAGTGGCCATGATCGAGAACGCCTCGCTGCCCGCCCAGCGTGAATGCCGCAGCCAGCTAGGCGCGATGCAGGAAGATGCAACAGCCTTCGCCCTGAAGAGCCCGGCCATTCTGGTGATCGGCGAAGTCGCCCGCGCCAGCACACAGATCAGCATGCCCCAGCTCCTGCATGCCTGACCGCTTCGCGCCCCGGAGAAGACGTTGTTTGCCCGTCGGTCCCTCGGCGGGCTTTTTTATTCCAGAAAAGAAAAAACCCGGCCGAGGCCGGGTTTTTCTTGTAGCACCAGAAGCATTACTGCTGGATCTGGGCTTCCACTTCGGCTTCAACGCGACGGTTGATGGCGCGGCCGGAGTCGGTGGCGTTGTCGGCTACCGGGCGGGTCTCGCCGTAGCCAACAGCGTTGACGCGGTTACCGTCTACACCGTACTGGTTGACCAGTACGTTACGCACGGCATTGGCGCGACGCTCGGACAGACCCTGGTTGTAGGCGTCAGAACCGACGGAGTCAGTGTGACCTTCAACGGTGGTAGTGGTCTGCGGGTACTGGTTCATGAAGTCAGCCAGGTTCTTGATGTCGCCGTAGCTTTCTTCTTTGACGCGGTCTTTGTCGAAGTCGAACTTGACGTCCAGCTCGACGCGAACGGTTTCCATGGCCGGCTCAGGAGCAGGCTCAGGCATCGGCTCGGGCGCAGCAGCCACGACCGGAGCCGGAGCAGGCTTGCTGCCGCCACCGAAGTTCAGACCAACACCCACGCCAGCTTGCCACTCGGTGTCGCCCTGGTCGATGTTGTACAGAGCGTCAACGCCGGCACGGGCGTAGAACATTTCGGTGAAGTAGTACTTGGCACCAGCGCCAGCGATAGCCAGGGTGGAGTGGTTACGACCACCGCTGTTGGCGTCGCCGATGCTCTGATGGCCGAAACCGGCAGAGACGTACGGACGCAGACCAACACCCGGCTGACCGAAGTGGTAGATGGCCTTCAGGTCGGTCAGGTTGCCCTTGATATTCTTGCTGCCTTGCGAACCTTCACCGCGCAGGTCGTGGTATTCGCCGTAGGACAGCGCCAGTTCGACGTCGTCAGTCAGGTAGTAGCCGATGCTGCCACCGAACAGGTTGCCTTCGTTGTGCGCGTAATCACGCTGAACGTCGGTGAAGTAGCGATTGACGAAGCCCTCCACCTCGACAGCGCCTTGGCCTTGCGCCAGCGCGCCGAAGGAGGTTGCGGCAACGAGAGAGCCAATGACTACGCCCAAGGTGTTTTTTACTTTCATCCGTTAAATCCCCATCTTGGTGGTTAATAAGTCGCCGTTAACTTCAGTCGGCAACTTGGCGGCGATTCTATCAGGGTTCGCCACTCCCTTAGTGGTCGGAAAGCTGAACTAAGTTTCGGAAGTGTCCGAAAATTTATCCCGCAACCGATCCAATGCTCGCTTGTAGCGCATCTTCGTTGCGCTCAAGCCCATGTGCATGATGTCGGCAATCTCTTGAAACTCGAGCTCTGCGACAAAACGTAGCACCAGAATCTCGCGATCGATCGGGTTGACGTGAACCAACCAGCGATCCAGACCGCCTCGCTCCTCGACTTTGGGTGTCTTGTCGTCGGAAGCCTCTTCGAGCGGGTCCAAACTTAAGGCGTCAACCAATCGACGCTTTCGCCGCTCTTTTCGATACTGAGTAATGCATTCGTTATAGGTAATGCTGTAGAGCCAAGTTTTGAACTTGGATTTACCCTCAAAGTTCTTAAGGCCATAGAGAACTTTGAGCATCACCTCCTGACAGACATCATCAGCATCCCTTTCGTTCCCCAAATAACGCGCACAAACGTTAAATAATGTTCGTTGGTAGCGCCTCATCAGCTCTTCATAAGCACGAGTTATATGAAACAGCTCGTCGTGGGCGCGCGCCACCAGCTCTTCATCAGTGAGCTCGCGGGGGTCGTAGCGCGTGGGCAAGGGCTGGGCTTTGTTCAAAACGAGTCGGCCGACAGTCAGGACGAAAAGCGCCCGGCAGGTCACGCCTGCCGGGCAGCGGCATAAAATAACAGATTGGCGTCAGCGACTGTTCACGCGTTGCTCGAGCATCACTCGATTTGCCACCGATACCAGCTCACCGGTATCGGTCAACAGGGTGGTTTTCACTGTGCCGATCTCTTCGATCTGCCCTTCGACCTCACCAACCTGCACTTGTTGCCCGACCTGATACAGCTCGCGCACATAAATGCCAGCGAGAATCTGGCTGGCGATATCGCGACTACCCAGGCCCAATGCCAGCGCGACCGCCAGGCCAACGGAGATCAGCACGATGGCGATCACGTTGTTGAGCAGGTCGGTCTTGATCTCCAGCTGGCCGATGGCCACCGAGATGCTGATGATGATGACCAGACCTTGCGCGACCCGCCCCAGCCCGTTCGCATACTCCAGGCCGACGCCTTCGGCAGCACCGCGCACCAGGCTGCTGACCAGTTGCGCCAGCAGCACACCGGCAAGCAGCACCAGGGCGGCGCCGAAGACTTTGGGCAGGTACAGCGCCAGCACGTCGAGGGTCGCGGAAACCCGTTGCAGACCAAGCGATTCAGCGGCCGAAACCAGGAAGATCAGCAGCACGAACCAATAGACGATCTTGCCGATCAGGGTCGATACCGGCGCGTGAATGCCGACGCGTGCCAGCAGCTTGGTCAGACCGGTACCCGTCATCAGGCGATCCAGTCCGACCTTGCCGAGCAGCTTGGACAGCAGCGTGTCGAGCAACTTGGCCACGACGAAGCCAAGCAGTACCAACACCAGTGCAACGAACAGGTTGGGAATGAATCCGGCAACCTTGGTCCACAATGCGGTCATCGCGGAGATCAGGCTTTGGGTCCAGGGATCGAGTTCCATTTCAGTCAGCCTTATCAGCAGAAGCAGAGGATTGGGTACGGCGCGAAACCGGCGCGACATGCGCCGAACCGTTGTTCAGGGCGATCATCAGGGCCTGCGCCCAGTGGCCTACCAGGCTGAACAGGTCACCAGCGCCGACCTGGCGGTTGGCGGTCTTGAGAACCCGGTGCAGGCAAGCATCGTCGTCATGGCTGGACGACGAGGACTTGAGCAAATCGCGTAGAGACTCTTCGAATGGATCGTGCATGCGCACCTCACGGGATGTCACGGCTAGACGCAGCAGCCGGCGGATGAGTCACACATCACAGCCAACGCCAACGTCGAAAAAGCAGCAGTTGGCCCAGCGCCAGAAGGACCATGAGGCCACAGGCGATGAAGAAACCAATCGGACTTTCAGAACCCGGAATCCCGCCGACATTGATGCCCAGCAGACCCGTGAGAAAAGTCAGCGGCAAAAACATCCCGGTGATCACGGTGAAGCGGTACATGATGCGATTCATGCGCTCTCCAAGACGCCGGCTTTCCGCCTCCAGTACCAGGCCGACGCGCTCGCGAATCAGCTCCAACTCTTCCAGATAGCGGGTCAGGCGATTGTTGAGCTCGTTCCAGTAGTCACCGTCGTCCTCGACGAACCAGGGCTGTCGATTACGCACCAGCTGCGCGTAGAGATCGCGCTGCGGCGCGAGAAACCGACGCAAGCTGGCCGCACGCCGACGCACCTGCAACACCAGGCCGTGATCGGGACGATATCGCTCATCACCATCGAGGCCATCCTCCTCAACGTCGAGCTGCTCGCTCAACTCGGCGATCAGATCATCGACGCGACTGGTGAGGTGACGGGCGAGTTCCAGGAGCAGCTCGGACGACGTCTTCGGCCCCTTGCCCGCCAACAGATCGGCAATCAGTGCATCGGTCGCGAGTAATGGACGCTGACGCAGGGAGATAACCCGCCGGGCATCGGCGAAGATACGTACCGAAACCATGTCTTCCGGTTCTGCGCCGGGATTACGGTTGACCCCGCGCAAGAACAGCAGCAGCTCATCGTCGGGCAGGGGCAACAGACGCGGCCGGGTATTTTCCTCGAGCAGCAGGTTGCAGCTGAATTCATCCAGCCCGCTGTGCTCACGTAACCAGCGCTGTGACTGCTCCTGGCCGCGATCCCAGTGCAGCCACAGGCTTTCCTGCTCACCTAGCTGCAGGCCATCCAGTTCATGGCGAGTGATGCTGCGTGCACCGCCCTGACCATCGAGCACGAAGGCATGCAGCAACGCCGAATCCTGATCCTGCATCGGCTTATTCCGGCATGCTCAGGGCTTGCGGGGAAACGATGATGCCGTTGTTGTCGGCGTACAGATAATCGCCCGGCTTGAAGGTCACGCCGCCAAAGCTGACAGGCACATTCAGGTCGCCAATGCCGCGCTTGTCGGTCTTCATCGGATGACTGGCCAGCGCCTGCACGCCCAGATCGGTCTGTGCGATGACATCCACATCACGGATGCAGCCATATACGACGATGCCCGCCCAGCCGTTCTTGGCGGCCTTCTCGGCCAGCATGTCACCGAGCAGCGCACGCCGCAGGGAGCCGCCGCCATCCACGACCAGGACCTTGCCCTGACCAGGCAGATCGACCTGCTCCTTCACCAGCGAGTTGTCCTCATGGCACTTGATGGTGACGATCTGACCGCCGAAAGAATCGCGGCCGCCGTAGTTGGCGAACATGGGCTCGACGACCTGAACCAGTTCCGGATAGGCATCGCACAGATCAGGGGTGATGTAGTGCATGACAGAACTCCTTTCGACAATGGATGAGAAGGCAGCCACCTTCATGGACCTGCTTGAAGCGGGACAATTCAGCGCCTAGCTGTCGCTGCGAACTCGTCCAACATGAACGACAAACAAGCAGTTGAACCTGAAATGACCGCCCACACATGATGCGTCACATCTTACCGCTAAGCCTCTGCCGAAGAAACGGCCGGGACAATCTCAGGTAGCGACTCAAGAACCTATAGCAGACGCCTGCTCGGCAAAACCGGCGGGCAGTTGCAGATGCTGCAACCAGTATTCGGTCAAGGGCCACACCTCGCGCTGTGCCTCCTTGCTGACCAGCATTTCGATATGCCCGAAGTCACTGGAGAAGCCGTTCTCCTTGCCCAGCAGCAAGAACTGCGACGGCGCCGCACTGCATTGTTCCAGCAGCTTGCGACAGGCCCAGGCTGGATCCTGCTGATCGGCTGCAGCTCCTACCGCCAGGATCGGCAAGCGCACCTGAGTCAGGCCTGCCCACCAATCCTGATCAGCATCACCGAAACGCCCGAACAGCCTGAGCCAGCGCAAGGTCTCCAGTGCCAGGCCGGTCGGCTCGTCTTCGGGGCCGCGCTTCAGCCGACGCCCGGACAGGTAGGGGAAGGCACGCAACAGCAGGCGACCGCCCCACTCCACAGGCGGCAGCTTGAGCGGCCAGTAGATACGGCTGACCTGGCTGCCGAACAATGCCGCCGAACGCGCACGCGACTCGTCGAGATAACCGCCCCCCAGCGCCGCCGCCAGAATCACTCCACCGAGGGAATGGCCGATCCAGTGCGCGGCTTGCCCGGTCTGCTCGATGATGAAATCAGCAATGGCTGGCAGGTCATAGCGCACGTACTGCGCCACGTGGTTGTCTCGATAGTTTTCGTTGCGCGGCGACAGGCCGTGGCCGCGCATTTCGGCGATCCACACATCGAATCCCGCGCGCGCCAGGTAAGGCCCCAGACCAATGCCCTTGGGCGAATACCAGAAGCGCCGGTTGGAAAAGCTGCCGTGCAGCAATACCACGGGCACGCCACGTTCGCCTTCGGCCCCTGCACGACCGAGCCGGGTCAAGGCCAGCTCGACGCTGGAGTCCGGGCTGTTGTTGGGTTTGAGAAGATAGACGTCTTCACTGAGATCGCCACGCAGTTCGGCACTCATCAGGGAAACGGGAAAAAGCTCACTACTGCTTTGCATGGATCAGATGACCGCACTGGCGAGACGCCATAAAAGAATAACGACACGCATAAAAAACCGCCGGGAGCGATATTGCATATCGCTGGCGACGGCTTGGGATGACTGGCAAAACACGATGGACACCAAAAAGGGCGGGATCAACCCGCCCTTTCTGGATCGATCACAGACCTCAGGCTGGCTGAGCCTCAGCCAGGAAGAACCAGGTGTCGAGTACCGAGTCCGGGTTCAGCGACACGCTCTCGATACCCTGCTCCATCAGCCACTTGGCCAGATCCGGATGGTCCGACGGGCCCTGGCCGCAGATGCCGATGTACTTGCCGGCCTTGTTGCAGGCAGCGATGGCATTGGCCAGCAGCTTCTTCACCGCAGGGTTACGCTCATCGAACAGGTGGGCGACGATGCCGGAGTCACGGTCCAGGCCCAGAGTCAGCTGGGTCAGGTCGTTGGAGCCGATGGAGAAGCCGTCGAAGAACTCGAGGAACTCCTCGGCCAGAATGGCGTTGGACGGCAGCTCGCACATCATGATGACTTTCAGGCCGTCCTGACCACGAGCCAGGCCATTGCTGGCCAGCAGCTCCACCACTTGCGAGGCCTCACCCAGGGTACGCACGAACGGCACCATGATCTCGACGTTGGTCAGCCCCATCTCGTTGCGCACTTTCTTCAACGCGCGGCATTCCAGCTCGAAGCAATCGCGGAAGGATTCGCTGATGTAGCGCGAAGCACCACGGAAGCCCAGCATCGGGTTTTCTTCTTCCGGCTCATACAGCTTGCCGCCGATCAGGTTGGCGTATTCGTTGGACTTGAAGTCCGACAGGCGCACGATGACTTTCTTCGGCCAGAAGGCGGCGGCCAGGGTGCTGATACCCTCGACCAGCTTCTCGACGTAGAAATCGACCGGATCACCGTAACCGGCGATGCGTTTCTCGACGCTGTCCTTGATCTCCGGCGGCAGGCTGGAGAAGTTCAGCAGCGCCTTCGGGTGCACGCCGATCATGCGGTTGATGATGAACTCCAGGCGAGCCAGGCCAACGCCTTCGTTCGGCAGTTGAGCGAAATCGAAAGCGCGATCCGGGTTGCCGACGTTCATCATGATCTTGAACGGCAGATCCGGCATGGCATCGACCGAGTTCTTGCGAATATCGAAGCCCAGCTCGCCTTCGAAGATGAAACCGGTATCGCCTTCGGCGCAGGATACGGTCACGCCCTGGCCGTCTTTCAGCACACTGGTGGCGTTGCCGCAACCGACCACGGCCGGAATGCCCAGCTCACGGGCGATGATCGCTGCGTGGCAGGTACGGCCGCCGCGGTTGGTGACGATGGCGCTGGCGCGCTTCATCACCGGCTCCCAGTCCGGGTCGGTCATGTCGGAGACCAGCACGTCGCCTGGCTGCACCTTGTCCATCTCGGATACGTCGTGGATCACGCGTACCTTGCCGGCGCCGATGCGCTGGCCGATGGCACGGCCTTCGACCAGCACGGTGCCCTTCTCTTTCAGCAGGTAGCGCTCCATCACGGTGGCGCTGGCGCGGCTTTTGACGGTTTCCGGACGGGCCTGCACGATGTACAGCTTGCCGTCGTCACCGTCCTTGGCCCACTCGATATCCATCGGGCGGCCGTAATGTTTCTCGATGATCAGCGCCTGCTTGGCCAGCTCGCTGACCTCGGCGTCGGTGATGCAGAAACGCGCACGCTCGGCACGGTCGACTTCGACGGTCTTCACCGAGCGACCAGCCTTGGCTTCGTCGCCGTAGATCATCTTGATCGCCTTGCTACCCAGGTTGCGACGCAGGATCGCCGGGCGGCCCGCTTCCAGGGTTGGCTTGTGCACGTAGAATTCGTCGGGGTTCACTGCGCCCTGCACAACGGTCTCACCGAGGCCATAGGCGCCGGTGATGAACACGACGTCACGGAAGCCGGACTCGGTATCCAGGGTGAACATCACACCGGCGGTACCGGTTTCCGAACGCACCATGCGCTGCACACCGGCAGACAGAGCGACCAGCTTGTGGTCGAAGCCCTGGTGCACGCGGTAAGCGATGGCACGGTCATTGAACAGGGAAGCGAAGACTTCCTTGGCGGCGCGAATCACGTTGTCCACGCCGCGGATATTGAGGAAGGTTTCCTGCTGACCGGCAAAAGAGGCGTCCGGCAGGTCTTCGGCGGTGGCGGAGGAACGCACGGCCACGGCCATGTTGTCGTTGCCGGCGCTCATGGTGGCGAAGGCTTCGCGGATCTGCTTGTCCAGCTCGGCCGGGAACTCGGCGTCCATCACCCACTGGCGAATCTGCGCACCGGTCTTGGCCAGGGCGTTGACGTCATCGACATCGAGTGAGTCAAGCGCTGCGTGGATCTGCGCATTCAGGCCGCTTTGCTCGAGAAAATCGCGGTAGGCCTGAGCCGTAGTGGCGAAACCGCCGGGAACCGAGACACCGGCGCCGGCCAGGTTACTGATCATCTCGCCGAGGGATGCGTTCTTGCCCCCCACATGCTCAACATCGTGATTGCCGAGCTTATCGAGGGAAACTACGTACTCTACCAAGGTGATCTCTCCACTAACTGTATTGGAAAAGCTCAGTGGGCTGCGCAATGTCGAACGACCGAGGTCGCGCGATTGTGGCCTTGCCCTTGTATAAGTAACAATGCCGAACCCGGTGGGCCCGGCGTAAAGCGCGGCCTATCATAGCCAAGAATCGAACTCAGCTTAAGGCCTTTGGCGCAAATGAAACGAACCGCTTTCTTCATCTCCGACGGCACCGGCATCACGGCCGAAACCTTGGGCCAGAGCCTGCTCGCACAGTTCGAGAACATCCAGTTCACCAAACTGACTCGCCCTTATATCGACAGCATCGAAAAAGCGCGCGCCATGGTACAACAAATCGATGCAGCCGCTGAAAGGGACGGCGCCCGCCCGATCATCTTCGACACCATCGTCAATCGCGATATTCGTGCGATCCTCGATACCGCAAATGGTTTCATGATCGATATTTTCTCGACCTTCCTTTCCCCCCTGGAGCAGGAACTGAGCTCGCACTCCTCCTACTCGGTCGGCAAGTCGCATTCCATCGGCCAGCACTCCAACTACATGGAGCGCATCGAGGCGGTGAACTTCGCCCTCGACAACGATGATGGCGCCCGCACCCACTATTACGACAAGGCCGATCTGATCCTGGTCGGCGTATCGCGCTGCGGCAAGACGCCTACCTGTCTGTACATGGCCATGCAATATGGCATTCGCGCCGCCAACTATCCGCTGACCGAAGACGACATGGAGCGCCTGCAGCTCCCAGACTCACTGAAAAAGTACCGCGACAAGCTGTTCGGCCTGACCATCGACCCGGATCGCCTCACCGCCATCCGCCACGAGCGCAAGCCCAACAGCCGCTACGCCAGCTTCGCCCAGTGCGAGTTCGAAGTGCGCGAGGTGGAAGGCCTGTTCCGCCGCGAAAACATCGCCTTCATCAACTCCACGCATTTCTCGGTGGAGGAAATCTCCGCCAAGATTCTGGTGGAAAAAGGTGTTGAAAGACGCCTTAAATAACCTTCGCAAGCACATGTTTACAAAGGGAAAAGGCTCGAAACTTCGAGCCTTTTCTCATTCAGGGCCTAGAAGCTTTCAGCGGGTACGCGCACCCAGCCCTCCATCAGGATGCGCGCACTGCGGCTCATCACCGCCTTGGTCACCGTCCATTGACCATTGACCCGTTTGGCCTGGGCGCCGACACGCAGGGTGCCGGACGGATGGCCGAAACGCACCGCTTCGCGCTCGCCGCCACCGGCCGCCAGGTTGACCAGGGTGTCCGGAATCGCCGCCGCCGTGCCGATGGCCACCGCGCAGGTGCCCATCATCGCGTGGTGCAGCTTGCCCATGGACAGCGCCCGCACCAACAGATCGACCTCGCCGAACTTGACCTCCTTGCCGCTGGAGGTGCGGTAGTCCTTGGGCGGACTGACGAAAGCGATCTTCGGGGTGTGCTGACGTGTCGCAGCCTCCTCGGCCGTCTTGATCAGCCCCATGCGCAGCGCACCGGCAATGCGGATCTGCTCGAAGCGCGCCAGTTGCGCCGGATCGCCGTTGATGGCCTCACGCAGCTCGGTGCCCTGGTAGCCGATGTCCTCGGCATTGACGAAGATCGTCGGGATACCGGCCGTGATCATGGTCGCCTTGAAGCTACCAATGCCGGGTACTTCAAGGTCATCGACCAGATTGCCGGTGGGAAACATCGAGCCACCCTCTTCGCCGTCATCGGACGGATCGAGGAACTCCAGCACGATCTCCGCTGCCGGGAAGGTCACGCCGTCCAGCTCGAAATCGCCGGTTTCCTGCACCTGGCCATTGCTGACCGGCACATGGGCGATGATGGTTTTCTGGATATTGGCCTGCCAGATGCGCACCACGCAGGTGCCGTTCTCGGGAATCCTCACGGGATCGACCAGGCCTGCATGAATGGCGAAAGCGCCAGCCGCGGTGGACAGGTTGCCGCAGTTGCCGCTCCAGTCGACGAAGGCCTTGTCGATTGAGACCTGACCGTAGAGGTAGTCGACATCGTGGTCCGGCTGGGTACTTTTCGACAGGATCACGCACTTGGAGGTGCTCGAGGTGGCGCCGCCCATGCCGTCGATCTGCGCCGAGTACGGATCGGGGCTGCCGATCACGCGCATGAACAGCCTGTCGCGCGCCTCGCCCGGCACCTGGCAGCGCTCGGGCAGATCCTGCAGGCGGAAGAACACGCCCTTGCTGGTGCCGCCACGCATGTAGGTGGCGGGGATTTTCACTTGCGGCAGATAAGCCATAGCTGCAGTCCTGATAGAGAATGATGGTGCTCCCCGGATTTCATCCGGGCTACGCGATTGCCTCCCCTCTCCCGTCTGCGGGAGAGGGGCCGGGGGAGAGGGAGCATCCAAAAGCCGCGAGCTACCTGAAGTACCCTCTCCCCAACCCTCTCCCATAAATGGGAGAGGGAGCTATCAAGCCACCGCGCCTTCGAGGAAGTCCTTGGCGAAGCGCTGCAGCACGCCGCCAGCCTGGTACACGCTGACATCGGCAGCAGTGTCCAGACGGCAGGTCACCGGCACGCGCAGCACCTCGCCATTGCGGCGATTGACCACCAGGGTCAGGTCGCAACGCGGCGAAATCTCGCCTTCCACGTCATAGGTCTCGGTACCGTCCAGGGCCAGGGTCAGGCGTGTGGTGCCCGGCTTGAACTCCACCGGCAGCACGCCCATGCCCACCAGGTTGGTGCGGTGAATGCGCTCGAAGCCTTCGGCGACGATCACCTCGACACCCGCCAGACGCACGCCCTTGGCCGCCCAGTCGCGGGACGAACCCTGGCCGTAGTCAGCACCGGCGACGATGATCAGGTTCTGCTTGCGGTTCATGTAGGTCTCGATGGCTTCCCACATGCGCATGACCTTCCCTTCCGGCTCGACGCGGGTCAGCGAGCCCTTCTTCACCTGCCCATCGACCACGGCCATCTCGTTGACCAGTTGCGGGTTGGCGAAGGTGGCGCGCTGCGCGGTCAGGTGGTCGCCGCGGTGGGTGGCGTAGGAGTTGAAGTCCTCTTCCGGCAGGCCCATTTTCGCCAGGTACTCACCGGCGGCCGAGTCCGCCAGGATGGCGTTGGACGGCGACAGGTGATCGGTGGTGATGTTGTCCGGCAGGATCGCCAGCGGGCGCATGCCCTTGAGCGTACGCTCGCCAGCCAGCGCGCCTTCCCAGTACGGCGGGCGGCGGATATAGGTGGACATCGGGCGCCAGTCGTACAGCGGGCTCTCTGCCTCCTGCACGCTGCCCAGGTCGAACATCGGGATGTAGATCTGCTTGAACTGCTCGGGCTTCACGCTCGCCGCGACTATGGCGTCGATCTCCTCATCGCTGGGCCACAGATCCTTCAACGTGATCGGGTTGCCCTGAGCATCGGTGCCCAACGCGTCTTGCTCTATATCAAAGCGCACGGTGCCGGCAATCGCATAGGCCACAACCAGCGGTGGCGAAGCGAGGAAGGCCTGCTTGGCATAGGGATGGATGCGCCCGTCGAAGTTGCGGTTACCCGAGAGCACGGCGGTGGCGTACAGGTCGCGGTCGATGATTTCCTTCTGGATCTTTGGTTCCAGCGCGCCGGACATGCCATTGCAGGTGGTGCAGGCGTAGGCAACGATACCGAAGCCGAGTTTCTCCAGCTCCGGCAGCAGACCGGCTTCTTCCAGGTACAGTTTGGCGACCTTGGAACCCGGTGCGAAGGAGGTCTTCACCCAGGACTTGCGCACCAGGCCCAGGGCGTTGGCCTTCTTCGCCACCAGACCGGCGGCGATGACGTTGCGCGGGTTGGAGGTGTTGGTGCAGCTGGTGATGGCGGCGATGATCACCGCGCCGTCAGGCATCAGGCCCTGGGCTTCTTCGCCCTTGCCGGCTTGCAGCTTGGTCTCGTCGGCGATGCCGCGCTCGGCCAGCGCCGAAGTGGGCAGGCGGCGATGCGGGTTGCTCGGACCAGCCATGTTGCGCACCACGCTGCCCAGATCGAAGCGCAGCACGCGCTCGTACTCGGCGGTCTTCAGCGCATCGCTCCATAGGCCGAGGGTCTTGGCGTAGTTTTCCACCAGCGCCACCTGCTCCGGCTCGCGGCCGGTGAGCTTGAGATAATCGATGGTCTGGCCGTCGATATAGAACATCGAGGCGGTGGCGCCGTATTCCGGGCACATGTTGGAGATGGTGGCGCGGTCGCCGATGGTCAGGCTGTCAGCGCCCTCGCCGAAGAACTCGACCCAGGCACCGACCACGCGCTCCTTGCGCAGGAACTCGGTGATCGCCAGAACGATGTCGGTGGCGGTGATGCCAGGCTGGCGCTTGCCGGTCAGCTCGACGCCGACGATATCAGGCAGACGCATCATCGATGGATGGCCAAGCATCACCGTTTCGGCTTCCAGGCCGCCGACGCCGATGGCGATCACGCCCAGAGCATCGACGTGCGGGGTGTGCGAGTCGGTGCCGACGCAGGTGTCGGGGAAGGCGATGCCGCCGCGCGCCTGGATCACCGGGCTCATCTTCTCCAGGTTGATCTGGTGCATGATGCCGTTGCCGGCCGGGATCACGTCGACGTTCTTGAACGCGGTCTTGGTCCAGTCAATGAAGTGGAAGCGATCCTCGTTGCGGCGATCCTCAATGGCGCGGTTCTTATCGAAGGCGTCCGGGTCGAATCCCGCTGCCTCGACAGCCAGGGAGTGGTCGACGATCAGCTGGGTCGGCACCACCGGGTTGACCTTGGACGGGTCACCACCTTTTTCTGCGATGGCGTCGCGCAAGCCGGCCAGGTCGACCAGTGCGGTCTGGCCAAGGATGTCGTGGCAGACCACGCGCGCCGGGTACCAGGGAAAGTCCAGGTCGCGCTTGCGGTGGACCAGCTGCTCCAGCGAGGCGGTCAGATCCTGCGGATCGCAGCGGCGCACCAGCTGCTCGGCGAGCACGCGCGAGGTGTAGGGGAGCCTCGCCCAGGCGCCGGCCTGGATCGCCTCGACCGCCTCACGGGCGTCGAAGTAATCCAGCGCGGTGCCGGGCAGGCGCTTGCGGTATTGGCTATTCACGGTGTCATTCATGGTTATTTACGGTCCTTGAGCGGCACGAACTTCAGGTCTTCGGGGCCTGTGTAGTTGGCGCTCGGGCGGATGATCTTGCCGTCGATGCGTTGCTCGATAACGTGCGCGGACCAGCCGGCGGTACGGGCGATAACGAACAGCGGAGTGAACATGGCGGTGGGCACGCCCATCATGTGGTAGCTCACAGCGCTGAACCAGTCGAGGTTGGGGAACATCTTCTTGATCTCCCACATCACGCTTTCCAGTCGCTCGGCGATGTCATACATCTTGGTGTTGCCCTGCTCCACGGACAGCTCGCGGGCCACTTCCTTGATCACCTTGTTACGTGGGTCGCTGACGGTGTAGACCGGGTGACCGAAGCCGATCACCACTTCCTTGCGCCCTACCCGCTCACGGATGTCAGCCTCGGCCTCGTCCGGGCTGTCGTAGCGCTTCTGCACCTCGAAGGCCACCTCGTTGGCGCCGCCGTGCTTCGGGCCGCGCAGCGCGCCGATGGCGCCGGCGATGCAGGAGAACAGGTCGGAACCGGTACCGGCGATCACCCGCGAGGTGAAGGTCGAGGCGTTGAACTCGTGCTCGGCATACAGGTTCAGCGAGGTGTGCATGGCGCGCACCCAGGACTCGCGCGGCTTCTCACCATGCAGCAGGTGCAAAAAGTGGCCCCCGATGGAGTCGTCGTCGGTGTCCACCTCGATGCGCTTGCCGTTGTGGCTGTAGTGGTACCAGTACAACAGCGCCGAGCCCAGCGAGGCCATCAGCTTGTCGGCAATGTCGCGGGCGCCGGGGTGGTTGTGGTCATCCTTCTCCGGGGCCAGACAGCCGAGCACGGACACGGCGGTGCGCATCACATCCATCGGGTGGGCGGACGGCGGCAGTTGCTCCAGTGCGGCCTTGACCCCAGCCGGCAGGCCGCGCAGGGCCTTGAGCTTGGCCTTGTAGCCGGCCAGTTCGGCGACGTTGGGCAATTTGCCGTGCACCAGCAAGTGAGCAATCTCCTCAAACTCGCAGCGGTTGGCGAAATCGAGCACGTCATAGCCACGGTAATGCAGGTCGTTACCTGTGCGGCCAACGGTGCACAGCGCGGTGTTGCCGGCGGCGGTGCCGCTCAGGGCGACGGATTTCTTCGGTTTGAAGCCAGGGGTGGTTTCGGTGACACTCATGGTTATCTCCTCGAATCCTTGTTCTTGTCTTTATTTCTTGCCAGCAGCGAACAGCGCATCGAGCTTCTGCTCGAAGGCGTGGTAGCCGATGCGGTCGTAGAGTTCGGCGCGGGTCTGCATCAATTCGATCACGTCCTTCTGGTGGCCGTTCTGGCGGATCGAGGTGTAGACACTTTCGGCCGCCTTGTTCGCTGCGCGGAAGGCCGACAGCGGATAGAGCTGGATGGCCACGCCTACCGAAGCCAGCTCGTCGCGGGTGAACAGCGGCGTGGCGCCGAATTCGGTGATATTGGCCAGCACCGGCACCTTCAGCGCCTCGACGAAACGCTTGTAGGTGGGCAGGTCGTAGGCCGCCTCGGCGAAGATGCCATCGGCACCGGCCTCGACGTAGGCCTGGCAACGCTCGATGGCGGCATCCACACCCTCAGCCTGGATGGCGTCGGTGCGGGCGATCAGGAAGAAGTCCGGGTCGGTCTTGGCATCGGCGGCGGCCTTCACGCGGTCTACCATCTCCTCGCAGGAGACGATCTCCTTGCCCGGCCGATGACCGCAGCGCTTGGCGCCGACCTGATCCTCGATATGCGCGGCGGCGGCGCCGGCCTTGATCAGGTTCTTGATGGTGCGCTCGATATTGAAAGCCGAAGGGCCGAAGCCAGTGTCGATGTCTACCAGCAGCGGCAGGTCGCAGACATCAGTGATGCGGCGCACGTCGGTCAGCACGTCATCCAGGGTATTGATGCCCAGATCCGGCAGTCCGAGCGAGCCGGCGGCGACACCGCCACCGGACAGGTAGATGGCACGAAAGCCTGCACGCTTGGCCAGCAATGCATGGTTGGCGTTGATCGCGCCGATCACCTGCAGCGGCTGCTCTTCGGCAAGGGCCTGACGGAAACGCTGGCCGGCGGAAAGCTGGGTCATGAATCACCTCGAGTCTTGGATGAAGGGATGAGCGCTTCCTGTCCACGCTGGGAAACGTAGTGGCGCTCGATATTGCGTTTGGAGGCGCCGATGTGGCGGCGCATCAGCAGTTCGGCCAGTTCACCGTCGCGAGCTTCGATGGCGTCGAGAATGCGGTGGTGCTCGGCGAAGGCCTGATGCGGCCGATTGGGTGTGGTGGAGAACTGCAGGCGGTACATGCGCACCAGTTGGTACAGCTCGTCGCACAAAAGCTTGGCCAGGGTGCGATTGCCGCTGCCCTGGATGATCCGGTAGTGGAAGTCGAAGTCGCCTTCCTGCTGGTAATAGCCGACACCAGCCTTGAACGCGGCATCCTGCTCATGCAGCTCCAGCACCCGGCGCAGCTCGCCGATCTCCTGCTGAGTCATGCGCTCGGCGGCCAGGCGACAAGCCATGCCTTCGAGCGACTCGCGAATCTCGTACAGCTCGACCAACTCGGCATGACTGAGCGACACCACACGCGCCCCCACATGCGGCACGCGGACCAGCAGCTTCTGCCCTTCCAGGCGATGGATCGCCTCGCGCAATGGCCCTCGGCTGATGCCATAGGTGCGCGCCAGCTCAGGCTCGGAGATCTTGCTCCCCGGGGCGATCTCGCCCTTGACGATGGCAGCCTGGATCAGGCGGAACACGTGCTCGGAAAGTGTTTCCGAATCCACCTGCGGCGCTGTAGACACATCTGATTCGAGTAGCATGATTGTCAACACAAATAGCTTTTCATGTCGATAAAACTACGCCATGAAGGCAAATTCGTCAAAGCAGACCAAAGTATTGTCGACAATATCTCCAACTCACCCGATCAGGCGAACCGCGACCCTACTTGCAGAAAGCTACATAAGCGTCTGTCAGCACGGAAAATCCCCATGTTAGAATCCGCCCGTTCATGCCCGGCCATCGCCTTTTGCCATGCCTGCTAAACTTCACGGCAGAAAGTTGTATGGCAGGATGCCTGCCAGTCGCTGCCCTCCATCCCGCCCCTGGCAATACCTTCTCAAGGACACATGAGACTGAAACCCTTCTCTTTGCTGATCTGCCTGCTGACCTTATTCTGCCCGGCTCTGGCCATGGGCAAGTCGATCTATGGTCTGAATGAATATATTCACGTAGAAGAACTGGACCTGCAGGTAGCCGCCAAGCTCGACACTGGCGCCAAAACTGCGTCCTTGAGCGCCCGCGATATCAAACGCTTCAAGCGTGACGGAGAAACCTGGGTGCGTTTCGTGCTGGCCATCGACGATGCCCATGAGCGCACCATCGAGCGTCCGCTGGCGCGAATCAGCAAGATCAAACGCCGTGCTGGCGATTTCAACCCCGATGAAGGCAAGACCTATACGGCACGCCCGGTAATCGACCTTGAATTGTGCATGGGCAAGACCCTGCGCACGATCGAAGTGAACTTGACCGACCGAAGCGCATTCCAATACCCGCTTCTGATCGGCTCCGAAGCGCTCAAGCACTTCGAGGCCATGGTCGATCCAAGCCTTAAATATGCAGCCGGCAAACCCGACTGCACCAATGACGCAACCCCTGGCGAGTAATTCCCATGCGCTCTCTGAACCTGCATCTGAAAGTCCTGATCACCCTCTTGGTGGCCCTGGGCGTTCTGATTACGGCATACCAAATTTTCATTCTCGGCATTCCGGTGACCGAGGACGAGACCGACGATCTGTGGAACATCGATGCCAAGGTCGAATTCCAGGCGACGCCGCGTGAGCCGGTGAAGCTGCAGATGTTCGTGCCGCCGCTGAACCAGGATTACGTGAGTCTCAACGAGAGCTTCATCTCCAACAATTACGGCGTCAGCGTCAACCGTGTCGACGGCAACCGCCGCGTCACTTGGTCGGCACGTCGTGCCAATGGCAAGCAGACCCTCTATTACCGACTGGTTCTGACCAAGCGTTACAGCGGCGAGCAGACGCCTGCTAAAGGCCCGATCTTCCGCGACAGCATCCCGGTCGAAGGCCCCGAGAAGATCGCAGCCGAAGCCCTGCTCGCGCCGATTCGCCAGCACTCGGCGGATGTCGAGACCTTCATCAGCGAAACCATCAAGCGCGCCAACAACGTCAACGATGACAACGTGAAACTGCTGCTCGGCGGCGATGCCTCCACCGCCAACAAGGCCAAGGTCGTCGACCTGCTGCTGTCCATCGCCCACGTGCCGATGGAGCGCGTACACACCATTCGCCTGCAGGCCGAGGTCGCTCAGTCGCCGGAGCTGTGGCTGCGTAGCTTCAATGGCCAGAAATGGCTGTACTTCAACCCGGAATCCGGTGAGCAGGGCCTGCCGGAAGACCGCCTGGTCTGGTGGATCGGTGACGGTGATCTGGTCAGCCTCGAAGGCGGCCGTCAGGCGCAAGTCAGCTTCAGCCTGAACAACAGCGAGATGAACGCCATCCGCCTGGCCAAACTGACCGATGAGAACACCGACGCCAGCTTCCTTGAATACTCGCTGTACGGCCTGCCGCTGCAGACCCAGCAGACGTTCATGATCATGGTAATGATCCCGATCGGCGTGCTGGTCATCCTGATCCTGCGCAACCTCGGCGGCCTGCAGACCCTGGGTACCTTCACCCCGGTGCTGATCGCCCTCGCCTTCCGCGAAACCCAACTGGGCTTCGGCATCTTCCTGTTCACCGTGATCACCGCGCTCGGCCTGTCATTACGCTCCTATCTGGAGCATCTGAAGCTGCAGATGCTGCCGCGCCTATCGGTGGTGCTGACCTTCGTCGTGGTACTGATCGCCGCCATCAGCCTGTTCAGCCACAAGCTGGGCCTGGAACGCGGCCTGTCGGTTGCGCTGTTCCCGATGGTGATTCTGACCATGACCATCGAGCGTCTGTCGATCACCTGGGAAGAACGTGGCGGCAGCCATGCCTTCAAGGTCGCCATCGGCACGCTGTTCGCCGCCACCATCGCGCACCTGCTGATGAGCGTGCCGGAGCTGGTGTACTTCGTGTTCACCTTCCCGGCGATCCTGCTGATCCTGGTGGGCTTCATGCTGGCGATGGGCCGTTACCGCGGTTACCGCCTGACCGAACTGTTCCGTTTCAAAGCCTTCCTCAAGGACTAAGACCATGTTCGGCCTGATCAAGACGTGGAAGGCCCTTGAAGCCAAGGGCATCATGGGCATCAACCGACGCAACGCGGACTACGTGCTGAAGTACAACAAACGGCACCTGTACCCGATCGTCGACGACAAGATCATCACCAAGGAGCGGGCCATCGAGGCCGGCATCGATGTGCCGGAACTGTACGGCATCATCGACACCGAGAAAGGCATCGACAAGCTCGACGAGATCATCGCCGGGCGCACCGATTTCGTCATCAAGCCGGCGCAGGGCGCGGGCGGTGACGGCATCATGGTCATCGCCGACCGCTTCGAGGACCGCTTCAAGACGGTGTCCGGCAAGATCGTCAGCCACGAGGAGCTGGAGCAGCAGATTTCCAGCATCCTCTCCGGCCTGTACTCGCTCGGCGGTCACCGCGACCGTGCGCTGATCGAGTACCGCGTCACCCCAGACACCATCTTCAAGAGCATCAGCTACGAAGGCGTGCCGGACATCCGCATCATCGTGCTGATGGGCTACCCGGTGATGGCCATGCTGCGTCTGCCAACCCGCCAGTCCAACGGCAAGGCCAACCTGCACCAGGGTGCCATCGGCGTGGGTGTGGATCTGGCCACTGGCGTCACCCTGCGTGGCACCTGGCTGAACAACAAGATCAGCAAGCACCCGGACACCACCAACGCAGTGGACGGCGTGCAACTGCCAAACTGGGACGGCTTCATGAAGCTCGCTGCCGGCTGCTACGAGTTGTGCGGCCTGGGTTACATCGGCGTGGACATGGTGCTGGATCAGGACAAGGGCCCGCTGATTCTCGAGCTCAACGCCCGCCCCGGTCTGAATATCCAGATCGCCAATGACTGTGGCCTGACCCACCGCGCCCATGCCGTGGAAGCCCGCCTGGAAGAACTGAAAGCCAAGGGCATTCAGGAAGACGCAGAAGAGCGCGTGCGTTTCTCCCAGGAGCTGTTTGGTCACATCGCCAGCAAGGAAATCTGACCAGCGAACGTCGTAAGGTGCTGCCGCACCTTACGACTCGCTCGATGCACTGTCCCAACCCGCCCCTCACCACACCACACCACACCGTCTCATGCCTCGCTCAGCAGCCCCAGGCTCTTGCCCTTGAGTACGGCTTGCGTGCGGCTGCGTACGCCCAACCTGGAAAACAGGTTATGCAGGTGCCATTTGATGGTGGCCTCGGACAAGTGCACCGCCTCGGCGATATCGCGATTCGACAGCCCCGCTGCCACGAGCCGCAATATCTCCCGCTCGCGATGGCTGACCCCCTGATTTTCCTCGAGACTTTCTGGATCGATAGCCAACCTGCGACACTGCTCGCGAAGCATTTCGGCAACGCCCTGCCAGACAGCGGCGCGCTTGGGCTCGGCGCGGCTCCAGGCATTCCAGAGTGGCAGCAGCCACAGTGCATCGTCCTGAAATAAGCGGCGATAGCCGCATTGCCAGGCCTCTTCGAGTGTCGCCTGCAACAGCGCGAAGGCTTTTTCGCCGTTACCTTTGCTCCAGTAAGCCACTGACAGCAGCAGGCTCAGGTGCAGACGCCGATCACGCTGGTGGTCCGCTCCCTGCTTGGCCAGGCACGCCTCCAGGCTGGCCTGGGCTCTTTCCGCCCATTGCTCGCTCAGTGCCAGGCGCGCCTGGCTCAGCGCCAGCGCCGTATGTGCATCGCCATAGCGTTCGATGGGCAATACAGCGAGATGACGCTCCAACTGCAGATAAATGCGCTGCGCCTCGTTGGGCCTGCGTAGCCACAGCAGGAACTGCACCTTGCAACCCATGGCGATGGCGAATACCCGCTCATAGCCCGGCCCCTGCAAACCGCTCAACCACTCGTCGAGCTCTTCCAGCCCCTGCTCACCGGCGCCGGCAAAGAAGCGCGCACGCGCCATGACCAGCTTGCCGCGGCTGATCAACTCCACCGGCGTGGCAACATCACGCCAGGTGGTGGCCAGCGGCAGCTCGGCGAGAATCGCAGCGTGGCGATCCTGTTCGTAAAGCAGATCGGCATAAGCCAGCCCGAGCGGACCACCAACCCGGCTGCGCCGCCCAAATACTTGCTCGACCCTGGCCCGCGCGGCCTCGGCCAGGGAGCGACCGCGCTCCAGTTCGCCGTACTCCTTGCAGATCAGCGCCTCGATCAGGCTGGCCATCACGTGCAGGTACTCACTCTCGCACTGACGCAGGTTCTCCCGCGCCACGGCAATCGCCTTGGCCGCCTCACCGAACTCACCGAGCAGAGCGAATGCCGCAGCCTGCACGCAGGCCAGGCTGGCGCGAAATACCGGCTGACTCTTTGGTACCAGTGCCAGCCAGTGACTGGCGACCTTGAGGCAGGCGTCGAGTTTGTCCTGATAGAGCAACACCAGGGCCTTGAGCACCTGAGCGGCCGCCAGCAGCTCGATCAGGCCGAAGTGGATGCCCGTGCCGCGCCCTTGTGTCAGGCGTGCGCTGACCTCCTCGATCAATGCCTCGGACTCGGCAAACTTCTGTTCAAAGGCCAGCTGCCAGGCATAGAAGATCTGGAACACCGGCTGCTCGGTGATCACCAGCGGTGGGATGTCCTTGAGAATGGCGAGGATGCCATAGACCCGATTACCGGCGATCAGACGCGCGCCCTGACGCTCCAGCAGCTCGGCAGCGAAAGCATAATCGCGAGCGCGCAGGGCGTACTTGATCGACTTGTCGGCCAGATCATGGTTTTCGCACCAGCGCGCAGCGGCGTGCAGCAGATGAACCGGATCGCCGCGCCTGGCCAGACGCCCCTGAAGGAAGTCAGCAAACAGGTGGTGATAACGGAACCATTGGCCCTGCTCGTCCAGCGCGATCACGAACAGTTGCTCGGCCTGCAGCCGGCGCAGCATGTCACGACCGTCCTGGCGCCCAGTCAGCGCGTTGCACAACTCAGCGTTGAATTCGTCGAGGACCGAGGTCTGGTCGAGAAACAGCTGCACGGTTTCCGGCAGGCTGGCCACCACATCCTCGGCCAGATAATCGGCGATGTTGCGTTCGGTCCCTGACAGCCCGGCGAGAAAGGCAGTGCGATCACGCTGGCGCGGCAAGGCCAGCGCCGCCAGGTGCAACGCAGTGATCCAGCCTTCCGTGCGCGTATGCAGCTGGTTGAGTTCACTTTCCTCAAGCGCGAGACCTTTGATCTTGCGCAGATACGCAGCCGTTTCCGCGCGAGTCAGACGCAGGTCCTCGGCCTTGAGCCAGAACGCCCAGGCGCCGAGCGACGGCGGCTCTTCGAGAAAACGCGGTTGATAACGCGTGCTGACCACCAGGCGCACTTGCTTGGGCAGACGCTCGATCAGATAGCGCGCGCCCTGCCCGAGAGACGGATGCCGAATGTGGTGAAAGTCGTCGAGCATCAGATAGAGCGTTTCCGACAGTTCTTTCAGCTCGTCGAGCAGCGCATCTATCACCGCCTCCAGCGGCCAACTGATCTCGCCCTGCAGCAGCGCCGCGGCACTACTGCCGAAGCCGGGACAGGCGGCGGCAACCGCCGCGACCAGATACTGCAGAAACCTCGCCGGTTCGCTATCGCTTTCATCGCACGACAGCCAGGCGACCCGCGCCCCCTGCACCTGCAAACGGCTACGCAGCTGGCTGAGGACAGTGCTTTTGCCAAAGCCGGCGGGTGCGCTGAGCACGATCAAGCGCTGCTCGCTGGCGTCCAGCAAACGTTCGAGCAAGGCCGCACGCTCCAGCAGCGGCGCGCCCTCGGCATGGGCGGGATACAGCTTGGTAAGCAGCAGCGGTGCGGCGGATTGGCAGGACGGATTCTGGCTGTTCATGATTCGAGTAGGCTCAGTTCGCGGGCACGGCGGATGGCTTGAGTACGATTACGCACCTTGAGCTTTTCGTAGATGTTGTGCAGGTGCCATTTGACGGTACCCAGGGCCAGCGCCAACTGCTGGCCGATCTCTTCATTGGACATGCCCTTGGCGGCCAGACAGACCACCTCACGCTCGCGCTCGGTCAGCCCCTCCTCCAGTACGACAATGGCATGCGGCGATTCCTGGCCGGGCCAGGCGCTCAACAAGCTGCGGATGAACGCCTGCAGCGCCGGCTGGCGCTCGACGGATTCCAACTGCTGCAGCAACTGGCGTATGGCCTCGCCTTCCTCGATGAACAGGCTGCGCGCTTCTTCCCGCTCGGCGCCGATCAGGCATTGCACCAGCAGGCTCTGCGCGCGTTCCCGGTAGCCCAGGCGCTGGTAGCTCAGCGCAGCGAGCAGATCCAGGCGCAGCTGATGCAGCCCGTGCCGGCCATCCTGCAACTGGTTGCGCAACTGGGTGATCTCATGCAGCGCCTCGCTGAAATGGCCCCGCGCCTGCTGCAGACGAACACGGGTCAGGCCGAGCACCCACGGCACCGGATTGAAACTGCGCTGCGTGTAATACCCCGCCAACTTGCTCCAATCCACCGACTTCAGGCGCTGTTCTGCACGCTTGCTGCGGTCGGCCATCGGCTCCTGCAGAATCAGCGCAATTTCCTCGCCCACGGCCTGCACGTAGAAACGCCAGGATTGATTGCGCGCCGCCAGGTTCTGCATCAGCACCAGAGTAGCAATCGCTTCTTTCGGCGCGTCCTGCTGGCGCTGAACCCGTGCCAGGCAAAGCATCGCCTGGGCATACAGGTCGATCGGGTTGATCACGTCGACCGTGGCCAACGCCCAGCGCAGCCGATCCTGCAGACCGTCCAGGCGGCCCTGGTGATAGGCGATCAGCGACTCGCTGATGGTTGGCAGAACCAGGGCTCGGGACTTTTCGCCGAACCAGGGCATCATCCGCGCACGCAACTGCTCGAACAGCAGCTGCGCCTGCTTTACCCGCCCTTGCTCCAGACACAGGAGCACTTCCACGTTGGCCAACTGCATGTCCAGGTAACGGCCTTCAAGGAAATGGTTGCGCTGTTGCGCCAGCGCCAGCAGTTTGCGCGCCTGCTCGGCCTGGCCAAGCATGACGTTGGCCAGGGCGCCAACGGTGAGGATCGCCACTTCGAGAAACGCGGTGTGCTGCCCCAGTTGCGCCTCGATGCGCCGCGCCAGATCGACGCAGGTATCCAGGTCATCCTTTTGCAAAGCGATCACCGCCTTGATCGCCAGAGTCGCCAGCACCTTGTCGCTCAGCGGCCCACTGGTGCGCGAATCGGCCCAGCGCTCCAGCAGCTCATCAAGCATGCCGTTGGCCTCGTTCAGGCCCAGCTCGGCTGCACGGGTCCAGACATCGGCAAGCACCAGCACCGGAAAGCGCGCGGCGATTTCGTCCGGCACATGCTGTCGCCATTTGTAGATGAGGTTGAGCTGGCCGCGGTTGATCAGCTCCAGACCGCAGCCGTCGAGCAGCGCGGCGAGCATCTCGGCATCTTCGGCCAGACAGGCGTGCTCAATGGCCAGGTTCTGCATATGGTGATTGGTGAACCACAGGCTGGCATTGAAATGCAGCTGCTTGAAGCGCTCCGGGTCGCGATCCTTGAGACGGCTGCGGAGAAACTCGGCGAACAGATTATGGAAGCGATACCACTGGCGTTCGCGATCCATGGGCAGGAGAAACAGCTGCATGGCCTCCAGCTCTTCCAGCAGTTGCTGGCCATCCTGACGCGCGGTCAGGGCATTGACCAGCTCGCCACTGAGCTGCTGCGCCACCCCTAGCGCCAACAGCTGTTCCTGGCGCTCGCCAGGTAACTGCTCGAACACCGAGCGCAGCAAGTAATCGCCTACCACGTTCTTGTCTGCGCCCAACTCGGCCAGGCGCTCGGTCGGTTGCGGGTGGTTGCGCAGCCACAAGCTGGCCAGATGCACCCCCACCACCCAGCCCTCGGTATGACGGTAAAGCGCGCCGAACGTCTCTGGATCGAGCTGCAGGCCGCTGCGCTCCAGATAACCGCGCGTCTCTTCAGGATTGAGCCTGAGCTCATCACTGCCCAGTTCCAGCAACAATCCCTTGGCGCGTAACGTGGCAAGACTCAGGGCAGGCTGCGAACGGCTGCCGATGGCCAGGGTGAAATTCGGGGGCGCCATCTTGACCAGGCGATTGAGTGCAGCGAGCAGCTCGCCATCCTGGATCAGATGCAGATCGTCGAGCACCAGCAGCAGCGGCTCCGAACGCTGCGACAGATCCACCAGCAGACTTTCCATCACGGCCTCGACCGGCACCCGCATGGTATTGCGCAGGTAGCCCAGGGCGTAATCACCCAGGCCGGGCAGTGCACGCCCCAATGCTTCGATCAGTTGCTGGAAGAAACGTACCGGCTCATCATCAGCAGAGCCCAGCGATAGCCACGCAACAGCACTGCCGGCCTGACGACGCTGCTCGACCAGCATCGCCAACGCGGTGGTCTTGCCAAAGCCAGCAGGAGCGCAAAACAGCACGAGGCGGGCGTGGGGGTGGGCCGAAAGCGCGGCTTCCACCTGGGGCCTTGCCAGGTAGTCCGCGGATGCCTGGGGCGGCGACAGTTTTGAACGCAGCAGGCTTCCAGCGGCTGGACCGATCACTACATCCATGGCCTGGATTCCTTCATTAATTATTGTTTTGGTACGGCAGTTCAACATCCTGGCACGACTCCATACTAATCAGCCGAGCGTACCGGAGCAAACCTGGCCGAAGCCCTAGGATGAATATTAGCGGCGGACTACAATCGCTCCTTCATCCCATTCGACTGCCACGCATGCCCAGCTGCTCTCTGCACCCTCTTCCTTACCGCACCGACCCCAGCGACTACTTCCAGCGCATTCGCCAGGCTCCCGGCGCCGTACTGCTGGATGCCGGACGACCGAGCGCCACGCGTGGACGCTATGACCTTATGAGCGCCTGGCCATTGGCAGAACTGGCGCCCACGCCCGACGAATCGGCCAACGACTTTCTGCAACGTCTGCGAGGCGCATTGCAGAGCCTTGGGCCCGCCGAAGTGCCAGCGCAGCAGGAGCTGCCGTTCGTCGGTGGTTTGATCGGCTACCTGTCTTATGACTTCGGCCGCCGCCTGGAAGTGCTGCCCGAACAGAGCGTCGATGATCTCGATCTCGAGGATGCTCGTTTCGGTCTCTACGCCTGGGCGCTGATCAGCGATCACCAGTTGGGTACCAGCACCCTGCTGTTTCACCCGGCGCTGCCGGAGGCAGAGCGCCAGCGCCTACGTACACTGTTCGAAGCACCTCATAGCGAGGAACTCGCGCCCTTCCGACTGACCCAGCCGTTCCAGGCCGCTATCGACCAGCACCGCTATCGCCAGGCGATCGAACGCATCCAGGGCTACATCCTCGCTGGCGATTGCTATCAGGTGAACTTCGCCCAGCGCTTTCAGGCGCCCTGCGCGGGCGATCCCTGGGCGGCTTACCTGGCACTGCGCCAGGCCTGCCCCACGCCGTTCTCGGGTTTTCAGAGCCTGGGCGATGGCGACGCCATTCTCAGCCTGTCGCCCGAGCGCTTTCTCAAGGTCAGCAACGGTCAGGTGGAAACCCGTCCGATCAAGGGCACTCGGCGCCGCGGCGATGACACCGACGATGATCAAGCGCAGGCGCAGGAGCTGTTGGCGAGCAGCAAGGATCGCGCCGAGAACCTGATGATCGTCGATCTGCTACGCAACGATCTGGGCCGCAGCTGCCGCATCGGTTCGGTGAAAGTACCGGAGCTGTTCACCCTGGAGAGCTATCCCAACGTGCATCATCTGGTCAGTTGCGTCACCGCCGAGCTGGCGCCCGGCAAGGATGCGCTGGACCTGATCGCCTGCAGTTTCCCTGGTGGCTCCATCACCGGCGCACCGAAGATCCGCGCCATGCAGATCATCGATGAGCTGGAGCCGACACGGCGCGGACTCTATTGCGGCTCCTTGCTGTATCTCGATGTACGCGGCGAAATGGACAGTTCCATCGCCATTCGCAGCCTGCTGGTCAAGGACGGCAAGGTCAGTTGCTGGGGTGGCGGCGGTATAGTCGCCGACTCCAACTGGCAGGCCGAATATCAGGAGTCCATCACCAAGGTGAAAGTGCTGCTGGAAACGCTGGAGGGGCTTTAGAAACGTAGGGCGGATGCAACCCGCCAGATTGCGATGGCGGGTTGCACCCGCCCTACGTCAGCTACAGGCTCAGCTTGCGGTTCGATGCCTTGAGGAATTCCTGCTTCAGATCCTCGTAGGAATGCACAGCCGGGAATTGCGGGAACTCGCGAATCACGTTTTCCGGCGCATGGAACAGGATGCCGGCATGGGCTTCGCTGAGCATGGTGGTGTCGTTGTACGAGTCGCCAGCGGCGATAACGCGGTAGTACAGGCTCTTGAAGGCAATGACCGACTGACGCTTGGGATCCTTCTGGCGCAGTTGGTAGCTGACCACGCGATCGTTCTCGTCAGTGATCAGGCGGTGGCACAGCAGAGTCGGGAAACCGAGCTGACGCATCAGCGGCTGGGAGAACTCGTAGAAGGTGTCGGAGAGAATCACCACCTGAAAACGCTCACGCAGCCAGTCGACGAACTCCACCGCGCCATCGAGCGGCTTCAGGGTAGCGATCACGTCCTGTATGTCCTTCAACTTCAGGCCGTGCTCATCGAGAATGCGCAGGCGTTGCTGCATCAGCACGTCGTAATCGGGGATGTCGCGGGTGGTCGCCTTGAGCGACTCGATGCCGGTTTTTTCCGCAAAGGCGATCCAGATTTCCGGGACCAGTACGCCTTCCAGGTCGAGACACGCGATTTCCACAGGCCACTCCTCGGTTGAGCCAAAAAGGAGCCGGCACTCTAGCCGCTGGACTTGGCTGGCGCAATGCGACCTTCTTATAACTGGAACGAAGGACATCAAGCGTCTTAGTTATTTAGCCGCATAACCGGGCTTTGTTACCATCGCGTCCTCACGCACACGACCTGGAGTCCTCAACATGGAACTCGACCTGGACGCGCTCAACGCCGAACTCGGCAACCAGCCTGAAAAGCTGGTGCAGTGGGCCATCGGACTGGGCAAACCCGCCATCTGCACCACCAACTTCCGCCCCTTCGAAGCGGTGATCCTGCACATGGTCAGCCAGGTCAAACCGGATATCCCGGTGGTCTGGATGGACAGCGGTTACAACACCGAAGCCACCTATCGCTTCGCCGACGAGGTGACGCGCAAGCTGAACCTGAATCTGATCACCTACCTGCCCAAACGCTCGCGCGCGCACCGTGAGGCTATCGACGGCCCGGTGCCGGGCCTGGATGATCCGCGCCACGCCGCGTTCACCGAGGAAGTGAAGCTCGAGCCCTTCGCCCGCGCCCTGCGTGAGACCGCACCCAGCGTCTGGTTCACCGCCCTGCGTGCCACCGACACCGCCGTGCGCGCGCAGATGGACCCCATCAGCATCAACCCGGACGGCCTGATCAAGGTCGCCCCGCTGCTGCACTGGTCCTCCAAGGATCTGTATCAGTACCTGGTCGCCCACGACCTGCCGAACGAGTTCGATTACTTCGACCCGACCAAGGGTGAAGACAATCGCGAGTGCGGCCTGCACCTCAGTCATTGATTGACGCTGGCTAGAACGAAACATGGCGCCCAAGGGCGCCATGTTTCGTTTCAGTTGTTTTGCTTCAGTGCATCGGTAACTCGACACCTGCAAACAGCTCTTCGAGTTCGGATTTGTTGTGGCACTGCACCGCCTTGGCCAGCATCTCGCGGGTCAGGTGCGGGGCGAAACGCTCGATGAAGTCGCACATGAACCCCCGCAGGAAGGTGCCGCGACGAAAACCGATCTTGGTCACGCTAGGCTCGAACAGGTCATCGGCATCGAGCACCACCAGGTCCGGATCGAGCTTGGCGTCGACCGCCATCTTGGCCACGATGCCAACGCCCAGGTTCAGGCGTACGTAGGTCTTGATCACGTCGGCGTCGGCGGCGGTGAACACCACCTTGGGCGTCAGGCCGCGATGACTGAAAGCTTCGTCCAGTTTCGAACGCCCGGTGAAACCGAATACGTAAGTGACGATGGGATGCTCGGCCAGGGCCTCGAGGGTCAGCTTCGGCAGCTTGGTCAGCGGGTGCCCCTGCGGCACCACCACGCAGCGGTTCCAGCGGTAGCAGGGCATCATGATCAGGTCGTTGAACAGCTCGAGACCCTCGGTGGCGATGGCGAAGTCGACACTGCCATCGGCCGCCATCTCGGCGATCTGCGTCGGCGTGCCCTGGTGCATGTGCAAGGCGACATCCGGGTACTGCTTGATGAAAGCGCTGATCACCGGCGGCAGCGCGTAGCGTGCCTGGGTGTGGGTAGTGGCGATGGATAGCGTGCCCTTCTTCTCGTTGGAGAACTCCTGGGCGATCTGCTTGATGCTTTCGACCTTGCGCAGAATCTCGCCGGCAGTGGTGATGATGCGCTCCCCGGCTGGGGTCACGCGGGTCAGGTGCTTGCCGCTGCGGGCGAAGACTTCCACGCCCAGCTCATCCTCGAGCAAGCGAATCTGCTTGCTGATCCCTGGTTGCGAGGTGTACAGGCTCTGAGCGGTAGCCGATACGTTGAGGTCGTGGTGCGCAACTTCCCAGATGTAGCGCAATTGCTGAAGCTTCATATGTTTCCCTCAGAGCAGTAAGGCAGGCCAACAACTGCCAATGCCGTATATAACCATATTATTGGTTTAATCGAACAGCCTAGAACGTTTTATTAGGTACCCCCATTTACAAATCCCCATGACCGCGATGCTGCAGCATGGGCACCAGGTACACCGGCGCCTCCGACAACTGCACGATGCGCGCAGCCGTACGTCCCAGCGGCACGGCCAGGTCTGCGCCATGGCTATGACTGCCTACGACCAGCAGATCCACCCCAAGTTTCTGCGCTTCCTCAAGAATCACCGCAGGCGGATCCCCCTGAAGCACCCGCACCGCACGAATCAACTGGAGATCCTGCTGACCATCACCCAGTTCGTCGCGAAAGCCCTCCAGCACACGCTGCTCGATACTGGCCATGACGGTATTCAGTCCATTACGACGCAGCTCCCCGAGGGTGTCCTCGTCCAGGTAGGTCTGCAGCACGGATTCGGCGAATAGCCCCATGGGCTCAACCGCGTGCACCACATACAGATCGGCCTTGAAGCTGCGGCTCATAGCGAGGGCGTGCTGCAGCACGTAGGAGGCGTAAAGCCCCAGATCGGTGGCATAGAGTATCGAGCGGATCACGCGGCCTCCTCGACTGCTGGCGCAGGCCCTTGATTGAGCTTAGCAGTGCATCAGATAAAGCAAGATCGGCAGCGTTATTTAGGACGAATGGCTATATGCAGGCGCTTGGGCGCCTGCACAGGCCCAGACTCAGGGCACTAACTCGTTACTGACGCCATGGGGGACATGACCGGTCGCCACCACCTGGCGAGCTTTTTCACAGTGTCCGGTCTGGTCATCGAAGAACACATCGGCAGCGAAGGCCTCCAGCACCGCCGACTTGTCCAGCCCGCCAAGGAAGAAGGATTCATCCAGACGGATGTTCCATTCGCGCAGGGTACGAATCACACGCTCATGCGCCGGGGCCGAACGCGCGGTAACCAACGCCGTACGAATCGGGCATTCGGCTTCGGGAAATTCCTGCTGCAGCGCATGCAACGCGGCGAGAAACGGCTTGAAAGGCCCGCCAGGCAGGGCCTGCCGAGCGGATTCACGCTCATGATCCTGAAACGCATTGAGGCCGCCACTCTGGTAGACGCGCTCGGAGTCGTCGGAAAACAGCACGGCATCGCCATCGAAGGCTATTCGCAGCTCGTTGCTGTTCGCTCGCCGAGTGCCGCCGGAAAGCAGCGTGGCCGCGCCAAAACCCGCTTTCAGTGCGTTGCGCACGTCATCGGCGTGGGTAGACAGAAACAGATGACAGCCAAAGGCCGCCAGATAAGGATCGGGGCTACGACCGCCGACGAAGGCGGCGCGGGATATGCCGAGCCCGTAGTGCTGGATCGAGTTGAACGCACGCAGCCCGGTATCGGCGCTGTTACGCGACACCAGGATGACCTCCACGCGCTGTTCGCTGAGCCGTGTGTTCAGCCCAAGCAGCTTCTCCACCAGCGGAAAGGCGTCGCCCGGCATCAGCACTTCGTCTTCATGCTCGATCTGATAGCGGCGATAGGCTTCCACCCCTTCGCTTTCGTAGATCTGGTGACTTTCACTCAGATCGAACAGCGCCCGCGAGGAAATCGCCAGCACCAGTTTGTCCCCCAGCCCCTTACCCATGCTTAGGCCTCCCGGCGAGCCTGAATGAAACGTAGCGCCTGATACAGGGCGCGCACCTTGGGCATATCGAAACCTGCTGCATCGGCAGCCGCCAGAGGCGCTTCATAGATGGCGTGCAGCTCGGCCGGTCGCCCCTGGGCAAAGTCGTGGTACATGCTCGGCAGGTAATCGGGCATGCGCTGCGTGGCGGCCAGCAATTTGTCCGCATAGCTGTCCGGCATGACGTAGCCCAGTACCTGAGCAGCCTGCACCACTTCCTGCATCATGTCAGCGATCAGTGCGCGGCTGTCGGCATTACCCATCAGGCGCCGTGTATCGGCATCGAGCAGCACCGACAGGCCGTTATAAGGGATATTCCACACCAGCTTCTGCCAGCGCGTCTGCGCCAGATCACGCATCGCCGCCGAATCCAGACCGGTGCTGCGCAGCAGGCTCGCCCCCTCCTCGGCCAGCGCCAGTCGCGCCTCATCGTCGGTCAACGGTCCGGAGTGATAGGCCAGGTTGATCGCCCCCAGCGCCTGATGCTCGATCACGCCCGGCGCACTGCGATGAACGCAGATGTAACAGAGCCCGCCCAACAGATGCAGGTCATCGCTCAACAGTGGGCGCAGTTCATCTTCCACTGCCAGGCCATTTTGCAGCAGCACCACCTGGGCGCCTGGTGCTGCAGCCTTGGCAATCAGCGGCGCCAGCTCGGCATTGGCCGTGGTCTTGGCACCGACCAGCAACCAGTCGCACGGTGGCATCTCGTCGACATGCTGGTAGGCCTGTACCGGTGCCAGGTTCAGTGCACCATGTACCGCGCTGTTCAACTGCAGGCCTCGCTCGACCACCGTGCTGTACTCGCTGCGCAGCAAAAAGTGCACGTCATGACCCGCGCGAGCCAGCAGCATTCCGTAGAAACCGCCAATGGCACCGGTGCCGATGATGCCGATACGTGGCGCAGGGTATTGAGACATCAGGGAAGCTCCTCAGCCGGGCGAAGCAGGGCCTCGCCCATGGCGGTAACCAGATTGGAATGGGTAAGACGTGTGTGCAATGCGCCAAAGAAATGACCATCCTTGACCAGAAACAGCGCCGGCAGATGGAATACCTCGTATCGCGTCACCAATCCGGCGTTATGCCCGGCATCGACCCAGCACAGGCGCTCTATGGGCAGCGGCATGCCAGGCAAGGCCTGACGTGCCCAGCGACAGCTGGCACAGCCCGTGCTTGTGAACACCAGTAGCGAGGTACCGGGAAGATCGAGTAGCCGCCGGTCGGCATCCAGATCGGTCAATTCCAATTGCGTCGCTATACTGAATTCACTGATGTCAGTTTGCCTGCATTCAAGGTCGGTGTTCATGCGTAAGTTTCTGCGTCATCCAAGCGACATGCCGGTTGAACTGGTGCTGCGCAAACAAGCCTGCATTCCTCGGCAGCGGCTGAACAATATCAGCCTGGGCGGGGTTGCATGCAACTCGACACGCGGCTTTCGCCGCGGCACCTCGGTTGAACTGCGCATCCCGCTCCTGGGTGAACAGGCGCGCTATCCCGGCGTAGTGGCCTGGTGTCGGCGCCAGGATACCGATTATCTGGTAGGCATCGCCTTTCTCGATGAAGACACCCTGTTCCGCGCGCGCATGGTCGAGCAGGTTTGCCAGATTCAGCATTACCGACAACAGTTGGAGCAGGCATCAGGCCACCCCATGGCCATCGAGCAGTGCGCTCAGGACTGGATTGCCAAGCATGCCGCCGAGTTTCCCTATCTCGCCTGAATACACTGCAGCCATCCAACAACGAGGGTAATAGGCCACCTCATACTGCCACTCTATGAGGCTTATTGAACTTAACGCCCATTGTCGCGCAGCCCCGTACGCGCTAAGGTTCGGCTCCCCCTGCACCAACTAGCTGTGCACCGCCATAGGGGATCGCTGGCGGCCGGCACCCGTGACCTGACGACCTGACCCGATGAATAGCACGATGGCTGATTTACCGATCGACGACCTCAACGTCGCTTCCAACGAAACCCTGATCACCCCCGATCAGCTCAAACGCGAAATCCCCCTGACCGATGCCGCACTGAAGACCGTGGCCCATGGCCGTCAGGTGGTACGCGACATCCTCGACGGCAAGGATCATCGCCTGTTCGTGGTCGTCGGCCCTTGCTCCATCCACGATATCAAGGCCGCTCACGAGTATGCCGAGCGCCTCAAGGTACTGGCTGCCGAGCTGTCCGATAGCCTGTTCCTGGTCATGCGCGTGTACTTCGAGAAGCCACGCACCACGGTCGGTTGGAAAGGTCTGATCAACGATCCTTACCTGGACGACTCGTTCAAGATCCAGGACGGTCTGCACATCGGCCGCAAGCTGCTGCGCGACCTGGCGGAAATGGGCCTGCCCACCGCCACCGAGGCGCTCGACCCGATCTCCCCGCAGTACCTGCAGGACCTGATCAGCTGGTCGGCCATCGGCGCGCGCACCACAGAATCCCAGACCCACCGCGAAATGGCCTCGGGCCTGTCCTCGGCAGTTGGCTTCAAGAACGGTACCGACGGCGGTCTGACCGTGGCCATCAACGCCCTGCAATCGGTTTCCAGCCCGCACCGCTTCCTCGGCATCAACCAGGAAGGTGGCGTGTCCATCGTCACCACCAAGGGCAATGCCTATGGCCACGTGGTACTGCGCGGCGGCAACGGCAAGCCGAACTACGACTCGGTCAGCGTTGCCATTTGTGAGCAGGAACTGACAAAAGCCGGCATTCGCCCGAACATCATGGTCGACTGCAGCCACGCCAACTCCAACAAGGACCCGGCTCTGCAGCCGCTGGTGCTGGAGAACGTGGCCAACCAGATTCTCGAAGGCAACAACTCCATCGTTGGCCTGATGGTCGAGAGCCACCTGGGCTGGGGCAGCCAGTCGATTCCTAAGGATCTGTGCGACCTCAAGTACGGCGTATCCATCACCGATGCCTGCATCGACTGGGATACCACTGAGAAGAGCCTGCGCAGCATGCACGCCAAGCTCAAGGACGTACTGCCCAAGCGCCCTCGCGGCTAAGGGCCGCAGCAACAATGAAAACGCCGGGCATTGCCCGGCGTTTTTTGTATCCGCATTCACACGTAGGGTGGGCTTCAGCCCCCCCCGAACCGACTCCTACTGGTGACGCGAACGTCGCTCCATGTAGCGCTCGACATAGGAGCACGACGGAATCACCGTGTAGCCCTTGCCTTCGGCGTATTGCAGGGCATGCTCGGTCAGCGCGGCGGCGATGCCACGACCGCGCAGGCCATTGGGTACGAAGGTGCGATAGATGTCCAGCGTCTGCTTGCCCAGATCCATGTAGGCCAGATAGGCACGATCACCGTCGACGGTGGTCACGAACTGGTGACTCGCCTGGTCATGGTGGATGGACAACCCCTCGCTCATCTTCACTCCTCTAGCCGCAAACCGTTAGCGGCGCATCTATTTTTACTTCATACCGGTGCTTTGGCAAAAGCGCAAATTCCGCTGCCACTTCCGACTACGCCATTGACCAAGCTTATCAGCCGCCGAACCGCCCAGCCACGAGCAATCAGAAGCTCAAGACTGCAATGCAGAGCAGAGCCGCAATCACCGGGATAAGTACCGTGATGACGAAGATATCCTTGTATGCCTGCTTGTGAGTCAACCCCATGATCATCAGCATCGCGATCACCGCCCCGCAATGCGGCAGCGAATCGAGCCCGCCAGCGGTGATGTTGGCGATACGATGCAGTACCTCGGGATCCACACCCATCTCGAGATACCGCGGCGCCAGCGTCTGCATGAAAATCTGCAGGCCACCAGACGACGAACCGACGATCCCCGAGACCACGCTGACCGAGGCGAACACCGACAACAGCGGAGGCAGATCCACTCCCAGTATCCATTGAGCGAACTGGGCAAAACCTGCGGTCTGAGTGACCACCCCACCAAAGCCGATCACCGCAGCGGTATTGAGCAGCGGCATGATCGCATCGTCAGCCCCCTGCCCCAGCAAGCCGACGGTATTGCGGCGCAGCGCCGGAAACATCAGCACAGCTACCCCGGTAGCGATCACCAGGGCCAGACTGGGCCAGAGAATCGGCTGCGCCAGACTGAAGGCCAATAGCCCACCCAGTGCCCCTTCACCCGGTACAGCCGCACCAGACAGAGCGAGCAGGCGCGGCAGAAGAATGATCCCCAGCACCACGATGATCGGCACCAACGCCATACCCCAATGTGGACCGCTACCCGGCACACCGGCCAGCTGCTGCATACGCTCGTCCTGCGCGTTAGGCTCGAATCCCTCGCCTCGCTCACGCGCCAGGCGCCATTCGCGCTGCAGATAGGCCATGCCCAGACCGATCATCACCAGCGAGGCGAACAGACCAATCCAGGCTCCGGCGAACAGGTCGGTGCCCAGCGCACTGGCTGCGATCACGTTATGAATCGACGGCGAGCCAGGCAAGGCCGTCATGGTGAAGGTTCCCGCCCCCAGTGCAGTAGCGGCGCAGAACAATCGCTTGGGCAGATTGGCCTCGCGCATCAGGGTGATGCCCAGCGGATACATGGTGAAGATCACCACGAATACCACCACCCCGCCATAGGTGAGAACCGCACACACCAGCATCGCCACCCAAAGCGTGCGCTGCGTGCCCAGGCCGCGGGTAATGGCCTGTGCAATACTGCTGGCTGCCTGGCTGGCCGCCATGACCTTGCCGAAGATCGCGCCGCAGAGAAACAGCACGAAGAACTTGCCAGCAAAGGTAAATGCGCCCAACGGACCGAATGGAAAGTGCTCGAGCAGTGCACCTGATACGGCAACGCCATTGGTGAGCGCCACCAGAATCGAACACAGCAATGCGGCGATGAATATGTTCACCCCGCGCAACGCCATGAAGATTAGTAGCGACAAGCCCAGCAAAAGGCCCAAATTCCCAAGCATCTGCATCCCCCCTTTTATTGTTTTAGTTTGAAAGCCGGGACAGTTATAACAGTTCGTACAACCGCCGTACTGTATCGAATGCGTAACTGACTATTTTTTAGCCAGCCCAAGCAGGTTCTATCCTTCAGCGTCCTGCTCAAAGAAAAAAAACTGCAACTCTTGCCCTGGCTCCGTTTACTTACTAAAAGTAATAGGTAGTATGTACGCCGGCTAATTTCCCGCAGTTGGGGAATTGCTCTTTATGGAAAACTCCACCTCAAGGGGAACACGATGAACAACGTTCTGAAATTCTCTGCTCTGGCTCTGGCCGCAGTTCTGGCTACCGGTTGCAGCAGCATGTCCAAAGAAACCGAAGCTCGTCTGACTGCTACCGAAGACGCAGCTGCTCGCGCTCAAGCCCGTGCTGACGAAGCCTACCGCAAGGCCGATGAAGCTCTGGCCGCAGCTCAGAAAGCTCAGCAGACTGCTGACGAAGCTAACGAGCGCGCTCTGCGCATGCTGGAAAAAGCCAGCCGCAAGTAATTGCGACTCGTTTTTTCGAAAGCCGCCCCAGGCAACTGGTGCGGCTTTTTTATTATCTGCTCATGACCCGACCCTCTCTGAACAGCTCGATTGCCGGGCAATAAAAAGCCCGCGTACACGAATGCAAGCGGGCTTTCTGCAACTTTGCCGAATCAGAACGGGTTGTCGTTGCTCGCCACCACGTTATCGGTCTGCGCCGCGATAGGCACCGGCATACCGTCCTCGGCAGCAACCACCTCACGGACCATCTCCCAGTCAAGGCGCAGGCCGCTGAGTTCGTCACGCTTGAGCAACGCATTGATGACCGCAGTGTGCTTGTCGACAACAGAGGGGTCGCCCTCGTCATCCAGTGGCGCATGCGCTTCCAGATAGATCTTGCCGCTGCTTACACCAAACTTGTAGGGCTCGTTGATGATGCGTACCGGCGTACCGACCGGCACCATGCCCGCCAGCTCCAGCACGTTGTGGTTGAGCATGCGGAAGCAGCCATGGCTGACGCGCATGCCAATACCGAACTTCTTGTTCGAACCATGGATCAGGTAGCCAGGAAACGACAGCGTCATCTTGTAGGGGCCCAGCGGATTGTCCGGGCCAGGCGGCACCACGGTGGGCAGAATGTCGCCCTCGGCCGCGTGCTCTTCGCGAATCGACTTCGGCGGATACCAGGCCGGGTTCGGCGTTTTCACGGTCACGCGGCCCGTGCCCAGCGGCGAACCCCAGCCCTCACGGCCAATGCCCAGCGGGAAGGTGTGCACCACGTTCTGGCCTTTCGGGAAGTAGTACATCCGATACTCTGCCAGATTGATCACGATGCCTTCGCGCGGACCGGGTGGCAGCACGTAACGAGTCGGCAGGATGATCTCGGTACCCTCGCCCGGCAACCAGGGATCGACACCCGGGTTGGCCGCGACCATTTCCAGATAGCCGAGATCGTTTGCCGTTCCCAGATCGGCGAAGGTGTCTTCGTACTTGGCCTTGATCACCTGTACCTGGCCCACCACATCCTCGCCTGGCGGCGGCAGTGGAAGTTCGAGTGCCTGTACCGCAGCGCTGGAGCACAGTGCGACCAGAGTCAGACAGCGGTTGACCGCAGAGAAGCGCGACAACATCCGGGAATCCCTTGAAGAGTTGAATGATATTGCGGCGATTGTACACCGCCGTTCGCAAGCCGGGCAGACGTCAGCCATCCGCCCAATTCGAGCACAGACCCTGGCGCTGCGCCTCGAATGCCGCCAGGCAAGCGGGACACAGACGACGGTCACGCAGCCAGACCTTCTCCAGCGCCCGCCAACGCGGTTGCGCCGGCAGCAAGCCACCGCAAAGCGTGCGATCAGCATGCCCACCCAGGCGCAACTGGCGAGCCACCAGATGCACACGCACCTCACGACAAGCGAACAGATCCAGCTGCTCATCCGGCTCGATCAGTTGGTAGGCATAAAGGGACCAGGCGGGACGCGGCATCTGGGGCTCCGTGACAGGTCGGCCACATTAGCCGAAAGGCTTGAGGCGGAAAAGCCTGTGCCTACTGTGTTTCCGCCGAAAACAGGCACTTACAGCAGCGGTTTGAGCGTCGGCCAGACATTCTCCAGCAACACCGCCTGCGCGGACTCGGTCGGGTGAATGCCATCGGCCTGCATCATCCCCGGCACACCACCGACACCCTCGAGAAAGAACGGCACCAGCGGCACCTTCTTCTGCTCTGCCAAATCAGCGAAAACCTGGGCGAAAGACGTGGTGTAGCGCGCGCCATAGTTGGGTGGCAAACGCATACCGAGAAGCAGCACATCGGCACCGGCAGACTGCGATTTATCGATCATCGACGCAAGATTCTGTTGCAATTCGGACTGAAGGACAGGAGCCCAATAAACTCAAGGGTTCCACCAAATGGCCACCATACCGCATACCCAAATTGGCACAAGTCTGTTACAAGTCGCGCCGCCCAAACTGACCACCCAGCTCGCCAAGCCCTGGCACTTTCGTCGCCATGGTCGCTACTACCTTCGATTCAGACCACGGAATCAAACCCTGGGTGTCTTCACGATCTCACTGCGCACCACAGACCGAGCCACAGCTATGGAAATCTCCAGCAACATCCAGAAGGCGCTTGCCTACTTCCACCTCAGCAATCCTGAGGCCACTTGGCCAGAGCTTCGGGAGCGACTACGCGCAATCGCTCAGGAGTGCCTTGAAGCTGAGTTCGGAGACCTGGGGTCGGACTACGCACGCAGCGAGTTCTACCACGATATGTACGGGGCGCTGTGCACGATCAGCCAAAAGGGTGATATGAGCCTTGCCCAGCACCGAGCTGTGTCTATTGGTCAAAGCATTATGGCTGCCGCGAATGCTCGCCTTGATGGCCGACCTGGGGCATTGGTGGAAATCATTGATAAAATAAATCATAGCACTCAAATCGATAGCCAAGCAGGTACTCATCTGTCCCTATCTGTAGGCGCCCCTGTAAGCTGGGACGATTTGTCGGCCCTTTACATGGAAGAACACAGAGTCAACCTCAAGGAATCCAGCAGGAAAGCCGCCATAAACGCCCATACGGCCATCGGGAACGCCTTTGAGGCCATCGGCTTGACTGACCTGCGGACTCACACACGGGATGACATGGTAACGCTTCGGGCGAACCTGCTGGATAAGCGCAAGGCCTCCACAGTGAACAATCTTTTGGCGCAGCTCCGAGCTGTAATGGTCTGGGCTGTCCAATCTGACAAGCTGGCTAAGGAGTACACGGCAGGGCTCAAGCTCACCAAGGGCGCAGACAGCGCGCGCGTGGCGTTCCTCCGGGGACAGGTAGAAACCCTGATGGCGCATGCCAACGCTCTACCATCGGCCTCCTGGGAGCGCTGGGCGCTTTCCCTTCTGGCAGTCACAGGGGCTCGTGTGGGTGAAGTCAGCTATCTGACCAAGGCTGACATCAAGCAGGTAGAGGGTCTGTGGTGCATCGACATCAACGAAGATGAAGATGGCAAGTCCATCAAGAACAAGCACAGCAAACGCCGCGTGCCTCTTGTGGATGGCGCCCTTGGGTTCAGCTTGTCGGCATTCCTTGAGGCTGTCGAAAAGGGCGCCCTGCCCTCTGACCATGGCGTCAATCCGGGCAAAGCCAGTAAGCGGCTCAACCAGATGCTGAGGGACGCCCTCGGGGATAGCAAAGGCGAGAACCAGACGCTGCACTCACTGCGTCACCACATGATTTCCTCAATGCAGGCCGCAGGCGTTCCCGTAGCCTTCGCACAGGCAGCAGCCGGACAATCCTCGGGCACCATCGCATACGACACATATGGCTCAGGCTCACCAATCCAACGGGTCTACGAAGCACTCAAGCAGGGTCTGATGGAGGATGCCCAATGAACGCCTTTGTGAATATGAATCCGCAAGCCGCACAGCTCTGCGAAGCATACGATGCTGAGGGCCTATCGAATCCCATCGGCACCTTCGTGTGCCCTCATTGCCAGCAGACAGCAGCCGTTGAATACGCCACCACGGACTATACGTTTCCCAGTGGCGCCAGCAGAGAGGGCCGTGCTGATTCCGTAGACGTGGCCCGCTGCTTCCAGTGTGACGGGGTGTCTTATTGGCTGATTCTCGACATGGGCAGCGGTAGCGATTGGCGGGACTTCCCGCGCGTCTTGCTGCACCCCAGCGCCAAAAGCTGTCAGGAGTAGTGCTGTGACCTCAGGACGCATACTGATACGTCGAGCAATCGACATGTTCTGCTCAGACTGGGCAAAGTGGCTATGGTTCGGCTGGTTTGTTTTGGCTGGTTCCACGCTTCTTACCGATTGGGCTCCACTTCTATGGCTCAGTGAGATGGCGGTTTACCTATTCGCTGGGACTCTGTGTCTGGCTTTATCTCTGTGTCTGGCCGTGCTCACATGCGATTCAACTACCAGAGCATTCAAATGGGTAACGGCTACCAAGGAGCAGCGCGAACAGCAGAAAGCGGCCAGGAAGGCCAGAGGGAGCGACGCCCCTACGCACTGGGAGCCACCTATGGGACGGGACTAACAGACACCGGGGCCGATCATAAGTGGCAGATTGCGCCACTTTACGGTGGCGGCTGAGGTCTTTGGGAATACCAAAGGCCTTGAGGTCGGTTACACGTAACGTCCAAGCCAACGCTTTGGAATCCTAAGTAGACGCGAGGTCTACTTTGCCCTGAATCAGCCGCATCTACGACCCGAAGCCAGTCGCTATCAGGCATCACAATGTGTAGCATCAAGCAGCATCAAAACCTGTACGGATGAAGCAGGACCGACGACATGCATGCCTATGTCCCTCCCTCGTTTGAGGGTAGCGCTTTTAACTGCCCTCTATGTGGGGCCTTCGCCAATATGATCTGGGCCGACATCTATAACGGACGGCAGGACATGTATCACATGGGGCTCTACCAATGTGAATGTGCCCATTGCCGCCAATCGACCTGCTGGCTGGGAACTGAAGTCGGTTACCCTGACGGGCACAGCGCTGGAGTGATGATCCATCCAGACGGAACGATGGCTCCTCTTGCTCACCCTGAAATGCCAGAGCACATTAAGTCCGACTACCTTGAGGCGCGCAGCATTGTGGGCCGGTCGCCAAGGGGGGCTGCTGCACTGCTTCGCCTTGCTATCCAAAAGCTCTGCGAAGAGCTTGGGGAAACCAGTGGGAACATAAACACTGACATTGGATCCCTCGTGAAAAAGGGACTGCCGGTGGAAATTCAGCAAGCGCTCGATGTTGTTCGTGTGATTGGTAACAACGCCGTTCACCCCGGAAAGCTAAGCGATGCAGACATAGCAGGCGTAGCGAATGCGCTGTTCGGGCTGGTTAATGAGATCGTCGAAGATCGAATTGCTCGCCCCAAAAAGCTGGCCGCGCTGTTCGCCAGTCTGCCCAATGGGGCCAGAGAAGCAATCGAAAAACGGGATGCGCCTAAAACGACCTGACCCAAAAACCCTCACTATTAGGGAGACAGAAGATAAGTCCGAGGGATCACCCCCACGGCCCTTCCGTTTCACCTACCGCCAGCCTTCGCGCTGGTCTGCTGGCCGATCACAAGGCCGCCTCCTTGTCCGTCGCCAGTCGCTGCCCTTCGTTAGCTGTTCACCAGCTCACACCGGGTCATGCCAAGGCGGACACAGGAGGACAATCGGGACAGCTACCTTCGGTGCGATTAGCACCACTGAGTAGCGCAATGAGCCCGACCCTCAGGCAGACAGGGGTATCGTGGTGTTCGCTCGGGTTGACATGTCCCTGAGCCTTTTCGAGAACTGGGGGCGCTCGAACTGACCACGAGAACAAGGGGGGGCTTTAAGAACCTAAAGATTCTCTTAGGATCAATAATTATATTGTTATAAAACAAGTAATTATATCAATTAGTTAATCCTTAATATGAACCTAATCCTTCAGGATTCCAGAAGCAAGGACGGGTCTGTTCAGACCACGATCCCGACTCCTTTTGGGTCATCAATTAAAAACCCTCACTTGTAGGATACCCGCTCAGGTTGTCCCGTAGCTGCCCGCCAGCTCACCGTCATAGCCCGTCGCTGGGCGTCACCATCAACACAGCTTTTCTGATTGCTCCTTGTGCCGATGCCAGTCCCGTTGTCGTGGGTCTGTGTGCTGGTCATCGGGAGCGAACTCAGGGAGCAATCAAAAAGGAACACGACAATGCGCCATCAAATCCAAGACTGCGGATTCCACGCCATCCGGCCACCCAGTCCGCTCTCATCTGGCCAGGCATTCCAGGGCCATCTGGCCACCTGTTCCACGGCCATCCGGCCGGGCAGTCGGAGCGCAGCGACGC
>NZ_PGLR01000123.1 GCF_002803095.1 Pseudomonas sp. ZH-FAD | reverse complement strand
GGCCTGCCGCCAGCGTTCAATCTGAGCCATGATCAAACTCTTCAGTTCAATACTGCTTGGGTTTTGAGAAAACCCTAAACTTGGCTCAGCAATCGCAAAACTTTCAAATTAATGAAAGGTAACTCTCGAATTAACGAGTGTTGCTTTGTGATGCTGATAATCAGTTGACTACCAGTCTTACCTCACAAGCACCCACACGAATTGCTTGATTCAGTTGTTAAAGAACAGCTGGTTAAGCCTTTCGCCTCAACCAAGGCCGCGCATTCTACAGCAGCCCTTCTATCTGTCAAGCTGTTTTTCGATTTTGTTTCCGGAGAAACTTCTTTCTACTCAACCACTTGCGCCTTCGATCAGAACTTCTTCTCTCCAGCGGGAGGCGCATTCTACAGCGTTCAAAACCGCTGTCAACCACCTCGTTCAAACCGCTTTCGATCCATTCGACCGAAGCATCAACAGGACTAAACCACCACCCTGTCGACCGGCGCGCATTCTACACGCCAGATCCAGCTTTGCAAGCCCTTCAGTCAACTTAACTTATTGATTAACAAGAAGTTTTTGAAGAGCTTCATCGCTGAAGTGGCGCGCATTCTAC
>NZ_PGLR01000122.1 GCF_002803095.1 Pseudomonas sp. ZH-FAD | reverse complement strand
ATCGCTAGTAATCGTGAATCAGAATGTCACGGTGAATACGTTCCCGGGCCTTGTACACACCGCCCGTCACACCATGGGAGTGGGTTGCTCCAGAAGTAGCTAGTCTAACCTTCGGGGGGACGGTTACCACGGAGTGATTCATGACTGGGGTGAAGTCGTAACAAGGTAGCCGTAGGGGAACCTGCGGCTGGATCACCTCCTTAATCGAAGACATCAGCTTCTTCATAAGTTCCCACACGAATTGCTTGATTCATAGTCGAAGACGATGCTGTAACGCGACCCTGTTATAGGTCTGTAGCTCAGTTGGTTAGAGCGCACCCCTGATAAGGGTGAGGTCGGCAGTTCAAATCTGCCCAGACCTACCAATTGCTTGGTGCAGAAGATTACGGGGCCATAGCTCAGCTGGGAGAGCGCCTGCCTTGCACGCAGGAGGTCAGCGGTTCGATCCCGCTTGGCTCCACCACTCTCTTGTGTTGCGGTGAGTGTTAAAGAGTTCAGAAATGAGCGCTTCAGGGTAGACCTGGTGAGTGCTGATTTCTGGTCTTTTGGCCGGTACGAATATCGTTCTTTAAAAATTTGGATATGTGATAGAAGTGACTGATTAATTGCTTTCACTGGCAATTGATCTGGTCAAGGTAAAATTTGTAGTTCTCAAGACGCAAATTTTC
>NZ_PGLR01000121.1 GCF_002803095.1 Pseudomonas sp. ZH-FAD | reverse complement strand
TCCCGCCGGCCCCGGCGGTTGCCAGTGAGAAGCGGCCTTTACCCGATTGGGCATGGGTGCATGCCGAACTGCGCCGCCCCGGCGTAACCCTGGCGCTGCTCTGGCAGGAGTACCGCCTGAGCCAGCCGCAGGGCTTTCAGTACAGCTGGTTCTGTGAGCACTACCGAGCCTGGCAGGGCAAGTTGGACGTGGTGATGCGTCAGGAGCACCGCGTCGGCGAGAAGCTGTTCGTCGACTATGCTGGCCAGACGGTGCCGGTTATCGATCGCCACAGCGGCGAGATCCGCCAGGCGCAGGTGTTCGTCGCGGTGCTTGGCGCGTCCAGCTACACCTTCGCCGAAGCCACCTGGTCGCAGCAGCTGCCGGACTGGCTGGGCTCGCATACCCGTTGCTTCGCCTTCCTCGGCGGGGTGCCGGAGATCGTGGTGCCGGACAACCTGCGCAGCGCGGTGAGCAAGGCCCATCGTTACGAGCCGGACATCAACCCGAGCTACCGCGATCTGGCCGAGCACTATGGCGTGGCGGTGGTGCCGGCGCGGGCACGCAAACCGCGCGACAAGGCCAAGGCCGAAGTCGGCGTGCAGGTGGTTGAACGCTGGATCCTCGCCGCCCTGCGCAACCGCCAGTTCTTCTCCCTGGATGAACTCAACAGCGCTATCGCCGGGTTGCT
>NZ_PGLR01000120.1 GCF_002803095.1 Pseudomonas sp. ZH-FAD | reverse complement strand
GACGGCGGGAGCAAGTAGTCGATTTCGCGGTTTATCGGTCGAAAGCGGCTCATACAGTCAGGTTCCAGGAGCGATGCGCAATTCTACCGGCGAGGGGAAAAGTCCGACAGGCTGCTAGGAGCTATTCCATGTCCGCAATCTATGACCTCGCACTGAACGTAGCAGCACACAACCACGTCGCTATCGAGGACTCAGAAAAGGACTCCCTTGACCTCTTTCGCCGACTGAAAGCGATGGCCGAGGAAGACTCGGAGACTCAGATCATTTCCCTCGGCGATGAGCCTATCCCCAGCGAATACGACTACATGACCGTGGGGGAGCTGGTTGCGATGATCGAAGGCGAGGCCAGACAGCTGGTTGCTTTTGCACAGACCGTCCTTGGTGCTGCACACCAGGGCTTGCAGGCTGCTGTGGAAAAATCGGGAGTCGAGCCCGACGAGGCCCGCTGGGACTTCAATCTGCTGGCCGAAGACCATCTGCGGGCCGTGGCAGTTCATTGACCGATAGGCCATACCCGCAAAGCGGGAAGGCCGAATCCCAGTGCGGGGCGTGACGAGTTCACTTCGCCGCCGATGACACGCAGGTCGCCCTAGCAGCCTGTCGGACTTTTCCCCTCGCCGGTAGAATTGCGCATCGCTCCTGGAACCTGACTGTATGAGCCGCTTTCGACCGATAAACCGCGAAATCGACTACTTGCTCCCGCCG
>NZ_PGLR01000011.1 GCF_002803095.1 Pseudomonas sp. ZH-FAD | reverse complement strand
CCTGCGTCGCTGCGCTCCGACTGCCCGGCCGGATGGCCGTGGAACAGGTGGCCAGATGGCCCTGGAATGCCTGGCCAGATGAGAGCGGACTGGGTGGCCGGATGGCGTGGAATCCGCAAAGATGGGCGCGGTCAAGCGCTCGACCTTTCTCGGCGAGCCCAACGACGGCAAGATCCGCAACGACAATCAGCTGCTGCAAGTCAGCCTCGAGCATTATCTGAACGATGCCTGGAAGCTGCGCCTGGCCAGCCATTACAGCCAGGGCACGCTGGACGGCAACAGCTCGGAGCCGTCGCGCCTGATTGGCGACCAGGTCACGCGCTTCTATCGCGAGCGCAGCTTCGAGTGGAACGACAGCATCACCCAGGCCGAGCTGCATGGGCAGTTCGAGCTGGCCGGCTGGCAACATCAGACGCTGCTTGGGCTGGAGTACGAGAACTATCGCAACAGCCAGAAGTACCCACAAAGCGTTACCGGCCTGGGCTATGGCCAGGACATCTACAACCCGATCTATGGGCAACCGAAACCACCCATCGTCAATCCCAACGACTTCCACGAGCACACCGAAAGCTACGCCCTCAACCTGCAGGATCAGATCGCCTTCAACGAGCGCTGGAGCGGCCTGCTCGGCGTGCGTCTGGAGCGTTTCGAGCAGACCGCACTGAACCGCAGTAGCCGCGTCAGCAACGAGCAGAGCAAGGATGTCGCCACCCCGCGCGCGGGTGTGCTCTATCAGCTGACGCCAGAGGTCGGCGTGTTCGCCAATGCCTCGATGTCGTTCAAACCCAATGCCATCGGCGCCCAGGGGCAGGTGTTCAAACCGGAGAAAGGCCTCGGCTACGAGACTGGCCTCAAGCTCGACCTGCTCGACAGCCGCCTCGGCGCCACCGTGGCGCTGTTGCATATCGATAAGGAAAACGTGCTGACCGCCGACCCTAACAATCCCGGCGACAGCATCGCCGCCGGCAAGGCCCGCAGCCAGGGCCTGGACCTGCAGGCCAGCGGCCAGCTAACCGATGCCCTACGGGTGATTGGCGCCTACGCCTACATCGACGCTGAGGTGACCAAGGACAACAGCATCCCCGAGGGCAGCGATCTACTCGGCATCGCCCGCAACAGCGCCAGTTTGATGAGCGTCTACCAGTTCCAGGGTGGCTCGCTGCAGGGCTCGGAACTCGGCGCAGCAGTCAACTACGTCGGCGATCGCTCCGGGCAGACCGGCAGCGATTTCGAGCTGCCGGCCTACACCACGGTCGATCTGCTGGCGCGCTGGCAAGCCACCAAGGACCTGAACCTGGGCCTGAACCTCAACAACCTGTTCAACCGCAAGTACTACGAGCGCTCGTTCAACAACGTCTGGGTAATGCCCGGCGACCCTCGCAATCTCAGCGTCAGCCTGACCCTCAACCTTTGAATCGGAGATTCACATGCGCATTCCTGCCTACCTGCTTCTCGCCGGCCTGTTCGCCAGCAGCAGCGCTCTCGCCCACGGTCTCTGGACCGAAGAGCGCCGCGGCAATATCGAAGTCGTCTATGGCCATGGCGCCGAGGACGATGCCTTCAAGGCGGAGAAGATCAGCGGCGCCTGGGCCTATGACGCGGCAGGTCGAATGATTCCGGTGACGGTCGAACGCCTGTCTGACCATGCCCGCCTGCAACCCTTGAAGAAACCCGCGGTGCTCGGCGTGGCCCTGGACAATGGCGCCTGGTCGAAGACCCCGGAAGGCCAATGGATCAACCAGGGCCGCAGCCAGGTGACGAACTCGACCCAATCGCTGCACACCTACAAGTACAGCCTGGCGATCTACAGCGAGGGCGCCAAGCTGCCCGACCTCGAGCCGCTGAAACTGGTCATCGTTCCGCAAGTCGATCCGCTCAAGGTCGGCCCCGGCAAGCCGCTGCCGGTGCGCGTGCTGGTGGACGGCAAGCCGATGGCAGGCGTCGAGCTGGTCGGTGACTATCGCGGCGCACCGCATCAGGTCAGCGCGGTAACCGATGCCGAGGGCCGCGCCCAGGTAATGGTGCGCAACGAGGCACTTAACATCATCAGCGCCTCGGTCTACGTACCGGTGGAGAACGACCCGAATATCGAGAGCCGCGGCCTGTTCACCTCGCTGACCTTCCTTGGCCAGCCGCACCACGAGTAATCCCCCTCTGTGCCATGAAAAAAGCCGGTGACGCTGACGCGCCACCGGCTCTCTTCACAGTCGCCTGGATCAAAGGCCTTGCAAGGCGTCCAGCAGGGCCTGGTTCTGCTCCGGGGTACCGATGGTGATACGCAGGAACTGGGCGATGCGCTGTTGCTTGAAGTGACGCACGATCACCCCCTGCTCGCGCAGCCCGGCTGCCAGAGTCGCGGCATCCTTGTCCGGATGACGGGCGAAGACGAAGTTCGCCGCCGAAGGCAGCACCTCGAAGCCCAGCCCCTGTAGACCGGCGACAACTGCCTCACGGCTCTCGATCACCTGCTGGCAGGTTTTCTCGAAATAAGCGCGATCCTCGAACGCCGCCGCAGCACCCGCGATGGCCATGCGATCGAGCGGATAGGAGTTGAAGCTGTTCTTGATTCGCTCCAGCGCCTCGATCAGGTCCGGATGACCGACCGCGATGCCCACGCGCAAGCCCGCCAGAGAACGCGACTTGGACAGGGTCTGGGTGACCAGCAGGTTCGGATACTTGTCGACCAGGGCGATGGCCGTCTGGCCGCCGAAGTCGATATACGCCTCGTCTACCAGCACCACGCTGTCCGGGCTGTTCTGCAGCAGACGCTCGATGGCCTCGAGCGGCAGCAGGCAGCCGGTCGGCGCATTGGGGTTGGGGAAGATGATGCCGCCATTGGGCCGGGCATAGTCCTCGACGCGAATCTGGAACTGCTCGTCCAGCGCCAACTGCTGGTAATCGATGCCGTACAGGCCGCAATAGACCGGATAGAAGCTGTAGCTGATATCCGGGAACAGCAGCGGCGCTTCATGCTGGAACAGTCCATGGAAAGCGTGCGCCAGCACCTCGTCGGAGCCGTTGCCGACAAATACCTGAGCGGTGCTCACGCCGTAGTAGTCGGCGACCGCCTGTTTCAGGCGGTCGCCGTTGGGATCCGGGTACAGGCGCAGGTTGTCATTCACCTCGGCCTGCATGGCGGCGATGGCCCTGGGCGAGGGGCCGTAGGGGTTCTCGTTGGTGTTGAGCTTGACCAGCTTGCTCAGCTTGGGCTGCTCGCCCGGCACGTAAGGCACCAGGTCCTTGACGAAGGGGCTCCAGAATTTGCTCATCTGCCCTTCTCTCCTCGAAATGGTTCGATCTGCTTGATGTAGGAGCCGGCTTGCCGGCGATGCTTTCAGGCACGGCTCGCCAGCGAGCTGGCTCCTACAGGTTCGGACTGGCCTATGGCTTGATGCGGTACTCGGCGCTGCGCGCATGCGCGGTCAGCGACTCGCCACGGGCCAGCACCGAGGCGCTCTTGCCCAGCTCCGACGCGCCATCCGGCGAGCAGAAAATGATCGACGAGCGCTTCTGGAAGTCGTACACCCCCAGCGGCGAAGAAAAACGTGCGGTACCGGAGGTCGGCAGCACGTGATTCGGGCCAGCCACGTAATCGCCCAAGGCTTCTGCGGTGTAACGGCCCATGAAGATCGCGCCGGCGTGGCGAATCTCGGGCAACCAGGCCTCCGGGTCGGCCACCGACAGCTCCAGGTGCTCCGGCGCGATGCGGTTGGCAACGATGATGGCCTGCGCCATGTCGGCCACCTGGATCAGCGCGCCACGGCCTTCCAGCGAGGTGCGGATGATCTCGGCACGCTCCATGGTCGGCAGCAACTTGGCGATGCTCTCGGCGACGCGGTCGAGGAAGGCGGCATCCGGGCTGACCAGAATCGACTGGGCGTCCTCGTCGTGCTCGGCCTGGGAGAACAGGTCCATGGCGATCCAGTCCGGGTCGGTCTGGCCATCGCACACAACCAGAATTTCGGACGGGCCAGCGATCATATCGATACCGACCTTGCCGAACACGTGGCGCTTGGCGGTGGCCACGTAGATGTTGCCGGGGCCGACGATCTTGTCCACCGGGGGCACGCTCTCGGTGCCATAGGCCAGCGCAGCGACTGCCTGGGCGCCACCGATGGTGAACACGCGGTCGACACCGGCGATGGCGGCAGCGGCCAGCACCAGTTCGTTGATCTCGCCGCGCGGGGTCGGCACCACCATCACTACCTCGGGTACGCCGGCGACCTTGGCAGGAATCGCGTTCATCAATACCGAGGACGGATAGGAGGCCTTGCCGCCCGGCACGTAGAGTCCAGCACGATCCAGCGGAGTGACCTTCTGCCCCAGCACGGTGCCGTCGGCTTCGGTGTAGCGCCAGGAATCCTGCTTCTGCTTCTCGTGGTAGCTGCGCACGCGCTCGGCAGCGACTTCGAGAGCCTGACGCTGCTCGGCGCTGATACGGGTCAGGGCCAGTTCCAGACGCTCACGCGGCAGGATCAGGTCGGCCATGGAGGCGACTTCCAGGCCATCGAAACGCTGGGTGTACTCGACCAGGGCGGCATCACCACGCTCACGCACGGCCTGGATGATTTCCAGCACGCGCTGGTTGACGCCATCGTCGGACACACTCTCCCAGCTCAGCAGATGATCCAGGTGTCGGGCGAAGTCCTGGTCAGCGGCGTTGAGTCGGCGAACAGCAATGGGAGCGGTCATGGCAAAGCCTCGTGTAAGGGTAAATCTCAGGCGCCGCAAGCGGACGGTTGAAAACTACCTGCGTTGCCGGTGCGTCGTTAAAAACAGGCTCGTGCGCAAGTCCGATCAGAATGCTCATTTACAGCTCGTAAACTCCGCTTCCTCGCCTGTTTTTGCCTAGCACCGACTGCCTCGGCTACGTTTTTCAACGGTCCGCTAGAGTAGCAAGCCCACCGTGCGGGCACCTGAGAATTTGGCTATGACACGGATAGGCTGCCGCGACCAGACGTCGCGGTGAGGAATCAGCCTTGGTGTCGCGCCTCGATGGCGCCACGCAGGGTATCGATCAAGGACTGGATGCGCGCATGCTGCATCTTCATCGAGGCCTTGTTGACGATCAGGCGCGAGCTGATGGTGGCGATCAGCTCCTGCGGTTCCAGGCCGTTGGCACGCAGGGTGTTGCCGGTGTCGACCACATCGATGATCTTGTCAGCCAGGCCCACCAGCGGCGCCAGTTCCATCGAGCCGTACAGCTTGATGATGTCGACCTGACGGCCCTGCTCGGCATAGTAGCGCTTGGCGACGTTGACGAACTTGGTGGCCACGCGCAGGCGCCCTTTCGGCTCCGGCGCACCGACCTTGCCAGCCGTCATCAGCTTGCACTTGGCAATCTGCAGATCCAGCGGCTCGTAGATGCCCTGGCCGCCGTACTCCATCAGTACGTCCTTGCCCGCTACACCGAGGTCGGCCGCGCCATGCTCGACATAGGTCGGCACGTCGGTGGCACGCACGATCAGCAGGCGCACGTCATCCTGAGTGGTCGGGATGATCAGCTTGCGGCTCTTGTCCGGGTTCTCGGTCGGCTCGATGCCCGCCGCCGCCAGCAACGGCAGGGTGTCATCGAGAATGCGGCCTTTGGACAGGGCGATGGTCAGCATGAAACGGTTTCCTTGAACGGAAGCGGCCGCTCCGACAGGGAGCGGCCCTACGACAACGGCGGCTTAGCCCGGTACGCGGCGGATCTTGGCGCCGAGCAGTTGCAGCTTCTCTTCGATGCACTCGTACCCACGGTCGATGTGGTAGATGCGGTCGATCAGCGTATCGCCCTCGGCCACCAGCGCGGCCAGCACCAGGCTCGCCGATGCACGCAGGTCGGTGGCCATCACTGGCGCGCCCTTGAGCTTGTCGACACCGGTAACCACGGCCGTATTGCCTTCGACCAGGATGCTGGCGCCCATGCGCAGCATCTCGTAGACGTGCATGAAGCGGTTTTCGAACACGGTTTCGATGATGGTGCCGGTGCCTTCGGCTACCGCGTTCAGGGCGATGAACTGCGCCTGCATATCGGTGGGGAACGCCGGGTATGGAGCGGTACGCAGGTTGACGGCCTTGGGGCGCTTGCCCTTCATGTCCAGCTCGATCCAGTCCGGACCGGTGGTGATTTCAGCACCCGCTTCCTGCAGCTTGGCCAGCACGGCCTCCAAAGTCGAAGGATCGGCGTCCTTGACCTTGACTCGACCACCGGTAACGGCAGCGGCCACCAGGTAGGTGCCGGTCTCGATACGGTCGGGCATGACGTTGAAACGCGCGCCATGCAGGCGCTCGACGCCGTCGATGATGATGGTGTCGGTACCGGCACCCTGGATCTTCGCGCCCATGGCGATCAGGCAGTTGGCCAGGTCGACCACCTCAGGCTCACGCGCGGCGTTTTCCAGCACGCTGCGGCCCTTGGCCAGGGTCGCGGCCATCATGATGTTCTCGGTGCCGGTCACGCTGACCACATCGAAGAAGAAATGCGCGCCACGCAGGCCACCTTCCGGCGCCTTGGCCTTGATGTAACCACCCTCGACATCGATGATCGCCCCCATGGCCTCGAGGCCACGGATGTGCAGATCGACCGGACGCGAACCAATGGCGCAGCCGCCCGGCAGCGCCACCTCGGCCTCACCGAAACGCGCAACCATGGGGCCAAGCACCAGAATCGAGGCGCGCATGGTTTTTACCAGCTCGTAAGGCGCGACCAGGGTCTTGATGGCGCGCGCGTCGACCTCGACTGCCAGCTTCTCGTCGATCACCGGCTCGATGCCCATGCGACCGAACAGTTCGATCATGGTGGTGATGTCGTGCAGGTGCGGCAGGTTGCAGATGGTGACGGGCTCGTCGCCCAGCAAAGTGGCCGCCAGAATCGGCAGCGCAGAGTTCTTCGCACCGGAAATGCGGATTTCGCCATCGAGGCGAACGCCGCCGGTAATGATCAGTTTATCCATAGGAATCTCGTCGCCCGCAGGCTCAGGAACGCGCGGCCCAATCGGCCTGGCTGAAGAATTTCATGGTCACCGCATGGATGCTGCCATCGGCGATCCAGGCATTGAGGTGAGCATAGATCTGCTGCTGACGCTTGACCGGACTGAGGGCGGCCAGTTCGTCGCTGATCAGGTTGAGCTGGAAGTTGCAGCCTTCGCCTTCGACTTCCACCTGGGTATTCGGGAGTTTTTCCTCTAGGAGGCTTTTTACTTCTGCAGCCTGCATGCTCGACCTCGACTGACGCATTCGGGCTACCAGCGCCCGCGGGTCGGCCATCATACAAAAAAGCCTCCCGCCTGCGAACCCCGCCAGCACCGGCACAGACACAACGACGGGAAACACTTCACGCTTGCAGCGGCAGCAACTCCAGCAAGCCGCTGACCTGAGCGATCTCGCGCATGTCGTCGGGCAGCGCGCTGATGGTCAGCTCACGCCCGGCCTTGCGCGCATCGCGCATGAACGCCAGCAACAGCGCCAGGCCGACGCTGCTGGACTTTTCCACCGCGCTGCAGTCGAGCGTCAGACGCGTCGCGTTGCTGGCGGCGATCAGGCGCGCGCCCTGCTCACGCAGCAGCGGACCGGTGCTGTAATCGAGCACACCGCTGAGCTGCAATTGCCCAGCAGCGCGCTCGCCAATGCTCGCCTGACTCACGATTCGCCTCGAGCCTGACGCGCCCTGGCGACTGTGTCAGCCCAGGTGTCGATGACCTTGTCGAGATCGTTGCGGTTGTTCTGCATCGACTGGGCGAACTGATCGCGGAACAGCTTGCCGACGTTGATGCCGTTGATCACCACGTTACGCAACTTCCAGCGACCATCGATCAACACCATGGTGTAGGACAGCGGGTAGACCACGCCCTTGCCATCACGAATTTCCATGCCGACCGAGGTGCGCTCGCCCTCGGCCCCGCCGCTGGCTGGCAGCACACGAATGTCCTGGTTGTTGTACTCGAGCAGGGCGTTGCCATAGAACTGCATCAGGCTGCGCTTGAAGTTCTCCTGAAAGCGGCTCATCTGCTCAGGCGAAGCCTGACGCGAATAGCGCACGGTCATCACGCCACGGGCGATGCCCTCGACATCCACCACCGGGCCGAGAATCTCGTTGAGCGAGTCGTAGAAGGCATTGGGATTGTTGCGGTACCGCTCCTTATTGGCCTTGAGGTCCGCCAGCAGGGTTTCGGTGGTTTGCTGCACCACTTCATGGGCGCTTGGTGCAGCGATGGCCAGCAGCGGCATGGCAGCCAGCAACACCAGCAGGGAATTACGCACGGTTTTGAACATGTCAGGAGCCCTCATCAATTGGCCTCATCTTTATTGACCGAATTGAGCAGGAATTTGCCAATCAGGTCTTCCAGCACCAGCGAGGACTGCGTGTCGTGGATGGTGCTGCCGTCCTTGAGCACCTCCTCGTCACCACCAACGCTGATGCCGATGTATTTCTCACCGAGCAGCCCCGCAGTCAGGATCGACGCAGTGGAATCCTCAGGCAGGTTATTGACGCCGCCATCGAGCTCCAGGGTCACCCGGCCCATGTAGCTGTCACGATCCAGATCGATCGCAGTGACCTTGCCGATGCTCACGCCGGCCATGGTGACCTTGGCGCGCACGGTCAGCCCGGCGATGTTGTCGAAATAGGCGTAGACCTTGTAGGTATCGCCAGCACTGCCGACGCTCAGGCCGCTGACGCGCAGGGCCAGCAACAGCAGGGCCAGCACACCGGCCATGAGGAACAGGCCGACACCAATCTCCAGCGTGCGGTTTTGCATCAGAAATCTCCAAACATCAAAGCGGTCAGAATGAAATCCAGGCCAAGCACGGCCAGCGAGGCGTACACCACGGTGCGCGTGGTCGCACGGCTGATGCCTTCGGAAGTGGGTTCACAGTCGTAGCCCTGGAACACGGCGATCCAGGTCACCACGAAGGCGAAGACGATGCTCTTGATCACGCCGTTGAGCACATCGTCATAAAAGGAAACACTGTTCTGCATGTTCGACCAGAACGAGCCTTCGTAAACGCCCAGCCAATCCACAGCGACCATGGCCGCACCCCAGATGCCGACCACGCAGAAGATCATCGCCAGCAGCGGCATCGAGATGAAGCCGGCCCACAGCCGCGGCGCGACGATGTACTTGAGCGGGTCGACGCCAATCATCTCCAGGCTGGAGAGCTGCTCGGTGGACTTCATGTTGCCGATCTCGGCAGTCAGCGCCGAGCCGGCGCGACCGGCGAACAGCAGCGCGGTCACCACCGGGCCAAGTTCACGCAGCAGGGTCAGGGCGACCATCTGCCCAACAGCCTGTTCGGAGCCATAGCTGACCAGAATGTTGTAGCCCTGCAGGGCCAACACCATGCCTATGAAGATGCCGGACACGACGATGATCGCCAGCGACATCACGCCAACCGCGAACAATTGCTTGATCAACAGCTGCAAAGGCTTGCCGGCACGGCTGCGACCGAACAGAGCGCTGACCAGAAACAGCACCGAACGCCCCAGTGTCGCGACCACATCGATACCCGCACGACCGAACAGGCGCAGCCGTTCGAGCGGTGAAATTCTGCGCATCAACCTCTCCCCAACAGATCTTCGCGGTAGTCCGGCGCTGGAAAATGAAACGGCACCGGACCATCCGGGATGCCCTTCATGAACTGGCGAATGCGCGGGTTATCCGACTCCATCAACTCGGCCGGTGTGCCCTGCCCCAGCACCTGTGCATCACCGACGACATAGATGTAGTCGGCGATACTGGCGGTTTCTGCAAGATCGTGAGAAACCACCACACTGGTGATCCCCAGCGCATCGTTGAGCAGGCGGATCAGGCGCACCAGGACGCCCATGGCGATGGGGTCCTGACCGACGAAAGGCTCGTCATACAGCAGAATCTGCGGATCGAGTGCAATGGCTCGGGCCAGCGCGACACGGCGCTTCATGCCCCCAGACAACTCGTCCGGCATCAGCTCCAGCGCTCCGCGCAGGCCAACGGCCTGCAACTTCATCAGGACGATGTCGCGAATCATTTCTTCCGGCAGTTGGGTATGCACACGCAGGGGAAAGGCCACGTTCTCGAATACATCGAGGTCGGTGAACAGCGCACCGCTCTGAAACAGCACGCCCATCCGCTTGCGCATGTCGAACAGCTCGTCGCGCGACAGTTTCGGCAGGCTGACGCCCGCTACACGAACATCACCGGCCGAAGGACGCAGCTCGGCAGCGATCAGGCGCAGCAGCGTGGTCTTGCCGCAGCCGGAGGGGCCCATGATGCCGGTGACCTTGCCGCGCGGAATGCGAATATCGACCTGGTCGAAAATCGACCGCGCGCCGCGCTGAAAGCTCACGCCCTGCAACTCGATCGCGTACTCGTGCTCGGCGCTCATCTGAACTCCTTGAAAATCAGGCCTCCCTGGCAGACGCCGCCTCCAGAAGCGAGGACACGCTCCAGTTAGGGCCTGCTCCCGCTTCATCGCGAGCCGCGAGCGAAACGGGAACAGACCCTATCGGGCCAAAATGGCCGCGAACTATAGCATTTGCCGAACATCTCGCCCAATAGCACCACGGCGCAGCGTTCAGACTTGCGACAGCTTCGGCACTGCCCTGCATACGGCAAAGGTGAGCACGACAAGCTTTTCCCGTTATAATCGTCGTCTTCTTTCGCCCGACAGCCTTGCCCAGCATGAACCAGACCCGCGACCTGATTGATTCCGCGCAGCGCACTATTCGCCTCGAACTTGAAGCGGTACAGGAGCTATTGCCCCGCATCAATGCCGATTTCATCAAGGCCTGCGAGCTGACTCTCAGCTGCAAGGGACGCGTGGTAGTAGTCGGCATGGGCAAGTCCGGGCATATCGGCAACAAAATCGCTGCGACCCTGGCCAGCACCGGCACCCCCTCTTTCTTCGTCCACCCGGCAGAAGCCAGCCATGGCGACATGGGCATGATCACCAAGGACGACATCGTCCTGGCGCTGTCGAACTCGGGCTCGACCGCCGAGATCATCACCCTGCTGCCGCTGATCAAACGCCTCGGCATCCGCCTGATCAGCATGACCGGCAACCCGGATTCACCATTGGCCAAGGCCGCCGATGTCAATCTCGATGCGCGCGTCTCGCAGGAAGCCTGCCCACTGAACCTGGCGCCGACCTCCTCGACCACCGCCAGCCTGGTACTGGGCGACGCACTGGCCATCGCCCTGCTGGAAGCGCGCGGCTTCACCGCCGAAGACTTCGCGTTTTCCCATCCGGGCGGCGCCCTTGGCCGGCGCCTGCTGCTCAAGGTAGAGAACGTGATGCACAGCGGCGAGAGCCTGCCTCAAGTCACCCGCGGCACCAGCCTGCGTGACGCCCTGCTGGAAATGACCCAGAAGGGCCTGGGCATGACCACCGTCCTGGAGGCTGATGGCCATCTGGCCGGGATCTTCACCGATGGCGACCTGCGCCGCGCACTGGACAAGGGCATCGATGTACGCGATGCCCGGATCGACGACGTGATGACGCCGCACGGCAAGACCATTCGCGCCGAGATGCTCGCCGCCGAAGCCCTGAAGATCATGGAAGACAACAAGATCAGCGCCCTGGTGGTAGTCGACGGCAATGATCGCCCGATCGGCGCGTTCAACCTCGGCGATCTGCTGCGTGCGGGAGTGATGTGATGAACGAACTGCTGCAACGCGCACGCGCCGTGAAACTGGCGATCTTCGACGTCGATGGTGTGTTGACCGACGGCCGCCTGTACTTTCTCGAAGACGGCAGCGAGTTCAAGACCTTCAACACACTCGACGGTCACGGCATCAAAATGCTGATCAACTCAGGTGTGCGCACCGCCATCATCAGCGGGCGCAAAACCCCGGTGGTCGAGCGCCGCGCCAATAACCTGGGTATCCAGCACCTGTTCCAGGGTCGTGAAGACAAACTCGTGGTACTCGACGGCCTGCTCGCCGAACTCGGCCTAAGCTATGAACAGGTCGCCTATCTTGGTGACGACCTACCAGACCTTCCGGTGATTCGCCGTGTCGGATTGGGCATGGCCGTAGCCAGCGCCGACAGCTTCGTGCGCCAGCACGCCCATGGCGTAACCCAGGCACGCGGCGGCGACGGTGCGGCACGGGAATTCTGCGAACTGATCATGCGTGCCCAGGGCACACTGGATGCGGCCCAGGTCGCCTACCTGTAGAGAACAGCATGCCGCGTAAAATTCTCAACACTCTGATCTTTGCTCTGATTGCAGTCGTCGTGGCCGCACTCGGCTACTGGAACCTTGCCCCGGACAGCGCACGCCAAGCCCAGCGGGCCAGCGACAACAACGTCGTTGACTTCTATGCAGTGGGCACGCGCACCGTGCAGTTCCAGGATGACGGCAAACTGCACTACCGCATGACCGCGGACAAGCTCGAGCACATCAAAAGCACCGACATCACCCTGATCGACGCCCCCAAGCTGGAGCTCTATCGCGGCACCGAGCTGCCCTGGGAAGTCACCAGCCAGCGCGCCGAAGTCTCGCCTGGCGGCGTCGAGGTAGAACTGATCGACGACGTGCGCATCGCCCGCACCGACGCCAAGAACCGTCCAACCATCATCACCAGCAGCCGCATGACGGTTATTCCTGACAAGGAATATGCGCAGACCGAGCAAGCCGTTAGAATCGTCGCGGCCAACGGGGTAACCACGGCACAAGGAATGAAAGCGTACTTGAATGACGGCAGGATGCTCCTGCAGTCCAACGTAAGAGGCCAGCATGAGGTTCGTTAATACCCTCCCCCTGATTCTCAGCCTCGGCGCCGCATTGGGAAGCGCGGCTGCCTGGGCACTGCCATCGGATCGTGATCAACCGATTCGCATCCAGGCCGACAGCGCAGAACTGGATGACCGACAAGGTGTAGCCGTCTACCGCGGCGATGTGATCATCACTCAGGGCACCCTGAAGATCACGGGTGACACCGTCACCATCACCCAGACCGCCAGCGGCGATATCGACGTCTTCACCTCGGTGGGCAACCTGGCGTACTACGAGCAGAAGCCAGCCGTGGACAAGGACATCGTCAAGGCCTACGGCAAGACCATCCAGTACTTCGCCAGCAATGAGCGCATCGTACTGATCGACCAGGCCAAGGTGATTCAGGAAGGCAATACCTTCGAAGGCGAGAAGATCGTCTATGACACCCGCCGCCAGATCGTAAACGCCGGCCGCGCAACAGGCGGCAACATCAGCACGCCGCGCCCGCGTATCGACATGGTCATCCAACCGAAGAACAAACCCGCGGATCAGCAGCAGTAATGGCCATTCTCAAAGCCCAACACCTGGCGAAAAGCTACAAGAGCCGCCAGGTCGTGCGTGACGTCAGCCTGAGCATCGAAAGCGGTCAGATCGTTGGCCTGCTCGGCCCCAACGGCGCAGGCAAGACCACCTGCTTCTACATGATCGTCGGCCTGGTACGCGCCGACCAGGGCCGCGTGCTTATCGACGACCTCGACGTCAGTCATCAGCCCATGCACGGTCGCGCGCGCGCCGGCATCGGCTACCTGCCGCAGGAAGCCTCGATCTTCCGCAAGCTGTCGGTGACCGACAACATCATGGCCATCCTCGAAACGCGCAAGGACCTGGACCGCGCCGGGCGCCAGGCGGAACTGGAAAGCCTGCTGCAGGAATTCCATATCCACCATATCGCCGACAGCCTCGGCATGAGCCTGTCCGGCGGTGAGCGACGCCGCGTGGAGATTGCCCGCGCGCTGGCCACCAACCCCAAGTTCATTCTGCTCGACGAACCCTTTGCCGGGGTCGACCCGATCTCCGTCGGCGATATCAAGCAGATCATCCATCACCTCAAGACCAAGGGCATCGGCATCCTGATCACCGATCACAACGTGCGCGAAACCCTGGACATCTGCGAAACCGCCTACATCGTCAACGATGGGCAACTGATCGCCGAAGGTGACGCCGAGACCATCCTCGCCAACCAGACGGTGAAAGAGGTTTACCTGGGCCACGAATTCCGCCTGTAGCAGGCTGCGTGAAAACTACTGCACTCGGTGATGCTGCGTTAAAAACAGGCTCAAAATGCTCATTTACAGTCGTAAACTGCGTTTTCTCGCTTGTTTTTGCCTTGCCTCACCTTCGCTCGCTACGCTTTCACACAACCTGTAGGTCGCTCACTATTTCGCTACAGAAATATTGCAACCCCTAGGCAAAAACGAGAAATTCAGGCATATAATTTGCTTCCTGGCGGCGCTTCGGCGCCCTGATGTGGAAGGCGTAACTCGCCAGTAAATTAAGGTCTGCAATGAAACCATCGCTAGTCCTCAAGATGGGCCAGCAGCTGACGATGACCCCGCAGCTGCAACAGGCTATCCGCCTCCTCCAATTGTCTACCCTGGACCTGCAACAGGAAATACAGGAGGCACTGGAATCCAATCCCATGCTCGAGCGCCAGGAAGACGGCGACGACTTCGACAACAGCGATCCAATGGCCGATGGCGCCGAAAGCGCCACTCCGAACCCGAACAAGGAGGACAGCTACCAGGAAACCACCCCCACGGTGGACAACCTGGAAGAAGGCGAGTGGGGCGAGCGCATCCCCAACGAGCTGCCGGTCGATACCGCCTGGGAAGACATCTACCAGACCAGCGCCAGCAGCCTGCCCAGCAACGACGATGACGAGTGGGACTTCACCACCCGCACTTCCAGTGGCGAGAGCCTGCACAGCCATCTGCTCTGGCAACTGAATCTGGCCCCCATGTCGGACAAGGACCGCCTGATCGCCGCCACCCTGATCGACTGCATCAATAACGACGGTTACCTCGAGGAAACGCTCGAGGAAGTGACCGAATCCTTCGACCCCGAGCTGGATGTCGAACTGGACGAAGTGGAAGTGGTGCTGCACCGCATCCAGCAGTTCGAACCGGCCGGTATCGGCGCCCGCGACCTGCGCGAGTGTCTGCTGCTGCAACTGCGTCAGTTGCCTGCCAACACCCCCTGGCTGAACGAAACCCAGCGCGTGGTCGGCGACTATCTGGAGCTGCTCGGCAGCCGCGATTACGCCCAGCTGATGCGTCGCACCAAGCTCAAGGAAGACGAACTGCGCCAGGTCATCGACCTGATCCAGCGCCTGAATCCGCGTCCGGGTTCGCAGATCGAGTCCAGCGAACCGGAATACGTCGTGCCCGACGTTATCGTGCGCAAGCATAACGAACGCTGGCTGGTGGAGCTGAACCAGGAAGCCATGCCGCGCCTGAGGGTCAACCCGCAGTATGCCGGCTTCGTCAAACGCGCAGACTCCAGCGCCGATAACACCTTCATGCGCAACCAGTTGCAGGAGGCCCGCTGGTTCATCAAAAGCCTGCAGAGCCGCAACGAAACGCTGATGAAGGTGGCCACGCAGATCGTTGAGCACCAGCGTGGCTTCCTCGACTACGGCGACGAGGCGATGAAGCCTCTGGTGCTGCACGACATCGCCGAAGCCGTGGGTATGCACGAGTCGACGATTTCACGCGTTACCACGCAGAAATTCATGCACACCCCGCGTGGCATTTACGAGCTGAAATATTTCTTCTCCAGCCACGTCAGCACCTCCGAAGGCGGCGAATGCTCGTCCACCGCGATCCGCGCGATCATCAAAAAACTGGTTGCAGCAGAAAACACGAAAAAGCCGTTGAGCGACAGCAAGATCGCTGGTTTACTGGAGGCACAAGGCATCCAAGTCGCCCGCCGGACGGTCGCCAAGTATCGCGAGTCCCTCGGCATAGCGCCCTCGAGTGAGCGCAAGCGACTGATGTAGGCCAGATTGACTGAAGGCCTCAGGCCTTCAGGCCAACGTGTTCCGGCGGTGGGTCGAACCAGACCCGCCTCTTACACAAGCCAGTGAGGAGAAAGCGGTATGCAAGTCAACATCAGTGGACATCAGCTGGATGTGACCGACGCCCTGCGTGACTATATCGGCGAGAAACTGGGCCGACTGGAACGCCACTTCGACAAGATCACCAACGTACAGGTGACCATGGAGGTCGAGAAACTCAAACAGAAGATCGAAGCCACCCTGCACATCGCCGGCGGCGAAGTCGTCGCCAACGCCGAACACCAGGATATGTACGCTGCCATCGACCTGTTGGCCGATAAACTCGACCGTCAACTCATCAAGCACAAGGAAAAGCAGCTCGAACGCCTGCAAGGCGCCACGGCCCGCTAACATTCCCTATCCATGATCCGACTTGAAAATATCCTGACCCCCGGCCGTTCCCTGGTGAACGTGCCGGGCGGCAGCAAGAAACGCGTGCTAGAACAGATCGCCAACCTGGTTGCGCGTGATCTACCCGACCTGGATGCCCAGGACATATTCGAAAGCCTCATCGCCCGCGAGAAGCTCGGCTCTACCGGCTTCGGCAACGGCATTGCCATTCCCCACTGCCGCCTGGCTGGCTGCAGTGCCCCGATCAGTGCAGTCCTGCATCTGGAGACGGCAGTCGACTTCGACGCCATCGACGGCGTGCCGGTCGATCTGCTGTTCGTGCTGCTGGTGCCGGAGGCGGCCACCGATGCCCACCTCGACCTGCTGCGCCAGATCGCCAGCATGCTTGATCGCCAGGATGTACGTGAACGTCTGCGCCAGGCCAAGAGCGGCGAAGATCTCTATCAGGTCGTCGTGGACATTCAGAACGGTCAATAAACATGCGCCTGATCATCGTCAGCGGTCGCTCGGGCTCGGGCAAGAGCACCGCCCTCGATGTACTTGAGGACAACGGTTTCTACTGCATCGACAACCTGCCGGCCGGTCTGCTGCCGGACCTCGCCGAGCGCTTCCTGCCGCACAGCGACATGCTGCTGCCGCAAGTGGCCGTTTCCATTGATGCACGCAATCTGCTGAGCCAGCTCAAGCGCTTCCCGGAGCTGCTCGAAGAAGTACGCAAACGTAATATCCGCTGCGATGTGCTGTATCTCGATGCCGAAGACGAAACCCTGCTCAAGCGCTTTTCCGAAACCCGCAGACGCCACCCGCTGACCAACGATAAGCGCTCGCTGGCCGAAGCCATTGCGTACGAAAGTCTGCTGTTGGCGCCGATCACCGATCGTGCCGATCTGAAGATCGACACCACTCGCCTGAATCTCTACCAGCTGCGCGATACGCTCAAACTGCGCCTGCTCGGCCAGACACAGACCGGAACCGCCTTTCTCGTCGAGTCCTTCGGCTTCAAGCGCGGCATGCCGGTGGACGCCGATCTGGTGTTCGATGCGCGCTGCCTGCCCAATCCCTACTGGAAGCCGGAACTGCGCGACTACTCCGGCCTGGATCAACCGGTGATCGACTACCTGGCTGCGCAGCCGGAGGTCGAGGAGATGTATCAGGACATCCTCGCCTATCTGGAAAAATGGCTGCCACGCTTCGCCGCCAGCAACCGCGCCTATGTCACCATCGCCATTGGCTGCACCGGTGGTCACCACCGCTCGGTGTACCTGGCCAACCGCCTGAGCCAGGCACTCAAAGACTCGCTGAAGAACGTCCAGGTGCGTCACCGCGACCTCAGCTAAGGAATCCTGCCGCGATGCCAGCACGTGAAATCACCATCATCAACAAACTTGGTCTGCATGCCCGCGCCGCGGCGAAGTTCGTCGGTGTAGCGAGCACCTACCCCTGCCAAGTGCGCATCGGCCGCAGCGCCGACAGCCTGGTAGACGGCAAGAGCATCATGGCGGTGATGATGCTGGCTGCCGGCAAGGGCACCAATGTGCACCTGCTGACAGAAGGCGAGCAGGACGAAGAAGCGATGGCCGCCCTGGTAGGCCTGATAGAGAACTACTTCGACGAAGGCGAGTAATACCTCCAGCCAAAACGAAGGCCACCCACGGGTGGCCTTGTCGTTACTGCCGACTTCAACTGCCGGCGACGGTCATCTTCTCGATCAGCACCGAGCCGGTGCAGATATTGCCACGCCGCTCCAGGTCACAACCGACTGCAACGACCTGGCGGAACATGTCGCGCAGATTGCCGGCGATGGTTACCTCCTGCACCGGGAACTGGATCTCGCCGTTCTCCACCCAGAAGCCCGCCGCGCCGCGCGAGTAATCACCCGTCACCAGATTCAGCCCCTGGCCCATCAGCTCGGTAACCAGCAAACCGCGCCCCATGCGCCGAATCAGCGCCTGCTGATCCTCATCGCCATGGGTGATGAACAGGTTGTGCACACCTCCTGAGTTGGCAGTGCTCGGCAAACCCAGCTTGCGCCCGGAATAGGTGCTAAGTACGTAGGACACCAGCTCTCCCTTCTCCACGAACGGCTTGGCATAAGTGGCTAGGCCATCACCATCGAAAGCCGCGCTGCCCAGTGCGCGCGGCAGGTGCGGACGCTCGTCTAGAGTCAGCCACTCGGGAAAAAGACGCTGGCCGAGTGCGCCTTCGAGGAAAGAGGAGTGACGATAGAGATTGCCGCCCGAGATTGCCGCCAGCAGGTGACTGAACAACCCGCCGGCAAGCTCGGCAGCGAACAGCACCGGCACCTCACAGGTCGGTACCGGTCGTGCACCAAGGCGGCTGACCGCACGCTCGGCAGCCCGCTGGCCGATACCCTTAGCATCAGCCAGTAGTTCACCCTGACGGTTGACGTCATACCAGTAGTCGCGCTGCATCTGCCCTTCTCCTTCGGCGATCATCACGCAGCTCAGGCTATGGCGGGTGCTGGCGTAACCGCCGACGAAGCCGTGGCTGTTGCCGTATACGCGACAGCCTTGGTGGGTATTGAGGCTGGTGCCATCGGCGTTCTTGATCCGCGTGTCAGCGGCGAAAGCCGCGGCCTCGCAGGCCAGCGCCTGCTCCACCGCCTGTTCCGGGGTGATCGACCAGGGGTGATAGAGATCGAGTTCAGGCAGTTCACGGGCCATCAGCGCGGCATCGGCCAGGCCGGCGCACTCGTCCTCGCTGGTATGTTTGGCAATCGCCAGGGCTGCCGCCACGGTCTCGCGAATGGCCTCGCTACCGGTGGCCGAGGTGCTGGCCGAGCCCTTGCGCTGACCCACATACAGGGTGATGCCGAAACCCTGGTCGCGATTGAATTCGACGGTCTCCACTTCGCCCTGGCGCACCGTGGTGGACAGACCCTGGCCAGCCGATACCGTCACCTCGCAGGCACTGGCACCCTGGCGCCTGGCTTCGGCGAGAATGGCCTCGACCTGCTCTTGCAGCACTGGCAAGGCCTGCGGCCCGATGCGTTCTACTTCACTCATAACCACTCCCGATTCTCTTGGCGCAGGCACTCTTTGTACGAAGCCCAAGGCCTGCTCTCGACTGCCCGCCCGCGGGCCGGCAGTCACGGTTACTGCTATCATGGCGGCGTTTCCCTCTGGACCCACCCCATGTCTGATTCCTACGACGACTTCTCCCTGGAGAAGAGCAAATCCCAGGTCAAACGCGAACTGCATGCCCTGCAGGACCTTGGCGAGCGACTGACCACGCTCAAGGCGGATCTGCTGGCCAAGATGCCACTGACCGATGCCCTACGCCGCGCGCTCGCCGAAGCGCCGAAACATACCGCCAATGCCGCGCGCAAACGCCACATCCAGTTCATCGGCAAGCTGATGCGCGAACAGGATGTCGACGCGATCGGCGCCATGCTCGACCAAGTGGACAGCTCCACCCGCGAGTACAACGAACGCTTCCATGCCCTCGAACGCTGGCGCGACCGCCTGATCGCCGAAGGCGACAGCGCGCTGGAAAGCTTCGTCGAGCTCTACCCCGAGGCTGACGTCCAGCACCTGCGCGGCCTGGTCCGTCATGCTCAGCACGAAACGGCGCGCAACAAGCCGCCAGCCGCCGCGCGCAAGGTGTTCAAGTACATCCGCGAGCTCGACGAAATCCACCGCGGCCTGCGCTGAACCTGCTTCGCTTTACGCACCGGTGCCGCCAACTGTGATCGCGTCGATCTTCAGCGTCGGCTGGCCGACGCCCACCGGCACCGACTGACCGTCTTTGCCACAGGTGCCGACGCCGCTGTCCAGCGCCAGGTCATTGCCGACCATGGACACGCGGCTCATGGCCTCCGGGCCATTGCCGATCAGGGTGGCGCCCTTGACCGGCGCAGTGATCTTGCCGTCCTCGATCAGGTAGGCCTCACTGGTGGAAAAGACGAACTTGCCGCTGGTGATGTCCACCTGGCCGCCGCCAAGGTTGGCGCAGTAGATGCCCTTCTTCACCGAACGGATGATTTCTTCCGGGTCGCTCTCGCCGGCCAGCATGTAGGTGTTGGTCATGCGCGGCATCGGCAGGTGCGCATAGGATTCACGACGACCGTTGCCGGTAGCGGCCACACCCATCAGGCGCGCGTTGAGCTTGTCCTGCATGTAGCCCTTGAGTACGCCATTCTCGATCAGCGTGGTGCACTGGGTCGGCGTGCCTTCGTCGTCGACGCTGAGCGAACCACGCCGCCCGGCCAGGGTGCCGTCGTCGACGATGGTGCACAAGCTGGACGCGACCTTCTGCCCGACCTGGCCGCTGTAGGCTGAACTGCCTTTGCGGTTGAAGTCGCCTTCCAGGCCGTGGCCGACTGCTTCGTGCAGCAGCACGCCGGACCAGCCGGCGCCCATCACCACCGGCATGCTGCCGGCGGGTGCTGCGATGGCTTCAAGGTTGACCAGCGCCTGGCGCAGCGCCTCGCGGGCATAGCCCATGGCGCGGTCTTCTTCCAGAAAATAGCGGTAGTCGGTACGTCCGCCGCCGCCATGGCCACCGCGCTCGCGGCGCCCGTTCTGCTCGACGATGACACTGACATTGAAGCGCACCAGCGGGCGGATATCAGCGCTGAGGCTGCCGTCGTGGGCCGCCACCAGAATGCGATCCCAAACCCCGGCCAGGCTCACGGTAACCTGCTTGATGCGCGGATCCAGCGCGCGCGTGGCACGGTCGATACGCTGCAGCAATTCAACCTTCTCGGCGCGGTCCATGACGTTCAGTGGGTTGTCTTCGGCATACAACTGGGTCACCTGCGGGCTGACGAACGCCTGCACGCGGCCCTGTTGGCCGGCGCGCGAGATCGAACGTGCGGCCCGGGCAGCTTGCGTCAGGGCATCGAGGCTGATGGCGTTGCTGTAGGCAAAACCGGTCTTCTCGCCCGACTGGGCGCGCACACCGACCCCCTGATCGAGATTGAAACTGCCTTCCTTGACGATGCCATCCTCCAATACCCAGGTTTCCGAAACCTGGCTTTGAAAGTACAGGTCGGCGGCATCGATACCTGGGCCTGCGACGTCACCCAGCACGCTGCTGAGGCTGTCGAACGTCAGGTTACCGGGCGCAAGCAGGTGCTCGCTGACGGATTGCAACATCGTATTCATGGTCACTCCACAACGATCGGACGCGGTACGTCCGATGAAAAGAATCGGCGGTGCTGCTGCACCGGCATGCGTTGGCGAATGTTCGCCTGCTCGGCGGCATCACGGGCAGCCAGCAGAGCACCGTCGCCCTGATCCTGCTCGACCACTACCTTACCCCAGGGGTCGATGATCGCCGAATGGCCAAAGGTCATGCGCTGCCCCGGGTGCTCGCCGCCCTGCCCGGCGGCCAGCACATAGCACTGGGTTTCGATGGCACGGGCGCGGGTCAGCACCTGCCAATGCGCCGCGCCAGTCACGGCGGTGAACGCCGCCGGCACGCTGATCAGCTCGGCGCCGGCTTCACGCAGCGCAGTGAACAGCTCGGGGAAGCGCAAGTCATAACATACGCTCAGGCCCAGACGCCCGACCGGCGTATCCGCCACCACGACGCGTTGGCCATGGGCGAAATCATCGGACTCGCGATAACGGCCACGGTTGTCGGCCACCTCGACATCGAACAGATGCAGCTTGTCGTAACGGGCCACACGCTCGCCCTGATCGTCGATCAACAATGAGCAGGCGTGCGGTTTGCCGTCGGCATCATCATCCGGCGGTAGCGGCAAGGTGCCGGCCACTATCCATAAACTGAGGTCACGAGCAGCGCGTTTCAACCAGGGCAGGATCGGCCCCTCGCCCAAGGCCTCGGCCCGGCCGATGGCGGCCAGATCAGCACGGCCCATGGCGGCGAAGTTCTCCGGCAGCACGACAAGGCGCGCACCGCCCTGGGCTGCACGCTCCAGCATGCGCCGCGCCAGGCGCAGATTGGTTTGCACGTCATCCTGGCTGACCATCTGGATTACAGCGAGATTCATGGCGACACTCTTCAGGGCTTGATGCTACAGCCTACGCCAAGAGGCGACTTCATTGCGGTTTTTCGAAGGGTTTGTCGAAGCTGATCTGCGGATCCTGCAGCGGGCCCTTGACGTCGTACTGCACGCTGGCGAAACGCGCGACCTTGTCACCCAGCAACTTGTCGGCCACGAACAACGCCCCGCCAATGGCCGGCGCGCCGACAATCAGTGCAGCCAGTGGCAAGTTGTTGGTCACCGGCAGGGTCACCAGCAGCTTGGCGTCGATGCGCTCGTTGCGCATGTCCAGATTGCCATTGAGCTCCAGGTTGCTCGAAGGCCCACTCAGGGTGATCGGCTCATGCGTCACGAACAAGCCATTGGTCGCCTGCAGGTTACCCTTGACCCGATCGTAACTCAGCCCCTTGCCCAGCAGGTCGGAGAAGTCCAGACGCAGGCGGCGGCCAATGGAGTTGAAGTTGAGCAGGCCGAACACGCGCAGCGCCTGGGCCGAGCCCTGCACTTCGACGAACTGACCTTTGCGCAGCGAGGCGTCGAGATTGCCGGAGAAGCGCTTGAGCGAGAACCAGGCAGGCGAACCGGGCCAGCTACCGTCGGCGTCCGCCCGGAAACTTTCACTGGTGACGCTGGGGGCGAAATCCCAAGCCTTGAGAACATCGCTGAGATCCTTGCCTTGCAGGCGCCCCTTGTACCAGCTGCTGGTGTTGCCCGGCGTACCACGCCAACCGGCGCTACCGCCGATCTTCAGCCCCTGCAGATCGAGGTCGAGCTCCTCGAAGCGCACGCCCTGCGCCTCCGGACGCACCTTGAGCGACCAGGCGCCCAGCACCTTGTCACCGCGCTGCACACGCGCGATGGCGATATCCAGCGCGGGCATCTGCCGAGGGTCGATATCGGCCAGGGGATCAGGAGCATCGCTGGTCTTGGCCGCCTCAGGATCCGGCGCCGGCAGTCGCACGTGCTGCAGATCGATGCGAATAGGCACGCCCTCGGCATCAGCCAGCAACACACGCCCCGCCGCCAGCTCGCTGTCGAGCTGCAAGGCCCAGCCCTGAACTTCTCGCTCCAGGCCAAGCGTCAGTTGCTCGACCTCCTGACCAAAGCCGCGGAAACGCCCGATATCCAGCCGCGCACTACGCAGCAGACGCTGGCTGTCAGCATCCACCTTGACCGGATGATCGGTGCCCAGCTGCTTCCAGGCATCCAGGTCCAGCTCATCCAGACGCCCACGCACTCGCAGCCCCTGGCCGGGCGGCAGGCCGGCCGCGCCGCCGCCAAGCACCAGTTCACCGCGGCCATCTGCCAGCGCCCCCGGCGGTGCAGCCAGACTCAGGCTGGCAAGCTCGCCATAATTCGCCCAATAACGACGCTCGCGCCCGGCAAGGGTCATGCGCCAATCGGTATCACGCTCCTGCTGCGCCGTCTTGCCGAAGGGCGCCGGCAGATCGATCGCCACACCGCGCAGATTGGAATCGACGCGCAGCTTGCTGTCATCGCCATCCAGGGTCAGGCGCAGGCGATAAGGCAGCAGTCCGCTGGCCGGCAGCTTCTGCGGCCCGCCCAGCCATTGGCTGAGAGTTTCGACCTGCACCTGGCCACGCAGATCGAAACGTGTAAGCGCCTTGCCACGCGCACCCTCGGCGCTGATCTTGCCGCGTACCGGGCGACCGAAGACCTCGGCACGCACATCCGGCGCGCTCAAGCCAGCGGCACTGTTGAAGCGAAACGCCCCCTGCAGGTTGCTCAGCTGCAAATCAGGATTGGTCAGCTTGAGGCGCGCCCCCTCGGTGGCGAAGTCCACCACCACAACAGGTGGCCCCCCTTTTTGCAGCGGAATATCCAGTTGCAGGCGCCCGGCCAGAGGCCCCTCGCCCTGCCAGCCGTCGAAGATTTCCGCTGTTCCCAGTGGTGCCTCCTGCAACAGCTTGATGGCATCACTCAGGCTGCCCTGCACCTCACCATCGAGCTGCAGGCGCGGCGGCTTGCCGTCGTGCAACAGTGGAATATTGGCCACGACATTACTGACCGTACTTTCCTGCAAGCGCCCGCTCTGCAGACGCACGCGCACTGCATCATCCTCGATCAGCACCTCACCCACGCCCTCGCGCAGCGACGGCCAACCGGGCTGGAAGGCCAGTTCGGCATCCTTGACCTTGAAGAACAGGCTGAGGCTGCGTGCCCCCAACGGTGCGCCCTTGTTCAGCGAGCCCTGATACTGGAAGTAACCTTCTTCGACATGGCCAGCACGAATGGCAGTCTTCAGCCATTGGTCGAGCTCGGCGCTCATACCCGGCGCGCGACTCGGCAGGTACTTCTCGGTGTAGGCCACATCGCCGTCGCGCATGCCGACACGCAGGTCCATGTAGTCCTCGGCCTCTGGGTCGCGCAGCAGGCGGATCAGCATGTCACCGGCGACCTGCCCCTCCTCGCCATCCACGCGCATATAGGGGCTGTACAGGGTCAGGCCGGTTTCATTCCAGTCCCAGCTCAAGCGCGCCTGGGCATGACGATAGCGCCAGGGCTTGGGGAACAGTTGATCCAGATGCAGGGCGAAATTTTCGCTGTTCAGGCGCAGCTCGCCCTGGAACATATTGCCCGAGGCACTGCCACTGACGTTCTCGGCAGCCGGCGCACCGTGGTAGGCCTGGATGCCCACCCTGTCCAGATTGGCGGCGAACTGCAGGCGCTCGGCGCCTTCACGTTGCGGGTAATAGTCGAGCAGCAGGTTGTTGACCGCGCCCACCGGCGCCAGCGCGACCAGGACATCGCGGGCTGCATCAGGCATCGGCACCAACGCCTGCACCAGCGGCGCCCAGGCCGCCAGATCGAGGCGATCGGCGCTTAGCGCCCAACGCTCGTCAACCTCGCCCACGTCCTTCTGATTCAGGTTCAGGTGTAGATCGCCGATGCGCTGCTCACCATGGGTCAAAGCCAGGGAGTCGATCTGCGCCCGCACACCCTGCTTGTCTTGAGTGAAGAAGGCGTTGAAGGCCAGGTCCTTGAGCGTCACTGCTTCATGCTTGGCCTGGCCGCCGGCCAGCTCGGGGGCGTGCAGACGCAAGGCGCCCCTGTCCAGGACCAGACCACGGCCCTCCAGCCACAGCTCGCCGCCAGCCTGCAGGCGCTGTAGCTGCCAGTCGCCAAGTAGCGATTTCGGCAGCCAGGCGGCCCAGTCGCTCTGCGGCAGGCTCAGATAAAGCTCGGACTGCGCCTCGCGCCAGGTTTTGGGCTGCATGCGCGTGCGCAGTCGCAGCGCCACCGGCTGACCATCGGGCAGCAACAGGCGCCCATCGAGGCGCTGGCTGTTGTTGCCATAGCGCAGGCTCAAGCTAACGTAGCTGAGCAGCAGCGGTGCCTGATCGAGCGGCTGCAGCACCACGCGACTGTCGAGCAGACTGATGCGGTGCACGATCTGCAACTGTTCCAGCAGCTGTTCGACATCCAGCTCGGGACCGCTGCGCTGTGGCATCCCTTGCACCCGCCAGCCACCATCGGCGTTCTGCTGCACATTCAGCTGCAGCCCGTCGAACTGCAGGTGGGCGATGCGCGGCTGGCGTGCCAACAGACTGCCGCCCACATCCGGTACCAGTCGTACGCGCTCCAGGCTCAGGCCTTCCTCTTCGCTGCCCAGGCGCACGTCATGCGCCTCCAGCACCGGGGCAAAGCCCTGCCAACGACCTTCGAGGCGACCGATACGTACCGGCACACCCAGCTGCGCCGTGACACGATCTTCCAGTTCGAGCCGGTATTCAGCCACCAGCGGCACCAGCTCACGGCCCAGGCTGACGTACAGCGCGGCCAGCACCAGCACGGCGGCGCAAAGACCCAGGCCCCAGCGCAGCAGCGCCGCAAACAGGCGCGCCAGAGCGTTCACCTCGACAGTCCCCGTGCTCAGAGCAGCACCACGTCGTACTGTTCCTGGGAATACATGGTTTCCACCTGGAACTTGATGGTACGTCCAATGAAGGCTTCCAGATCAGCGACGTTGCCCGACTCTTCATCGAGCAGGCGATCGACCACCTTCTGATTGGCCAGCACGCGATAGCTTTCCGCCTGGTAGGCGCGGGCTTCACGCAGAATCTCACGGAAGATCTCGTAGCAAATGGTCTCCGGCGTCTTCAACTTGCCGCGCCCCTGGCAGGCACTGCAGGGCTCGCAGAGAATCTGCTCGAGGCTTTCACGCGTGCGCTTGCGGGTCATCTGCACCAGGCCGAGTTCGGTGATGCCGATGATGTTGGTCTTGGCATGATCACGCTCGAGCTGCTTCTCCAGGGTGCGCAGTACCTGGCGCTGATGCTCTTCGTCTTCCATATCGATGAAGTCGATGATGATGATACCGCCCAGGTTGCGCAGACGTAGCTGACGGGCAATGGCGGTGGCTGCCTCGAGATTGGTCTTGAAGATGGTTTCTTCGAGGGTGCGATGGCCGACGAAGGCGCCGGTGTTGACGTCGATGGTGCTCATCGCCTCGGCGGGGTCGACCACCAGGTAACCGCCGGACTTCAGCGGCACCTTGCGCTCCAGTGCGCGCTGGATTTCGTCCTCGACACCGTACAGGTCGAAGATCGGCCGCTCGCCAGGATAGTGCTCGAGACGATCGGCGATCTCCGGCATCAATTCGGCGACGAACTGCGTGATTTTCTGGAAGGTTTCCCGCGAGTCCACGCGAATCTTCTCGGTCCGCGGGCTGACCAGGTCACGCAGGGTACGCAGCGCCAGGGACAGATCCTCGTAGATCACCGTGGGCGCCTTGCAGTTCTGGATCTGCGCACCGATCTGGTCCCAGAGGCGGCGCAGATAACGGATGTCGATCAGAATTTCATCAGCGCCTGCGCCCTCGGCAGCGGTGCGCAGGATAAAGCCGCCGGCCTCCTCGATGCCTTCGGCGGCGACGCAATCGGCGACCACCTGCTTGAGGCGCTCGCGCTCTGCTTCGTCTTCGATCTTCAGGGAAATACCGACATGACTGGTGCGTGGCATGTACACCAGATAACGCGAAGGGATCGACAACTGAGTGGTCAGACGCGCCCCCTTGCTGCCGATAGGGTCCTTGGTGACCTGCACCACCAGGCTCTGCCCTTCGTGGACCAGGGCGCTGATCGGCTCCACCGCAGTGCCCTCGCGGGCGGAAATCTCGGAAGCATGAATGAAGGCTGCACGCTCCAGGCCAATATCGACGAAGGCCGCCTGCATGCCGGGCAGCACACGCACCACCTTGCCTTTGTAGATATTGCCGACGATGCCGCGCTTCTGCGTACGCTCGACGTGCACTTCCTGCAGCACGCCGTTTTCCACCACCGCCACGCGCGACTCCATCGGCGTGATATTGATCAGAATCTCTTCGCTCATGCATCCATCCTGGTGATCATGCCGGCCGGGCTACTGCACCGCCCCGCGGACTCAAGCTTTCGGGCACGTCCAAAAAACTACCTATGCAGCCACCGCCTGGGGTCTTAGCACGGCCCTTGCGCCGGCAACTGCCAGCAGGCAATACCAAATTCGCCAAGCAGCTCTGCAGTTTCGCACAGCGGCAGACCGACCACTGCCGAATAGCTGCCCTGCAAGCCGCTGACGAACACGGCTGCCAACCCCTGGATACCATAACTGCCCGCTTTGTCACATGGTTCGCCGCTGGCCCAGTAGGCCTCGATTTCCGCCTCGCTGATAGGACGAAAGCTCACCTCGCTGCTGACCACTCGCGCAGCCTCGCGGCCACCACCGACCAACGCCACGGCCGTCAGCACCTGATGGCTGCGCCCGGACAGGGCCTGCAGCATGGCGCGCGACTCATTGAGGTCCGCCGGTTTGCCAAGAATGCGTCCATCGAGCACCGCAGCGGTGTCGGCGCCCAACACCACGGCATCGTCACGCCCGCCCAAGGCGAGCAGACCGGCGCGCGCTTTCTCACGCGCCAGACGCTCTACATAGGCTGCTGGCGGCTCATCTGGCAATGGGGTTTCGTCTATCGAAGCGATTTGCGTGACGCAAGGCACAGCGATCTGAGCCAGCAATTCACGGCGACGGGGCGAGGCGGAGGCCAGAAACAGCTCGGCCATGCGGGTATCTCCCTTGCGAACCGCGGCCAGCCGTGCGGCAGGCCGCGTTCAGTTGACGTTGAGGCGCAGGTGCAGACCGCGCAGGATGGCGCAGATCCAGGGCCACAGCAGAGCGCTGACCAGTGCCGGCAGGACGAAGGCCAGGGTTGGCGGACGACTACCGGTCAGGGCGTTGAGCCACAGCTGAACCAACTGGGCGAGACCGAACACCACCATCAGCACCATGCTCTGTTGCCACATGGGAAACATGCGCAGGCGCTGGTGCAGACTCAGCACCAGAAAGGTGATCAGGGTGAGGATCAAGGCGTTCTGCCCGAGCTGGGTGCCGAACAGCACGTCCTGCGCCAAGCCAAGAATCCAGGCGGTGGTCATGCCGACACGATGCGGCAGAGCCAGTACCCAATAGGTGAGAATCAAGGCGACCCACAGCGGGCGACCGATCTGCATGAACTCGGGCAACGGCGAAACACTGAGCAACAAACCGAGCGCCAGGCTCAGCCAGATCACCCAGCCGTTACGGGGCTGTACGCCAGCCATCAGTTGCTCTCCTGTGCGGGGGCGTCCGCGGCCGGTGCGTCAGTTGCCGGCTCGCCATTGCGCGCCTGCTCGGCTTCGCGGTCGGCGGCTTCCTGAGCCTCGGCGGAATCGTTGGCGCGCTCCTCGGGCGTGCGCCGGTCGGAGAACACCAGCAGCAGATAACGGCTGCGATTGAGCGCAGCGGTCGGTACGGCACGGACGATGGCGAAAGGCTGGCCGGAGTCGTGAATCACTTCCTTGACCGTGGCCACCGGGTAGCCGGCCGGGAAGCGCTGGCCCATGCCGGAGCTGACCAGCAGATCACCTTCCTTGATATCGGCGGTATCGGCGACGTGACGCAGCTCCAGGCGCTCCGGGTTGCCGGTGCCGACGGCGATGGCACGCAGACCGTTGCGGTTGACCTGTACCGGGATGCTGTGGGTGTTGTCGGTGAGCAACAGCACGCGCGAGGTGTAGGGCATGATCTCGACCACCTGGCCCATTAGCCCGCGCGCATCGAGCACCGGCTGTCCGAGGAACACGCCATCCTTCTCGCCCTTGTCGATCAGGATGCGGTGGGTATAGGGATTGGGATCGACGCCGATCAGCTCACCGACCAGCACTTCTTCGTCCACCAGCGCCGCGGAGTTGAGCAACTCGCGCAGACGCACGTTCTGCTCGGTCAGCGCTGCCAGCTTCTGCAGGCGACGCTGCAGTAGCAGAGCCTCGGCCTTGAGCTTCTCGTTCTCGGCCATCAGCTCGCTGCGCGAGGAAATCTGCTGAGTTGCCCCATCCCAGACGCGTACGGGCACATCGGCCAGCCAATAGAACGGCGTGAGCACCAGCCCCATCTGGCTGCGCAGCGGCTTGAGCGTCTCGAAGCGAGCATCGATCACCATCAGTACCGCCGACAGTACGGCAAATACCAACAGACGAATGCCCAGCGAGGGACCTTTGGCGAAGAGCGGCTTAATGACCTGCTCCTCGTGCGCCACAGGGGCGAAAAGCGCGCGAATTCATGCGAAAGGCAAACCGGTCAGGCGAAGGTTGGGCCGAGTGTACTGCAATGCTCGAATATGCGCGTGCCGCCCGAAGGCGGCACGACAGCGAGCCACTAGCGAACCCCTTACTCGGTGGAGAGCAGGTCCATGGCGTGGCGGTCCATCATTTCCAGGGCCTTGCCGCCGCCACGGGCGACGCAGGTCAGCGGGTCTTCGGCAACGATCACCGGCAGACCGGTTTCCTGGGAGAGCAGCTTGTCCAGGTCACGCAGCAGCGCGCCACCACCGGTCAGCACCAGACCGCGCTCGGCGATGTCCGAGGCCAGCTCGGGCGGCGATTGCTCCAGCGCGCTCTTGACCGCCTGGACGATGGTCGCCAGGGATTCCTGCAGCGCCTCGAGCACCTCGTTGGAGTTGAGGGTGAAGCTGCGCGGTACGCCTTCAGCCAGGTTGCGGCCGCGTACGTCGACTTCACGGATCTCGCCGCCCGGGTAGGCGGTGCCGATTTCCTGCTTGATGCGCTCGGCGGTGCCTTCACCGATCAGCGAGCCGTAGTTACGACGCACGTAGGTGATGATCGCTTCGTCGAAGCGGTCGCCGCCGACACGGACGGACTCGGCATAGACCACGCCGTTCAGGGAAATCAGGGCGATCTCGGTGGTACCACCACCGATATCGACGACCATCGAACCGCGCGCCTCTTCGACCGGCAAGCCGGCACCGATGGCAGCAGCCATCGGCTCTTCGATCAGGAACACTTCGCGGGCACCGGCGCCCAGAGCCGATTCACGAATGGCGCGACGCTCGACCTGGGTCGATTTGCACGGCACGCAGATCAGCACGCGCGGCGACGGCTGCAGGAAGCTGTTCTCGTGAACCTTGTTGATGAAGTACTGCAGCATCTTCTCGCAGACGCTGAAGTCGGCGATCACGCCATCCTTCATCGGGCGAATCGCGGAGATGTTGCCCGGTGTACGGCCAAGCATACGCTTGGCCTCGGTGCCGACAGCCACGACGCTCTTCTGGTTGCCGTGGGTACGAATGGCGACCACGGATGGCTCATTCAGGACGATACCGCGCTCGCGCACATAAATAAGGGTATTGGCAGTGCCCAGGTCGATCGACAGATCGCTGGAAAACATGCCACGCAGTTTCTTGAACATTAGGAAGGGACCCTAGGCAACGCGTGGGTGAAGGCCAGGCGCGGAAAACGCGCAGGTAAAAAGTGCGGCAAACTCTAACAACGGCAGGGATTTTGAGCAAGGCGGCAATATGGTAGATTGCCTGTTTTTCCGGGCCTTGTGGCTGCACATCGCGGCCTTTGACTCCTGGCTCGCGACATCCGTTCCCTGCAGCTGCTTACCGATGCCCTCTCTGTCACACTTCCACTGGAGAACCCCCGATGGCGCTTGAACGCTCCGAGGTGGAAAAAATCGCCCACCTGGCCCGCCTGGGTCTGAACGAAGGCGATATTCCGCAAACCACCGAGACCCTGAACAGCATTCTCGGCCTGATCGACCAGATGCAGGCGGTCGACACCCAGGGCATCGAACCCTTGGCCCACCCGCTGGAAGCCACCCAGCGCTTGCGTGCCGACGTGGTCACCGAGAGCAACCAGCGCGACGCCTACCAGGCCATCGCCCCGGCCGTGGAAAGCGGTCTGTACCTCGTGCCGAAAGTCATCGAATAAAGGAAAGGGCCCGACATGCATCAACTGACCCTGGCCGAGATCGCCCGCGGCCTCGCCGACAAGCAATTCTCCGCCGAAGAGCTGAGCCGCAGCTTGCTGGCGCGCATCGCGCAACTCGACCCGCAGCTCAACAGCTTCATCACCGTCACCGAAGATCTGGCCATCGAACAGGCCAAGGCCGCCGACGCCCGTCGCGCTGCCGGCGAAAACAGCCCGCTGCTCGGCGCACCGATCGCGCACAAGGATCTGTTCTGCACCAACGGCGTGCTGACGTCCTGTGGCTCGAAGATCCTTACCGGTTTCAAGGCCCCCTACGACGCCACCGTGGTGGAAAAACTCAAGTCCGCCGGCACCGTCACGCTGGGCAAGCTGAACATGGACGAATTCGCCATGGGCTCGGCCAACGAATCCAGCCACTACGGCCCGGTGAAGAACCCTTGGGACACCAGCCGCGTACCGGGCGGCTCCTCGGGTGGTTCGGCCGCAGCGGTCGCTGCACGACTGCTGCCGGCCGCCACCGGCACCGACACCGGCGGCTCGATCCGTCAGCCGGCTGCGCTGACCAACCTCACCGGCATCAAGCCGACCTACGGCCGCGTCTCGCGCTGGGGCATGATTGCCTACGCCTCCAGCCTCGATCAGGGCGGCCCGCTGGCCCGTACTGCCGAGGACTGCGCCCTGTTGCTTGGCGCCATGGCCGGTTTCGATAGCAAGGATTCCACCAGCGTCGACCAGCCAGTGGATGACTACCTCGCAGCACTGGCCCAGCCACTGGCCGGCCTGCGCATCGGCCTGCCGAAGGAATACTTCGGCGCCGGCCTCGATGCACGCATCGGTGAGAAGGTGATGGCCGTGGTCGAAGAGCTGAAAAAGCTCGGCGCCACCGTCAAGGACATCAGCCTGCCGAACATGCAGCACGCGATTCCCGCCTACTACGTGATCGCACCGGCCGAGGCCAGCTCCAACCTGTCGCGCTTCGACGGCGTGCGTTTCGGCTATCGCTGCGAGAACCCGAAAGACCTGCAGGACCTGTACAAGCGCTCGCGCGGCGAAGGCTTCGGTGCCGAGGTCAAGCGACGCATCATGGTCGGCACCTACGCGCTGTCCGCCGGCTACTACGACGCCTACTACATCAAGGCCCAGCAGATTCGCCGGCTGATCAAGAACGACTTCGTCGCCGCCTTCAAGGATGTCGACGTGATCCTCGGCCCGACCACGCCGAATCTGGCCTGGAAGCTCGGCGAGAAGAACGCAGACCCGGTGTCCGCCTACCTAGAAGACATCTACACCATCACCGCCAACCTGGCCGGCATCCCCGGCCTGTCGATGCCAGCCGGCTTCGTCGATGGTCTGCCGGTGGGCGTGCAGTTGCTCGGCAACTATTTCCAGGAAGGTCGTCTGCTCAACGTCGCGCACCAGTACCAACAGGTCAGCGACTGGCATAAACACGCACCCAAAGGCTTCTGAGTCATGGCGCAGCCATGCGACCCATACCCCTCTCCCCTCGGGAGAGGGTGGCGCGAAGCGCCGGGTGAGGGCCGCACAGACCGCACGCCATACAGGATTGAGGAACACTAAAGATGCAATGGGAAACCGTGATCGGGCTCGAGATCCACGCTCAGCTCAGCACCCAATCGAAGATTTTCTCGGCCAGCGCCACTACCTTTGGCGCCGAGCCCAACACCCAGGCCAGCCTGGTCGACCTCGGCATGCCCGGCACCCTGCCGGTACTCAACGCCGAGGCCGTACGCATGGCCTGCCAGTTCGGCCTGGCGATCGACGCCGAGATCGCCGAACGTAACGTCTTCGCGCGCAAGAACTACTTCTACCCGGACCTGCCCAAGGGCTATCAGACCAGCCAGATGGATCACCCCATCGTCGGCAAGGGCTTCCTCGACATCACCCTGGAAGACGGCACCGTCAAGCGCATCGGCATCACCCGTGCGCATCTGGAAGAGGACGCTGGCAAGAGCCTGCACGAAGACTTCCACGGCATGAGTGGCATCGACCTGAACCGTGCCGGCACGCCGCTGCTGGAGATCGTTTCCGAGCCGGACATCCGCTCGGCCAAGGAAGCCGTGGCCTATGTGAAGGCCATTCACGCCCTCGTCCGTTACCTGGGCATCTGCGACGGCAACATGGCCGAAGGCTCGCTGCGCTGCGACTGCAACGTCTCTGTGCGCCCGAAAGGCCAGGCCGAGTTCGGCACCCGCGCCGAGATCAAGAACGTCAACTCGTTCCGCTTCATCGAGAAGGCGATCAACCACGAGGTACAGCGCCAGATCGAGCTGATCGAGGACGGCGGCAAGGTGGTGCAGGAAACCCGCCTGTACGATCCGAACAAGGATCAGACCCGCTCCATGCGCAGCAAGGAAGAAGCCAACGACTACCGTTACTTCCCCTGCCCGGACCTGCTGCCGGTGGTGATCGAACGCAGCTTCCTGGACGAACTGCGCGCCGGCCTGCCCGAACTGCCGCCGCAGAAGCGCGAGCGCTTCGAAAGCCAGTTCGGCCTGTCCACCTACGACGCCAGCGTACTGTCTGCCAGCCGCGAACTGGCCGACTACTTCGAGGCGGTGGAGAAGACCTGCGGCGATGCCAAGCTGTCGGCCAACTGGGTGATGGGCGAGCTGTCCAGCCTGCTCAACAAGGAAGGCCTGGAGATCGAGCAGTCGCCAGTGTCTGCCGAGCAACTGGGCGGCATGATCCTGCGCATCAAGGACAACACCATCAGCGGCAAGATCGCCAAGATGGTCTTCGAAGCCCTGGCCGCCGGCGAAGGTGCCAGCGCCGATGAGATCATCGAGAACAAGGGCCTCAAACAGGTTACCGACTCCGGCGCCATCGAAGCCATGCTCGATGAAGTGCTGGCGGCCAACGCCGAGCAGGTCGAACAGTACCGCGCCAGCGATGAAGCCAAGCGCGGCAAGATGTTCGGTTTCTTCGTCGGCCAGGCCATGAAAGCCTCCAAGGGCAAGGCCAACCCGGGGCAAGTGAACGAACTGCTGAAGAAGAAGCTCGAAGGCTGAGCCAGGCCGGCTCGCTTACGCTAGCTGCAACGACGCCGGGCTCGCCCGGCGTTTTTCATGGAGACCGCGAACATGACGATGCGCAGCCCGGATGCAATCCGGGAACCTTCACTGCCCCGGATTGCATCCGGGCTACAGACATGGGCACTGCTCGGTGCACTCGCCCTGCTCGGCGGCTGCTCCACCTTCGGCGGCGGCTCAGGCAGCAGCGAAACCGGCAAGGCCTCCTATTACGGTGACCGCCACCACGGCCAGCGTACCGCCAGCGGCGAACGCTTCGATCAGAACGCGCTGACCGCGGCTCATCGCACCCTGCCGTTCGGCACGCGGGTACGGGTGACCAACCTCAACAACGAGCGCAGCGTGGTGCTGCGCATCAACGACCGCGGCCCCTTCGTGCGCGGTCGCGTCATCGACGTTTCCCGCGCCGCCGCCGTGCGCCTCGACATGCTGCGCGCAGGCGTGGTGCCGGTCAGGGTCGAGGCGCTGGACTGAGGAATAATTGGCAACAAAATCTTTCTGCCGCCCCTGGCGGCTAATAATGCCGTCGCTACACTAGCCGCACTTTTTTCGGAGCTACCCTGCAATGACCCTGATGACCTATGTCTACCTGATCGCCGGCCTGGTGCTGCTGGTTGCCGGCGCCGAGGTGTTGGTACGCGGCGCCGCCAAGCTGGCCGCACAGTTCGGCATTCCGCCACTGGTGATCGGCCTGACCGTGGTGGCCTTCGGCACCAGCGCGCCGGAAACGGCGGTCAGCGTGCAATCGGCCTTCAACGGTAGCGGCGACCTGGCCATCGGCAACGTGATCGGCAGCAACATCGCCAACGTTCTGCTGATTCTGGGCGTGACCGCCCTGGTCGCACCACTGGTCGTCTCACGCCAGCTCATTCGCCTCGACGTACCCATCATGATCGGCGCCAGCCTGGTCACCTTCGGCCTGGCCTGGGATGGTGAGCTGAGCCGTTTCGATGGTGCCTTGCTGTTCGCCGGCGTGCTGGCCTATACCGGCTTCCTGATCTACAGCGCGCGCAAGGACAAGGGCGGCGACGATGACGAATTCGCCAAGGAATTCGGTCTCGACGAGACGCCCAAGCCCTATGCCTGGGCGATCAACCTGGGCCTGATCATCGCCGGTCTGGTGCTGTTGGTGGTGGGTTCCAACTTCCTGGTCGAAGGCGCCGTGCAGCTGGCGCGCGCACTGGGCCTGTCCGAGCTGGTGATCGGCCTGACCGTGATCGCCATCGGCACCTCACTGCCGGAGCTGGCCACCTCGATCATCGCGGCGTTCAAGGGCGAGCGCGACATCGCCGTGGGCAATATCGTCGGCAGCAATATTTTCAACCTGCTCTGCGTGCTGGGCCTGGCCTCGCTGGTTTCGCCAGCAGCCATTCCAGTGGCCGCCAATGCGCTGGCTTTCGACTTCCCGGTAATGATCGCCGTAGCCGTGGCCTGCCTGCCGATCTTCTTCAGCGGCTACCGCATCAACCGTTGGGAAGGCTTGCTGTTCGTGGGCTACTACGTGGCCTACACCCTGTATCTGGTGATGTTCAGCACGGGCCGACCGCTGGCTCAGACCTTCGGTGACGCGATGATCGGCTACGCACTGCCGCTTACCGCCATCACTCTGGTGATCATCGCCGGGCGTGCCTGGCACAAACAACGCGGCGAGCAGGTATGAGCATGAGTGATAACCATGATCGCGGTGTGCAGGTGCGCCGTGAGGTGATGGGCGACGCGTTCGTCGACCGCGCCCTGGGCAACGCCACCGAGTTCACCCAGCCGCTGCAGGATTTCGTCAACGAGCATGCCTGGGGCGGCGTGTGGACGCGCAGCGGCCTGCCGCGCGCGACCCGCAGCCTGATCACCCTGGCTGCGTTGACCGCACTGAAATGCCCGCAGGAACTCAAGGGCCACGTGCGCGGCGCGCTGAACAACGGCTGCACGGTCGAAGAAATCCGCGAAACCCTGCTGCACTGTGCGGTGTATGCCGGCGTGCCGGCCAGCATCGACGCCTTCCGCGCGGCACAGGAAGTGATCGACGAGTACCAGAGCAACGCCTCGTAAGAGCTGGCTTGCCGGCGATCCGTTAATCGCCGGCAAACCGAACCCAGCTAGCAGGCCGTTGAAAAGCGTAGGCGAGGCAGCCAGTGCAATACCGATGGCGGCCCCGCAAAAACAGGCGAAAAAGCGCAGTTTACGAGTTGTAAATGAGCATTTTGATCGGACTCGCGCACGAGCCTGTTTTTAACGCAGCAATGGCAACGCAGGTAGTTTTTCAACAGCCTGCTAGATCCAGCCGCCCCACTGCAGCAAGAGCAGGCCAATATTGGTGGTGACCACCGCCGCCAAGGTGGTGATGACGATGATGGCTGCCGCCAGCTCATGGTTGGCGCCCACCGCACGAGCCATGACGAAGCTGGCGGCCGCCGTCGGGCTGGCGAAATAGAGAAACAGGATCGCCAGATCCGCCCCGCGAAAGCCCAACAGCCAGGCGCCGAAGGTGCTCAGCAGCGGCAGCCAGACCATCTTCATCATGCCTGAACCGACAGCCGTGCCGCTGCTGCGGCGCAACGACGCCAGGCTCAGGGTGCCGCCAATGCAGATCAGCGCCAGCGGCAGGGTCATCTGCGCGAAGTACTCGGCCGAGGTCAGAAACCACTGCGGTAGCGGGATTTTCCAGTAGGCAATCGGTACCGCCAGCAGCACGCCAATGATCATCGGGTTGGTCACGATGCTGCGCGCGATGGCCTTGGCACCGGGTTTCACGCCCGGGCTGTAGATGGCCAGAACCACCGCAGAGAGCGCGTTGTAGCAGAGGATCACCAGTGCGGCGAGCAACGAGCCGACCGACAGGCCGTAGTCACCGTACATGCTGGTGGCCAGTGCCAGGCCGACGATACCGTTGTTACCGCGGAAGGCCCCCTGGGTGTAGATGCCACGATCCTCGAATGGCACCCGCCAGATCGCCCAGGCCCAGGCGACGAAGAACGACGCGGTGGTGGCAAGAAAGAAGTAGCTCAGCAACTGCGGCTGCATGGCCGCATCCAGATCCGCCTTGACCACACCGAGGAACAGCAGGGTCGGCATGGTGCCGCGAAACACCAGGCTCGAAGCGGTATCGATGAAGGGCGTATCGATCCAGCGCAGACGTTTGAGCGCCACGCCGAGAAACAGCATGGCGAACACGGGCGCGGTGATGGCAAGGGTTTGTGCAGCGACGGCGAGCATGACGACACCAGCAGGTTGTCTGACGACCTATGTTAGCTGGCTAAGCATTTATCTGCCACGGGCAAAAGCCGCGCAGTTGTAGAGTGGGCCAGAGCATTCTTCGACCATTGGCAAAAGCCACGTAGCTGTAGGGTGGGCTTTAGCCCACGCTGAGCACCCCTGGTGGGCTAAAGCGGATCGCCGCCCGGCCCACCCTACGGCACAGTCCCAAATTGTATCCAGGCTACGGAGGGCTCAGCGGCGAACCGGGCGCTTCTGCAACTTGCGCTGCAGCGTTCGGCGGTGCATGCCCAGGGCACGGGCAGTGGCGGAGATGTTGCCTTCATGCTCGGCCAGCACGCGCTGGATGTGTTCCCACTGCAGGCGGTCCACCGACATGGGGTTTTCCGGCACCAGGCTGTCGAGGTCGGCGTGTTCGGAAAGCAGTGCGGTGAGCACATCGTCGGCATCGGCCGGCTTGCACAGGTAGTTGGCCGCACCACGCTTGATCGCCTCTACGGCGGTGGCGATGCTCGAATAACCGGTGAGGATCACCACACGCATCTCGGCGTCCAGCTCCAGCAGCTTGGGCAGCAGCACCAGACCGGAGTCGCCCTCCATCTTCAGGTCGACCACGGCGTAATCCGGCAGGTCGTCCTTGGCCAGGGCCAGGCCTTCTTCGGCGCTGGAGGCGGTAGATACGCGCAGACCGCGGCGGCTCATGGCGCGCGCCATCACGCGGGTAAAGGTGGGGTCGTCATCGACCAGCAGCAAATGGGGCTGCTCTTCGCCTTCGAACAGGGATTCGTCGCTCATGCTGGGTTTTCCTTGTCAGGCCACGCCATAGGCTCGCGGCAACTTCAATTCGGTGAGGGTGCCGCCTTCTTCATGGTTATACAACTTAACCGTGCCACCAGCACGGGTCACGCTGGCCTGGCTGAGGAACAGCCCCAGGCCGAACCCCTTGCCCTTGGTGGTGAAGAAGGGCCGGCCAAGCTGCTCGGCGATGGCCAGCGGCACGCCGGCGCCGTGGTCGCGGATGCTCAGGCGCAGCCACTGGTGGTCCCAGTCCAGGCGAATGTCGAGTTTGTCCGGGCAGGCGTCGGCGGCGTTGTTGAGCAGATTGAGCAGCGCCTGGGTGAGATCGGCCGGTGGCATGATCCGCGGTGGCGTGCCGCGGCCCAGGCATTGATAGCGGTAGCTGGCCTCGGGACGCATCAGGTGCCAGCGATTGAGCGTGGTTTCCAGCCATTCGACACAGGACTGCTCCACCACCGCCTGACGCCGATCGTTCTCGGCGGCGCGCACCAGTTGCTGCAGGGTGTACTTGCACAGTTTGACCTGCTCCTGCAGCAGGGCCAGATCATCCTGCAGCGCCGGTTTGTCGCGATACTCCTGACGCAGCTCCTTGAGCAGCACGCTCATGGTGCCCAGCGGCGTACCCAGTTCATGGGCGGCGCCAGCGGCCTGAGTGGCCACGGCCAGCAGTTGCTGGTCGCGCAGACTTTCCTCACGCCGTTCGGCGCGCAGCTCGTCCTGGCGGCGCAGCTCCTCGGCCATCTTGGCAACGAAGAACGTGATCAGCGCCGCAGACAGTGCAAAGCTCAGCCACATGCCATAAACCAGCAGGCTCTCACGCGCCGCGGGCAGCTCGAGCGGATGGGTCCACACCAACAGCAGGGTGTAACCGGCCAACGCCAGGCCGGCCAGGACGATGGTGAACATCCACGGCAGCGTTGCCGCGGCGATGGTCAGCGGCACCAGATAATAGGAAACGAAGGGGTTGGTCGAACCGCCCGAGTAATACAGCAGCACGCTATGGATGATCAGGTCGCAGCCCAACTGCACGGCGTACTCGACTTCTGTCACCGGCCAGGGGCCACGCAAGCGCATGGCAGTGCCCAGACACAGCAGCAGAGAAACACCGAGGGTGACCGACAATTGCAACCAGGGTAGCGGTAGCATGCCCGACTTGTAGGCGAGACCGACCGAGCCTGCCTGAGCAGCCAACACCAGAATACGGATAAGGGTCAGACGCCAGAGATTCTGGCGACTGGCGGAGAGTAACTGCACAGGTTCGAGCATGGCGACTCCATTGGTTGCGCCGAGTATAACCAAGCCTGGCGCGGCCTTGCGCCGCTGCGGCAACCGGACGCACACCTGACCAACGCCCTGGATGAAAAAAGTTGTAGCGGCATTAACCCGGATCGCGACTCGCCTTCGTCTAACCTCGGGAACGGGCTTGCCGCGAGCGGCCCCCGAATGATGAAAGCCGGCAGCATGCCCTCCCTCATCCGGCGCTTCGCGCCACCTTCTCCCGGAGGGAGAAGGGCACCAATGAGGGCGTCGCTACGCGACTTTCACGCTAAACGGCCAAAAGGCCATCGAAAAAGGAACCGCACCATGCGCACCATGACCCGTATCGCCACCGCCCTCGCCCTCACCGCCGCCAGCCTGGCCAGCACCGGCCTGCTGGCCGCCGAGGCGCGCTACAACCAGATCGCCCTGCGCGCCGAGGTCAACCAGGAAGTGGCACATGATCTGATGCACGTCACCCTCTATACCGAAGCGCAGCACGCCGACCCGGCCAAGCTGGCCGCCGAGATCACCACCACCCTGAACAAGACGCTGGAACAAGTGCGCCAGGTCCGTGGCGTTTCGGTCAAGCTGGGCAGCCGCCACAGCTACCCGGTGTATGACGACAAGGGCCAGAAGATCACCGCCTGGCGCGAGCGCGCCGAGGTGCGCCTGGAAAGCGCCGACTTCGCCCGGCTTTCCGCCCTGACCGGCGACTTGCTGCAATCGATGAAGATGGCCGGCATGGATTTCAGCATCGCCACCGACACCCGCAAGACCCGCGAAGACGCCATGCTCAAGGACGCCGTCAACGCCTTCAAGGCACGCGCACAACTGGCCACCGAAGCGCTAGGCGGTAAGGGCTACAAGCTGGTCAGCCTGAACCTCAACACTGGCGGCTTCCAGCCGCCGATGCCAATGCGCGCCTATGCTGCCAAAGGCATGGCGATGATGGAGGCAGCACCCACACCGGAAATCGAAGCCGGCACCAGCCAGGTCACGGTCAGTGCCGACGGCGTCATCGAAGTGCAGATGCCCTGAATCAAGCTCCGCAACAAAGCAGCGCCGTTATCGCCAGATAACGGCGTTTCGCCATCTTCCCCCTACGAATTTTTCATAAATGCGACAGCAAATTACAGCGCTGTAGCGCTAACCATTCTCCGCACGGCGACCCTCTTGCCTCGGGCACAAGGCCTGCATAGTTTCGACGGTGGTCTCCACAAGAGGCTCCTCAAGGACCACAACCACAACAACGATGAGGTCAAGATGCGCAAGAACGCCATTCTCCAGGCTTTACTTACCGCTGGGCTGATCGCCAGCGCTCCCCTCGCCAGCGCCGCCAACCTGGTGTTCTGCTCCGAAGGCAGCCCCGCCGGCTTCGACCCCGGGCTGTACACCACCGGTACCGATTTCGACGCCGCCGCGGAAACCATCTTCAACCGTCTGACCCAGTTCGAGCGCGGCGGCACCAAGGTCGAGCCCGGTCTGGCGCAAAGCTGGGAGGTGTCCGACGACGGTCTGATCTACACCTTCAAGCTGCGCCCCGGGGTGAAGTTCCACACCACCGAATATTTCAAGCCCAGCCGCGAATTCAACGCCGACGACGTGCTGTTCACCTTCGGCCGCATGCTCGACAAGGACCACCCGTTTCGCAAGGCGTACCCCACCGAGTTTCCCTATTTCACCGACATGGGCATGGACAGCAATATTGCCAAGCTGGAGAAGCTCGATGACCTGACCGTGCGTTTCACCCTCAACGAGGTGGACGCCGCCTTCGTGCAGAACCTGGCGATGAGCTTCGCCTCGATCCAGTCCGCCGAGTACGCCGATCAGTTGCTCAAGGCCGGCAAGGCCGCTGACATCAACCAGAAACCCGTCGGCACTGGCCCCTTCGTGTTCAGCCGCTACCAGAAGGACGCGGTGATCCGTTACAAGGGCAACCAGGACTACTGGAAGCCCGATGACGTGAAGATCGACAACCTGATCTTCGCCATCAATACCGACTCATCCGTGCGCATGCAGAAACTGCGTGCCGGTGAATGCCACGTCACCCTGTTCCCGCGCCCGGCCGATATCGCCTCGCTGCAGCAGGACGCCAAGTTGCAGATGCCCGAGCAAGCCGGCTTCAACGTCGGCTACATCGCCTACAACGTCACCCACCCGCCGTTCGACAAACTGGAAGTGCGCCAGGCGCTGGACATGGCGGTGAACAAGCAGGCGATTCTCGATGCCGTTTACCAGAATGCCGGGCAGCTCGCGGTCAACGGCATGCCGCCGACCCAGTGGTCGTATAACGAAGACATCAAGGACCCGGCCTTCGATCCGGAAAAGGCCAAGGAACTGCTCAAGGCCGCAGGCGTCAAGGAAGGCACCGAGATCACCCTGTGGGCCATGCCGGTGCAACGTCCGTACAACCCCAACGCCAGGCAGATCGCCGAGATGCTGCAGGCCGACTGGGCCAAGATCGGCATCAAGGCGCGCATCGTCAGCTACGAATGGGGCGAGTACCTCAAACGCGCCAAGGCCGGTGAACACGACGCCATGCTGATCGGCTGGAGCGGTGACAACGGTGACCCGGACAACTGGCTCGGTACCCTCTACGGCTGCGACGCGGTCGACGGCAACAACTTCTCCAAATGGTGCTTCGAGGACTACGACAAACTGGTCAAGGCCGCCAAGCGCACCACCGACGTGGCCGAACGCACCGAGCTGTACAAGCAGGCGCAGGTGATCCTCAAGCGTGAGGTGCCGATCACCCCGCTGGCCCACTCCACCGTGTACCAGCCGATGCGCAAGGAAGTGCAGGACTTCCGCATCAGCCCGTTCGGCATCAACTCGTTCTATGGTGTAGGTATCGGCAAGTAACAAGCTGCAATCGGCGCCCTGAAAGGGGCGCCGATTGCAGGACGTTCAACCAGGAGTCACCATGCCTACCTTGCCCCTACTGCGCGGCGGTCTGCTGTTTGCCGCGCTGCTCGCTGCTCAGGCCCAGGCGGCCAACCTGGTGGTCTGCAGTGAAGCCAGCCCGGAAGGGTTCGACATCGTTCAATACACCGCAGCCACCACCGCCGATGCCACGGCGGAAACCCTGTTCGAACGCCTGGTGGCCTTCGCCCCTGGCAGCACCGAAATCGTCCCGGCATTGGCAGAAAACTGGGAAATAGCCGATGACGGCCTGAGCTACACCTTCACCTTGCGCAAGGGAGTGAAATTCCACGCTAACAAGGATTTCACGCCAAGCCGCGCATTCAACGCCGACGACGTGCTGTGGAGCTTCCAGCGCCAGCTCGATCCGGTTCACCCCTGGCACAAGCTGTCGTTACGCGGTTTCCCCTATGCCGAGGCCATGGGCCTGGCGCAGTTGATCGAGCGCGTGGAAAAGCTCGACGAACACCGCGTGCGCTTCGTCCTCAAACACCCGGAGGCGCCCTTCCTGGCCAACCTGGCCATGGGCTTCGCCTCCATCTATTCGGCCGAATACGCCGACCATCTGCTAGCGGCAGGTACCCCGGAGCGGCTGAACAACGTGCCCATCGGCACCGGCCCTTTCATCTTCGAGCGTTACGCCAAGGACGCCCAGGTACGCTTTAGTGGCAACCCGGATTACTGGGGCGGCGCGCCGAAGGTCGAGCGCCTGATACTGGCCATCACCCCCGAGCCCAACGTGCGCCAGCAACGCCTCAAGGCCGGCGACTGTCAGATCGCCCTCTACCCGCGCCCAGTGGACATCCCAGCTCTGAAGACCGACCCGCAACTGCAGGTGCTGGAGCTGGATTCGCTGCTGACCGCCTATATCGGCATCAACACCCGCCACCCACCGCTGGACGACGTACGCGTGCGCCAGGCGTTGAACCTGGCGTTCGACAAGGCCGCCTACATCCGTGCGCAATATGGCGAAGGCAACGCCACGCCGGCGGTGGCGCCCTACCCGACCACCCTGTGGGGCCATGACGAAACGCTACAGGACTGGCCGCACGATCCCGAGCGGGCGCGCCAGCTGCTGACCGAGGCCGGTCACGCCGATGGCTTCGCCCTGTCGATCTGGACCCGCCCCGGTGGCGGGCCGACCAACCCCAACCCCGGTATCGGCGCGCAGATGCTGCAGGCCGATCTCGCCGCCATCGGCATTCGCAGCGACATTCGCGTGTTCGAGTGGGGTGAGCTGATCAAGCGTGCCAAGAACGGCGAGCACGACCTGGTGTTCATGGGCTGGGCCGGCGACAACGGCGACCCGGACAACTTCCTCACCCCCAATCTGTCCTGCGCCGCTGCCGAAAGCGGCGAGAACCAGGCGGGCTGGTGCGACAAGGCCTTCGATGCCCTGATCACCCAGGCCCGCCGCGAGCCCGAGCAGAGCAAACGCGCCGCGCTGTATCGCCAGGCCCTGGCGATCTTCCATGAGCAGGCGCCGTGGATTGCCCTCGCCCACCCCAAGCAGTTCGCAGCGCTGCGCAAGGGCGTCGAAGGCTTCGTGCTCAGCCCGATGGGCTCGAATAACTATTCCAGGGTGAACGTGCCATGAACGACCATGGTTCGATCCCTGATGGACAGCGCGTCCGAGTCAGACTTGGGCGCGGTTAGGCACCCAGACCGAATGGGTCGTCCACCGAATGACTGGGCTGGGTAAACCAGCGCGGGCCGTCGGCGGTCATGTAGAAGTGATCCTCCAGGCGGATGCCGAACTCGCCCGGCACGCAGATCATCGGCTCGTTGCTGAAGCACATGCCCTCTGCCAGCGGTGTGTCATCGCCGCCGACCAGATAGGGTCCCTCGTGAATGTCCAGGCCGATGCCGTGCCCCGTACGGTGCGGCAGGCCAGGCAAGCTGTAACCAGGCCCAAGCCCTGCCGCCTCCAGGCTACGCCGCGCCGCCGCGTCCACCGACGAACAGGGCGCCCCCAGGGTGGCTGCCTCGAACGCCGCCTGCTGCGCGGCTTTTTCCTTGTTCCAGAAGTCGCGCTGGCGCGCGCTGGGCGTACCGAAGACGTAGCTACGGGTGATATCCGACAGGTAACTGTGCACCTTGCAGCCGGTATCGATCAGCACCATGTCGCCGTCCTTGAGCCGCTGCGCATGCTTGACCCCATGCGGAAAGGCACTGGCTGCGCCGAACAGCACGATGCAGAAAATCGAGCCAGGCGCACCGACACGGCGGTGCGCCTGGTGGATGAACTCGGCAACTTCGGTGGTGCTGATACCCTCATGGAGGATGCTCGCAGCCGCCTTGTGCACTTCCAGGGTCATGTCCTTGGCGCGCTGCATCAGGGCGATTTCGGATGGCGATTTGCATTGGCGACAGGCCGTGGTGATACCGCCGGCATCGACGAAGCGATAACCGCTGGTCAGTTGGCGAATGCCTTCAAACATGAAAAAAGGCAAAGAAGAACAGAGACCTACCTTCGGCTGCGCACCATCATTGGGCAATATTCCCAGGCGCTTCAGGCAATCCAGAAGCAGCGCATAGGGGTTTTCGTGCTCTTGCCAGGTATTGACCACGCCAGGCACCACCTGAAAGTCGCGCACCGTGCCTTCCTCGAACGCCGGCGCCAGATACTCCAGTGCGCCGCTGGCAGGCAGAATCGCACCGACCATACGTTCGCTGGGATGCCACTGCACACCGGTGAAGTACTGCAGGTTGCTGCCGGCAGCCAGAAACAGCGCGGCGATATCCTGCTCGCGCATCAACGCCTGAGCGCGGGCGATGCGCGTCTGGAATTCAGACTCAGTGATCGGCTGCGCGCCGGCCATCATGTTCTGCAGGCGCGCCAAGGCCTGCTCCGGCGTGCTGCCGCCCACTCCCAATGTCATCTGCGCATCCTCGTCTGGCGCCCACGACGAACATCGTCACCGGGCAATTCGTTGCGGCAAAATTTAAGTGCAACTTAAATTTCGGTCAAAGCTTTTTTCAGCTGGACTTAAAAAGCCCGCCCGCATCGGGCTGAAGTCCTGGCACCTCATGGGTATACTGCGCTGACCCGAACAGCGAGCCACCTCCATGACCGCAGATCGCATTGGCGAACGCTTGCGCCGCTACCGGCGGGCCGCCGGCAAGACCCTCAACCAGGTAGCCGCAGACGCCGGCCTGACCGCCAGCTTCCTGTCCCAGGCAGAACGCAACCTGACCGGCGTATCGCTATCGTCGCTGGCGAGCATCGCCAAGTCGCTCGATGTACCGCTCAACGTGTTGTTCGATCAGCCCACCCAGGCGCAGCCGGATTCTCACGTCAACGAGCGGGTGCGCTACACCGTAGGCGGCCAGCTGCTGGCCTACGAGCGCCTGTCCAGTTCATTTCCCGGTAACTCGATCAATGCGGTGAAGATGAACATTCCGGTGGGCTATCAGTCTGAACTGATCGCGCATGAAGGCGTGGAATTCTCCTACGTGCTCAGCGGGCAGATCGTCTACACCATCGAGGGTCGCGACTACCCCCTCGGCCCCGGCGACTCGGTGCATTTCGATGCCGGCAAGCTGCATCGCCTGGCCAATACCGCCGATGCCCCGGCCGAAGTGCTGACCATGACCACCATGGCGCTTTTCGGCGATCACCCCGCCAGCGAGTGATTTTTTGCCCCAATTCAGGGCGAATATGCGCAATGTTAGTGCTGCTTAATTTTTGTTGACCGCAATTTCAGCATGACTTAATTTCGAGCCCGACCCGGTGGGCTACCCGCCTTCACCGCATACCGAGCTCGCGCTGCACCGAGGCGCGAACAAAAAGAAAAAAGAGGTTCGCATGCGTATGTCTCCCCTGTGCAAGGCCCTGCTTACCGCAGGACTGCTCACCAGTGCTTCGTTCGCCCACGCCAGCAACCTGGTGTATTGCTCCGAAGGCAGCCCGGGCGGTTTCGACCCCGGCCAGTACACCACCGGTACCGACTTCGATGCGGCCTCGGAAACCATCTTCAACCGCCTCGCCGAATTCGAGCGCGGCGGCACCAAGGCACAACCATCGCTGGCTACCTCCTGGGACATCAGCGGAGACGGCCTGACCTATACCTTCCACTTGCGCGAAGGGGTCAAGTTCCACACCACCGACTACTTCAAGCCGACTCGCGACTTCAACGCCGACGATGTGCTGTTCACCTACCAGCGCATGCTCGATCGCAACCACCCGTTCCGCCAGGCCTATCCCAGCGAGTTTCCCTACTTCACCGACATGGGCCTGGACAAGAACATCGCCAAGATCGAGAAGACCGACGACATGACCGTGGTCTTCACCCTCAATGCCGTCGACGCCGCCTTCGTGCAGAACCTGGCGATGAACTTTGCCGCGATACATTCGGCCGAATACGCCGACCAGCTGCTCAAGGCCGGCAAGGCCGCCGAGATCAACCAGAAGCCCATCGGCACCGGCCCGTTCGTGTTCAGCCGCTATCAGAAGGACGCGGTGATCCGCTTCAAGGGCAACACCCAGTACTGGGCCCCGGAGCAGGTGAAGATCGACAACCTGATCTTCTCCATCAACACCGACGCCTCGGTGCGCGCCCAGAAGTTGCGCGCCGGTGAATGCCACGTCACCCTCAACCCGCGCCCTGCCGACCTGCAGAGTCTGCAGGCCGACAAGAATCTCAATGTACCGACCGAGCCTGGCTACAACGTCGGCTACATCGCCTACAACGTCACCCGCGCGCCGTTCGACAAACGCGAAGTGCGTCAGGCGCTGGACATGGCCGTTAACAAGGCCGCGATCATCGACGCCGTGTACCAGGGTGCCGGCCAACTGGCCGTGAACGGCATGCCACCGACCCAGTGGTCCTACGACGAGTCGATCAAGGATGCCGCCTACGACCCGGAGAAAGCCAAGGAGCTACTCAAGGCCGCCGGCGTGAAGGAAGGTACCGAAATCACCCTGTGGGCCATGCCTGTGCAGCGGCCCTACAACCCCAATGCGCGGCTGATGGCCGAGATGCTGCAGAACGACTGGGCCAAGATTGGCATCAAGGCGCGCATCGTCAGCTACGAATGGGGCGAGTACATCAAGCGCGCCCATGCCGGTGAACACGACGCCATGCTGATCGGCTGGACCGGCGACAACGGTGACCCGGACAACTGGCTCGGCACCCTGTACGGCTGCGCCTCGGTAGACGGCAACAACTTCTCCAAGTGGTGCGACAGCGAATACGACAAGCTGGTGGTCGCCGCCAAGCGCGTCACCGACCAGGAGCAACGCAGCGAGCTGTATCGTCAGGCCCAGGTCGTTCTCAAGCGCGAAGTGCCGATCACGCCGATCGCTCACTCCACGGTCTACCAACCGATGCGCACCAGCGTCGAAGGCTTCCAGATCAGTCCCTTCGGGCGCAACAGCTTCATCGGTGTCAGCAACAACTGATAGCCCGTTGCGCGACCGCCGCTGCGCGACCGCCGTTGAACGACGCCCCGGGCAAACGCCCGGGGCACGTCGTGATCGAACAGCTAACCTGCAACATGCTCGAAGGAATCGCCAGATTTCCAGGCTGCTCGATACCGTTCTGATGAGGAGTTACCCACCGCCATGCTGAGCTTCATTGCACGCCGCCTGGGCTTGCTGATCCCCACCTTCTTCGGCGTCACCCTGCTGACCTTCGCGCTGATCCGCCTGATCCCCGGTGACCCGGTGGAGGTAATGATGGGCGAGCGTCGCGTCGATCCGGAAATGCACGCTCAGGCCATGGAGCGCCTGGGGCTGAACAAGCCCCTGTATGCGCAGTATTTCGACTACATCGGCCAGCTCGCCAGCGGCAACCTGGGCGAATCGCTGCGCTCGCGTGAAAGCGTGTGGAAAGAGTTTCTCACCCTGTTTCCCGCCACCGTCGAACTGGCACTGGCTGCCTTGCTGTTCGCCGGCACCCTCGGCGTGATCGCCGGGGTAATCGCTGCACTCAAGCGCGGCTCGCTGTTCGACCACGGGGTGATGGGCATCTCACTGACCGGCTATTCGATGCCGATCTTCTGGTGGGGCCTGCTGCTGATCATGTTCTTCTCGGTGGGCCTGGGCTGGACGCCAGTATCCGGGCGCATCGACCTGCTCTACGACATTCCACCGGTCACCGGCTTCATGCTGATCGACACCCTGCTTTCCGAAGAGCAAGGTGCCTTCGTCGATGCCCTGCGCCATCTGATCCTGCCGGCCATCGTGCTCGGCACCATTCCGCTGGCGGTGATCGCGCGGATGACCCGCTCGGCCATGCTCGAAGTGCTGCGCGAGGACTACATCCGCACCGCACGCGCCAAGGGCCTGTCGCCGACGCGCGTGGTCTTCGTGCATGGTCTGCGCAATGCCTTGATCCCGGTGCTGACCGTGTTCGGTCTGCAGGTCGGCGCCCTGCTGGCCGGCGCAGTGCTGACCGAAACCATCTTCTCCTGGCCGGGCATCGGCAAGTGGCTGATCGAAGCCATCGGCGCCCGCGACTACCCGGTGGTGCAGAACGGCATCCTGCTGATCGCCTGCCTGGTGATCCTGGTCAACTTCACCGTGGACATCCTCTATGGCCTGGCCAATCCACGTATTCGCCATCAGAAGTAAGGAAGGCGTGATGAATCGACAGACCCCAGGGTGTCGCGGAGCCGCCCAGGCCGTGCGCCCCAATAGCGGCGACCAACCATCGGTGCGCACAGCGCACCCTACCCAGGGGGTATGCCCATGACTGCAGCCACCAGCCTCGACCAGAGCCTGCTCTACCCCTCGCCGCTGAAAGAATTCTGGCAAGCCTTCAGCCATAACAAGGGCGCCGTCTGTGGCCTCGGCTTCATGCTGCTGATGGTGTTCTGCGCACTGTTCGCGCCCTGGGTCGCGCCGCACCATCCCAGCGAGCAGTACCGCGACTTCCTACTCACCCCGCCGGTCTGGCTGGATGGTGGTCAGTGGCGCTTCCTGCTCGGCACCGACGAGCTGGGCCGTGACCTGCTCTCGCGGCTGATCCACGGTGCACGCCTGTCGCTGCTGATCGGCCTGGCTTCGGTGGTGCTGTCGCTGATTCCCGGCATCCTGCTGGGCCTGGTCGCCGGGTTTTTCCCGCGTCTGCTCGGCCCCGGCATCATGCGCCTGATGGACATCATGCTGGCGCTGCCATCGCTGCTGCTGGCGGTGGCCATCGTCGCCATCCTCGGCCCAGGGCTGATCAACACCATTTTCGCCATCGCCATCGTCTCGCTGCCCTCCTACGTACGCCTGACCCGCGCGGCCGTGATGGGCGAGCTGAACCGCGACTACGTCACCGCTGCGCAGCTGGCCGGCGCCAGCCTGCCCCGACTGATGTTCTTCACCGTGCTGCCCAACTGCATGGCGCCGCTGATCGTGCAGGCCACCCTGAGCTTTTCCTCGGCGATTCTCGACGCTGCCGCGCTAGGCTTTCTCGGCCTCGGCGTACAACCGCCGACACCCGAGTGGGGCACCATGCTGGCCTCGGCGCGCGACTATATCGAACGCGCCTGGTGGGTGGTGACCCTCCCTGGCCTGGCGATTCTGCTCAGCGTGCTGGCGATCAACCTGATGGGTGACGGCCTGCGCGACGCCCTCGACCCGAAACTGAAGAACGCCATCTGAGGAGGCCCATATGCACAAGATGATCTCGGTGCGCATGGCGCACCACAGCTGCGCAGCGTGGACGGGAGAAGTATCGTCCCCCCTATGCACGGAGGGCGCCCGATGAGTCTGCTGGATATCCGCAACCTCTCCGTACGTTTCGGCGCGGCCGACGCCGTGCCGGTGGTCGACGGGCTCGATCTGAGTGTGGAAAAAGGTGAAGTGCTGGCCATCGTCGGCGAGTCCGGCTCCGGCAAGTCGGTGACCATGATGGCGCTGATGGGCCTGATCGACGCACCCGGCATCGTCCAGGCCGATTGCATGCAGTTCGACAGCACCGACATGCTGCGTCTGAAGGGCCGGCAGCGCCGGCGTATCGTCGGCAAGGACCTGTCCATGGTCTTCCAGGACCCGATGACCGCGCTCAACCCCAGCTACACCGTAGGCTTCCAGATCGAGGAAGTGCTGCATCAGCACCTCGGCCTGAAAGGTAAAGCGGCGCGCGCTCGCGCCCTGGAGCTGCTCGAAAGGGTCGAGATACCTGGCGCCGCCAGTCGCCTCGATGCTTACCCGCATCAGCTCTCCGGCGGCATGAGCCAACGCGTGGCGATCGCCATGGCGATCGCCGCCGAACCCAAGCTGCTGATCGCCGACGAACCCACCACCGCGCTGGACGTAACCATCCAGGCGCAGATCATGGAGCTGCTGCTGGATCTGCAGCGCGACCAGGGCATGGCCCTGGTGCTGATCACCCACGACCTGGCCGTGGTGGCTGAAACCGCTCAGCGCGTCTGCGTGATGTACGCCGGGCAAGCGGTGGAGCTGGGCCAGGTGCCGGCTCTGTTCGATGCGCCCAGTCATCCCTATACCGAAGCCTTGCTCAAGGCCATCCCCGAACACAGCGCCGGCGCCCACCGCCTGGCGACCCTGCCCGGTATCGTGCCCGGCCGTTATGACCGCCCACAGGGCTGCCTGCTGTCGCCACGCTGCCCGTACGTGCAGCCGCGTTGCCGCGACGAGCGCCCAACCCTGGACGCACACGAGCGAGGCGCCGCGCGCTGCTTCTTTCCTCTTGTACCCGCGGCGGAGGTGGCCTGATGAGCACCGTACTTCAAGCCCGTGAGCTGACCCGCCACTACAGCGTCTCGCGCGGCCTGTTCAAACCGGCAGCCTTGGTGCAGGCGCTCAACGGCGTGTCGTTCACGCTGGAGTCAGGCAGGACCCTGGCGGTGGTTGGCGAGTCCGGCTGCGGCAAGTCCACCCTGGCCCGCGCCCTGACCCTGATCGAAGAGCCCAGCGCCGGTAGCCTGCAGATCGCCGGACGGGAAGTGGCCGGCGCCAGCCATGCCGAGCGCAAACAGCTGCGCCGCGATGTGCAGATGGTGTTCCAGAACCCCTACGCCTCGCTCAACCCGCGGCAGAAGATCGGTGACCAGCTGGCCGAACCGCTGCTGATCAACACCAACCTGTCGCGTGCCGAGCGCCGTGAGAAGGTGCAGGCGATGATGCAGCAGGTGGGGCTGCGCCCCGAGCACTATCAACGCTACCCGCACATGTTCTCCGGCGGTCAGCGCCAACGCATCGCCCTGGCCCGCGCCATGATGCTGCAGCCCAAGGTGCTGGTGGCGGACGAACCGACCTCGGCGCTGGACGTGTCGATCCAGGCGCAGGTGCTCAACCTGTTCATGGACCTGCAGGAGCAGTACCAGACCGGCTACGTGTTCATCTCGCACAACCTCGCCGTGGTGCGTCATGTCGCCGACGACGTGCTGGTGATGTACCTCGGCCGCCCGGTGGAGATGGGCGCGGCCGAGGCGCTCTACGCCCGCCCGCTGCACCCCTACACCCGTGCCCTGCTGTCGGCGACGCCGGCGATTCATCCCGATCCGGACAAGCCACGGATGAAGATCAGCGGCGAGTTGCCCAATCCGCTGAACCCGCCATCCGGCTGCGCCTTCCACAAGCGCTGCCCGCATGCCGACGAACGCTGCCGCGGCGAACGCCCTGAGCTGCGCCTGATCGATGCGCGGCAGGTGGCCTGTCATCATGTGGAGCGGATCATCGATTGACCCCTGCAAGGGCCACGCAGGTCGCTAGTGTCTCGTCAACCATGGAGTATCGGTTCAGCGTCCGGCTTTCGTGGGAGGGGCTTTAGCCGCGAGCGACTTTGAATGCGCCAAAAGCGTCGCGGCTGAAGCCCCTCCCACGGTTCAAGGCAGCGACAGATCATCCGTGTCGCGACACTAGGGTGCCGCGGGTCGAATCGGTCGTGCACGGCAGACGTGGTGCAGCGGTGCGTCAGGAGGTCGGCGGCAGCGTCAACTCGATGCTTTCGGCCAGCGAGTCCTCCAGCCGCTGCAACTCCACGCCGACCGCGGCGGCGTCGTCGGCCAGGGTTTCGGCGATATGCAGGAACTCCGTCGTGGCTTCGACGAAGGCCAATACCACCATGGGATCGAAGCGTGTACCGCTGGCCGCGCTGATCTGCGCCACCGCCTGCGCCGGGCTGATGGGCGGCAGGTAGGGATGCCTGCAGCTCAGCTCTTCGAAGTGCCCCACCAGCGCCATCAGCCGCGCCGAAAGCGGAATCTGCTCGCCGAGCAGCCCCTGTGGATAGCCTTTGCCGTCCCAGCGCTCGTGCTGGCCGTAGACGATATCCTTGGCATCGGAGAGAAAGTTGGTGACGCTGCCCAGCTTGCGCTCGGCTCGCTCCAATGCGTCCCGGCCGGCGACTACCCCCTCGCTCAGCAGGCGCAGGTCATTTTCATCCGGCTCGCCGTGGTTGAGCAGCACGCGATCCGGCAGGGTCAGTCGGTCGATCACATGCAGCATGGCCGACTTGCCCAACTGGGCGATGCGTTCCTCGTTCAGAGACTCCGACAAGGCAGGCTGCTGCCGCGCTAACGCTGCGGTCAGACAGGTCATATAGCGTTCGATACGCTCCAGGCGACGACTGCTCGGGTTGTCACGCATGACGGCAACGCTGGCCATGGCCTCGATGGTGACATCCTGCAGGTTCTGGATATCGCGCGTACGGCGCTTGACCTCGAGCTCCAGATACTCGCTCTTGTCACGCAGGTAATCGGTGGCCGCCTTGAGCTGCAGCTGCGCTCGAACACGCGCGAGCACGATGGGCGCACTGACCGGCTTGGTAATGTAGTCGGCAGCGCCGAGGTCGAAACCCAACTGCTCGTCGGCGGCATCGCTGCGGCCGGTGACCAGGATCAGCGGGATATGGCGGGTCTGCGGATCGGTCCTGAGCCCGCGACAGAGCGCGTAGTCGTCCTGCCAGCCCAGCAGAATCAGGTCTGGCTGCGGTCGCGACGTGGCGGCCTGCAGCGCCTCCTCGCTGCCAACCAGCCTTACCTGGTAGCGGTCGGCCAACAGCGCGCCGAGGCGCTGGCGCGCGTCGACTGCATCCTCCACAACCAGAATCAGTTCCTGCTCCGGCCTATCGAGCATCCCGCGCATGGCGATCTCCGTTGGCACTTGCCTATCCATCATTAAAGGCGCTGGGCCGCATTTGCGCTCAGGCCGTCGTACAAATGACCTCGACAGGGCTTTGAAAGTGCAATGCGGATTGGCAGAGCGGTGAACGCAGTCGACAATCGTCAGCAAGATCGTCAGCAGAAGGGCTGCTCCATGCTTGACCAGGAACGCTGTTGGCAGGCCGTCTGCGAACGTGATGAGGCGTTCGACGGGCGCTTCGTTTTCACCGTACGCAGCACCGGCATTTACTGCCGGCCGAACTGCCCTGCGCGGCGGCCACGGCGCGACAACGTCAGCTTCCATGCCGATGCAGCCAGTGCCGAGGCTGCCGGCTTTCGCCCGTGCAAGCGCTGCTCACCGCAGGGGCAAAGCCCAGCGCAGCAACTCGACGCGCTGGTCGCGGCCGCCTGTGCACTTCTAAGTGGCGAGCAACGCCTGACGCTGCCACAACTGGCGGCACGCATCGGCCTGTCGCCATCGCATCTGGCCAGGGCGTTCAAGGCGCGCACCGGGATGACGCCCAATGCCTGGGCCGCTGCGCAGCGCCGCCAACGCCTGGATGCTCGATTGCCAGAGGCAGACAACGTGCTCGAGGCCGCCCTGGCTGCTGGCTATTCCGGCACCCGCGCGCTGTATGAAAAGCCCCAGGCCATGAGCCCCGCCCAGCGCCGTCAACGTGGCGCCGGCGAGCGCCTGCGTTACAGCATCGCCCCCTGCCCGCTCGGCCAGGTGCTGCTGGCCACCAGCGACAAGGGCGTTTGCGCTCTGCTGTTTGGCGATGAACCGCAAACGCTGCTCGTCCAACTGCAACAGCGCTTCGCCGCCGCCCAGCTCGAAGAAGATGAACAGGGTCTGCGCAGCTGGCTGCAGCAGGTGCTGGAACAACTCGAAGAACCCGAGCGAGCCGCCCATCTGCCCCTGGACATTCGCGGCACGGCCTTTCAGCAACGGGTCTGGCAGGCGCTGCAAAACATTCCCAGCGGCGAGACCCGCAGCTACGCCGATCTGGCCGGACAACTGCACAGTCACCCACGGGCGATTGCCCGTGCCTGCGCCAACAATGCCATCGGCCTGCTGCTGCCCTGTCATCGGGTGGTGGCCAGCGATGGTAGCCTCAGCGGCTACCGCTGGGGACTGCAGCGCAAACGGCAGTTGCTGGAGCAGGAAAGTAGCCCGTGCGAGCGCTTCAGCTCGTAGGGTGGGTCGGGCGGCGATCCGCTTTAGCCCACGAGTCTTGGCCGGCGCTTTGCGTAGCCCGGATGCAATCCGGGGAAAATTATGGCCAGCGCCCCGGATTTCATCCGGGCTACAGAGTCAGGCCGCGCCCCCTACACCAGCATCGCCTTGGCCACCTCGGTGCGCGTGCCGCGCCCGACCAACTGCTCCACCAGCGTCAGGGCAAACGCCAACGCCGTTCCCGGGCCCTGACTGGTAATGCAGTTGCCATCTACCACCACAGCCTCATCGACGAAGGTGCAACCGCTCAGTCGATCACTGAACGCCGGATAGCAGGTCATGCGCCGCTGCCTGAGCACCCCGTAGCTCTGCAAGGCCAACGCGGGCGCAGCGCAGATCGCGGCGAACAGCTCGCCCGCCTTGGCCTGCTTGCGTACGCGCTCGGCCAGCGGTTCGAAGTCAGCCAGATGCTGTGCACCCGTCATGCCTCCGGGCAGGACGATCAGGTCGAAGTCCTGCGCCAGCACGTCCACCAGCATGGCGTCTGCAGTCAGACGCGTACCGCGGGCGCAGGTGATCATCCTGCGCTCTTCGATACTCGCTACCAGTACCTCGATATCGGCGCGGCGCAGCACGTCGATCAGCGTCACGCATTCGAGATCTTCGACACCATCGGCGACTGCAATCAGTGCTCGCTTGCTCATCTCACCACTCCTTCAGACAGAAAATGAAACTGTCCACCTGGTCATAAAAAGACACGACAGACCGTAAATTCACCCGGCAAAACCTTGCTGGTATGATGCGCGGCTTTTGCCAGATCGAGCAATTTTCCGGCCTGCATGGACGGATGTGCTTTGCTTTGTGCAGATCAATTTCGGCGCGCTCGCGCCTCGGGGAGCCACCATGCTGGAAAGACTGTTCCAACTCAAAGCCCATAACACCACGGTGCGCACCGAGGTACTGGCCGGGATCACTACCTTCCTGACCATGGCCTACATTCTCTTCGTCAACCCGGAAATGCTGGCCAAGACCGGCATGGACCACGGCGCGGTGTTCGTCGCCACCTGCCTGGCTGGCGCCATCGGCTCGCTGATCATGGGCCTGCTGGCCAACTACCCGATCGCCCTGGCGCCTGGCATGGGCCTCAACGCCTTCTTCACCTACACCGTGGTGATGACCATGGGCTACAGCTGGCAAACCGCTCTGGGCGCGGTGTTCCTCTCCGGCGCGATCTTCTTCCTGCTGTCGATCTTCAAGATCCGCGAGTGGATCATCAACAGCATCCCCCTGGCGCTACGCGCCGGTATCGCCGCCGGCATCGGCCTGTTCCTGGCGATCATCGCACTGAAGAACGCCGGCATCGTGGTCGATCACCCGGCCACCCTGGTCGGCCTCGGCGACATGAGCAAGGGCGGCGCATTGCTGGCCTGCCTGGGCTTCTTCGTCATCGCCGCGCTGGCCTATCGCAAGGTCACCGGCGCGGTGATGATCGGCATTCTGCTGGTCACCGGCCTGTCCATCGTGCTCGGCCTGTCCGAGCTGCAGGGCGTGGTGTCGATGCCACCGTCGCTGATGCCGACCCTGCTGCAGCTGGACATTGCCGGCGCGCTGGATATCGGCCTGATCAGCGTGATCTTCGCCTTCCTCTTCGTCGACCTGTTCGACACCTCCGGCACCCTGGTCGGCGTGGCACAAAAGGCCGACCTGCTGGACAAGGACGGCAAGATGCCGCGCCTGGGCCGCGCGTTGATGGCCGACAGCACCGCGACCATGGCCGGCGCCGCGCTGGGCACCAGCACCACCACCAGCTACATCGAATCGGCTGCCGGCATCAGTGCCGGCGGGCGTACCGGCCTGACTGCCTGCGTGGTCGCCGCGCTGTTCCTCCTGGCCCTGTTCTTCGCTCCACTGGCTGGCGCCGTACCGGCCTACGCCACCGCGCCTGCGCTGCTGTTCGTCGCCGTGCTGATGATGAGCAGCCTGGCACAGATCGACTGGGACGACCTGACCGTCGCCGCCCCGGTGGTGGTCGCCGCCCTGGCCATGCCGCTGACTTTCTCCATCGCCAACGGCATCGCGTTCGGCTTCATCGCCTGGACCGCGGTCAAGGTACTGGCCGGGCGCTGGCGCGAACTGAACCCGGCGATGTGGGTGCTCTCGGCCCTGTTCGTGGTCAAGCTGGCCTACTTCGCCTGATCAACCCGGCGTACTGCTTCGCGAGTACGCCCTACGCCGCGCCCAGGACAATCTGCGCAGGGTGGGCCGGGCGGCGCTCCGCTTCAGCCCACCGTCGGCGCTCGTCATGATCGTTCCCACGCTCCGCGTGGGAACGTCTCCCCGGGACGCTCTGCGTCCAGCGCCACCAATGATCGACGACAACGGCACGCCAGCAACGGAATCGCTACAATGGCGCCCCGTTTTCCTGCCCCATGAGTGACCGATGAGCCGCCCCGCATTCGACCCCGCCACCTACGACGCCCAACTCGCCGAGAAGAAGGCCCGCCTGGTCGAACTGCTGGCGCCCTTCGGCGCGCCGGAGCCTGTGGTGTTCGACTCGCCTCGCGAGCACTACCGCATGCGCGCCGAGTTCCGTCTGTGGCGTGAAGACGGCCAGCGTCACTACGCGATGTTCGCACCGGGCGACAAGCACACGCCGATCCTGCTCGACGACTTCCCCATCGCCAGCCTGCGCATCAACGACCTGATGCCGCGCCTGCGCGCCGCCTGGCAGGCCAGCGAGGCGCTGTCGTTCAAGCTGTTCCAGGTCGAGTTCCTCACCACCCTGGCCGGCGATGCACTGATCACCCTGGCCTACCACCGCCCACTCGACGCGGCCTGGCAAGCCGAGGCGGAAAAGCTGGCGGCCGAGCTGAACATCAGCCTGGTCGGCCGTTCCCGTGGCCAGCGCCTGGTGATCGGCCGCGATTACGTGGAAGAAGAACTGAGCGTGGCCGGACGCAGCTTTCGCTATCGCCAGCCGGAAGGCGCCTTCACTCAGCCCAACGGCCGGGTCTGCGAGAAGATGCTGGGTTGGGCCTATGACGTACTCGGCGAGCGCGACGACGACCTGCTGGAACTGTACTGCGGCAATGGCAACTTCACCCTGCCGCTGGCCACCCGCGTGCGCCGCGTGCTGGCCACCGAAATCAGCAAGACCTCGGTGAACGCCGCCCTGGCCAACCTGGCCGATAACGCTGTGGACAACGTCGAGCTGGTACGCCTGTCCGCCGAAGAGCTGACCCAGGCGCTGAATGAGGTGCGCTCGTTCCGCCGCCTGGCCGGCATCGACCTGAAGAGCTATGAGTTCGGCAGCGTCTTCGTCGACCCGCCGCGCGCCGGCATGGATCCGGACACGTGCGAGCTGACCCGGCGCTTCGAGCGCATCCTCTATATCTCCTGCAACCCGGAGACCCTGGCCGCCAACATCGCCCAGCTCAACGACACCCACAAGGTGACGAGCAGCGCCCTGTTCGACCAGTTCCCCTACACCCACCATATGGAAGCGGGTGTGCTGCTGGAGCGGCGCTGAACCGCCCCTCGTAGCCCGGATGCAATCCGGGTTTGCCTGCTGAACGGCTCAGCGTGACAGGCCGCGCAACGCCCACCAGGCCAGCCCGGCCGACACCACTTCGAGCAGCAGCGCGTAGAGGTTGAAGGTCTGCTGTGCGCCGCCGTCCAGCCACAGCCCGGCAATGCGTGCCAACGCCAGCGAGCTGTACAGCAGCACCAGCAAAAGTAGCGCCGGGCGCAGCAAATCCATACGCAGCAGCGCCATCGCCAGGTAAGCCGCCAGGCCCAGTTGCAGGCCGCCGTAATAGGCGCGCACTTCGGTCACCGCCGCATTACCCATCAGCAACGCGCCGCTGAAGCTGGCCATTTCCTCGGGACGAATGAAGTAGGCCAGCCCCAACACGAGCAAGGCAGCGATCTGGATCGACAGCACGATTCGGGCGAACAGCATGGGCGGGTTCCAGACAATGAGTGGCTGTAGCCAGCATAGGCCGCCACTGGTCGCGACGCATAGCCGCAATGGCTTGGGCAGCGTCCGCCGCGGCGCTATGCTGGGCGCTCTCGTTCATCCGGAGTCCAGTCATGCGTCGTTCCCTGCTCGCCCTCTGTCTCTTCACCAGCCTGGCCCACGCCAGCGAGCCACTGACCATCGATGTACATCGCGATGCCAACTGCGGTTGCTGCAAGGCCTGGATCGACCATCTGCAGGACAATGGCTTCACCGTCAACGACCATGTCGAGGCCGACATGAGTGCGGTCAAGCAGCGACTCGGCGTGCCGCCGCGCCTGGCTTCCTGTCACACCGGCGTGATCGACGGCAAGTTCGTCGAGGGCCATGTACCGGCCGCCGACATTCTCAAACTGCGTGAGCGCGTGGACCTGATCGGCGCTGCCGTACCCGGCATGCCCGTGGGCTCGCCTGGTATGGAGTATGGCGACCGTGTCGATGCCTATCAGGTCATCGGCCTGGATCGCGAGCGCAAGGATCAGTTGCTCAGTGACTACCCGGCCAACTGAGTCGGGCACGGGCGCAGCTACACTGCAGCGATCAGCAACCAGGGAGTGCCGCCATGCGCTGGCAACGCGGTAGACGCAGTGACAACGTGGTGGATGCGCGCGGCCGTTCCGGCAGGCGCCTCGGCGGCGGCCTGAGCCTCGGCGGGGTGGCGGTGATCGTCATCGTCGGCCTGCTGATGGGCCAGGACCCGCTGCAGATTCTCGGTCAGATCGCCGGCCAAGCCACCCAGCCGCAGGTTACCCAGACGCAGAGCGCGCCAGCGGCGAACGACGAACAGAGCGAGTTCGTCCGCGCCATCCTCGGCGACACCGAAGACACCTGGCGCGAGCTGTTCCAGCAGGCTGGCCAGCAGTATCGCGATCCGCAACTGGTGCTGTTCTCTGGCGGCGTCAATTCCGCCTGCGGTTTCGCCAGCTCGGCAGTTGGCCCCTTCTACTGCCCCGGCGATCAGCGCGTGTATCTGGACATGGCGTTTTTCCGCGAGATGGAGCAACGCTTCTCCGCTGCCGGCGACTTCGCCCAGGCCTATGTGATCGCCCATGAAGTCGGCCATCACGTACAGACCCTGTTGGGCGTATCGGCCAAGGTCAACGCGGCGCGCCAGCGCGGTGAACGCGTCGAGGGCGACGGCGGCCTGCTGGTACGCCAGGAACTGCAGGCCGACTGCCTGGCCGGAGTCTGGGCCCATCACGCGCAACGCCGGCATGACTGGCTGGAGGCCGGCGACCTGGAAGAAGCCCTCAACGCCGCCAGCGCCATCGGTGATGACCGCCTGCAGAAGCAGTCGCGCGGTCAGGTGGTGCCGGACGCCTTCACCCATGGCACCTCGCAGCAGCGCGTACGCTGGTTCAGCACCGGTTTCGAGAGCGGTCAGCCGGGGCGTTGCGACACCTTCAAGGTCGCGCGACTGTAACCCGTCGGCTCACACCACGAAGCGCTTGCTCCACCAGGCAAAGCCGCAGGCGGCAGCGCCGCACAGGGCGATCACCAGCGCCATGGGCATGGCCGAGCCATCGTGCAGGAAGGCCACCAGCGCCGAAGCGCTGGCCGCCACGCTGAACTGCATGCTACCCAACAGCCCGGAGGCGCTGCCGGCATGCCGGCCCTGCCCGGCCATGGCGCAAGCCGTGGCATTGGGCAGCACGCAACCGAGGCTGGCGACGCAGATGAACAACGGAATCAGCAGCGGCCACAGCTGCGCCGGTTGCCACAGCGCCAACGCCAGCAGGCACAGGCCGCTGGCCAGGTACACCAGCACCATGCGCCGCAGCCACAGCGCCGGGCCGCCGCGCAGCACCAGACGCGCATTGACCTGCGCCATGATCACGAAGCCTGCCGCGTTGCTGCCGAACAGCCAGCCATAGTGCTCAGCCGGCACGCCGTACAACTCGATGAACACGAAGGGCGAACCGGCGATATAGGCGAACATGCCGGCCATCGCCACACCGCCGGCCAGGCTGTAGCCCATGAACGGTGCATTACCCAACAACGCGCGGTACTGGCCGAAGGCGCCACTCAGCGGCGCCGGCTGCAGATGCTGCGGACGGGTCTCCGGCAACCACAACAGCACGGCCAGCAGGCACAGGCCGGAGAAAATCGCCAGGCTATGGAAGATCCACGGCCAGCCCAGGGTGCCCAGCAGCAGCCCGCCCCCCAGGGGCGCGAGAATCGGCGCCAGGCCCATCACCAGCACCAGCTGCGAGAACACCTTGGCCGAAGCCAATGGATCGCACAGGTCACACACCACGGCACGGGTGATCACCATCCCGGCGCAACCGCCGAGGGCCTGGACGAAGCGTGCCGTCACCAGCCATTCCAGGTTCGGTGCCAGGGCACAAGCCAGCGATGCCACGGTGAACAATGCCACCCCGACCAGCAGCGGCACGCGGCGACCGAAACGATCCGCCAACGGCCCGTAGAACAGCTGACCAATGGCGATACCGACGAAATAGGCCGCCAGCGACAGCTGAATATGTTCAACGTCGGTGCCGAACTGCTGGGCCAGCGTGGGGAAACTTGGCAGGTAGAAATCGATGGCCAAAGGGCCAAAGGCGCACAGCGCGCCCAGGATCAGCAGGGTTCGCAGATTCATGAACATTCCGGAAAATTGTTAGCCGGCTAATCATCTCACCGACCAGGGCGCAGATGAAAGCGCGGATCGCCGAACGACGGTTCGCGCTTATCAATGCGGCGGCTGTTCTTCCCTGGCCTTGCCGCGCTGGCTCACCCGCTGCGCCGCCGATTCCACCAGCAGGTAGAACATCGGGATGAGGAAAGTGGCCAACAGCGTGGCCGCGAGCATGCCGCCGATCACCCCGGTGCCGATGGAGTGGCGACTGGCCGAGCCCGCACCGGAGCTGATGGCCAGCGGCACGCAACCGAGAATGAACGCCAGCGAAGTCATCACGATGGGGCGGAAACGCAGCTTGGCCGCCTCCAGCGCCGAGTCGAAGATGCCCTTGCCCTCGGCGCGCAGCAGCACGGCGAACTCGACGATCAGGATGGCATTCTTCGCCGCCAGGCCGATCAGGGTGACCAGGCCGACCTGGAAGTACACGTCGTTCTGAATGCCGCGCAGCCACACCGCGAGTATCGCCCCGAACACCGCAAACGGCACGGCGGTGACCACCGCCAGTGGCAGCGTCCAGCGCTCGTACTGCGCGGCGAGAATCAGGAAGACCAGAATCAGGCCGAAGACGAAGGCCTGGGTGCCCGAACCCTGAGTCGCCAGTTCCTGGTAGGCCGAGCCGATCCAGCCCAGGCTGTAGTCCTCGCCCAGCACCTCATCGGCCACTTCCTGCATCGCCGCCAGTGCCTGCCCGGAGCTGTAGCCCGGCGCCGGGCCACCGAGGACCTTGGCCGAGGGATAGACGTTGAAACGGTCATAGGAGTCCGGCCCGAGGATGCGCCGCACACGCAACAGGGTCGACAGCGGCACCAGATCACCACTGCTGGAGCGTACGTAGACCTGGCCAAGATCTTCCGGCTTGCGGCGGAACTCCGATTCCGACTGCAGGCTGACCTGCCAGGTACGCCCGTAGAGGGTGAAGTCGTTGACGTAGTAACTGCCGAAGGTCGCCTGCATGGCGGTGAACACGTCGCTGACGCTGACGCCCAGTGCCCGCGTCTTGGTCCGGTCCAGATCGATGTAGTACTGCGGTACGTTGGCGCTGAAGGTACTCTGAATGCCGGCCAGCTCCGGCCGTTTGCCGGCGGCCTCAACGAAGGCCTGGACCTTCTCGCCGAGCTGCTCGACGCTGCCACCGGAACGATCCTGAATGAAGGATTCGAAGCCACCGGTGGTGCTCATGCCGGTGATCGGCGGCGGGTTGAACGACAACACCAGGCCATCCTTCTGCGCAGCGCCCATGCCCATGAACTCGCGCGTCAGATTGCGCGCATCGAGCTCGGGCGTGGTGCGCTCGCTCCAGTCCTTGAGCGGCACGAAAGACACCCCGGCGTTGCTGCGCACGCCGAAGGTAAGCACGTCGAAACCGGCGAAGGTCACTACGTCTTCGACTGCCGGATGCTCCATCAGCTGCTGACTCACCGCCCCACTCAGCGCCTCGGTGCGATTGAGCGAAGCGGCCGGCGGCAGATAGTAGGCGTTGATCACATAGCCCTGATCCTCATCGGGCACCAGCGAGCCGGGCACCCGTGAGAACAGCAGCATGATCAGCGCGATCATGCCGCCGAACAGCAGCAGGCCGACCAGCGAACGCTTGAGGAAGAAACGCACCCCGGCGCCGTAGCCCTCGGTGGCCTTGTCGAAGAAACGGTTGAAGGCGCGAAATGGCGCCGCCGGCTCATGATGGCCGGGCTTGAGCAGCAGCGCGCAGAGCGCGGGGGAAAGGGTCAGGGCGACGATGCCGGAAATCACCACAGACACCGCGATGGTGATCGCGAACTGCTTGTACATCTGCCCCGCCAGGCCGCCGAGAAAACCCACCGGCACGAACACCGCGCAAAGCACCAGGACGATGGCGATGATCGGCCCGGTGACCTCCTCCATCGCCTTGATCGAGGCCTCTCGCGCATTCAGTCCCTGAGTGCGCATCACCCGCTCGACGTTTTCGATCACCACGATGGCATCGTCCACCACGATGCCGATGGCCAGCACCATGCCGAACAGGGTCAGCAGATTGATGGAAAAACCCAGCATGTACATGCCGGCGAAAGTGCCAACCAGCGACACCGGAATGGCCAGCACCGGAATCAGCGTGGCACGCCAGTTCTGCAGGAAGATGAACACCACTAGCACCACCAGCACCAGCGCCTCGAAGAAGGTGTGGATCACCTCTGTGATCGAGACCTGAACGAACTTGGTGGTGTCGTAGGGGATCTTGTAGGCGATGCCCTCGGGGAAGCGTTTGGCCAGGCGCTGCATGGTGCGCTCGACCGCCTCGGCGGTATCCAGGGCGTTGGCGCCAGGTTGCAGGTAGATGCCGAAAGCAGCGTTCTGCTGGCCATTGAGGGTGGTGACCAGCGAGTAGTCCTGCGCGCCCAGCTCGACCCGCGCCACGTCCTTGAGCAGCAGGCTGGCCCCAGTATCGTCGGTACGCAGGATGACGCTCTCGAACTCCTTCGGGTCGGTGAAGCGCCCTTGCGTAGTGACCGTATAAGTGAAGTCCTGCGGCTCCTTCAGCGGCTGCTGGCCGAAGCTGCCGGCGGCGAACTGCGAATTCTGCTCGCGAATGGCGTTGACCACATCGGTCGGTGTCAGGTTGTACTGCGCCAGCTTGTCCGGGCGCAGCCAGATGCGCATGGAATAGTCCTTGGACCCGAACTGACTGGCATCACCCACGCCCTTGAGGCGCTTGAGCTCGTCGATGACATTGATCAGCGCGTAGTTGCTGATGAAGATCGGGTCACGCGAGCCATCCGGCGAATAGAGGGTGATCACCTGGAGGATGTCGGAAGACCTCTTCTCCACCTTCACGCCCTGGCGGCGCACTTCCTCGGGCAACTTGGCCAGCGCCGCCTGCACCTTGTTGTTGACGTTGATGGTGGCCTGGTCCGGGTCGGTGCCGACCTCGAAGTACACCGTCAGACTCATCGCCCCGCTGCTGGAAGAGTTGGACAGCTGGTAGATCATGTTCTCGACGCCATTGATCTCCTGTTCCAGCGGCGCCGCCACGGTTTCAGCGATGACCTGCGAACTGGCGCCAGGGTATGCGGCGCTCACCGACACCTGCGGCGGCAGGATTTCCGGGTACTGGGCAATGGGCAACGCGCGCATCGCAGCCAGGCCGGCGAGCACGATGACGATGGAGATGACGGTGGCGAATACCGGACGGTCGATGAAGAAGCGCGAGATCATGGTCGTTACTCCTGCGCCGGGCTGGCTGGCGTGGCTGCCTTCGCCTCCTCGACCTGCACCGGGCTGTCCGGTCGTACCTTGGCCAGACCGTCGACTATCACCCGCTCACCGTCGCTGACGCCGGCCAGAATCACCCAGCGGCCGCCGGCCGTATCGCCCGTGGTGACCTGGCGCATGCGCGCGACACTCTGCTCGTCCACCACATAGACGAAGGTGCCACGCGGCCCCTGAGCCACGGAGCGCTCCGGTACGGTGATGGCGTTGGGACGGGTCAGGCCCTTGACCTGCACGCGCACGAACTGCCCGGGCAGCAGCTTTTGCTCGGGGTTCGGCACCACGCCACGGGCGCTGACGGTACCGGTACCGCGGTCGATCAGGCTGTCGGTGAAATCCACCTCGCCCGCTGTCGGATAGGCCGAGCCATCACCGAAATACACTTCCACGCTGAGTTTGCCGCTGGCCGGCGGCACCAGACTGCCTTCGGACAATTCGCGGCGCAGGCGCTCGGCCTCGGCGTCCGGGTAGGCGAAGTTGACGAAGATCGGGTCGAGCTGGGTGATCTGCGTCAGCAGGCTGGCACTGGGATCACCGGCGACGATCAGGCTGCCTTCGGAGACGCTTTCCTTGCTGGTGATGCCAGTGATGGGCGCCTTGACCGTGGTGTAGTCGAGGTCGATCTGGCGCGACTGCACCTCGGCCTGGGCCGCCTCGATATTGGCCTTGCTCTGTTCGAAGTTGGAGATGGCGTTGTCCAGCTCACTCTCGCTGGCGAAGCCCTTCTTCTGCAGTTCACGGATGCGTTTGAGGTCGCGATCGGTCTGGCGAAAACGCGCCTGCTCCTGTGCCAGGGTACCCTTGGCACGGGCCAGGGCGGCCTCGTAAGGGCGCGGATCGATACGAAACAGCACCTGATCCTTCTGTACCCGACTACCCTCCTGATAGGTGCGCTCCTGCAGGATGCCGCCGACCTGGGCGCGAACTTGAACCTCGCGGTAACCGGCAGTTCGCGCTGGATATTCCAGCACGATGGGCAGTTCGCCGGCCTTGATCTGCTCGACCGTCACCGCTGACGGTGGCGCATCGGCGGCCTCGACGCTCGCGGCCAGCAGGACCAGGCTGAAGGGCAGGCAGACACCGACCAGACGAACGAAGGGCATGAGGCATTCCTCTCCTTGGCTAGACACGGGGCAGAAGCAGGACAACCAAGCCCGCCACCAGCAGGCGGGGCAAAATCGGTAAACTCGGCACAATCTGAGCCTAGTTCCAATTAACCGGATCGCCATGCGTAGAACCAAAGAAGATGCGGAGAAAACCCGCTGCGCCATCCTCGCTGCTGCGGAACAGTTGTTCCTCGAGCGAGGGGTCGCCCATACCAGCCTCGAGCATATCGCCAGACATGCCGGGGTTACGCGCGGTGCGGTTTATTGGCACTTCCAGAACAAGGCGCACCTGTTCCACGAAATGCTCAACCAGGTACGCCTGCCGCTGGAGCCGCTGGCCCAGCAACTGGCGGCGGTCGATGGCCTGTCATCGCTGCAGCTGCTGCGCGATCTGTGCATAGAGGCCATGGCCAATCTGGTGCTCGACGAGCAACGCCGGCGCATCCTCACCGTACTGCTGCGGCGCTGCGAGTTCACCGAGGAGCTGCGCGAGGCCGAGGAGCGTCACGAGACCTTCGTCAATCAGTTCATCGACCTGTGCGAACAGCAGTTCGCCCTGTCGACCGTGCAACCGTACCTGCAGCCGGGCATCACCCCGCGCCTGGCCTCGCGCACGCTGCACGCGCTACTCGTCGGCCTGTTCAGTGACTGGCTGCGCGATCCCAATCTGTTCGACGCCCAGACCGATACCCCGGCGATGATCGACAGCTGCTTTCGCGGCCTGCTGCGGCAGTGGCCTTAGCAGGCCCGAGCTCTACGCGGGGGCAACCTCGTAACCCTCTTCACGAATGGCGGCCTGTATCTGCGCGGCATCCAGGTTGCCCTCCACTCGTACCAGCCCCCCGGCCAGATCCACTTCGACTCTGGCCGTCTGCTCCAGCGCCTGGATCGCCTGGGTAATGGCGCGTACGCAATGACCGCATGACATTCCGCTAACCTTGAATTGTTGCATTGCTGACTCCTTGAATCAGTGGTCGATGGGTGTAGTCTCGACCTTGCCACGATGGCAAGGTCAAGCCCTTGCTTCATGTCACCCGCGCCGTTTTCTGCATGAGGACCCTTGCCATGCGCCTGCTCTGCTCCGCCCTTGCCCTGCTGCTGGCGCCTCTGGCTCAGGCCGAACCACTGGCACCGCTGCCCTCGACAAGTCAGGGCGAAGGCTACGCGGTGCTGATCGTCTCCCGCGAACGCCTTGAAGTGGCCACCACCTGTGAGGTCGCGCTGTATCTGCATGACCAGATGGCCGCCCGCTTGCATCAGGGCCAATCGGTGTCCTTCAACCTGCCGCCAGGCCGCGTCTCACTGCGCCTTGGCCTGACCGGCACCGGTCCCTGTCAGGACGGTATCAACCAGCTCGCCGGTCAGTCGCTGGAACTGCAGGCCGGCGAGGTGCGCCGCTATCGCATCGCCATGGGCAGCGATGGCCTGCGACTGCATGCCGCGCCGATGCTGAACTGAAGGCTTGACCTTGCCATGGGGGCAAGGTTGATCCTGTGGTCATGTCGTTACCAGACCGTTGAAAGCCACCTGCCTTGGCAAAAGTGCCTGGCCTACATTTTTCAACGGCATGCTACAGGGAGCCGAACCATGTCCACCTTTGATCTGCCGATTCAGGGCATGACCTGCGCCAGTTGCGCAGGTCGTGTCGAGCGCGCGCTGAACAAGCTGCCGCAGGTAAGTAGCGCCAGCGTCAACCTGGCCAATGAGCAGGCGCGCATCGAAGCGCCCGCCGGCAGCCTGCCGCAGCTGATTAGCGCCATCGAGAGCGCCGGTTACAACGTGCCCAGCCAGCCGCTGGAGTTGGGCATCGAGGGCATGACCTGCGCCAGTTGCGTCGGTCGTATCGAACGCGCGCTGAGCAAGCTGCCGGGCATCAGCCAGGTTGCCGTCAACCTCGCCGACGAGAAGGCGCGCCTGCAGGTACTCGCCGGTTTCGACCCGCAACAGGCGTTGAAGGCCGTAGCCGCCGCCGGTTACAAGGCCAGCCTGCTGGACGACCGCCCGGCCGCGGATCAGGCGCAACGCCGTTTGCAGCGGGAACGCCTGATCTTGCTGGCGGCCATCGCCCTGACCCTGCCGCTGGTGCTACCGATGCTGGTCGAGCCCTTCGGCTTGCACTGGATGCTGCCGGCCTGGGTGCAATTCCTGCTCGCCACGCCGGTGCAATTCATTTTCGGTGCGCGCTTTTACCGCGCCGCCTGGCAGGCGCTGAAGGCCCGTGCCGGCAACATGGATCAACTGGTGGCCATCGGCACCAGCGCCGGTTACGGCCTGAGCCTGTACCAGTGGGCCGTGACGCCAGCCGGACAGATGCCGCATCTGTACTTCGAGGCCTCGGCGGTGATCATCAGCCTGATCCTGCTCGGCAAGTACCTGGAAAGCCGCGCCAAGCGCCAGACCGCCAGTGCCATCCGCGCCTTGCAGGCATTGCGCCCGGATCATGCGGTGAGGCTGGTGGAGGGTCGTGAGGAACGTGTCGGCATCGACGTGCTGGCACTGGGCGACCGGATTCTGGTCAAGCCCGGCGAACGCTTCCCGGTCGACGGCCAGGTGCTGGAGGGCAACAGCCATGCCGACGAAGCGCTGATCAGTGGTGAAAGCCTGCCGGTGGCCAAACAGCCGGGCGACAAGGTCACGGCCGGCGCCATCAACGGCGAAGGTCGCCTGCTGGTGGAAACCACGGCCCTTGGCGCCGAAACCGTGCTATCGCGGATCATTCGCCTGGTCGAAGACGCCCAGGCTGCCAAGGCGCCGATCCAGAAGCTGGTAGACAAGGTCAGCCAGGTATTCGTCCCGGCGGTGCTACTGATCGCCCTGGCCACGCTGCTGGGCTGGCTGGCGTTCGGCGCATCACTGGAAAACGCCCTGCTCAACGCCGTCGCCGTACTGGTGATCGCCTGCCCCTGCGCCCTCGGCCTGGCCACGCCAACGGCGATCATGGCCGGCACTGGAGTCGCCGCGCGCCACGGCATCCTGATCAAGGATGCCGAAGCACTGGAAGTCGCGCACGCCGTACAGCACATCGCCTTCGACAAGACCGGCACCCTCACCGAGGGCAAGCCGCGCATCGTCCATATCGGCCTGGGCGAAGCCGACGAGGACGAACTGCTGCGCCTGGCTGGCGGTCTGCAACAGGGCAGCGAGCACCCGCTGGCCAAGGCCGTGCTGCAGCGCTGCGCCGAACAGCACATCACGCTGCCGGCGCTGAGCGACAGCCGCGCGCTGGCCGGTCGTGGCATCGCCGGCGAAATCGAGGGTCGCTCCCTGCAACTGGGTAGCAGCCGCCTGCTGGAGGAAAACCAATTGCAGGCCGACGCGCTGACTGCATCCGCGCACGCCTGGGAAGCCGAAGGTCGCACGCTGTCCTGGCTGATCGAAACCGGCAGCAAGCCCCGCCTGCTTGGCCTGCTGGCCTTCGGCGATCAACTCAAGGAAGGCGCCACCGACGCCATCGCCGAACTGCGCGAACAGGGCATCACCAGTCACCTGATCAGCGGCGACAACCAGGGTAGCGTCGCGGCTGTGGCCAGCGTGCTGGGCATCGACCAACCTCACGCCCAGGTATTGCCGGCGGACAAGGCGCGGCTGATCGGTGAACTGCGTCAGCACGGCACCGTGGCCATGGTCGGCGACGGCATCAACGACGCACCGGCGCTGGCCGCTGCGGACGTCGGCATCGCCATGGGCGGAGGTACCGATGCCGCCATGCACGCGGCCGGCATCACCCTGATGCGCGGCGACCCACGCCTGGTGCCGGCCGCGCTGGACATCAGCCGGCGCACCTACGCCAAGATCCGCCAGAACCTGTTCTGGGCCTTCATCTACAACCTGATCGGCATCCCCCTGGCTGCCGCCGGCCTGCTCAACCCCATGTTCGCTGGCGCCGCCATGGCGCTGTCCAGCGTCAGCGTGGTGAGCAACGCACTGCTGCTCAATCGCTGGAGACCGAAGGGATCGTAGCCAGTATTTTCTTGAACCGGCGCATGGTATGGGAATGCTATCATTGAACCTAGGCGCGCTGTCCGGCACCCTTCAGGCCTCGCCCAACTCACGGATGGAGGCCACGGCATGCTGGATGCCAACCAGGCGCATATCACCCTCACCATTGCCGCGGTCGAAAACGACCTGCAGGTTTTGAGCTTCGAGGGGCGCGAAACGCTTAACAAGCCCTACCGCTTCGATATCGAACTGATCAGCCAGAACGCCAGTCTCGACCTCGACGCGCTGATCAATCAGACCGCCTACCTGGCCTTCGGCCCCTCCGGAAAAGGCGTGCATGGCGTGGTCTACGCCATCACGCAAGGCGACTCCGGCAAACGCCTGACGCGCTACCGCATCAGCCTGCGGCCGCAACTCGCCTACCTGGCTCATCGCCACAACCAGCGCATCTTCCAGCACCTGACGGTGCCACAGATCATCAGCCAGGTCCTCGAAGACCATGGTATCCAGAGCGACGCCTATCAATTCCAGCTCGGTTATATCTATCCCGAACGCGACTACTGCGTGCAGTACGACGAAAGCGACCTGCACTTCATCCAGCGCCTGTGCGAGGAAGAAGGCATCAGCTTCCACTTCCAACACAGCGAAGACAGCCATCGCCTGGTGTTTGGCGACGACGCCAGCGTCTTCCCCAAGCTCGCCCCGCTGAACTACCAGCAGGGCAGCGGCCTGTCCGCTGACCACGAAGTGGTGCGCGCCTTTGGTGTGCGCCTGGAAACCCGCAGCACCCACGCCACCTGGCGCGACTATGACTTCGAGCAGCCCAAGCTGCAGATGGAGGCGGACTACCGCAGCGAGTTCAGCCCGGCACTGGAGGTCTACGACTACCCTGGTCGCTTCACCGACCGCACACGCGGCAAGCACCTGGCCAAACGTAGCCTGGAGCGTCTGCGCAGCGACTACGAACTGGCTGAAGGCCAGAGCGACGCCTACCTGATAAGCGGCCACTTCCTCGCCCTCGCCGGTCATCCGCGTGCACAGTGGAACGACCTCTGGCTACTCAATGAAGTCATCCACGAAGGCAAGCAGCCACAGGTGCTGGAAGAGTCGGTGACCAGCAACACCAAGCCTGGCGACGGGTTCCAGCAGGGCTACCGCAACCGCTTTACCGCCACCCCCTGGGACATCCCCTACCGCCCCGCGCTCGAACATCGCAAACCCCAGGTATTGGGCAGCCAGACCGCCGTGGTCACCGGCCCGGCTGGCGAGGAAATCCACTGCGACCAATACGGCCGGGTGAAAGTGCAGTTCCACTGGGATCGCGAAGGCCTGGGAAACGACACTACCAGTTGCTGGCTGCGCGTAGCCTCCAACTGGGCCGGCGACGCCTATGGCGGTGTGGCCATTCCGCGCGTGGGTATGGAAGTGCTGGTGACCTTCCTCGAAGGCGACCCCGACCAGCCCTTGATCACCGGCTGCCTGTATCACGCCGAGCACGTGGTGCCCTACGACCTGCCGGCGAACAAGACCCGCAGCGTCCTCAAGACCCTCAGCAGCCCGGGCGGTGGCGGCTACAACGAATTTCGCATCGAAGACCGCAAGGGCGCCGAGCAGATCTACATCCACGCCCAGCGTGACTGGGACGAGAACATCGAACACGACCAGAAAATCCGCGTCGGCAACGAGCGCCACGATACGGTCGAAGCCAACAGCTACACCGAGCTTCAGGCCGAAGAACACCGCACCACCGACCTCGACCGCAAGATAGAGGTACGCGCCAACGACCACCTCACCGTCGCCCTCACCCAGCACAACAAGATCGGCACCGGCCAGTTCATCGAAGCCGGCAACGAAATCCACTATAACGCCGGCAGCAAGGTAGTGATCGACGCCTGCATGGAGCTCACCGCCGCTGGCGGCGGCAGCTTCCTCAAGCTCGACCCGAGCGGCGTGACCCTGAGCGGGGCGTCGATCAAGATGAATTCAGGGGGTGGGCCGGGTGCAGGAGCGGGGTTAAAAATCCTGGCGCCAGTCATGCCGTGGCTCGCTGCAAGCGCAGTAGCTGGCAGCGTGACCCTGCCAGCCTTGACCAACATGGCGCGACAACTGCAGCAGGCAGCAATGACCAAGCTGCTGCTGGTCAAACAGTGCGGCGTGCAACCCGACGGTTCTTGCCATCTGGAGGAGTGCCCATGTGGCAAGAACGCCAATCGGATATGAATAACCAGGCAGAGGAACCTCTGTTCGAAAGCGAAAGCCTCTATCTGCTCCTAGATGGCGCAGCCCTGCCTGCACTGCAGATCATTTATCAGCATGACGAAGAACCAGAGGCCATACCGCTCTATCGCGGGACTCGCCACGCAGTGTCAATGGAAAGCAGCCCTGTGCTCTACAAGCTTTCCGAACAAAAATACCTGTGGGAAAACCGAGCTCGATGGCGATCAGCAGCCATTGTTCTGGGTAGCCAGTCAGCGATGGAGGCCCTGGCAGATCATTTGCGCAGCCTGCTCAGTGTGAAGCTGCCGTCTGGAGAGTTGGTGTTTTGCAGATTCTACGATCCTGCGTTAACCGCACGATTCCTGTCCAGCCTAACGGAAGATGAACGCAGTGCCTGGCTAGGCCCTATCAAGAATCTCTGGACACTCAGGCAGGATGATCAATGGTTGCACTTCGGTGCGAGCTATGACGCGCCTGCAATGACGCCAGACGATGAGGGGTGGTTCTCGCTTCGCGTCGAACAACTCAAGAGCTGGCAAGAAGAAGAGCGGAGACTTTTCATACAAAGATTGGTTGCTCACTTTTCTTCCGACGAGCACTGCAGTACGCCATATGCCGACCTGGAAAAGCTCATTGAGCTCCGCATCGAACAAGCAGAGCAGGCGGGTATCGAAACCGAACAACAGTTGTTCGCCTTTGTTGAATTAGCCCTCCAGTTCCCTGATGCGATGGACAGCCCAAGCGTACATAAACAACTCACCAACATGGACGAATCTGCCGAGCACCGCCTGGCTGCCATCGAAGCCAGCCTGCTTGGCCTGAATGGATGAAGCAATGGAATATGTCATCAAGCAAGGCGACAGCCTAGGTCAGATAGCCAGCAGCCACGGGACGACCACAAGCACGCTGCTGCGCCTCAACCCTCAGATCGAAGACCCCAATCGGATCCAAGCGGGCCAGACGCTGCAGCTCCCCGAAAATAGTGGTCCCGCCCGAACAGGCTGCGCAGTGGGACAAGTAACGCAAAGCAGCCCATGCAGCGATGCTCCGTTCGACGTGGCGTTCTACTGGAACGACAAGGTTCAGACGCGCCAAGCCATTTATGAGGAAATCTACGGTACGCAGATGCACTTTGTGCTTCGTTCGCTATTTGAGCGAAACAACGAGCACCTGAAGGATACGGTGCTACCGGGCGAAATCGTCATCGTTTCCAATCGACCGCGCACCGATGCAGACCGTCAGCGCCTGGAAAAACTCAAAGAACAGGCAAGACTCGCAAGTGCAGGCATCCAGCAATTGACGCCGGACGAAGCCATGACGGTGAAACGGCATCTAGAGGCACTGGATTTCATTTCCCTGGAAACCGTGGCTGCCCACCAAAGCACCGCACTTGGTGTTCTGAGCGCTGCAGCGGGCAAGCAATTGGGCGATGTGAAGAGCACGCTCGAAAAGATCAATGCTGCCTACGTGGAAGAACTACGGAGAACCGGTAGCACCAACCGTTTCTCACCAGAGTTCTATGCCAAGCGCCAGCAATTGTTTGCACAACTGGATCATGCCGTTGGTCGAGTGACCCTTTCGACTCTCAATATCCGCCAATACAACAGTATCAAGAACACGCTGGGCCTATCGACCAAGTCCATTCTGCACAATGCTTCGGAGATAGCCGAAAAGGGCCAGGTTCCTCAGCTTGGACAACGTATCAATACAGTTTCAGGCTGGGCAAAGGGCTCTAGCCGCCTGGGATATCTGGGAATCGCGATTGATGGCGGCGTTCGACTCAACAGGATCAACGAGGCCTGCTCGATAGGAAATAGCCAGGCCTGTACCAAAACCAGTTATCAGCAGATGGGCGGGTTCCTGGGCAGCGCCGGCGGAGGGGCCGTTGGAGGTGTCGCAGGAGCGAAGATCGCAACGGCAGTGGTGGGAGGTATCGCCATTGCATTCGGTGTGACATTAGGAGCCCCCGTTCTTGTCGTGATCGCAATCGCTGGAGCAGCGGCAGGCGCGTACTACGGAGGTTCAGCCGGTGGAACTACCGGGGAAGAGCTTGGCGATATCGTTTATCAATGGACACAGTGATATGAGTGACGCTTCCTTACTGGAGCGAATCGTGGTCTTCGCCTGGGTATTTCTGTTCGTGAGCGGCGGTTTCAACGGTATCTACATCTGCTTTCATGGAATCCGCAGGCTCGACCCGTATTTTTCCAGGCTGCTTGATTTCAGGCAGGAGTCCGTCAGCCCCTTTGACCGCTTCTGCCGGATGCACCGCTACAGCTTTCTCTACACCCTGGGCTTGAACAAACCCAGGGTCAGCCTCTTCCTGTCGCTATGGTTGTACTTCACCTGCATCAGCCTGACGGTATTCTGGATCAGCATGATCATTGGCCAGCTCAAAATTCATTTCGGGTTCAACCCTCTGGCATAGTCACGCGGAGTTCCTGCCTACGAGAAAGCTGTATCCATGAACATCGGCCAAGCCGCAGGTTCTGCGGGTTCTACCCCATTTCCACGGACGGTTTGAAAAGGGCAGAAAACTTCAGATCTTGCCGGGCGACTCTACGACGCATTCGTGGGTTATGAAACCGCTCCTTGGAGTCGAATAGATTCGCCCGAGCCTCATCGCGAGTTCGATACGACTGATGGGCAACGCGCTCCCGTTTGAGCTGGCCGAAGAAGCCTTCACAGGCAGCGTTGTCGCCGAAGTGCCCGACGGCACTCATGCTGCAAACCAGCGTATTGCTATTCAGAAAGCGCTGGTAGTCGGCGCTGGTGAATTGGCTGCCGCGATCCGAGTGCAAGATCACTGACCAGTCACCCTGGCGCTGCCAGATCGCCAACCCGGAGGGCGAGTAAAATATCCGCCAGTACAACAGCATAAAGAACACGCTGGGCCTATCCACCAAATCTATTCTGCACAATGCCTCGGAGATTGCCGAGCGGGGCCAGGTTCCTCAACTCGGGCAACGTATCAATACGGTTTCAGGATGGGCAAAGGGTTCGAGCAGACTGGGTTACCTAGGAATAGCCATTGATGGAGGCGTTCGCCTAAACAGAATTAATGATGCCTGTACCATCGGAAATACTGAAACTTGCCGCCAAGTTAGCTACAAACAAACTGGTGGTTTTGTTGGAAGTGCAGCTGGCGGCGCCCTCGGGGGGCTCATTGGAGCTAATGTCGCAACAGGTATCGTCGGCGGTATTGCATTGGCATTTGGAGTTACAGTAGGAGCACCAGTACTACTTGTCGTTGGTTTAGTCGGTGCCGGCGTCGGGGCCTACTACGGAGGAAGCGGGGGCGGCGACGTGGGAGAGCAGGCAGGCACAGTAATATATGAATGGAGCAGATAATGGACGCCACACTATCGATAAAGGCCGTTCTGGCGAACACCCTATTGCTCATACTGGTGATCGGCACCCTCAATCACATCTATGCAGCCTTCTTCGGGATTCGCAGGCTGGATAAGTACTTCTCCCGCAAGCCTGATCCAAGCTGGGAATCACGGAGCCCGTTCGATGGTTTCTATAGATTGCACAAGTACAGTTTTCTCTACTCGCTGGGCATACGCCGCCCAGCTGTAGGCGCGGGTCTATCGCTCTGGCTGTACTTCTCGTTCTTCAGCCTCTCGATCATTTGGATCACCTTAGGCTTGGCGGCGCTCGGCAGGTATTTACAGATTGGCCCCTTTACCTAGGCGCATACCGGCATGAGTGGCGCATCGCACCTGGAAATTTTACTGGTCCTCGTCTGGGTGCTGCTTTTCGTCGCCGGCGGCTTCAACGGCATCTACCTCTGCGTCCATGGGATAAGTCGGCTCGACCCATACTTTTCGAGGCTTCCTGATTTCAGGCAGGAGTCCGTCAGCCCTTTCGACCGCTCCTGCCGGATGCACCGTTATAGCTTTCTCTACACCCTGGGCTTGAACAAACCCAGGGTCAGCCTGCCCCTGTCGTTATGGTTGTACTTCACCTGCATCAGCCTGACGGTATTCTGGATCAGCATGATCATCGGCCAACTCAAGATTCATTTCGGGTTCAACCCTCTGGCATAGTCACGCGGAGTTTCTGCCGACAAGAAGGCTGCATCCATGAACATCGGCCAAGCCGCCAAGCACACCGGCCTCAGTGCCAAGATGATTCGCTACTACGAATCCATCGACCTGCTACCCCATGCCGGGCGGTCGGAGAGTGGTTATCGGCAGTACAACGCCAACGACCTGCACCGCCTGGCCTTTATCAAGCGAGCGCGGGATCTGGGGTTTTCCCTGGAGGAGGTGGGCCGGCTGCTGGCGCTGTGGCAGGACAAGCAGCGCGCCAGTGCCGATGTGAAGGCATTGGCCGAGGGCCATATCGCCGAACTGGAACGCAAGATTGCCGAGATGAGCGCCTTGCGCGATACGCTGGTGGAGCTGGCGAACAGTTGCCAGGGCGATAGCCGGCCGGATTGTCCGATTCTGCAGGGGCTGGAGGAAGGAGTGATTTGCGGCGCGGCGGGATGTTCATCGCACCGTCAGCCGTAGGGCGGGTGAAACCCGCCAGACCGACAACGGCGGGTTGCCCCCGCCCTACGTCAGTGGCGCCGCCAGTTCTAAAGCCCCTCCCATGGCACCGGGCGCAGCGTGAGGATGTGCGCACGGCGCACCCTACGGAGCAGAGCCCGGCAAAGCTTTATCAGCGCATCCAGGGCGGTATCGGCTCGGCGTCCTTGGGTTCGTCTTCGGCGTTGAGCAGGGCCTGCTTTTTCGCCTCTTCGGCCAGGGCGGCCTTGATCTCGCGCATCACCGCGTCGATGTCGGCAGCGTCCTCGGGCTCGGCGAACTCGCCGGTCAACGCCGTATCGGGCAGCAGTTTACCGGCCTGGTAAAGCGCCCACATTTCCTTGGCGTACTTGGTGTACTTGAGCTCCGGGGCAAACTGGCCGAAGTACTCGGCCATGTTGCGCACGTCGCGCTCGAGCATGCTGAAGGCGTGGTTGTTGGCGGCGGCGTCCACGGCTTGCGGCAGATCGATGATCACCGGGCCTTCGGGGCCGAGCAGCACATTGAACTCCGACAAGTCACCGTGCACCAGGCCGGCGCAGAGCATCTTGACGATCTCCTGGATCATGAAGGCGTGAAATTCACGGGCGTCGTCCGGGTGCAGGTCGACATCATTGAGACGCGGCGCAACATCGCCCTCGCCGTCGCCCACCAGTTCCATCAGCAGCACGCCGTCGAGAAAGTCGTAGGGCTTGGGCACCCTCACACCGGCATTGGCCAGGCGGAACAGCGCGGCGACCTCGGCATTCTGCCAGGCCTGCTCCTGCTCCTTGCGCCCATACTTGCTGCCCTTGGCCATGGCCCGCGCCTGGCGGCTGCCACGCACCTTGCGGCCTTCCTGATATTCGGATGCCTGGCGGAAGCTGCGTTTGTTGGCTTCCTTGTAGACCTTGGCGCAGCGCAGCTCGTCGCCACACCTCACCACATAGACCGCTGCTTCCTTGCCACTCATCAGTGGTCGCAGCACCTCATCCACCAGGCCATCCTCGACCAGGGGTTCAATACGTTTGGGCGTCTTCATCGGTGTGGATCACGGGTCCTTTCTGACGGAGAAAATGATTATGGCGCCATCCTCGCATAGCCAGAGGCGTATGCCGACTATTGATCATCATGCACTGACCAGATGACGCCTGAGCGCCTCGATGGCATAGCGCACTTTGGCCGGTTGCGCATCGCGCCGTGGCGTGACGATATGCAGGCCGATAGGCTCGAGTTGCCAATCCGGCAGCAGCGGCAACAGATCGCCGCGAGCCAGCAGTTCACGGACTTCCGGCTCCGGCTGCAGCGACACGCCCATTCCCGCCAGGGTGAATTGGCGTGCGGCCAGGATGTTGTTGCAGCTGATGCGCGTCTCCAGCCGCAGGCGCTGCTGCACTCCACCGAGGCCAAGCAAGGTCAGGTGCTGGCTGCGTTCCAGATGTAGGCCGATCCAGTCGAGCTTGAGCAATTGCGACGGTTCGATTGGCAAACCGACACGTGCCAGATAGGCCGGAGCGGCGCACAGGATCATGCGCCAATCGGTCACGTAACGGGCCACCAGGCTGGAGTCCTCCTGGCGGCCGACACGGATGGCGAGATCGATGCGCGACTCGATCAGGTCGATCTGTTCATCGTGAAAGAACAGGCTCAGGCTCAACCCCGGATGAGCACTGAGCAACGGCGCCAGCGCTTCGCTCAGCAGCGGCCCGGAAAACCCGACCGGGGCGGCGACACGCAACTCGCCCACCGGCGCATCGCGCTGCTCGGCCAGGCGCTGCTCCGCTTGCTCGGCCAGTTCGACTATCTGTCGGCAGCTTTCATAGAACTGCGCCCCCGCTTCGCTAAGGGTCAGCTTGCGTGTGGTGCGGTGTAGCAGCGTCACACCAGTGGCCTCCTCCAGTCGGCGTATCTGCTGACTGACCGCCGAAGCCGTCATGCCCATGGCTTCGGCAGCCGCGACCATCGAGCCCTTCTGCACCACGGTGGCGAACAACGCCATGCGTTTGAGCTGCTCCATTATGAAGCCCTGCTTAATTATCCATGTGCATCAGGCCACTTTTTCCGGGGTTTATCCAGCAACGATCATGTGTTCATCGTCACTATTGGAGATTACCCCAATGAGAATCGCACTGATCGGTGCCACTGGTTATGTCGGCGCGCCGCTGCTGCAAGAAGCACTGAGTCGCGGTCATCAGGTCACCGCACTGGTACGCCAGCCACAAAAGCTGAACGCACACCCGCAACTCACCGTCGTTGAGGCGGACGTTCACGACAGCGCAGCACTGACCCGGCAGTTGCACGGCCACGACGCGGTAATCAGCGCCTTCAACCCAGGCTGGGGCGTGGCGGAGATTCGCGAGCAGTTCATCGCCGGCAGCCGCTCGATCATCGAGGCGAGCAAGCAGGCAGGCGTCAAACGTCTGCTGGTGGTCGGTGGTGCCGGCAGTCTGTACGTCGCCCCTAACGTGCAATTGATCGATACACCGGACTTTCCTGCCGATTACAAGGAAGGCGCCGAAGGTGCGCGCCAGACACTGGAAATCCTGCGCGGCGAACAGGATCTGGAGTGGACCTTTCTCTCGCCAGCCGCACTGCTCGTTCCAGGCCCACGTACCGGCAAGTTCCGCCTGGGCCGGGACGAGTTGCTGATGAACGGTAATGAGCCGGGCAGCATTTCGGTGGCCGACCTGGCCGTAGCACTGCTGGACGAAGTCGAGCAGCCGCAGCACATTCGCCAACGCTTTACCCTGGCGTACTGAACCACGCCGCGCTGTCGCAGAACGGCAGCCACCAGGAAATACACAGCCCAAGAGGATTTTGCATGACCCTATTCAGCAGCAGTGCCTTCGTCGCGACCGATACCCCGGCGCGCTATATCAGTCGTCTGTGCAAGCACTTCGCACACAAGATTCCAGTCAGCTTCGACGAGCACCAGGGCCGTATCGAATTCGGCGCCGGGGTGGCGACCTTGAAGGCGGAGGACCAAGGCTTGCGCCTACAGGTGGAAAGCGCCAGCAGCGAAGACCTGCAACGCCTGGAGGGCGTGGTCGGCAGTCACTTCGAACGCTTCGCCTGGCAGGAGGAGCTGACCTTGGACTGGCAGCCCGACTGATTCCTCAGAGCGCATCCAGCCGCGCGCGCAAGCGACGCAACACCGCCAGCGACTCAGGGTTGTCGCCATGCACGCAGAGGCTGTCAGCCCGCAGCCGCAGCGGCTTGCCATCGATGTCGGCAAAGGACTCGCCGCTGGCAATGGCCAACGCCTGGTCCAGGATTCGCTCGGGATCATGGTGCACCGCGCCGCTAAGCCGGCGCGGCGCCAGTTGCCCATCCGACAGATAGGCGCGGTCGGCGAACGCCTCGAACATCAGCGGCACATCGGCCTCGTCGGCCAGACGTAGCTCCCGATCATTGTCAGCCAGCGCCAGCACCATCAACGGTAGGCCTTTGCGGTAGCTGGCACAGGCATCGAGCACTGCCGTCAGCAGCGCATCATCACGAACCAGATCGTTGTAAAGCGCGCCATGCGGTTTGACGTAAGCCAGCTGACAGCCGCGCGCTCGGCAAAAGGCATCCAGCGCCCCCACCTGATACAGCACCAGCGCACGAACCTCTTCCGGCGAGCACTGCAGATGGCGCCGACCAAAGCCCTGCAGATCCGGATAGGAAGGATGCGCGCCAATGCTCACTCCATGCGCCACTGCCAGCTCGACGCTGCGCGCCATGATCAGCGGATCGCCCGCATGGAAGCCGCACGCCAGGTTGGCCTGATCGATCAGCGGCATGGCCAGTTCATCGTCGCCCATGCGCCAGGCGCCGAAGCCCTCGCCCATGTCGCAGTTGAGAAGAATAGGGTTCATGCCGGCAGCTTAGAGCGCCTGGAAAGCCTGCGTAAAGCCCGAGCAGCACTCGAGAAATAATCGCATTTACAAAATTTACACCTGCCTGCAGCCCAACCACCACGGCCTCTCCAGCCGGTTGCCATGCCCATCGATATCATCCGCAATTGAACCTTATATGCAAATCACTATCATCCCGGCCGTTTGCAACCGTTCCGCCTGCACCCTCTTACTGCCAGGAGTAGATCGATGTACGCCCTCAATTCCCGCACCGCCTTGGCCAGCGCCATTGCTCTGGCCGCCAGTTTCGGCGCCCAGGCCAACGAGCCTATCGCCCTGGGCGATGTGGTAGTCAGTGCTTCCGGCTTCGAACAGAAGATCACCGAAGCCCCGGCCAGCATCAGCGTGATCAGCCGCGAAGAACTCCAGCAGAAGCGTTACAGCAACCTGGCGCAAGCACTGGAAGACGTGGAAGGCATCGACGTACGCCAGGGCACCGGCAAGACTGGCGGTCTGAACATCAGCATTCGCGGCATGCCCAGCGACTACACCCTGATTCTGATCGACGGCCGTCGCCAGAACACGGCAGGCAACGTCACCCCCAATGGTTTCAACGAAACTGCCACCAGCTTCATGCCCCCGATGTCCGCGATCGAGCGTATCGAAGTAATCCGCGGGCCGATGTCCACGCTCTACGGCTCCGACGCCATGGGGGGCGTAGTCAACATCATCACCCGCAAGGTGGCCAAGGAATGGGGCGCCAGCCTGAGCCTGGACCATACTTTCCAGGAAAACCGCGATTACGGTGAAGCCAGCAACACCAGCCTCTATGCCAGCGGCCCGCTGATCGACGGTCTGTTGGGCCTCGCCGTGCGGGGCAGCCTGTATGACCGCGGCGAGTCGAACCTGCAGTTCGACAACGACAGCACCGTCAGCAAACGCGGCGCTTCCCCCGTCGAGGGGCGCAACACCACCTTCGGCACCCGCCTGACACTGACCCCGAATGACGCCCATGACTTCGCCCTCGATTTCGAGCGAGGCCGCCAGGTCTACAACAATGACGACTGCCAGCTGGGCAATCTCGACGGCAAGAATGGCGGCAGCGCCACCGACGGCTGCACCACCAACGCCCCGTTACGTGCCAATGGCTACAAGGATGAACTGCGCTTCGAGCGTGATCAGATCGCCCTCAGCCATACCGGGCGTTTGAGCTTCGGTACGCTGGAAAGCAGCATCACCCACAACACCACGGAAACCTTCGGCCGTACCATTCCAGGCAACCCGATTGGCAACGCTTACACCGGTTTCCCGTCGATCATCATCGGCGACGACCGCAAGCTGAAGTCGACCGACCTGGTCGTCGACACCAAGTTGGTAGGCCCGGTGGGCGACGCTCATATCGCCACCGTCGGCGCGCAGTGGTGGGATGCCAAGGTCACCGACGGCATCGCCGATGAAGATTTCCAGCAAACTTCCTGGGCGCTGTTCGCCGAAGATGAGTGGCGCCTGCGTGAAGACCTGGCGCTGACCCTGGGAGCGCGCTACGAGGATCATGAAGCCTTTGGTGGCCATGTCAGCCCGCGCGCCTACCTGGTGTGGAACACAACGGACACCTGGACCCTGAAGGGCGGTGTAAGCCGCGGTTACAAGACCCCAACACTCAATCAACTGCACAGTGGCATCAACGGCGTGACCGGCCAGGGCTCGACCATTACCATCGGTAGCCCCGACCTGGATCCGGAAATCACCACCAACACCGAGATTGGTGCGTACTACGACAACCTCTCCGACTTCAACGCCAACGTCACTCTGTTCCACAACAAGTTCAAGGACAAGATCGACGACGGCACGCCGTTGGCCAACTGCTTCTACGCTGCTAATCCGAACCAGCCAGGCTGCGTCAGCTATGGCTCGGGCTTCACTCAGGAGAACTTCGCCCAGAGCGTGAACATCGGCGAAGCCGTCACCAAGGGTGTCGAAGTTGCAGGTCGCTGGGAATTCGCCCCGGCCTGGGCACTGTCCGTCAACTACACCTACACCGACAGCGAGCAGAAGAGTGGCATCAACAAGGGTGCGCCACTGACCAATACACCTGAGCATATGGCTCACGCACGCCTGAGCTGGGCCGCCAATGATCGTCTGACGCTGTGGTTCAAGGGGGAATACCGCGGCGAACGTGCTCGCTTTACCGACCGCTACGAAAACCTGACGGCGGCGAACAAGGCCCTGTATGACGCCGCTGGCGACCTGAAGGCCTATGAGGTCTTCCACCTCGGTGGCTCGTTCAAGGCCTCGGAGAACGTGACGTTCAGCGCCACGATCTACAACCTGTTCGACAAGGACTTCACTAGCGGCAGCTACTACACCACCAACACCGGCACCACCGGCTGGGCGTCCGACTACACGCAGATCGGCCAGTCCACCAGCGGCACCCTCGAAGAAGGTCGCCGCCTGTGGTTGTCGACAGTCATCGAGTTCTGACTTCAACCCCACAATGCAAAACGCCAGCCCTGGGGCTGGCGTTCTGCTTTCTAGCAATTGCCGACCCTGCAGGTGGGAAGCCACACCACTGCAGTCATCAGCGGCAGATCATCGAGTAGTAAGCCGTAGCCAACTCGACATGGCGCAAACATTGGCCGTAGAAGCCATCTGCCAAAGAATGTTGGTCTAGCGAGTGGCAGGACGCCAGATCACATCCGGCCCGATGCTGGCCAGGTCGGCGCAACCGGTCAGAGCCATGGCCACCTCCAGCTCCGCGCGCAGCAGTTGCAGCACATGCGCCACCCCGACCGCACCGGCCGCTGCCAAACCAAAGACGTAGGGCCTGCCGACCAACACGGCATCCGCTCCCAACGCCAGCGCCTTGAGGATATCGCTGCCACGGTGAATACCACCATCGAGCAACAGTGGCATCCGTCCTTGCACAACTGCCGCAATTTCGGGCAGCACCTCGATGGTCGCTGGCAGGCCATCCAGCGTACGCCCGCCATGGTTGGAGACGATAAGGCCATCCACGCCCGCCGCCAGCGCCTGTTCGGCATCGACGCCGCTCAAGATGCCCTTGAGCAGAATGGGCAAACGCGTCTGCTCGCGCAGCCAGGTGAGGTCGGCCCAGGTCGGTGCCGCTGCCAGCAACGGGCCGCCCAGGAGCAGGCTGCTGTTCTGCGAGTCGGCTTGCGCCTGCAAGGGTCGCATCCCACGCAGATTGACTGCCTCGACGCCCGCCGGCAGGGCGAAACCGGCGCGCTGCTCGCGATTGCGCACGCCATTCACGGGGGCGTCCACGGTCAGCACCAACGCCTGGTAGCCGGCGCTTTCTGCACGGCGGATCAAGGCCGCAGTGAACTCGCGATCAGGCTGGATATACAGCTGGAACCACAGCGGCGCTTGCGCCTGCGCCGCGATCGCTTCCAGCTCGACACTGGCCTGGGTGCTGACCACCATGCCCGCGCCCAGTGCAGCCGCCGCGAGTACGCTGGCCAACTCGCCATCGGGATGGGCGAGCTTCTGGTACGCCACCGGCGCAAGAAAGATCGGGTGGGCGAAATCCTGGCCGAACAGACGCAGGCGCGTATTGCCGCCGCTCAGGTTCTGCAGCACTCGGCTACGCAGGCGCAGACGCTCGAACGCCGCCCGGTTGTCCGCCAGGGTCAGCTCATCCGCCGCGCCGCCGGCCAGGTAGGCCCAGGCCTGTTCGCTCATGCGTTCGCGGGCATAGGGCTCGTAGTCGACGACAGCGGCGATGGTCGGCGGAATCTGCTGCAGCTTGGGCAATGGCATGCTGTTTCTCGGCGGGTCGGTACGTGGAGGGCAAGGTTCGATCAGGGTGATGGATCGAGCGCTCAGGTCTGCGTCCATTGCCGCAGCAGGTTGTGGTAAATCCCGGTCAAGCGCACTAGTTCGGGGCTGTCCGGCACCTGCTGGCGCAGCGCCTGGATGCTGTCGTCGAGTTCCAGCAGCACACTGCGCTGCTCGTTCTGGCGCACCAGGCTCTGCACCCAGAAGAACGAGGCCAGACGCACACCACGGGTCACCGGTTCGACCCGATGCAGGCTGCCGCTGGAATAGAGAACCAGATGGCCGGCAGGCAGTTTGATGCGCTGGTCCTGCACCACCAGTTCACCGCCTTCGTACTCGTCCGGCTCGCTGAAGAACAGAGTGGCCGACAGGTCGGCACGAATACGATGCGGCGTGCCCGGCACGCTGAATACCGCATTGTCGATATGGTCGCCGTAAGTGCCGCCCTCGGCATAGCGATTGAAACGCGGCGGTACCACTTTCAGCGGCAACGCGGCAGCCATGAAACGCGGATGCTGGGCCAGGCAGGCCAGGATGAAATCGCCCAGCTGCTGCGTCAGTGGATCATCCTGAGCGAGCTGCTGGTTGGCCTTGACGTTCACCGCCTGGTGCCCAGCCGTCAGCCGGCCATCCTGCCAGTTGCCGCCTGCGAGCGCGGTGCGGCACTGCTGCAGCTGTTCGGCATTCAGCACGTCGGGAATGCTCAGCATCATGTTCGGGGTTCTCCAGGGCCAATCGCCGTTGCGAATGATTCTAAAGGGCTGCAGCACTCGGACAGAAGCCCGATCTGCTGTCGCCACCAAAATGAAAACGCCCCGAGAGCGCTGCAATCGGGGCGTTGTACCACTCAAGCGTGCTTAGAAGTGGAAGTTGGTGCTCAGGGTGAAGGTACGCGGATCACCCAGCAATGCACGGCGGCCCTGCCAGTTGGCCGAACTGACGTATTCCTCATTGGTGAGGTTGTCGATGTTCAGGCGCACGTCCACATTGGCATTGACCTCATAGCTGGCCATCGCGGCAAAGGTGGTGTAGCTCGGCACACGCCCGTAGCGACCATTGGCGACAATACGCTCGACGTCATCCGGACGCCCCAGGTAGGACGAACCAACGTGCTGGGCGCCCAGGCCCAGGGTCAGGCCGACGGGCAGGCGGTAGGTCGTCCACAGGTTGCCGGAGACCTTGGGCGTGAAGGCCAGCTCGTCACCGTCGGTGCGCAGCTCACTGCCGTAGTCGCCACTGTTGGCACGACGACGCACGTCATCCAGATACGCGCTGTGCTTGCGCTCGCTGTCCATGAACACGATGCCGCCGAAGACATCCCAGTTGTCGGTGATCTTGCCACTGGCGCCCAGTTCCAGGCCTTTGACCACTTGCTTGCCATAGCCCTTGAGCGTGGCAGGTCCGGTCTGACCGACGTCAAGACCGGTGATCGCCACCTTCTTTTTCTCGGTGTAGAACAAAGCAGCGGTGGTCGACAGGCGGCTGTCGAAGAAGTCCCACTTGGTACCGATCTCGTAGTTGTGCGCCCGCACCGGATCGGCGCCCTTGATCAGCGCCGGCAGGCCCTGGTCAGTACGCGAGATATCCGAGTTGGACAGGTACGAGCCCGGCGGTTGGGTGGATACACCGTAGGCCGCGTAGACGCTGCCGTTGGGCAGCGGCTTGTACACCACGCCCAGCTTGCCGCCGAGGCTCAGCTCGGTGTCGTCGAAGTCGTCACCCGGTGCGGCACCACCAGCCAGGCGTTTGTTGCTGATACTCGCCTGGTACTGCTCCAGGCGCAGACCACCGGTCACCTGCCACTGCGGGTTGATCTCGATGGTGTCGTAGACATAGAGCGCGGCGGTATCGACATCGACCTTGGTGCGATCACGCGGGGCCAGAGCGGCCGGCACGCTGCGTTCCCAGTCCGGGTCGAAGACGTTGACCAGCCCCGGCAGCGTCTGCGATTGATAACCCAGCGACTCGGACTTCTCGCGACTCAGCTCGAGCCCAGCCGACAGATTGTGGCGCAGCCCGGCGGTATCGAACTGAGTGGACAGGTTGGTCAGGTTGCTCAGCGACGTGTTGACGCGGTCATACTGCTGACGCTGTACGTTGACCAGCGCAGCATTGGCGTTGTTGTCGTCATCCAGTACGTGGGTGTAACGCGCCTGGCGATCAACGCGGGCCAGACGCGTCTGGTTGCTGATGGTGACGCCAGCGGACAGATCATGTTCGAGGCGGAACATCAGCGCATCGCTGGTGGTGTCGTCGAAGTCGGACTTGAGGCCGAAGTACTTGTCGCGATCAGCCGACCACACCGAGGAATCGAGCGGGGTGTTAGCACCCTTGAGCTGGTCACGCAGGGTCACGCCGGCCACACCCAGATCCGGGCGGTCGTTCATCTCGACGTGCTCGTAAGCGACGATGGCGCGAGTGTCGGTGCCCAGACCGAAGGCCACCGACGGGGCGATACCCCAGCTGTTCTTCTCGGCGTGCTCACGGCCCGCGACACCGCTGTCCTCGACCAGCAGGTTGAGACGGAAAGCGCTGCTGTCGTTGATGATCTGGTTGGTGTCGAGCGTGGCACGGCGGCGCGGCTCGGAGTCGTACTGGTCGAAGCCGAAGCTGGCGCCGCCGGCGATGAAGCTTTCCAGGGTTGGCGTCTTGGTCACCTGATTGACGTAACCACCGGCGCCACCGCGGCCGTTGTCGGCTGCCGGCCCCTTGAACACCTCGACCTGCTCGACGTTGAACACGTCGCGGGTGTAGCTGCCATTGTCACGCGCACCGTCGATGAACAGGCTGCCGCTGGTGTTGAAACCACGCAGACTGAAGTTGTTGGTGCCAGTGGCGAAACCGTTTTCGCCAGCCTCGAAGCTGATGCCGGGAGTATTGCGCAGGACATCGGTCAGGGTGCGGGCGTTCTGCTGACGGAACAGGGTTTCCGGAATGACGTTGACCGTCTGCGGTGTATCGAGCAGTGCAGCGGTCTGTTTCGGCGAAGATGCCTTGTCGACCTTGAAGCCCTTGTCCTGCTGCCCCTGAACGGTTACGTCGTCCAGTTCGACTGCCGACTCCTGGGCCACGGCGAAACCGGACAGCAGGGCCAGGCTGACGGCCGAGGCCAGCAGACGACGCTGGGGGAAAGGTGCACGCTTGTTGTGTTTATCGCTCACGAGAGTCACTCCAGATGGAAACTGCGCGCGATAGTATTTGAGATTCAATCTTAATCAATCATTACGAATGATTTACATGAACTTCTTTGTAACAAAAATGTCAGCGCCTTTCCCCTGTTCCAGATGGAGCGCTCTAGGACGCTGATTCAGCGCAGGTGAGAGGCTCTGGGCAGAAATGAAAACGCCCACACGAAGTGGGCGTCTGTCACGCAGCATGGCGGGCATAGCGCCTGTAGAGTGCGCCGCATGCACCAGCACTACAAGGCGGTGCGCGCGGCGCACCCTACGCGGGATGGCCTCCAGCTACGGTTAAGGCTTGCAGCGCTTACAGGTAGTAGGATTTCAGCGGCGGGAAGCCATTGAATTCCACCGCGCTGTAGCTGGTGGTGTAGGCACCGGTGGACAGCCAGTACAGGCGGTCGCCGCTGGCCAGGTTGAGCGGCAGGCCGTACTTGTAGTTCTCGTACATGATGTCGGCGCTATCGCAGGTCGGGCCGGCGATCACCACCTCTTCCATCTCGCCCTTCTTCTCGGTCCAGATGGGGAACTTGATGGCTTCGTCCATGGTTTCGATCAGGCCGCTGAACTTGCCCACGTCGGCATACACCCAACGCTCGACCGCGGTGCGCGACTTGCGCGCCACCAGCACCACTTCCGAGACCAGCACGCCGGCGTTGGCGATCAGCGAGCGACCCGGCTCGAGGATGATTTCCGGCAGTTCGTCGCCGAAGTCTTCCTTGAGGAAGCGGGTGATTTCCTCGGCGTAGGTTTCCAGGTCATTGGTGCGCTGGATGTAGTTGGCCGGGAAGCCGCCGCCCATGTTGATCATCTGCAGGGTGATGCCGTCTTCTTCCTTCAGACGCTCGAAGATCACCTTGACCTTGGCGATGGCCGCGTCCCACACGTCGATGTCGCGTTGCTGCGAGCCGACGTGGAAGGAGATGCCGTAAGGCACCAGACCCAGTTGCTTGGCCAGGATCAGCAGGTCCAGGGCCATGTCCGGCTGGCAGCCGAACTTGCGGCTCAGTGGCCAGTCGGCACTGGTCGAGCCTTCGGTGAGGATGCGCACGTAAATCTTCGAACCCGGCGCGGCCTTGGCGATGTTGCGCAGGTCGGCTTCGGAGTCGGTGGCGAACAGGCGCACACCCTTGTCGAAGAAGTAGCGGATATCACGGGACTTCTTGATGGTGTTGCCGTAGCTGATGCGCTCCGGGCCAACGCCGGTGGCCATTACCTTGTCCAGCTCGTAGATCGAGGCGATGTCGAAGCTCGAGCCCTTGTCGCGCAGCAGCTCGATGATCTCGGTGGCCGGGTTGGCCTTGACCGCGTAGTAGATCTTGGCGAACGGGAAGCAGTTGCCCAGTTGATCGTAGGCATCGGCGATGATCTGCCGGTCGATCACCACGAACGGGGTTTCGTGCTGATCGGCGAACGCCTTCATGCGCTGGAAAGTGGCGGGTGCGTAGTAGTCTTCGACCTTGATCGACATGCTGGGGACTCCAATGGCAAAACCGGGAACACATTGATTCGGGCAGCAGAACCGCTTACAGGTTCCGCTACGTGTCGGGGCTGGCCGCGCTAAACGCTGGCCTGAACGTCTGACAGTTTCCCCACTTTGGTTCGCCTACTTCCCAAGGCATGTCGCCGAGCATCACCGGTACCGACCACTAGCCGGCCGGCAACCTCTCGTCGTCAGTACTTGAGCCGGATGGATCGTTTCCAGCATGGACGTTCGGGCGCGGACTTTAAGACCATGCGCCCCTCAGATCAACCGGAAATTCTGCCTAATTTCATGTCGTTCCAGATATCACACAAAACGCCCTGAAATGCTGAACAGGCGGGGCTTTCAGCCAGTTTGGCGCAGCCGTGTTTCAGGGCCATTGCAGCACCGAGAACGCCCCCACTATTTCAGTACACGTCACGGCGATATCGACCTTCCTCGATCAGATCGTCCACCACCTCGTCGCCGAGCAAGTCGCGCAACGCCGCATCGACGCCGCCAGCCATGCCCTGCAGGCTGCCGCAGACGTAGATCGCCGCCCCCTCGGCCAGCCAGGCACGCAGGCGCTCGCCCTGTTCGCGCAGCAGATCCTGCACGTAGCGTTTCTCCGCCTGATCACGGGAGAACACCAGGTCCAGATGCTGCAGCTCGCCTGTAGCCAGCGCCGCCTGCAGCTGGTCGCCACAGAAGAAGTCGCAGACGCGGTTACGCTCGCCGAACAGCAGCCAGTTGCGCCCCTGCCCGGCCAGTGCCCGCGCGCGCAACAGCGAACGCAGCCCGGCCAGACCGGTGCCATTGCCGATCAGGATCAGCGGGCGGTCGTCGTCCGGCAGGTGGAAGCCGCTGTTGCGCCGCACCCGCGCCAGCAGTTGCCCGCCTGCAGGCAGATGCTCGGTCAGCCAACCGGAACCCAGGCCCAGGCTGCCGTCGGCCTGCACGGCCTGGCGCACGATCAACTGCAGCACGCCATCAGCCGCGACCGAAGCGATGGAGTATTCACGCGATCCCAACGGCACCAGGGCATCGACCAACGCCTGAGCATGCAGGCCGACCAGATGGGCGAGGCTTTCTGGCAGTTGGCGCTCAGCCAGAGCCTCGCACAGGCTCATTGCCTGGCCATCGAGGGTCACCGGCTCGAGGCCGTCGCAGCCGGCGTGCTGCAGCCAGGCCTGTACCGCAGCCGGCGCATGACGCGGACGAATTTCCAGGATGTCGCCGGCCTGCCAGGTGCTCTGCGCAGGCGGCGTCAGGCCGAGGAAGAACACCGGCGCGCCCTGGCTGCCGGGGTTGAGCAGGCGCCGTTCGGCCAGCGTCCAGCTCTGCCAGGGCGCGTCTTCGAAGCGTATCGGTGCCGCGCCGGTCAGCTCGCTCAGCTGCTGTTGCCAGCGCAGCAGCGCGGCCTGATCGGCGCCATCGACTTCGATGCTGTCGAACAGGCGCTGCGCGCCCTGCAAACCCAGCCAGTCGTTGATACGCCGGGCGAAGCCGCAGAAGTGCTGGTACTGCCGGTCGCCCAGGGCCAGTACGGCATAGCTCAGTTGTTCGAGCGGCAGCGAGCCACCGAGCACCTTGCGCTCGAAACCCTGCGCAGCGTCCGGCGCCTCACCGTCACCAAAGGTGCTGACCACGAACAGCGCCTTGCGCGTCTGGCGCAGGCTGTCGGCATCGAGGCGCGACAGCGGCTCGACCCGCACCGGAATACCGGCGGCCTGCAACTGCCCGGCGCTCTGCCAGGCCAGTTGCTCGGCAAAGCCGCTCTGGCTGGCGAAACCCACCAACCAGCCTTCGCCTGAATCATCCGTTTTCAGCGCACCGCGCGCAGCCAGCGCCGCACGCTTCTTGCGTCGGCGATCCAGATAGAGCAGCCAGCCGGTAATGAAGAACAGCGGCATGGCCGCCGTGGCCAGCATCATCAGGATGCGCCCGGTCAGGCCGAAGTATTCGCCGACATGCAGGGCGTAAACGCTGGTCAGCAATTGCGCCTTGAAGCTCTTGTCGGCGTAGCGCTCATGACGGCTGACTTCGCCGCTTTTCGGATCAATCTGGAACTGGTTGAAGGCGCGCGCATGCTCGGCCCCATCGAGCATGTAGAAGACCGTCGCCGGCTGCCCGGCCACCAGCGGCAGGCGCAAGTTCCAGGCGACCAGCTTGGGCCCGGCGGCCTGCTGGATGCTCTGCCACACAGCGTCGTAGTCGACTTCGGGGGCCGGGCCATTGGGTGCTTCACGACCACCGCGACCACCGCCTTCAGCGCGTTTTTCCGGCGGCGCGTCGGAGAGCATGCGAGTCAGCCCTTCGCGATACCAGTCATAGGACCAATACAAACCGGTGAGCCCGGCACACAGATAGAACAGCAGCACCCAGGTGCCGGCTACAGCGTGCAGGTCCCAATTGAAGCTACGCCCCTTCTTCTTCCAGTCCAGGGTCAGCCAGGTGCGCCAGCTCAGCGCCCTGCGCGGCCAACGCAGATAGAGGCCGGAGAGACAGAAGAACAGCAGCGCCAGAGTGCTGGCAGCGGTGATCTGCTTGCCCACTTCGCCCATGGACAGGAAGCGGTGCAACATCAGCATCAGGTGGAAGAAGTCCTGGCCAACGGGCTCGGCAAGGACTTCACCGGTATAGGGGTCGAAGACGATGCGCGGCCCACGCCGCTCGCCCGGCGGGGGTACGAGGAAAGCGGTGCCAGGTCCGTCGTGGCGACCATCGACCCACAGTGCGGTGACGCGATCTGCGGTAGCGGCCTCGATCTTCGCAGCCAGCTCACCTGGCGTGAGATGCCCCTGTGCGCTGGGCTGGATCTGCCAGCGCTCGGCGTTGAGCGCCCGGGTGATCTCACCCTCGAAGCTGTAAAGGGCACCGGTGATACCCATGACGGCCAACACCAGGCCGGCGCTGATGCCGAAGAACCAGTGCAACTGGAAGATGATTTTCTTGAACACGACGGAGCCACCCTTACCCTGACCCACTGCGACGGGCGGCCACTCTATATGGGAATAATTTTCATAACCATTCATTTACGCGTTTTTTACGCATTTACCGAAGGCTAGAATCGCCTACACCACCGCTAACCTGAAAACCGATGGCCGTACCTCGGCCAGCGCCCGCAGTTATCGGTATAATCGGCAGTTTTCCGGGCGCCAGGTTCTGTACGAAAGGTCGTCGAGCGAAGGTCAGGCAAGGCGTAACGACCAACGGGAGTAACAGCCGAAGGCTGGCCCGCAGGGTGAGCGCCAGCGAATCAAACAGGCGAAGAAGCGGAGTTTACGTGCTGTAAATGAGCATTCTGAGGCTGTTTCTAACGCAGCCTAACCGAGCGCAGGCACCTTTCGTACAGAACCTGAGGCGCCCTCAACGATTCCATCCAGGCACATATTCATGACCACCCAGGCCGCCGAAGTCGCCAAGCGCCGTACCTTCGCCATCATTTCCCACCCGGACGCCGGTAAGACCACCATCACCGAGAAGCTGCTGCTGATGGGCAAGGCCATCGAGGTCGCCGGCACCGTGAAGTCGCGTAAATCCGACCGTCATGCCACCTCCGACTGGATGGAGATGGAGAAGCAGCGCGGCATCTCCATCACCACCTCGGTGATGCAGTTCCCCTACCGCGAGCACATGATCAACCTGCTCGACACCCCCGGCCACGAAGACTTCTCCGAAGACACCTACCGCACCCTGACGGCGGTGGACAGTGCGCTGATGGTGCTCGACGGCGGTAAGGGCGTCGAGCCACGCACCATCGCCCTGATGGACGTCTGCCGCCTGCGCGACACGCCCATCGTCAGCTTCATCAACAAGCTCGACCGCGACATCCGCGACCCCATCGAGCTGCTCGACGAAATCGAGGCGGTGCTCAACATCAAGGCCGCACCGATCACCTGGCCAATCGGCTGCTACAAGGATTTCAAGGGCGTCTACCACCTGACCGGCGACTACATCATCGTCTACACCCCAGGTCACGGCCACGAGCGCACCGAAGCCAAGATCATCCAGAAGCTGGATTCCGACGAAGCCCGCGACCACCTCGGTGACATGTACGAGCGTTTCGTCGAAGAGCTGGAACTGGTGCAGGGCGCCTGCCACGCCTTCGAACCCGACGCCTTCCTCAACGGCACGATGACCCCGGTGTTCTTCGGCACCGCACTGGGCAACTTCGGCGTCGACCATGTGCTCGACGCCGTGGTCGACTGGGCACCGCGCCCACTGCCACGCGCAGCCAACGAGCGCACTGTGGAGCCGACCGAGGAGAAGTTCACAGGCTTCGTGTTCAAGATCCAGGCGAACATGGACCCGAAGCATAGGGACAGGATTGCCTTTATGCGCATCTGCTCGGGCAAGTACACCCAGGGCATGAAGATGCGCCACGCGCGCCTGGGCAAGGATGTGCGCGTCGGCGACGCCCTGACCTTCTTCTCCAGCGAGCGTGAGCATCTGGAAGAGGCCTACGCTGGCGACATCATCGGTTTGCACAACCACGGCACCATCCAGATCGGCGACACCTTCACCGAAGGCGAGAACCTGGGCTTCACCGGCATCCCGCACTTCGCCCCGGAACTGTTCCGCCGCGTGCGTCTGAAGGATCCGCTGAAATCCAAGCAGCTGCGCCAGGGTCTGCAGGAGCTGGCAGAGGAAGGCGCCACCCAGGTGTTCTTCCCCGAGCGCAACAACGACATCGTGCTCGGCGCCGTCGGTGTGCTGCAGTTCGACGTGGTCGCCAGCCGCCTGAAGGAGGAATACAAGGTGGAGTGCGCCTACGAGGCAATCAACGTCTGGTCGGCGCGCTGGATCGAGTGCAGCGACGAAAAGAAGCTCAAGGAATTCAAGGACAAGGCCTATGAGAACCTTGCCGTCGACGGCGGCGGCCACCTCACCTACCTGGCCCCGACCCGCGTCAACCTCAGCCTGATGGAAGAGCGCTGGCCGGAGATCAAGTTCCGCGCTACGCGCGAGCATCACTGATCCATCAAACAAGGCCCGCTCTGCGGGCCTTGTGCCATTTACTCATCCTCTTCCAACGTCCAGGCCACCAGCGAGTCACCCATGCGCGTACCGAACGAGCCGTGCCCGCCGGCCATCACCACCACGTACTGCTTGCCGGTCTTTTCCGAGACGTAGCTGATCGGCGTGGCCTGGCCGCCGGCCGGCAGCCTGTCCTTCCACAGCTCTTCGCCGGTGCGCATGTCGTAGGCGCGCAGGTAGTAGTCCAGCGTGCCGCTGAGAAAGCCCAGGCCACTGGCGGTGATCAACGGGCCACCGAGGTTCGGCACACCCACCGTCAGGGGGATACCCAGTGGGGCACTGTCGCGGCTGGTGCCGTTCTTGCGCTGCCAGACCTTGTCCATGCTGCGCAGGTCGACCGCCGTGACATGGCCCCATGGCGGTGCCTGGCAAGGCAGCCCCAGCGGTGACAGGAAAGGCTCCAGGCTGACCATGTAAGGGGCGCCGAGGTTGGGTTGCAGACCGCGTTCGCTGCCGCCGGCACCGGCCTGTTCGCCACCCTCCTCGCGTTTGACCAGGCGCGAGACGAAGGCCAGGTAGTTGGGCGCGCCGAAGAGTATCTGCCGCTGCGGATCGACCGCCACCGAGGGCCAGTTGAACACCCCGACGTTGCCCGGATAGATCAGCGACCCCTGCTCCGACGGCGGAGTGAAGTCGCCCTCGTAACGCAGGCCGTGGAACTGGATGCGGCAGATCAGTTGGTCGAACGGCGTACCGCCCCACATGTCGCGCTCGTGCAGAGGTTCGTCGGGGGCATAGCTGAGCGCGGAGGCCGGCTGGGTCGGCGCAGTGAAGTCGCCCTCCACCGTGCCTTGCGGCACCGGTTGCTCGCTGACCGGTACGATGGGCTCGCCGCTGCGCCGGTCGAGCACGTAGAGGTCGCCGCGCTTGGTCGGCTGGATGATCGCCGGCACCGGCCCCTCGGGGCCTTCGATATCCACCAGGGTGGGCTGGGACGGCAGGTCGCGATCCCACAGGTCATGGTGCACGCTGCGAAACTCCCAGCGTACCCGTCCGCTTTCAAGGTCCAGCGCCACCAGCGCCGCGGTGAAGCGCTCGGCCTCGGCGCTGCGCTGCACACCCCACTGATCGGGCGTCTGGTTGCCCATGGGGATGTAGACCAGGCCCAGCGCTTCGTCCGCCGTGGCGATGGTCCAGGAGTTCGGCGTACTGCGCACATAGGTCTCGCCGGCCGGCAGCGGCTCGGTGGCATCGGGGCGGCCGGGGTCGAAGTTCCACACCAGCTCGCCGCTGCGCACGTCGTAGGCGCGGATCACCCCGCCTGGTGAATCCACCGAGCCGTTGTCGGTCACCGAACCGCCAACTATCACCAGTTTCTCGGTGACCACCGGCGGCGAGGTGGGCAGGTAGACGCCCAGCGCGTCGTCGCCCAACCCCACCTTGAGATCGACCATGCCGCCCTCGCCGAACTCCTCGCAGGGCTCGCCGTCGTGCACATCGAGCGCGTACAGGGTGGAGTCGTTGGTCGGCAGGAACAGGCGCTGGGTGCAACGTGGCGGTGCCTGGGGCGAAAGCTCGGGGACCGCGCCGTCTCGCGCCGCGATCAGCGGGCCGGCATAGGCTGCCGCATCGTGATAGGCCAAGCCGCGGCAGGTCATGTGCTGGTAATACTCGGCCTGGCGATTGATGGCCGGGTCGAAGCGCCAGCGCTCCTCGCCGGTATCGGCATCCACGGCGATGGCGATGCTGTGCGGCGTGCAGATGAACAGGTTGTCGCCGACCTTCAGCGGCGTCACCTGATTGGTGATCTCGCCGGGGTCGCCCTCGCCAGGCAGGTCGCCGGTGTGAAACTCCCAAGCCTTCTTCAGCCGTCCGACGTTGGCCGAGGTGATCTGCTCGGCACTGGCGTAGCGTTCGCCGCGCGACGTGCCGCCATAGGCGGTCCATTCACTGGCCGAGCGACGGGTTGGCACCACGGTGGCAGCAGCCATGCGCGGCTCGTCGAAACGGCCGGGCAGGCGATGGTAATCCTGGGTCAGCGAATAGCCCGCCATGCCCGCGCCCAGCAGCAAGCCGATGCCCAGCATCACGCTGGCACCGTCACGCCAGGGCTGCCCGGGGGCGATATGCCGGTTGATCCAGGGCAGCAACAGCCACAGGCCGAGCACACACCACAGGTCGATGCGCGGCGCCATCTGCCACCAGTCGAAGCGCACCTCGTACACCGTCCAGGCCAGGCTCGCCAGCAGCACCAAGGCGTACAGCCACAGGGCCGCCCGCTGGCGGCGATGAATCAGCACGCCCACCAGCAACAGGCCGAGGCCGGCCAACAGGTAGTACCAGGACCCGCCCAGCCACGCCAGATAGACGCCACCGAGCGCCAGCAGTATGCCCAGCACAGTGGCCACCCAGGCCGTCAACCTGATGCGCAGGGGCTGCGCCTTGTTGTTCTCAGTCATTCCTCGCTCCCCGAACCACCGCCCCTTCGAAACCGGGGCCGTGATCTGTGGATACGAGCCAAGTGAGAGAGTTCAGGGATTGTGCCATGACAGGCGCAATTTCTTGGCAAGCCCTTGGGACGCTGGCGGGCTGGCAACACATCGCCTGCAAACAGCTCGCTACACCACCCTGAGTCGACCTTCGTCGCCAATGCAGGACAATTGGCTCGAAGCCGGTTGAGCCAACAACCGTTCGGCAATCGCCGGCTCCAGCTCGGTACGTATACGGCGCGCCAGGGCCCTGGCACCGAAGCGGATGTCATGCTCGCGGCACAGCCAGGCGCGGGCGCTCTGCTCCACCTGTAGCGAGCGGCCCTGGCGCCCCAGGCGCTGATTGAGCTTGTCCAACTCGATATCCAGCAAGGCATCGAGCCACTGCTCATCGACACGTTCGAACACCAGAATACGATCGAGGCGATTGAGCCATTCCGGATCGAAGCGCTCGTGCAGTACCTGCTCCAGCAGCGCCGCTTCGCCTTTCGGAGCAAGCCCCAGCCAGCGCCGCCAGCCACGAGCGAAGCGCTCGCGGTAGCGCTGCGCCTGCTGAGCGCCGACGTTGCTGGTCATGAAGATCAGGCTGTTGCGAAAATCCAGGGTGCGGCTGCCGGCGGTCAGGGTCAGCCGACCATGCTCGAGAATGCCGAGCAGGCTGCGCAGCACTTCCGGGCTGGCCTTCTCCAGCTCGTCGAACAGCACGATGCCGGGCCTGCCGAAACTGCCGGCGATGGCGTCGGCATCGAACAGCGTGGCGCCCTCCTTGCTGCCGACATAGCCGGGCGGCGCGCCGGTCAACGCGGCGGCGTAGTGTTCCTGGGCCAGGGTATGCATGTCGATGCGGCACAGGGCATCGGCGCGACCGTGAATGGCCTGGGCCAGCAGGCGCACGATCTCGGTCTTGCCGACGCCGGTCGGGCCCATGAACAGGTTGACCGCTAGCGGCCGCTCACGATCACCGATATCGGCCTTGACCACCTTGAGCATGGCCTCGACCTGCGCCAGCACCGCATCCTGGCCGACGATGCGCGAGCGCAGCAGCGCCATGACTGCCGTGGGCTCGAAGAGGAAACGCGATTGCAGCCGGGTCGCGGCGCCCTGCTCGATCAGGTGCTCGCGGTTGTGTTCGATCAGGTCGTTGGCGAATGGCATAGACCGCCTCAGGTGTTGGAAAAGCTCGCGGCTAAAGCCCCTCCTACAACGGCGCTATCCCGTGGGAGGGGCTTTAGCCGCGACAGACGAAGGTTCAGGCCGTGCGCTCCTTGCCCGGATGCGGCAACTCACCCACGGGGCAGTCGGCCACGCCGATGGTCGAGCGGGTGAGTTTCTCCACGTCTTCCTGGGCCTTCTGCGCATCCAGCACCCAGGTGCGATAGAACTCGAACGGGCAATCAGCCACGCCCTTGTCACCATCGCCGGAGTTGTAAACGCCGGTGTAGCCACGATGGAGCAGCTTGAACAGGTGGTTCTGCGACTGGTCGTTGGCCCGCGCGTCGCGAATCTGCGAGATGGATAACTGGGCGTACTGGATGCCCATCTCTTCCTCGCCGCATTCGCCCAGAGTACGGCCGTCGAAGCCGATCAGCGCCGAGTGGCCGAAGTAGCTGTAGACGCCGTCGAAGCCGGTGGCGTTGGCCACCGCCACGTAGCAGTTGTTGGCCCAGGCCATGGTCTTGGCCATCAGCACCTGCTGATCCTTGGCCGGGTACATGTAGCCCTGGCAACGCACGATCAGCTCGGCGCCCTTCATCGCACAGTCGCGCCAGATCTCCGGGTAGTTGCCGTCGTCGCAGATGATCAGGCTGATCTTCATGCCCTTGGGGCCTGCGGACACGTAGGTGCGGTCGCCCGGATACCAGCCCTCGATGGGGCACCAGGGAATGCACTTGCGGTAGCGCTGGACGATCTCGCCCTGGTCGTTGATCAGGATAAGCGTGTTATAGGGTGCCTTGTGCGGGTGCTCTTCATGGCGCTCACCGGTGAGCGAGAAGATGCCCCAGGTCCTGGCCTCGCGGCAGGCGGCGGAGAAGATTGCCGTTTCCTCGCCGGGGATGGTCGCGGCGGTGGCCATCATCTCGTCCTTGTCGTACATGATGCCCATGGTGCTGTACTCGGGGAACACCACCAGGTCCATGCCGGGCAGGCCGAGCTTCATGCCCTTGATCATCTCGGCTATCTGGCGCGCGTTGTCGAGCACCTCGGCCTTGGTATGCAGACGCGGCATCTTGTAGTTGACGACGGCGACGCCGACGGTATCGGGGCTGCTGGAAATATCGCCGTGGCGCATGGCTATAGATCCTCCGGTTGACTGCGGTTTGTGGGAGCGGCTTCAGCCGCGAAATGCTCTCTGTGTCACCTTTTATTGCGGCTGAAGCGGAATGCCGCCCAGCCGCTCCTACAGGAACGTTCTGCGCGCTGGATTCCCGCCTTCGCGGGAATGACGGTGAAAACCCACGTCATCCCCGCGCAGGCGGGGACCCAATAAACAGCCTCAGTGACTGATCATCCACGGCCGTGCCGATGGGCTGGCCTTGAGGCCGTGGGGGTTGGCCTTGGTGCGCTCGACCGGTTTGCTCGGGCCACAGCAGCTGCAGCTGGCCGGGTGCTTGCGGTTGGCCTTGTACTCTTCGAGGCTTTGCGGCGCGTGGGCGCTGCGCTCGTTGGTTTCGTGGGCGCGGCGCTGGCTGCCGGCCATGCTGGTCAGGCCCGGCGCGCTGAGGATCACCCGCTCGCTCGGCGCGTCGCAGTACGGACAAGCGCAGGCGGCATCGCGCTCGGCCATCGGCCGCAGCACGGTGAAATCACCACAGCTCGGGCAGTCGTATTCGTAGATGGGCATGGCTGGTTCCTCGCAAAAGATAGGACGACGGCGCATTGTGGGAGGCGCTTTAGCGGCGATTGTCGCGGCTGAAGCCCCTCCCACAGGCGGGTACGCTCACTTGTCGTAGGCGATGGGCAGGTCGATGCTGCCATTGAGGAACTTGGTCGGGCCGCTGGCGCTGGGGTTGATGTCGAACTCGAAGATATCGGTCGGCAGCCACAGCGTGGCGCAGGCGTTGGGGATGTCGACCACGCCGCTGATATGCCCCTGCACCGGCGCCGAGCCGAGCAGCGAGTAGCCCTGGGCCGGCGAGTAGCCGAACTTGGTCAGGTAGTTGATGGCGTTGAGGCAGGCCTGCTTGTAGGCCAGGTTGACGTCCAGGTAGTGCTGCTTGCCCTCGTCGTCGACCGAGATGCCCTCGAAGATCAGGTAGTTGTTGTAGGTGGGCACGATCGGACTGGGCTTGAAGATCGGGTTCTTGATGCCGTACTTGGCCATGCCGCCCTTGATCAGCTCGACCTTCATGTGCACCCAGCCGGCCATCTCGATGGCGCCGCAGAAGGTGATCTCGCCGTCGCCCTGGCTGAAGTGCAAATCGCCCACCGACAGGCCGGCGCCGTCGACGTAGACCGGGAAGAAGATCTTCGAGCCGCGCGACAGATCCTTGATGTCGCAGTTGCCGCCATGCTCACGCGGCGGCACGGTGCGCGCGCCTGTCGCGGCCGCCAGGTCGCGCGCCTCGCCCTTCATCTTGCCCATGTGCGCGGTGCTGGCGAACGGCGGGTTGGCCAGCGGCGGCACGCGGGTCGGGTTGGTATCGATCAGCGCCTGCTCGCGCTTGTTCCACTCGGCGAGCATCTTGTGGTCCGGCAGGCAGCCGATCAGCCCCGGGTGGATCAGTCCGGCGAAACGCACGCCGGGAATGTGCCGGCTCTTGGTGAACATGCCCTCAAAGTCCCAGATCGACTTCTGTGCAGAGGGGAAGTGGTCGGTGAGAAAACCACCGCCGTTGTTCTTCGAGAAGAAGCCGTTGAACCCCCAGAGCATGTCCTGCTTGGCGCCGATATCGAGCAGCTCGACGATCAGCAGGTCGCCCGGTTGAGCGCCTTTCACGCCTACCGGGCCGGACAGGTAATGCACGGTGGACAGGTCGACGTCGCGCACGTCGCTGGCGTCGTCGTCGTTCTTGATCGCACCGCCGGTCCAGTCATAGGTCTCGAGAATGAAGTCATCGCCCGGATTGACCCAGCAGGCCATGGGAATGTCCGGGTGCCAGCGGTTATGCACCTGTTCGTTATCGGTAGCAGCCTGGGTGAGGTCGACCTTGATCAGGGTATCGGTCATGACTGAGCTCCATAAGACCTGTGAGGGATGCCGGCCTGTGCCGGGGTACGCAGCCAGTCTCGAACGAGCGGGGAAATCGGCAAATACGTTGGATGACGTATGCCCAGACACCAGATTACACGGGGCCTGCGGCCTTTTCCGCGAGCACGAAAAAGCGGCCGGCGCATGGAGAACACACCGGCCGTAAAGCGGGAACCACTGCCCTCTCCCCCGGCCCCTCTCCCATAAATGGGAGAGGGGAGCAAAGCGCAGTGCAACATGACTTATGCGCAGAACAGTCCCCTCTCCCGCTTGCGGGAGAGGGTTAGGGAGAGGGCAAAATCTCACACCGACAGATAACGACTGATGCTCGCCTCATCGACCTTGTCTCGGGTTTCCTCGACGACGAACTTGCCCTTCTCGATGACCAGGAAGCGGTCGGCGATCTCCATGGTGAACGACAGCACCTGCTCGGACACCACAATGGTCAGGTCGCGCATGTTGCGGATCTCCTTCAGGCTGCGGGCGATATCCTTGATGATCGACGGCTGGATACCCTCGGTGGGCTCGTCGAGCAGCAGCACCTTGGGGTTGGTGGCCAGCGCGCGGGCGATGGCCAGCTGTTGCTGCTGCCCACCGGAAAGGTTGCCACCCTTGCGGTGGCGCATCTCGAGCAGCACCGGGAACAACGCATAGAGATCGTCCGGCACCTTGCCGCCGGCGGAGGCCGGCAGGCCGGTCTGGATGTTCTCCAGCACGGTCATGCTGGGGAAGATCATTCGCCCCTGCGGCACGTAGGCGATGCCGCTTTCCACGCGCTGATGGGTTTCCAGTTTCGACACGTCCTTGCCGTCCACACGAATCTGCCCGCCCCACTGCGGCAGGATGCCCATCAGGCTCTTGAACAGGGTGGTCTTGCCCATGCCGTTGCGGCCCATCACCGCGACGATTTCCTTCTTCGCCACGTCGAGGTTGAGCTCGTGGAGGATCTGGCTCTGGCCGTAGCCGGAAGCGAGGTTGCTGATCTGGAACATGTATGTCACTCCAACATAGGCGGTGCGCACAGCGCACCCTACGGTCTGATACCCGGGTGTAGGGTGCGCCGCGCGCACCGTTTCGTAGCCATGGCCATCAATGCCCCAGGTACACCTCGATCACCTTCGGGTTGCTCTGCACCGCCTCCATGCTGCCCTCGGCCAGCACCTTGCCCTGATGCAGCACCGTGACGCGGTGAGCGATGCTTTTGACGAACTCCATGTCGTGCTCGATGACCAGCACCGAGCGGCCCTGGCTGATGCGGTTGAGCAGATCGGCCGTGGCCACTCGCTCGCTGACGCTCATGCCGGCCACTGGCTCATCGAGCATCAGCAGTTGCGGGTCCTGCATCAGCAGCATGCCGATCTCCAGCCACTGCTTTTGCCCATGCGAAAGCAGGTCAGCCTGTCGGTGCAGGTGATCACCGAGCATGATTTCCTGTGCCACCTGCTCGACCCGCTCGATCACCTCCTGCGTGCGCTTGAAGAACAGCGCGCCGAACACCTTGCGCCCGGCCGGGTAGGACATTTCCAGGTTCTCGAACACCGTCAGGTTTTCGTAGATCGACGGGTTCTGGAACTTGCGCCCGACGCCCGCACGGACGATGTCGAACTCGCGCATCTTGGTCAGCTCACGGCCGTCGAAATCGATGCTGCCGGCGGTGGCGCGGGTCTTGCCGCAGATCAGGTCAAGCACCGTGGTCTTGCCGGCGCCGTTGGGGCCGATCACCACATGCACCTCGTTGCGGTCGACGTAGAGGTTGAGGTCGTTGACCGCCTTGAAGCCATCGAAGGACACGGTCAGCCCTTCGATGGCCAGTACCGGCTTGGCGGCCTGAAAGCCTGCGGGGCTGTTCATGGCGTGGTCTCCAGTTCAGGGGTTGGGCGCTTGCTGGTGGCAACGGCAACAGGCTTTGGCGCAGTGGCCACCTGCGGTTTGCGCCGCAGCCTTGCCAGCCAGCGCTTGCCGTGGCTGTCCCAGAGGCCGGCCAGGCCATTGGGGAAGTACATGACCACGACGATGAACAGGCCGCCCATCAGGTACAGCCACAGCTCGGGGAAGCTCTCGGAGAAGTAGGTCTTGCCGAAGTTGACCAGCAGCGCGCCGTACACCGCGCCGAGCAGCGACAGACGCCCGCCGACGGCAGCGAAGATGACCATCTCGATCGACGGCACTATGCCGACGAAGCTCGGCGACATGAAGCCCACCTGCAGGGTGAACATCGCCCCGCCGATGCCAGCGAACGCCGCGCCGACGCAGAACACGAAGATCTTGAAGCTGGCCACGTCGTAGCCGGAGAAGCGCACCCGCTCTTCCTTGTCGCGCATCGCCAACAGCAGGCGCCCGAGCTTGGAAGCGATGATGAAACGAGCGATGAGAATGCAGCCGATGAGCAGCGCCGCACTGATGAAGTAGAGAATCAGCTTGGCCTCGTCGCTACGGATGTCCCAGCCCTTGAGCGTGCGCAGGTCGGTGATGCCATTGACGCCGCCGGTCAGCCCCTGCTGGCCGATGATCAGCACGGTGAGAATCAGCGCGATGGCCTGGGTGACGATGGAGAAATACACGTCACCGACGCGGCGCTTGAACATCGCGATACCGATCACCAAGGCCAGCAATACCGGCACCGCCACCACCGCGATCAAGGTGAAGCTCAGGCTGTGGAAGGGCTCCCAAAACAGCGGCAGTTCGGTGATCTGGTTCCAGTCCATGAAGTCCGGAATACCCGGCGTGGATTGGATCTTGGTGCTCTCCGGGTCGGATGCCTCGAGCTTGAGGAACATCGCCATGCAGTAGCCGCCCAGGCCGAAGAAGATGCCCTGGCCCAGGCTGAGGATGCCGCCATAGCCCCAACACAGCACCAGGCCGACGGCGACGAAGGCATAGGTCAGGTACTTGCCCACCATGTTCAGGCGGAAGGCATCCAGCGCCAGCGGGAACACCACCAGAATCAGCGCCGCGAGCAGCGCCAGGCCAATGGCGCCTTGCTTGCCGCCGAGCAGGCTTTCGTATGCGTTTTTCATCAGTTAATCCCCCTGCATACAAAAAGTCGCTTTGAACCGTAGCGAGCAGCCCCAGCTGCAAGAAGCCCGGAGCGCAGCGACGAAGGCGTACACGCAGTACGTCGAGCAAGCGAGCACCGCGCGCCGCCGCAGATGGGGCGCGCAGTAGGTTGAAAGTGACTTTTCATTTGCGCACCTTGGCCGAGAACAGACCTTGCGGGCGCAGCATCAGGATCAGCACCACGGCAGACAGGGTCAGCACCTTGGCCATCGAACCGCTGGTGAAGAACTCCAGTAGCGATTGCGCCTGGGCGATGCTGAATGCCGAGGCGATGGTGCCGAGCAGGCTGGACGCACCGCCGAATACCACCACCAGGAAGGTGTCGACGATGTACAGCGAACCGGCGGTTGGCCCGGTCGAACCGATGGTGGTGAAGGCCGCGCCCGCCACACCGGCGACGCCACAGCCGAGGGCGAAGGTCATGCGGTCGACGCGCTTGGTGTTGATACCCACGGAGCGTGCCATCACCCGGTTCTGCATGGTGGCGCGCACCTGCAGGCCCCAGCGCGAGCGGTAGATCATCAGAAACAGCAGCGCGGTGAGCAGCAGGGTCAGGCCCATGACGAACAGGCCGTTGCGCGGAATGTCGATGGCCTCGGTCGGGTTCCAGGAGCCCATCAGCCAGTCCGGCAGCGTAGCGCTGACTTCACGCGCGCCGAAGATCGAACGAAACCCCTGCTGCATGACCAGGGACAATCCCCAGGTGGCCAGCAGGGTGTCCAGCGGACGCTGGTAGAGCTTGCTGATCATCGCCCACTCCACCAGCCAGCCAATGGCGCCGGCGATGAAGAACGAGAGGATGATCGCGAGGAAGAAGTAGTAAGGCCCGAAGGCCGGTGCGTAGCTGGACGTCAGCGAGGACACCACGAAGGTGGTGTAGGCGCCGATGGTGAGAAACTCGCCATGGGCCATGTTGATCACGCCCATCTGGCCGAAGATGATCGCCAGCCCCAGAGCCATCAGCAGCAGCACGCAGAACACGGACAAGCCGTTGAACCCCTGCATGGCTGCGATGGCGCCGAATTCCGATAGCCATTCCATGTCGATGGTCTCCAGAAGAAAAGAGAAAGCCCTGTAGGAGCCTGATGTTGTTCAGTTAGGGCATACGCGATTAGCTCCCCTCTCCCGCTTGCGGGAGAGGGGCTGGGGGAGAGGGCCGAAAACACTACAACACTCGGATTTCCCCTCTCCGAACGCGGCCCGCCCTAACCCTCTCCCCGGAGGGGCGAGGGGACTGATCGTGCAAGACCATTGCTGTGTGAGCAGCATTACAGCTTGCTGGCGATTCACTCAGCGCCAGCAAGCTGAGGTGCCTGCTTACTGATAGCCTTCCGGGAATGGGTTCGGCTCGATCAGGTCGGACTCGAACACCACCTTGAACTGACCGTCCTTCTGCACTTCACCGATGCGGGTCTTGCTCCACAGGTGATGGTTGTCGTGCACCTTGACGTAGCCTTCCGGCGCAGTGTCCAGCTCGATACCGGGGGAAGCGGCGACCACCTTGTCGATGTCGAAGCTGCCGGCTTTCTCCACGGCGGCTTTCCACAGCCACGGACCGAGGTAGGCGGCCTGGGTCACGTCACCGATCACCGCGTCCTTGCCGTACTTGGCCTTGAAGGCTTCGACGAAGGCGCTGTTGTTCGGGTTGTCCAGGCTCTGGAAGTACTTCATCGAGGCGTAGAAACCAGCCATGTTCTCGCCGCCGATACCGAGCAGCTCGTCTTCGGTGACCGACAGGGTCAGCAGGGTCTGCTTGTCGGCGGTGACGCCGGCGGCTTTCATCTGCTTGTAGAAGGCGACGTTGGAGCCACCGACCACGGCAGCGAACACCACGTCAGGCTTGCGCAGCTTGATCTTGTTGATCAGCGAGCCGAACTGAGTGTTGCCCAGCGGGTAGTACTCTTCGCCGACGACCTTGCCGCCGAGCACGTTTTCGATGTGCTTGCGCGCGATCTTCATCGAGGTGCGCGGCCAGATGTAGTCAGAGCCGAGCAGGTAGAAGGTCTTGGCGCCCTTCTCCTTGGCCACCCAGTCCAGACCCGCGAGGATCTGCTGGGTAGCTTCCTGGCCGGTGTAGATGACGTTCTTCGACTGTTCCAGGCCTTCGTAGAAGGTCGGGTAGTAGAGCAGGCCGTTCTCCTTCTCGAACACCGGCAGCACCGCTTTGCGCGAGGCCGAAGTCCAGCAGCCGAACACGGTGGCGACCTTGTCACCTACCAGCAGCTTGCGTGCCTTCTCGGCGAAGGTCGGCCAGTCGGAAGCCCCATCTTCCTGAATGACCTTGATCTGCCGGCCGAGCACACCGCCACTGGCGTTGATCTGCTCGATGGCCAGACGCTCGGCCTGGATCGAACCGGTTTCGGAAATGGCCATGGTGCCGGTGGCCGAATGCAGGATACCGACCGTGACCTCGCTGTCGGTCACCGCCAGGCCAGTGGTATTCACCTCGGCACTGGCCACCTGGCTGAACAGGCTGGCGGCCAGCAGCGAGAGCGCTGCCGCCCCTACCGCCAGCCGGCGGGGAAGAAGTCGAATCGGTTGAGAGTCCATGGTCGTGCTCCTGTGCTGGTTGTTCGTGCCGAACCACGCCGGCTTCGCAGCTAGGATGCGTTTGCCCCCGCCGAGCGGGGTATACGCAGCATGACGTAAGGGCATACGTCATCTGACGTACAGCGCCCTGCGCCAGCCTGGTGCAAGCTCAGCGCAGAAAAACCAGGCAGACAGACGCCCGCGCGCGCGGCAGAGGCCCCGCCGAGCCGGGGCATGGAAGTTGCACTTTCAACGCACCGTAGAAGCCCGCTTGCCGGCGATACGCCCTTGCTGGTCAGTTGATCGCCGGCAAGCCGGCTTCTACAGGGACGCGCATCAGGGACGGTCTTAACCGATAACCTCAGCAGGACTTCGCCCGTGCAGCCAACCGGCACCCAGCGCATCATCAAGATTCGCCGCGACTACAACGCCTGGGTCGCCGACGAGACCATGGAGGATTACGCCCTGCGCTTCACGCCCAGGTCGTTCCGCAAGTGGTCGGAGCTGCGCATCGCCAACACCGCGCTCGGTGCCGTGTCGTTTCTCGCCCTGGAAGCCATCGGCGGCGCCCTGGCGCTGTCCTATGGCTTCACCAACACCCTGTGGGCGATCCTCGCAGTGAGCCTGGTGATCTTCCTCACCGGCCTGCCGATCAGCTACTACGCCGCCCGCTCCGGCCTGGACATGGACCTGCTGACCCGTGGCGCCGGCTTCGGCTACATCGGCTCGACCATCACCTCGCTGATCTACGCCAGCTTCACCTTCCTGTTCTTCGCCCTCGAAGCGGCGATCATGGCGCTGGCCCTGGAGCTGTACTTCAACATCCCGCTGGCCCTGGCCTATGTGATCTGCTCGATCATCATCATTCCGCTGGTGGCCTACGGCATCACCCTGATCAACCGCCTGCAGATGTGGACGCAGCCCGTATGGCTGTTTCTGCTGGTGCTGCCCTACGTGTTCGTCATCGCCAAGAACCCCGAGGCGCTGTCGGACTGGACCAGCTTCGCCGGCCGCGAGGGCGAACCCGGCAGCTTCAACCTGCTGCACTTCGGCGCCGCCTGCACCGTCGCCCTGGCCCTGATCACGCAGATCGGCGAGCAGGTCGACTACCTGCGTTTTTTGCCCGAGAAAACCCGCGCCAACCGCGTACGCTGGTGGACGGCGCTGCTGCTGGCCGGCCCCGGCTGGATCATCCCCGGCGCGTTGAAGATGCTCGCCGGCGCCTTCCTCGCCTTTCTCGCCCTGCAACATGAAATCCCCATGGAGCGCGCCGCCGAGCCGACGCAGATGTACCTGGTGGCCTTCAACTACGTGTTCGCTTCGCCACAATGGGCACTGGCGGCCATGGTCCTGTTCGTCATCGTCAGCCAGGTGAAAATCAACGTCACCAACGCCTACGCCGGCTCGCTGGCCTGGTCGAATTTCTTCGCCCGCATCACCCACAGCCACCCCGGTCGCGTGGTCTGGCTGGTGTTCAACGTGGCCATCGCCCTGATGCTGATGGAGCTGGGCGTATTCGAGGCGATCGAGGAAGTGCTCGGCCTCTACGCCAATATCGCCATCGCCTGGATCGGCGCCCTGGTGGCCGACCTGGTGATCAACAAGCCACTGGGCCTGTCGCCGAAATACATCGAGTTCAAACGCGCGCACCTCTACGACATCAACCCGGTGGGCGTCGGCGCCATGCTGATCGCCTCCCTGCTCTCGGTGCTCGCCCACGGCGGCCTGTTCGGCGCCCTGGCGCAAGCGGCCTCGCCAGCCGTGGCGCTGGGCTCGGCATTCCTGCTGGCGCCACTGCTGGCCTGGCTCACTGGCGGGCGCTACTACATCGCCCGCGAACGCCAGCCGCAACTGCTCTACCCCTACACCGAAGCCGGCCAGGTGCAGTGCGGTCTGTGCAACAACCGCTTCGAAGAGCCGGACACCGCACACTGCCCGGCCTACGGTGCGCCCATCTGTTCGCTGTGTTGCTCGCTCGACGCGCGCTGCGAGGATCGCTGCAAACCCAGAGCCCGCCTGAGTGATCAGCTCGACGACTTCATCGGCTGGCTGTTCCCGCGTGTCTCCATCCCACGCCTGCACAGCCGCCTGGCGCAGTACCTGGGCCTGCTGAGCCTGCTGGTGCTGATGCTGTTCGGCGCGCTGGCACTGATCTATAGCCAGGTATCGCTGAGCCTGCTGACGCAGGAACCGGAAGTCCGCCAGACCCTGTTCCAGGCTTTCCTCAAGGCCTTCCTGACCCTCTCGTTGTTCGCTGCCATGCTCGCCTGGTGGCTGGTACTGACCCGCGAAAGCCGCCGCGTGGCGCAGGAGGAGTCGGATCGGCAAACCCTGCTGTTGATGCAGGAGATCGAAGCCCACCGCAAGACCGACGAAGCCCTGCAGCAGGCCAAGGAAGCGGCGGAATCCGCCAACGCGGCGAAGAGCCGCTACGTCACCGGGCTGTCGCACGAGCTGCGCACGCCGCTCAACAGCATCCTCGGCTACACCCAGATTTTGCAGCGTGACGCGGCCATGCCGAGCCAGCACCAGGACGCCCTGGCCACCATCCTGCGTAGCGGTTCGCACCTGCTGTCGCTGATCGACGGCCTGCTCGACGTGGCCAAGATCGAAGCCGGCAAACTGCACCTGGAACTGGCGGAAATTCCCTTCCCGGAGTTCATCGACCAGATCGAACGCATGTTCACTCCGCAGGCGGCCGAGAAGGGCCTGCGCTTTCGCCTCGAATGCATCGGCCGCATGCCGGCGGTGGTGCGCGGCGACGAGAAACGCGTGCGACAGATCCTGATCAACCTGCTGGGCAACGCCGTGCGCTTCACCGAGCGCGGCGAGGTGCGTCTGCGCGTGGGCTACATGCGCGAGACCGCCACCTTCGAGATCATCGACACCGGTATCGGCATCGCCCCGGAACAGATCGAGCGGATCTTCCAGCCATTCGAACGCGGCGACCTGATGCGCCAGGACAATGGTGTCGGCCTCGGCCTGACCATCACCCGCATGCTCACCTCACTGATGGGCGGCGAGCTGTCGGTGCACAGCGAACCTGACCAGGGCACGCGTTTTCAGGTGCGCCTGTTCCTCTCCGAAGTACGGGTACCGCAAGCGGTAGTGCACGTCGAGCACGACATCACTGGCTACCAGGGGGAGCGCCGCTTGATTCTGGTAGTGGACGATCATCTCGAACATCGCCGCGTGCTCGCCGGCATGCTCGAGCCGCTGGGCTTCGAGGTGATCCAGGCCGCCAGCGGCCAAGAGGCTATTCGTCAGGTGGCGCTGCACAACCCGCATCTGATCCTCATGGACCTGTCCATGCCACAAATGGACGGCTGGGAAACCAGCCGCCTGATTCGCCGCAACACGCGGTGCCAGGCGCCGATCATCGTGATCTCCGCCAATGCTTTCACCGACGACCGCGAACGTAGCATCGCCGCTGACTGCGACGACTACCTGGCCAAACCGGTGTACACCCCGCAGTTGCTCGAACGCATCCAGCATCAGCTCAGCCTGACCTGGCTGCGCCGCACTCAGGAGCCGTTGCCGCAGCCTGAAGCCATCACGTTACCCGGCAGCGACGACCTGCAGGCGCTGCGCGAACTGGGTGCTCTGGGTTACGTGCGCGGCATCCAGCAACGCCTGGACGATATCGACCAGCGCGACCCGGCCTGCGCGGGCTTCACTGCCGCCTTGCGCCTACTGGTGAAGAACTTCCAGCTCGACGAATTCAACCGCCAACTGAAGGAGGCCGAACATGAATGCGCCGCTCCACCAGCCTGAGTCGCAGACGCCAGCCAGCCTGCACGCCGAACGCGGCATCATCCTCATCGTCGACGACACGCCGGACAACCTCGCGCTGCTCTCCGACGCCCTCGACGATGCCGGCTACATGGTGCTGGTGGCGCTGGACGGTGTGAGCGCTTTAGGCCGCATCCAGCGGCGTAGGCCCGACCTGATCCTGCTCGACGCGATGATGCCGGGGCTGGATGGTTTCGAGACCTGCCGGCGCATCAAGGCCGAACCCAGCAGCGCCGATATCCCCGTGCTGTTCATGACCGCCCTGACCGACAGCGAGCACGTGGTGCAGGGCTTCGAGGCCGGCGGCATCGACTACGTGACCAAGCCGATCAACCCCGAGGAGGTGCTCGCCCGCGTCGCCTCGCACCTGCGTACCGCACGCATCCTGCAAGCCGCACGTGCCGCGTCAAAACCCGTCAGCCTCAGCCTCGACGATGCCCCGGCATATGCCAAGCTATCGGCGCGCTTCCAACTCACCGAGCGCGAAGTGCAGGTGCTGCGCTGGGTGGCCTGCGGCAAGACCAACCGCGATATCGGCGACATCCTCGGCCTCAGCCCGCGCACGGTGAACAAGCACCTGGAGCACGTCTACGTGAAGCTCGGCGTGGAAACCCGCACCGCCGCCGCCTCGGTGGCACTGGCGGCAATGAGCGAGCGGGGATGACCCAAGAACCCGCATATGTCGTCTTGCTCCGGGCCCCGCAACCGAGTAGCCCGGATGCAATCCGGGAGCGATGTGCCGGACTCCCGAATTTCATCCAGGCTACGGTTCTGATCCTCACGCAAGGCGGGGGCAATCCTCCGCTGCCGAACCAGCGGGTTTCACCCGCCCTACAGGATAAGCGGACGCGCGTAGGGTGCGCCGTGCGCACCTGGGCAAAGATGCTGGTGCGCGCGGCACACCCTACGGACTGGTAATTGGCTTAGAGTTGCAGCAACGCACCTGCTTCGGAGCCAGCATGTCCCACCCCAATATCGTCATTCTCACTGGCGCCGGTATCTCCGCCGAGAGCGGCATCCGCACCTTCCGCGCCGCTGACGGGCTCTGGGAAGACCACCGCATCGAGGAAGTGGCCACTCCCGAAGGTTTCGCTCGTGATCCGGCGCTGGTGCAACGTTTCTACGACATGCGTCGCGCCCAGCTGCGTGATCCGGCCATCGCGCCGAACGCCGGGCATCTGGCCCTGGCCGAGCTGGAAGCAGGCTGGCAGGGCGAGTTCCTGCTGGTCACGCAGAACGTCGACAACCTGCACGAGCGCGCCGGCTCCAGGAACCTGCTGCATATGCACGGCGAGTTGCAGTCGATGCTGTGCAGCAACAGCCAGCAGCGCTTTCCACTACTGGATGACATGCCGGTCAGCCAGGCGTGCGCCTGCTGCGGCCTGGTCGGCACCTTGCGCCCGGATATCGTCTGGTTCGGCGAGATGCCCTATCACATGGAGCGTATTTACGATGCACTGGAGCAGTGCGAGCTGTTCGTCAGCATCGGCACCTCGGGGCATGTATACCCGGCGGCTGGTTTCGTCGAGCAGGCACGTCGTGCGGGCGCGCATACGCTGGAGATCAATCTGGAACCCAGTCAGGGCCATTCACTGTTCGCCGAGAAACGCTATGGCCCGGCCACCGAACAGCTGCCGCGCTGGGTGGCGGAACTGTTGGCGAACTAAACGTAGGGCGGGTGCAACCCGCCAAAACGCAAATGGCGGGTTGCACCCGCCCTACATCCGCTCCCATCTGTTGGGCCACGCCTGGAGGAAAGGGATGGGAAGAGGGTGATACAGACGACTCGGCGTTGCCGGATAGCCCTCTCCCCCGCCCCTCTCCCGCAAGCGGGAGAGGGGAGACAAGCACCTACTGCGCCGCGCCCTGCACCGGCGCCGCCGCTTCGGCCGGCACCTCCGGCGTCGGGCTGAACACGCCGTTGCTCCAGGCGTAGTAGCGCGTAGGGCGGACTCAGGAGCGCCAGCGAACAGTCCGCCATTTGTCAGCACCCCACATCCAGCGGCGAACGGCTTCCGAGCGGCCAGCGTCCCGGTACGCCCTACCCGGCATCCTGAACGGGCGCCGCCGCTTCGGCCGGCGCCTCCGGCTCCGGGCTGAACACGCCGTTGCTCCAGGCGTAGTAGCCCAGCCCCAGCGCCAGCAGCAGGGCGATGATCCAGGGCCATACCACCGGTTTGTTGGCATAGGGATCGCGCAGTGCACGGTCGCTGCCCTTGGGCAGTTCCGCCATCTGCGTCAGCGCAGTGCCGAAGGGAATGCTGATGCGCGCCTGGGCATTCACCGCCCAGCCATTGCCGTCGAGGATCGGCCCCAGGCTGCGCCGGCGCAGCTTGAACCAGGCCAGCAGCATGGCCGGGCCGGAAATGGCCAGCAGCACGCAGAGAAACAGCAGCGGAATCTGCCACCAGACCAATGACAGAATCCCCGTGACCACCGCAGCCAGCGCCGTGCCCAGTGCGCCGACGGCGAGGCCGATGGCGGCGAAGATCCCGGCGAACTTGGCGATATCGAACGCCGGCGCCGGCGTCGCAGCAGGCGCGGCGCCGGTTTCGCCGACCTTGGCTGCGGCCTTGTTGACCATGTCGGCATCGCGGCTGGCCGCCAGCTTCTGCACCTGATCGGACACCAGCTTGGAAACGCGTCGATACGGCGACCAGAACGCCTCGCGGATGCTGATGGCGTTCTGCACCACCTTGACCACGGTGGCATCCCAGTCGTTACCGGCGCGGTCGTAGAACAGACCATGGCGACCGGCCTGCAGGTCGCCCTCGCTGCCGGCGGTCACTGCCACCACGATATTCAGCGCCTCCTTGCCGCGCACCGGCTCGCCGCGACGGGTGCAGGCGCAGTAGAGCAGGAAGCAGTCGCTGGCCGCCGCCACCTTGGCATGCGCCTCGACATCGCCCACTTCCACCACCAGATCGCAGCTCTTGCCGTCGATGTACAGCACGCCGGCCTGGAACACCGCCTTGTCCTGGCGGGCATAGAAACTCTGGAACGAGACGAAGTTGCGCAGCAGCTCGATCAGGCCGTGACGCAGGCGAATCAGCTTGTCCAGATCGACCAGGCCGCCGGCCGCCTCGGCCACCGCCTTGTCCTGCTCGACCAAGGCCAGCAGGCGCGTCTCGATGCCCTGCTCCACCAGTTCGAGAATGCGTCCGCGGCTCAGCACCTCGGCGATCGCTGGCTTGGGCGCCTCCGCCTGCCAGGCCAGGTAGTTGCCACAGAGCGTCAGCAGATGCTGCCACTGCTCGCGCGACAGGCTGTCCAGCTCGCCATAGACCGGCACCACCACGCGCTGACAGAAAGCGGCGATGGCGTCCTGCCAGGCCGGGTTGAGACCTTTGCTCAGCGGCAGATGATCGCCTTGCTGCACGGCGGCCAGCGGCAGGCCGGCCACTTCGCCGGCATCGGCCAGCGACAGCGAGGCCAGGCGCACCAGCTCCTCTTCCCGGGCGTTCATCAGCGCCGCCGCGCGCGGGTCGAACTCGGCCATGGCCACGCGGGTGAAATAGTCGTCGACCTTGTCGCGCACCGCGCTCAGCGCCTCGACCGCCGCCACCGTGCCCTCGCCGAACACGTCCAGTCCCTGCTCGGCGGCCCGGGCATGCCAGGCGTGCATCTGCCGCGCCTGATCGAAGAAGGCAGCGATCTGCTCGACGCCGATGGCCGGCTCGCCACTGCGGTCGGTCTGCGCGCCCAGACAGGCGATGATATCGGCGATGGCCGCCTTGAGCGTGGCGTCGTCGGTAAGGCTGGCCGGCACCAGGCCGTCGCCGTTGGCCTCGTGCGGCGGGAACAGCTGCGCCAGATTGGCGGTATCGGCCGGCGTCAGGCTATCGCCATCGGCACGCCCGAGCAGGCTCAGCAGGCGCTGGGCGGCCAGACGCAGGCGCGTGCCCTCGGCATCGTCGGTCAGCGAAGCCAGCTGCAGCGGCCCCGGCTGGAACAGCACCGCCGGGTCGGCCAGGCGAGCCAGAGTCCAGTCCACCACGTCGAGAATCTCCGGGGCGCGAATACGACCGTCCTTGTTCAGGTCGATGTATTCGAGCATGCGCCGGTCCAGCTCCAGGTTGTTCACCGGGCAGGCCAGGCTGGCCCAGAGTTTCTGGTCCAGGCCGCGCAGGGCGGCGAGGTCGGCCGGGGTTTCCAGTTGCACCTGATCGAAACCGCCGGCACGGAAGAAGCGCCAGCGATGCGCGAGAGCTTGTGTCATCTACAGAAGATCCTTTCTGGCTGAGGGGGATGGCGCCAAGGGGCAGGCGGGTGAGCCGCCACCCCTACTTCCCAGGCGCTGATTAGGCCAGTGTAACCGAGCCTCGCGCCCCTGCACTCATTGCGCGCTGGCCACCAGCGGCTGCGCCTCGCCCTGCTTGATCAGCGCATAGAGCACACCAGTGACCAGGCTGCCGGCGACGATGGCGAGCAGGTAGAGCAAGGCATGGTTGATCGCATTGGGAATCAGCAGCACGAACAGACCGCCGTGCGGGGCCATCAGCTTGCAGCCGAAGTACATCGACAGCGCGCCGGTCAGCGCACCACCGGCAATGCTGGCCGGGATCACCCGCAGCGGGTCCTTGGCGGCGAAGGGAATCGCCCCTTCGGAGATGAAGCACAACCCCAGCACCCCGGCCGCCTTGCCGGCCTGGCGTTCGCTCTGGGCGAACTTGCGCCGCGCCAGCACGGTGGCGATGGCCATGCCGATGGGCGGCACCATGCCGGCGGCCATGGTCGCGGCCATCGGCGCATAACTGCTCGACGCCAGCAGGCCGACGGAGAAGGCATAGGCCGCCTTGTTGATCGGCCCGCCGAGATCGACGCACATCATGCCGCCGAGCAGCACACCGAGCAGGATTGCATTGGTACTGCCCATGCCATCGAGAAAGGCAGTAAGCCCCACGAGCATGCCTGCTACTGGACTGCCAACCAGATAGATCATCACCAGCCCGGTGAACAGGCTGGCCACCAGCGGGATGATCAGAATCGGTTTGAGCGCCTCGACGCTGGCCGGCAGGCGCACCCAATGGGCGATGGCCTTGGCCGAATAGCCGGCAAGAAAACCGGCGACGATACCGCCGATAAAGCCGGCGCCCAGCGAGCTGGCCAACAGCCCGCCGATCATCCCCGGTGCCAGGCCCGGACGGTCGGCGATGGAATAGGCGATGTAGCCTGCCAGCAGCGGCACCATCAGTTGGAACGCGGTCTCGCCGCCGATCTTCATCAGCGCAGCGGCCAGGGTGCCCTCCTCCTTGAACGCCTCGATGCCGAAGACGAACGACAGGGCGATCAGCAGACCGCCGGCCACCACCATCGGCAGCATGTAGGACACCCCGGTGAGCAGGTGCTTGTAGGGGCCGGTTTTCTCGCCACTACTGGCGACGGCCTTGCCCTCGGCTGGCGTGGCTTCGCTCAGCGGTCGCGCCTCGCTCAAGGCCCGCTCCAACGTCTGTTGCGGCTGTTTCAGGGCCACCCCGGTGCCGCAACGGTAGACCTTCTTGCCAGCGAAACGGCTGGTGTCCACCTCGATATCGGTGGCCAGCAGCACGGCATCGGCCGCTGCGATGGCGGCATCGTCGAGCAGGTTGCGCGCACCGACCGAGCCGCGGGTTTCCACCTGCAACTCGATGCCCATACGCTGCGCCGCCTGCTGCAGGGCGTCGGCAGCCATGAAGGTGTGCGCCACGCCGGTGGGACAGGCAGTGACTGCCACCAGCCGCTTGCGCCCGCTCGGCGCGGCGGCATCCTCGGCATAGGGCCGGGCCCGCTCGGGGGCTTCGCGCAGAAAGCGCTGCGGGTCGGCCAGCGCCTCGGCCGGCGTGGCCTGCAGCAGAGGTTTGCCGACAAAACGGCCGAGCGCCAGCTCGCCGGTCTTGACCACCAGCACCAGATCGGCAGCGGCAATATCCGCCTCGCTCAACGGCGCTCCGATGGCGCGGGCGTCGTGCACCTCGACGCGGGTTTGCCAGCCCAGGCGCTCGGCTGCCGCCTGCAACAGACGCGAGCAGAGCACGCTGGTGACCTGACCATTGGGGCAGGCGGTGACGATCAGCAGGTTCATGTCAGTGCCTCTTATTCTTCTATGGGGTGCAGTTGTACGGCCGCCTCGAGACGGGCCAGCTGCTCGCGATCATGGATGCCTAAGCCGATCTGGGTGACCGCCTGTGCCGCCACCGCCGTGGCCAGGCGCAAGGTACGCTCGGCCGGCCAGCCTTCGAGCAGGCCGTGCAGGCTGGCGGCCAGCAGCGAGTCACCGGCACCGACCGTGCTGGCGACCTCGACACGCGGCGGCGTGGCACGCAGGGCAATATCCGGTCCATACCAGTCGACACCGTCAGCACCACGCGACAGCAGCACGTGCTCGATACCCTGCGCACGCAGGCCCTGCACGGCGGCGGACAGATCGCTGCCGCAGACCTCGGCCAGTTCTTCCTCGTTGGGTTTGATCAGCCAGGGCGTGACGCCCAGGGCCGCCTGCAGGGCTGCACCGCTGGTGTCCACCGCCAGCGGCACGCCACTGGCCTTGATCCGCCGCAGCAGGCCGGCGAACCATTGCGCGGTGACACCACGCGGCAGGCTCCCAGCCACCACCACGGCGTCATGCCCGGCGAGCAGCGGCTGCAGTTCGTCCTGCAGACGTTGCAGGTGCTCGGCCTCGACCTGCGGGCCAGGGCCGTTGAGGTCGGTGATGCGCCCATCGCTTTCGGCCAGCTTGATATTGCTGCGCGTCTCGCCCGGCACGCGGACGAACAGGTCGTGAAAACCGCGCTTGTGCATCAGGCTGTCGAACGGTGCGGCATTGGCGCGGCCGAGAAAGCCGCCGACGCTCAGGCTGTGGCCAAGGTCGGCCAGCACCTGGGCGACGTTCAGGCCCTTGCCGGCCGCGTGGCTGCGCAGCTCATGGCAGCGGTTGATCGCGCCTGGCTGCAGGCGGTCGAGACGCAAGGTCAGGTCCAGCGCTGGGTTCAGGGTCAGGGTCAGGATTCTGGCCATCAGTGCATCTCCGCCACCAGCGCGCGCACGGCGCTGGCACTGTCCAGGGTCAGGGCACGGTCAGCCAGGGTTCGCGCCTGGCGGCTGTCCAGCTCACGCACGCGCGCCTTGACCAGGGCAATAGAGCGCGGTGTGACGCTCAACTCGTCGACGCCCAGGCCGACCAACAGCGGCACGGCCAGACGGTCGCTGGCCAGCTCGCCGCAGACACCGACCCACTTGCCTTGGGCATGGGCAGCGGTCACGGTCATCTCGATCAAGCGCAGTACGGCCGGATGCAGGCCATCGGCCTGTGCCGACAGCTGCGGATGGCCGCGGTCGATGGCCAGGCAGTATTGGGTCAGGTCATTGGTGCCGATGCTGAAGAAGTCCACCTCACGCGCCAGCACCGGCGCCAACAACGCTGCCGAGGGCACTTCGATCATGATGCCGATCTGCAGGTCGCGTACCTCGATCTCTTCGCGCAGCCGCTGCACCATGTCACGCGCCGCACGCCACTCCTCCACCGAACCGACCATGGGGAACATGATGCGCAGCGGCCGGCCATCGGCCGAGGCGAGCAAGGCGCGCAGCTGAGTTTCCAGAATCTCCGGACGCTGCAGGCTCAGGCGAATGCCACGCACACCAAGGAAAGGGTTCTCCTCAGCCGGCATCGGCCAGTACGGCAGGGGTTTGTCGCCGCCAACATCCAGCGTGCGCACCACCAGCGGGCGTCCGGCCAGCGCATCGAGCACACGTCGATACTCGCGCTCCTGCGCGGCGTGATCCGGGGCCTGGGCATGCTCCATGAACACCAGCTCGGTGCGCAGCAGGCCCACCGCTTCCGCGCCCAGCTCCACCGCGTCGGCGGTTTCGCCGCTGGCACCGATATTGGCCGCCACTTCCACACGCACGCCATCGCGCGTCTGCGCATCGTTGAAGCGCGCGGCATGCGCCTGCTCGCGCCGCTGCTGCGCCGTCTCACGATCATGCAGCGCCTGGTCGCGCTCAGCTGTATCCGGGGCGATGCGCAGCAGGCCGCTGTCGCCATCGAGCAGCAGTGGCGTACCTTGCGCCAACGCCAGCACGCCATCGCCGGCACCGACCACGGCGGGAATCCCCAAGGCCCGGGCGATGATCGCGCTGTGCGCGGTGGCGCCACCCTGCGCAGTCAGAATGCCGGCCACGCGCTGCCGGTCGAGGCCAGCGACGTCCGACGGCACGACTTCAGCCATCACCAGGATGTACGGCTCGTTCGGCTCGCTGGGCAGCTCCACGCCACACAGATGCGCCAGCACACGGTTGCCAATATCACGCAGGTCCGCTGCGCGCTCGGCCAGCAATGGGTCATGCAGCGCTTCCTGACGCTTGGCTGCGGCCTCGACCTCGACCTGCCAGGCCGCTTCGGCGCTCACGCCCTTGGCCAGGCGGGCGTCGACGTCTTCGCGCAACGCCGGATCGGCGAGCATGGCCAGGTGGGCACTGAAGATTTCCCGAATGCTCGCCACACCGGCGCCATCGACCAAACGCTGGATCTGCGCGGCGACAGCGGCCAAGGCTGCATCCAGACGCGCGCGTTCCTGCTCGACACCCAGGCCTTGCTCAGAGAAATCAAACGCCGGCGGCGTGCGCACCAGCGCCGGGCCGATGGCGATGCCGGGCGAAGCACCGACCGCCTGAAGACGGCTACCGGCAGCAGGAGCAACTGCTTCGACAGGTTCCAGCTGCGCCGCGACCTCGGGCAGCGCTTCATTCAGCGGCTCGACCGTTTCGCCCAGGCCACTTTCCAGCGCGGCGCGAATGGCCGGCAGCGCCCTGTCGGCAATCGCCGGCTCGGCACTGAATTCGAGCATCTGCCCGCGTCGCGCACCCAGCGCCAGCAGGCGGCTGAGGCTCTTGGCCGAAACCCCGGCGCCCGTATCGCCGAGCAGGCGCACGCGGATATCCCCAGCGAAGCCCTGCGCCAGTTCGCTCAGCGCCTTGGCCGGACGTGCGTGCAGACCATGGGCATTGAGCAGCGGCACGCTGAGGCTGGGCCAGTCCGGCGGCACTTCACCGCCCAGCGCCTCGATCACCTGGCGGCTGTCGCTGGCCTCACTGAACGCAGCAGCCCGACCACCGATCAGCACATCGCACAGGCGCTCCAGCGCCTGACGGTGCGCCTCGCCCTGGCTGGCCAGGCAGAACAGACCGCGCAACGCCTCACCGCGAAAACTCAGCGGCTGCGCCGGGGTGACGAAAGCCAGGCCGGGCCGCTCGACGCTGGCCTCGCTGTGCAGCCACCACAGGCCATCGCCCAGCGGCAGCGGCTCGCCCCGCGCCAGCCCGAGGGCGAAGCCACTGCGGGCACAGCCGGCCTGACGCAACAGGCGCGCGCCCTGCCAGAGCAATTCATCGAAGTCTTCCGCCGGCTGCGCCAGCGCCACCAGTTGACCGTCCAGCGCCAGCGCCTGCGGTGCGCCCTGCAGCAGTTCGAGTATCTGCGCCGGCTCGCGGGCTTCACGCAGCGCCTGGCTCAGATCGCCCTCGCCGAGGGCACGGGTCAGCAGTTGCAGCAGGTGCAGGTGCTCGTCGGATTGGGCGGCAATGGCAATGGCCAGGTAGACCTGCTGGCCGTTGCCCCAGTCCACGCCCGCGGGGAACTGGATCAGGCTGACGCCGGTGCGCAGCACCTGATCGCGGGTCTGCGGCGTGCCATGGGGGATAGCGATGCCCTGGCCGAGAAAGGTCGACCCCTGCGCCTCGCGCGCCTGCAGGCCTTCGAGGTAAGCCGCAGTGGTCAGGCCGGCACTGGCCAGCGCATCGCCGAGCATGGCCAGGGCTTCGCCCTTGTTCGCCGCCGCCCGGCCCATCTGGATTTGGCTGGCATCGAGTTCGAGCATGGGTGCCTCCGGCTTGGATTCTTGTTCTGATTGAGAAGGGTGTTCATGGGTTCGGCGCTCACTTATGCCCCCAAACACCCTCAAGACTAGCTGATGAATCGCATTGCTGAAACGTTTCATCAAACGCTGGCACCTTATCCGATAATGGGTAATCCTTGAAGCCCAGTCGTCGTCGAGTCGGTGTAGACTCGCCGCGTTCTCACGCTCGAAATCCTTTCCCTGCATGGTGCTGCGCCCGTGAAACTCAGCGACATCGCCCGCCTGGCACAGGTCTCGGTGACCACCGCCAGCTACGTGATCAACGGTCAGGCCGAACGTCGGCGCATCAGTCCTGCGACCGTGGCCAGGGTGCTGACCGTGGTCGAGGAGCATGGCTATCTCCCGGACCAGCAAGCCGCCAGCCTGCGCCGCGGGCAAAGCCGCTGCCTGGGTTTCATCCTGCCGGACCTGGAAAACCCCAGTTATGCGCGCCTGGCCAAGCTGCTCGAACAGAAGGCGCGCGCCGCCGGCTATCAGTTGCTGATCGCCAGTTCCGACGATGACCCGAGTAGCGAGCGGCAGTTGCTGGAGCTGTTCCGCTCACGCCGCTGCGAGGCGCTGATCGTCGCCAGCTGCCTGCCTGCGGACGATCCGCTGTATCCGGCCATCGTCGCCGCCGGCCTGCCGGTGGTGGCCGTGGATCGCGCGCTGTCGCCCACCCACATCCGCTCGGTGGTCAGCGATGACGAACAGGCCGGGCGCACCCTCACCGAAAGCCTGCTGACACCCAAACCCCGGCATGTCGCCCTGCTCGGCGCCCGTGCGGAGCTGGTCATCAGCCAGGCGCGCGAACGCGGCTTCCGTTCGGCACTGGAAGGTTTCGACGGGCGCGTCAGCGTCTACCACGGCGAGTTGTTCAGCCGCGCCTGCGGCTACCGACAGATGCAAACGCTGCTGGAGGAAGTCGGCTCGCCGGATGCACTGCTGACCACCGCCTACGTGCTGCTCGAAGGGGTGTTCGATGCGCTACGCGAACAGGGCAACGAGCAATGGCCTTCAGTGCGCCTGGCCACCTTCGGCGATACCCAGTTGCTGGATTTTCTGCCCCTGCGAGTCAATGCCATGAGCCAGCAGCACGAACGCATCGCCGAGCGCGTGCTGGCCTGGACACTGCGGGCGGTGGAACACAACGACTATCAGCCCGGCATCGAGGCCATCGGCCGCAGCTTCAAGGACCGAGCCAAGAGGTAAGGTGCGCCATGCGCACCAACTGCTGGAAAGGATATCGGTGCGCGCAGCGAACCCTACATCTAGTTCTGATGCCTCCTGCTAACCGCCCTGATTTTTCTGCAGCAGCGGCGCGCACTGGCTCGGCTCGTCGCCAGCGCTGGGTGCCACCAGCGCCAGCAGCCCAGCCGCCGGAGCCACCGCAACGCCCAGCGCTACCAGGCCAACACCACGCAGCGCCAGCGGCGTGGCCTGGACGCCTGGTGACGGCTCCTTGAACGTGCCGCGCACATACAGCGGCGAGCGCAGGGAAAAGATACGAAAGCCCTTGGTCGCGGGCGTGATGGTGAAGTTCAGCCGCTCGTTGGCGAAGTTGGCAGTGCCGTCGACCTTGATCACCGCATTGTCGGTGTCGATGACGAACAGCCGCGTGCTCATCAGCCCCTGCTTGATGCCGAGATCCGCTGCCGCGCAGTGGATCTTCACATCCTCGTCGCCGAACAGCCTGCCAACCAGGTAGTTGCCGACGTTCAGCCCGGCGATTTCCATCAGCCCGCGACTCACCGCGCCATCGTTGATCAGCATCTTCAACTCGCCATCGGCGCTGCCGAGCAAAGCGGCCACCGAGTTGCCACGGCCGCTGATGCGTGCATCGCCGTTGAGCTCACCGAGGCTGGTCTGCATCGGCGCGAAGGTGGGAAACAGCTGCTTGAGCTTGAGGTCACGCGCGCGCAGACGCATCTGCCCCTGCAACGGGGTGGTCGCACCATTGAGACGGATCTGCGAATCGAGCACACCGCCGGCCATGCCGAAACGCAGTGGCTCCAAACTCAGCATGCCGTCATTGAGTACCACATGGGTATCGAGATCGGTGATCGGTAACTGCTCACTGTGCACGATGCGCTTGCCGACGAAACGCACATCGGCGTCCATCGCGCGCCAGCGGTCGGTGCGAAACTCGGAAACGGGTAGCGCCTTGTTCGCCGGCTGCACGTCCCGTTCGCCACGCTCGCGCTTGTCCGCGCTGGAGTCGGCGCCGATCAGCGGCGCCAGGTCACTGAACAGCAGTTGGTTGGAGGTCAGCTGGCCGGACAGTTTCGGCCGTGGCTCGCGGGCCACGAACGTCAGGTCGCCATGGATATCGCTGTCACCGATCTGGCCATTGAAACCGAGGTAGCGAAAGATCGCCCCGTCGGCATCCTGCAGGCTGGCCTGCAAGCGACCGTCGGTGCTGTATGGCGGGGTGTCAGGCAAGGTCACGCCGGTCAGCGGATACAGCTGACCGAGGCTGGCGCCGGACAGACGCAAGCGCAGATCCAGAGCGCCCAGATTCTGCGGATCGGTCAGGCTGCCAGCCAGCACGATGCGGGTCGCGCCAATGCGCAGATCGGCCTGCAACGGGAACGGCTGCGACGCGTCATGCAGCGCCAGCAGGCCACCGACCTTGCCATTGCCGGTCAACGGCTGGCCACGGAAGCTGCCCTTGGTCTGCCAGGCGAAAGCGTAATCCTGGGCGCTGACATTGCTCTCGGTCAGGCGCTCGGCCGCGCTCTTGCCGACGATATCGGCAAATGGGATCGGCTCGCCCAGCGGCTGGATGATTGCCTCCAGGCGGGTGTTGCTGACCTTGTCGTCGACCTTCACCTGCCCCTTGTCGAAGCCGATGGTGCCGATATCCAACGTCCAGGGGCTGGGCTGCTTGCTGTCGTCCGCCTCCTCCTTGCCCAGATCGAACACCCAGTTCGCCCGGCCATCGGCCAGGCGCTGCAGATCGGCAACCGGCGCACCGAGTTCGATACTGGGGATGCTCACCGTCTTCCACAGCAGCGGCAGGGGCGACAGGCGCAAACGCACGCTGTCGAGACTGACGAAGGTATCGCCCTGCGCCCAGTCCGGGTTGCCCAGGCGCAACTGCTCGGCAGCAAAATGGGGCCAGGGTAGCCAGGCGCTCAAACCCTGCTGACCGGCTTCACGCTGCCAGACCACGCGCAGATCGCCCTCGATGGCAAACGGCCGATTCAGGGCCGCAGAAACCTGTTCATTGATCAGCGGCCGCGCCCGATTCCAATCGAACAGCACCAGAAACAGCATCAACGCCGCCAGCAACAACAGGAAAACGGCGAACAATGCGCCTACAAACTTGCGTAAATGGCGCACCCAGCGACCTCCTTATTTCACTGCCCGAGTGAAACGCGTCCATGTCCATACGACTGAAAAGATTCGCCAACGCTCCCTTGCCCTGGCGTGAAAGGGGAAAATAGCCGATTCTGAACCCCCGCTGGTGAGCAGACCGATGCGCCTGATCGACACCCATACGCACCTGGACTTCCCCGACTTCGACGCCGATCGCGACGAAGTACTCGCGCGCAGCCACGCGCTGGGCGTGCAGCGCATGGTCGTGCTTGGCGTCTATCAGGCCAACTGGCAGCGACTGTGGCAGCTGGTCGAAGAGAATGAGGGTCTGTACGCAGCCTTCGGCCTGCATCCGGTCTATCTGGACGATCACCACCCACAGCATCTCCTTGATCTGCGCGATTGGCTGGGCAAACTGGCCGGGCACCACAAGCTGTGCGCCGTCGGTGAGTTCGGTCTGGATTATTACCTGGAACACCTGGATCGCCAGCGCCAGCAAGCGCTGTTCGAAGCGCAGCTGCAACTGGCCGTCGAGTTCGAACTGCCGGTGCTGCTGCACGTGCGCCGTGCCCATGCCGCGACCATCGCCACACTCAAGCGTTTTCGCCTGGCACGCGGCGGCATCATCCACGCCTTCGCCGGTAGCTACGAGGAAGCGCGCGAGTACATCAAGCTGGGTTTTCGCCTCGGTCTCGGCGGCGCCGCCACCTGGCCGCAGGCCAATCGCCTGCGCAAGGTGGTGGCGCAGCTGCCGTTGGAGACCATCGTGCTGGAAACCGACTCGCCGGACATGGCCCCGGCCATGCACCCCAACCAGCGCAACAGCCCGGAGTACCTGACGGAAATCTGTGCCGAGCTGGCAGCGCTACGTGGCGTTACGGCCGAAGAGCTGGCTACGACCAGCAGCCGTAATGCGGATGAGTTGTTCGGCTGGGCATAGACCGCCCAGATGGCCAGGTAAATCGCCCTGTACGGCCTTTCGTAGGAGCCCCGCCTCGGGGCGAATGTTTTCAGATCGAGCCGCCCAGATTCGCGGCGAGGCGCCGCTCCTACAGGGTCAGTGCGACGACCGCGGGAATGCCGTGGGAGGGGCTTCAGCCGCGACGACTACAAAAGCATCGCCACTGAAGCGCCTCCCACGCAGCGATCAGACCCGAAACGCGCCGATCAACTGCTTGAGACGCGTAACCAGCTCGCTCAACTCGCGGCTGGCCTGCTCGGTCTGGCTGGCACCGGCAGCGGTGCGCTCACCCGCATGGTTGATCTCGACGATGTTCTGGTCGATATCGTGCGCCACCGCCGTCTGCTGCTCGGCCGCCGCGGCGATCTGCTGGTTCTGATCGACGATCATGCCCACTGCGCCGAGGATGTTCTCCAGGGCCTGCTGCACCTTGGCCGACTGGCTGACCGTGCCATCCGCCATCTGGTGGCTGGCGTTCATCGCCTTCACCGCGGCACCGACGCCACCCTGCAGCTTGGCGATCATCGCCTCGATTTCCTCGGTGGACTGCTGGGTGCGCTTGGCCAGGTTGCGCACCTCGTCAGCCACCACGGCGAAACCGCGACCCTGTTCACCAGCCCGCGCCGCCTCGATGGCAGCATTGAGCGCCAGCAGGTTGGTCTGCTCGGCGATGCCCTTGATCACATCGAGTACCTGGCTGATCGCCGCACTGTCGCTGGCCAGTTGGTTGATCACCGCCACTGACTGGTCGATTTCACCGGCAAGACGCTGGATCGCACCGACCTGCTGCTCGACCAATGCGCGGCCACTGACCGTTTCCTGATTCACGCTCTGCGCACTACCCACCGCAGCGGCGGCGCTGCGCGCCACCTCCTGGGCAGTGGCGGACATCTGGTTCATCGCCGTGGCCACCTGCTCGATCTGTGCACGCTGACCGGCCACCGCCTGGTTGCTCTCGCCTGAAACCAGCTCGACACGATCCGCCTGGCCACCGACCTCGCCCACCGTATGCCCGACGCGCTCGATCAGGTCATGGATACGCACCACAGTCTGGTTGAACACCTGCCCCAGCTCGCCCAGCTCGTCTCGGCTCTGTGCCTGGAAGTTAGCCGTCATATCGCCTGCAGCAACCCTGTCCATCACCTGACCCAGATTTTTCAGGGTAGAGCGGGTGGAAACGTAGAAGCCGCTGTAGAGGTAGACGATCAGCAGGAACACCACCACCAACGCGACCACCAGCAACACCATCTGCGCACGGTTCTCGGTCAGCCGCTCACTCAACTGGCTATCGAGGAACGCCAGCAGGCCGTCGTTGAAGGCGTAGGTCTTGGCCATTTCCTGGCTGACCTGATCGTAGAACTGCGCCCAGGGCGTATCCAGGCTGTCGGCGATGATCACCTGATCTTCGAACAGTACGCCGCTATCCTTCAGACTCTGGCGACTGGCTTCGGCCAGGCTGCCCAGCCCATTCTGCGCAGCGACGTTACCGGCCAGTGCCTCCTGCAGATTCAAGCCGTACTCGGCGTGCAACTTCTCCAACTGCAGCAGCAGGTCGTCGAACTTGGTACTGGCAGCGGAATTGAGAAAACCCTGCCCCAGGGAATAGGCGCCGATGGCACGGCCCTGGCTGAGCACATCGGTGATCTGCGGGGTGACGTTGGTGATCAGCTCGGTGATCTGCCGCACCTGGCGTTGCGGGTCCTGGCTCAACCCCGCCTGGCTGGCCACCAGCTTGATGAAGACCTGGGAGGAGCCCAACAGCTTTTCGACGATGACGGTCTTGCTCTGCAACGAGGTCTCGGCCTCTGCACTTTTCAGCTCGGCCAGCAATTCGTCGCGCTTGGCAACGAACTCCGCTGCCTGCTCGGCATCGCCGGTCACCGGCTGCAGCCCTTGCAGGCCGGCATTGAGCGACTGCTGCAGTTGATCTATACGCCCTTCCAGATCCCCCGCCTGACCGGACTGACCGATCATCGAGTTGATCTGCACCAGATCGTTGAGGCTTTCAAGATCACGGCGCAGCTGCAGGCTGCTGCCGAGTAGTTCGAGGCTTTCCAGGGCTGTCTGGGTGCCGACGAACTGACGATAGGAGTCGCGCACCAGATAGAAGTTGGTGACGAGCATGGGCAGGAAGAATAAAACGCTGATCAGGCTGAACTTCATGCCGAAGCTGAGGCGATTCATCAGCGCGATGGCCGGATACAACACGGTCTTCACTAGACGTCTCCAGTTGCCATTATTGTTATTGGTATAGCTCGAACGGCCGCAGAACCTCTCACGGGCTGACAACGGCGTCCTGCGCAGCCCGACCTGTGGCGCGTGAATCTACGTGGCGAATACAGGTAGATAAATGTGACGAAAATCACCAAACAGGGTCGGCTACTGCCTCCTTATACCCCTTATCGACACGCGTCTCTGTAACTTAAGGTTAAACGCGCGCCCAGCGAATCCAGCTAAGGCAGTGTAGGAGCCCCGACTCGGGACGAATGCTGTTTTGCTCTTACTCCGCCATTCGCCACGGGGCGCGGCTCCCATAAAGCCAGCACGACGAAACAGGGGAAAACTGAGGCAACTTCTAGATGAATAACACCCAGACCGCGTAACCGGCGTACCAGACCACCGCAGCACGAATCAGCAGTTGCCACAGCTGATCCAGGGTATTGACGCCCTCCTCGCCCATCACCGGCGGCGGCATCTCACCGGCCGCCCGCCCGGCCTTGATCACCAGTTGCGCGGCAGAAATGTCCCAGCTCAGCAGCTCATGCAGCAAGGCGCGACTGACGGCGACGAAATTACCGACCAGCGCGAAGCTGGAAGCCAGTACCCGCGCCGGCAGCCAATCGAAGGCGTGGCGCAGTTGCACGGCGCGCTCACGCAGAGCGGCTTGCTGCGCATGCTCGGCGCTCAAGGCCAACAGGCGATAAGCGAGCGCCGCCATGGGGCCGAGCAGCAGATACCAGAAGATAACGGCGAAAAAGCTTTGATAGGCCTGCCACAACAGATGCCCCTGAACCTGCTGCAGCAGTTCGGTCCCCTCTTCCGGCTGCAGTGCCAGATCACGTTCAGCCACGTGGTAAGCCGCCTGACCGTCACCGCGCCGCCAGGCGTCGCGAAACGGCCCCAACGCCGCAAGCAGATCACCACGCCCCAGGCTGTAGATCAGCACCAGCAAATGCACCGGAAATGCCAGCCAGCCATATGCCAGCGGTTTGAGGATCAGCAACAGCAGCCCCAGTGCCAACACCGGCAACAGCACCAGAATGGCCAGACACAGCCACGGGGCCTGCTGCAAGCCGCCTTGTTGCAGGCGCTGCAGTTGCGCCAACCAGGGGCCGTCCTGCTGGATGCGCAGACGCCAGGCAGAAAACTTCTCGACCCACAGCACCAGCAGAATCACCAGAAAACTCATTGCTACCTCTCCTTCAATTCGGCGTGCAGACGCGACCAGTCGAACGCTGCCCCCGGGTCGGTCTTGCGCCCAGGCGCGATATCGCTGTGGCCACGGATACGCTGCGTCGACAGCGCCGGGTAGGCGTCCAGCAACTGTCGCGTCAGCGACACCAACCTGGCGTACTGAGCGTCGGTGTAGGGCAGATCATCCGTCCCTTCCAGCTCCACTCCTAGCGAAAAATCATTGCAGTTATCGCGCCCCTCGAAGCAGGAAACCCCGGCGTGCCAGGCACGATCCAGGCAGGAGACGAACTGCGTTAGCCCGCCATCACGCTCGATGAAGAAATGCGCGGAAACCTGCAGGGACGCGATCTCGGCGAAGAAAGGATGCTCGTGCACGGGCAAGCGGTTCTGAAAGAACGCCTGCACCTTGCCGGTGCCGAACTGCCCAGGCGGCAGGCTGATGTTGTGCACCACCAGCAGGGAGATTTCGCCACCGGGGCGAGCGTTGAAATTCGGCGATGGGCAGTGAGGGATGCCCTGAAACCAGCCAGTGGAAGGGTCGAGCTGCATGTGGCACTCCTGAACGTGCCACCACTCTAGAGCAGGTGGCTACTGCGGCCAAGCGCGAGGCCGCAACAGGATGTGCAAAGGCGGGAAAATCGAGGATCACGACATAGCCGCGCCTCATGGCGAATCGATATCGAGCACGCCGCTGGATTTAAAAGCTTCGCCCCGGGGCGAGGCGCCTACGAACCAGGCCGTTGCCAGGCGCGAAACGCTCCCGGCAACGATCAGCTGTGCTTGAGCTTGCGCAAGTTGCCGATGACCGACTCCAGGGCGCGGTCGAACAGCAGCGCATCGTCAAGCAGGCGCACAGCGTTGCGGCGAAACTCCACCGCCAGCGCGTTGCGCGTTTTCTCCAGCACCTTCATGCCGGTGCGATTGACGAACACGTACTTGCCAGTGGGCTTGATGATGGCCGCCAGCTTGCAACGCAGCTTGTGCTCTTCATCTTCCTGGATTTCCACCCAGCTACCCACACGTAGGCTGTCTACCTGCAGCAGCGCCTCGTCGTCGTCCGGAAGCACCACGTCCGGCTCCTGCGGACGGGTCTGGCCCGGCGCGAGCAGAATGATCTCTTCGACCACCTCAACCATCGCCGGAGCGTCCTCGATCTCTTCAGCTGCCGGCAGCTCCAGCAGTGGCAGCTCGATGCCGGCTTCGCTCGGATCGGTGTGCGCAGCATCCTCGGCAACGGCCGTCTCAGCTTCCGGGGCCGCGCGCTTGAAGCGTTGGAAGGCCTGCACATGCAGCACTTCCAATTGGCTGAAGAATTCGCTGGTAGAGAACGGATCGAACGCCGCACTGGCCATGCCTTCGCGCAGCGCCTTGAGCAAACCAGGCACCAGCTCCAGCAAACGCAGACGCGCCTCGGGATCCTCGTGCGGGGCGACACTCCAGACCAGGTCGTCCATGGTCTGCAGCGCAGCCTGCCACTCCTCCGACTCCACGCCATGCTTGAGGCAGGTGAGCATCAGCACCTTGCTCCAGGCTTCCTGCAGCAGGCGCACCACCACTTCCGGCAGGGTCTTGCCCAGCAGCCGCTCGTTCAGTGCATGTTCGACCTGGCGGCGGGCCAATTCAGCCTTGGCGCTGCCTTCCTCGGCGTCGCGGGTACGCTGTTCGAGCAACTCACTGCGACGACGCTCATCGCCAGTGAACGCCATGAACTCGGCCAACAGTTCGGAGAAGATCGCCGGATCATCGACGAAGTCGTTCAGCAGACGCTGCACCACCTGTTCGATCTTCTGATAGAGGCTGTCACGCTTCGCATCGTCCTGATCGACCCAACCCAGCGCAGCAGAGGCGATTTCGTTGAGCAAGCGGCGGGCCGGATGGCTGCCACGGCTGAAGAAGGTCTTGTCCAGCACCGCAACCTTGAGCATCGGAATCTGCAGACGACCGATCAGTGCCTTGAGCGAATCCGGCAGGGTGCGGTCATCGAGAATGAACTCGAACAGCATCGACACCAGATTGATCACATCTTCATCGACCTCGCCAACCACCCGCGCCTTGCCACTCTTGGCGCTGGCGCGCTCAAGCAATCGTTCGAGCTGGTCGCGAAGATCGAAATCTTCCACGGTGACCTGCGCCGGGGCACGCTGCTGCATGTGCGATAGCAGGCGCATCAGGTCGCTGCTGGTGATCGGCATTGCATCGGCTGTCTGAGCCCGGCGTGGCATCGCCGTGCCGCGCACTTGCGAGAGCAGATCCTGCAACGCACCGAACACTTCCTGCACACCCTGATCGGCGCCTTCGAGCAAGGGAATGCCTTCCTCGCCGGACGACTGAACATAAGTGGAAGCTGCCGGGCGCTGCTGACGGCGCGGCGGAGCGGACTTCAGCTCAGGCAACACGCCCGCGCTGACCAGCGCCTGATTGGCCTCGGCGTAAAGCATGTCGCAGCTGCCGAGCACGTACTTTTCGAACAGCTTGAGGATGATCAGCTTGACCTTGATCTCCACACCCAGGCTACTGCAGGCGTCGAGGAAGTATTCGCTGAGCAGGGTCGGGCCGAGCGGGTTGCTCTTGTCGTCCAGCTTCTTGCTGATCACCGCATTGAGGCGCGTGGTGAGATGGCCCAACGCAACAGCGTCTCGGCTCATCACCTTGGCCACCATGGCGTCCAGCGCCACGGTTTCTTCCAACTCGTCGTTCTGTACCAGGCTCAGGCTGTCGAACGACACGGCATCCAGCGCTGGCTGTGGTTTGCCGATTTCGTACTGATTGAGATTGGCGAAGGACTCGAACACCTTCTGCAGAAAGCCGCGCTCGATGTTCTTGCGCTTCAGCCGCAGGTCACGCATGGCTTCGAAGAAAGCATTCTGCTCGGCATTGCTGGTCGCCCGATCTGCCATCTCGAAGAGGGTATCGTCAGCATTGTCGAACAGGCTCTGCAGGTTCTGCTTGAGCTGTTGCGCCGCTTTGTCACGCACCTGAATCAGCGCCACGGGCAGTCTTCCTACCGGCGAAGTTGGCGATTGCTCTGCGGTGGCCTTGTTCAGGTGCACCACATTCGCGTCGGTCTTCATTCTAGTCTCCCGCAGACTGCCCGAACTCGAGCTTCCTGGTCTGCACAGCGTCAACCGAGCGTCGTCCGTAACGTCAAAGGCCTGGCGTCAATAATGAAAAAAGTAAAGCCATTATAGGGAGGCTGCGCGCCATACCAAGCCAATTTTTCCCACAGACATGACCCAGATCACAGATAGCCACACACCACCTCCAGACGGTAGCCAATACACGACAGCCGTATCTCTACAGCCTAACGCTGACAGCCCTGTGACGCTGCCCCGCTGGTCGGGCCGCACAAGCCTTTTCTGATGCCGCACGCCGCAGCGAAATCCTTTGCCCTTCGATGGCTGCGAGCACACTCCAGCCCATTGCCCTGCCCCTGCCTGCCTCTATAATCGCCGCTCGTCTACACCGGAGCCGATCATGCCCAACCTGACCCTCGCCGACCTCAGCAGCGAAATCGAAGCCAACGTCCGCCGCGCCCTGGCCGAAGACATTGGCAGCGGCGACATCACGGCCCAGCTGATACCGGCCGAGCGCCTGGCCAGCGCCCGCGTAATCACACGTGAAGAGGCTGTGATTTGCGGCACCGCCTGGGTCGATGCGGTATTTCGTCAGCTAGACCCGCGCGTCGCAGTGCACTGGCAGGTGCAGGATGGCGACAAGGTCAGCGCCGACCAAACCCTGTTCCGCCTCGAAGGCCCTGCCCGCGCCCTGCTCAGCGGCGAGCGCAGCGCCCTGAACTTCCTGCAGACCCTGTCTGCAGTCGCCACCCGCTGCCGCCACTATGCCGACCTGGTTGAAGGCACCCAGGTAAAACTGCTGGACACCCGCAAGACCCTACCGGGCCTGCGCCTGGCCCAGAAGTACGCCGTAACCTGCGGCGGCTGCCACAACCACCGTATCGGTTTGTACGACGCCTTCCTTATAAAGGAAAACCACATCGCTGCCTGCGGCGGCATCGCCCAGGCCATCAACGCCGCCCACCAGATCGCCCCGGGCAAGCCGGTGGAAGTGGAAGTGGAAAGCCTGGAAGAACTGCGCGAAGCGCTGGAAGCCGGCGCCGATATCGTCATGCTCGACGAATTGTCATTGGAAGATATGCGCGAAGCCGTAAGACTCACCGCCGGCCGCGCCAAGCTCGAAGCCTCGGGCGGCATCAATGACAGCACCTTGCGTACGGTCGCCGAGACTGGCGTGGATTACATTTCGCTGGGGACGCTGACCAAGGATGTAAAGGCGGTGGACTTGTCGATGCGGTTGGCGTTGTAAAACCACAAAATCAAATGCGCACTGAACGGTCTCACTGGACAAAACAGTCGCAAATACTCATGCCACCTTCTTCTCCCTCTTAAAAACCAAGAATGAAAGTCAGTTACACCCCAGAGGCAAGTATGCATTGCGCCACCCGCTGGCAGCCGAGCCATCCACAGTACAAGTCCATACACCATCAGCTGCCCGTTCCAACGAAATGACAACACCTACCAGAGAAGCGGATGCATTCCCCCCCATGGTGACACTCATCACTAACTCGCCAGTAGGTGAATAGGTGACGATTTCAGAAACAACCGGCTGAAGAAGGCTGGACTGGTTATATCCCAAGTCACTATTAGCGATACTAGAAACACCTTTTGATATAGCGACCTCCACACTCGCTTTATAAGCGGACAGCTCAGCCTGAGCTCTACGGACCTGAGTCGATTTCACATAATCTTGATAAAGAGGTACAGAAATGGCCATAAGGATGCCAACGATAGCAACCACTATCATCAACTCTATAAGAGTAAATCCTCTTTGAAAAAATTTCATTTCGCACTCCCAGCCAATCTATTCACGGAGCAACAATCCACCCCTGCGACCAGAAACGCGGACGATTGCCAATAGCGTGCAGCTCGATAAATCGTCGTTGGATTTCGGGCAAATGGGGAGCCTCAGCTAACACCACATACCCCAAAACAACAGCAACCAATAAGCCAGTGAGCACAATTAGATGCCGTTGCATTCCACTTGAGGGCTGACACAACGACCACCGCGCAAGAGCCATGCCAACGAATACAGTCATCCAAATTTGCGTGTAGGGCATCACAAATACGCCATCGACCTGCGCCAGGATCAGCCCTCCGACCAACCCTACCCACAACGCCGCATCCATCCCTGCAACGCACTCACGACGCAACCATCGAGCCGCCGAGAACATCCCCCAAGCCGCAAGCATCATGACTCCTAGAGCTGCAGGCATCCCCCATTCGGAAGCCCACTGCAATAACATCTGGTGAGGATGAGCAGCCACGGGATTTATGCTAGCGGAGAAGTGCATCGGACCTACCCCCAACCAAGGCTGGCGAGTTATCAACTCCAAAGCTTCGAGCCATAACACTTCACGAGCAGACAGGCCTGGTCGCAAGGTGTCACGCAAGGTCAACTCCCACCCCAGCCATATCGGGACAAGGCAAAAGAGCAACCAGAACAACAACAACCCAATCAAGGCAGCGATCAGTTGCACGCTAATAAAACGAAAGAACGCGAATCTTAGAAAGAGTAGGGAAGCATGTGCTACCAGCAGCCCAAGGATTAAACCTCGACCACCAAGGGCATAGGCGATACACCATTGCCCAACCAACACCACCATCACCAGACCAGCCAACCCCGGATGCTTGACCTGGCAATGAAGAACGAGAGCCACCAGCAAAGGCATCAGGAAAATCTGGAACTGCCCAAAGAATCGCGGATTGCTAAAACCGCTGAATAAGGTAAAGGCGTCGAGCATACGTATGCCCGAGATAAACGCGGCGGCATACCCCACGAAAAACTGCAGAGCCAGTCCGCCACCCACAATGACAGCAATACAGGCAACCGCCCATTGCGCAGACTCAGGCTTGAGCAATTGAGCCAGGACGAGCGCCAGAATCACTAGACCAGCCTGCAGCGCCCATTCGCGCATCGCCCAAACAGGTAATTCCGCATGAAGGGTAGACACGCCTCCTAACGCAAGGATCGCCAATACCGGCCAGACGAACCTACCCACCACAAAAGCCCGCGCGAATAGGACAAAACCACACGCGAGCAGAAGCAGCAGCAACTGCGCCACACGCTGTTGATCATGCCAGCCATACCCCTGAAAAGGGGTAGTCCATGAGGAAAGTGCAAACCCCAAAAGCGCCAGAAGCATCAGCCAGGCAGGACGCGAGCCACTTGCAAACACAAATACTCCCGGCGGTTGCAGAAGCTGAGTGCAACACGGTTACTGGATTGAAGCAGGTGCATCATGCTGCAACGCCACTACTTCTGTCATGACCTCAATCGGGCATTTCCAATTGAAGCGCTTGC
>NZ_PGLR01000119.1 GCF_002803095.1 Pseudomonas sp. ZH-FAD | reverse complement strand
GCCTCGCGGCACAGCGCCCTGTCCTATGCTCACGCCGAGAAGATCGAGGCCCAGCTAAAGGCCGAGGTCCAGGAGATGCTCAAGCTGGCAGAAGCGGCCGATCAGAGCGACCTCCCCGACGGGGTCAGTCTGCCCGACGAGATCAAGCGGCGCGAAGACCGCCTGGCCGCCATAGCAGAAGCCAAGACCAAGATCGAAGCGCGGGCCAAGGAACGCCTCGAGCGCGAGCAGGCCGAGTATCAAGCCAAGCTGGACAAGCGCGAGGCCAAGGAAAAGGCCAACGGCAAGAAGCCTGGAGGCAAACCGCCGAAGCCGCCGCAGGTGGGCCCGCGCCCGGACGACCAGATCAACCTGACCGACGAAGAGTCGCGCATCATGAAGGTGGCTGGTGGCGGCTTCGAGCAGTGCTACAACGCCCAAGCGCTGGTCGATAGCGAATCCATGTTGGTCATGGCGCCGCATGTGACCCAGGCGGGCAACGACAAGGAACAGGTCGTACCGATGCTGGCCAAGCTTCAAGCGCTTCCCGAGGAGCTGAACCAGCCGGAGAAATTCCTGGCCGATAGCGGCTACTTCAGCGAGAAGAATGTCGAAGCCTGCGAGGCCGCCAGGATCGAGCCCCTGATTGCCGTGGGCCGCGACGCCCACCATCGGCACTGGCGCGAGCGTTTCGAAGAGCCGGCAGCGTCATCGGAGCCGACCAGTCCGGTCGACAAAATGAAGCACCGACTCAAGACCA
>NZ_PGLR01000118.1 GCF_002803095.1 Pseudomonas sp. ZH-FAD | reverse complement strand
GGGCTCTGTTGCAAAGATTGGCGGCAGTCAGAGGTAGGCTGTCGCTCTGCGCCGATCAGGCGGCTGCTGCGAAATGGTGGTTGAGCATGCCCATGGCCTCCGTCAGCGCCGAGGGCCCAATGCCAAAAGCTCTCTCCACAAGGCGCACCTCGCCCCTGATGCCGGGCTGCAGGCACCAGGGGCGAGCCTGTCCTTTGCGCAGGGCTCGCATGACTTCGAATCCCTTGATCGTGGCATAGGCCGTGGGGATCGATTTGAAACCGCGCACCGGCTTGATCAGTATCTTGAGCTTTCCGTGATCGGCCTCGATCACGTTATTGAGATACTTCACCTGCCGGTGGGCCGTCTCCCGGTCCAGCTTTCCTTCGCGCTTCAATTCGGTGATCGCTGCACCATAGCTCGGCGCTTTGTCGGTATTGAGCGTGGCAGGCTTTTCCCAGTGCTTCAGGCCTCGCAGGGCCTTGCCCAGGAACCGCTTCGCTGCCTTGGCGCTGCGGGTCGGCGACAGGTAGAAATCGATCGTGTCGCCCCGCTTGTCGACTGCCCGGTACAGGTAGGTCCACTTGCCCCGCACCTTGACGTAGGTTTCATCCAGGCGCCAGCTCGGATCAAAGCCACGCCGCCAGAACCAGCGCAGCCGCTTCTCCATCTCCGGGGCGTAGCACTGGACCCAGCGATAGATCGTCGTATGGTCGACCGAAATGCCGCGTTCCGCCAGCATTTCCTCAAGGTCGCGATAGCTGATCGGATAGCGACAATACCAGCGCACCGCCCACAGGATCACATCACCCTGGAAATGGCGCCACTTGAAATCCGTCATCGTTCCGTCCGTCCAATCTCCGCCAAGCATGCTCAAGCTTCACGATTTTTGCAACAGAGCC
>NZ_PGLR01000117.1 GCF_002803095.1 Pseudomonas sp. ZH-FAD | reverse complement strand
GGCCGGATGGCCGTGGAATCAGTGGCCGGATGCGCGTGGAATGGGTGGCCGGATCAGCGTGGAATCGGTGGTCAGATGCTCATGGAATGGGTGGCCAGATGACCGTGGAATCCGCAGCTCATAGCCGATCACGTACTGGTACAGCTGATACAGCGGATTGCTCAGTAGCAGCGGTACTGCGCTGACATCGGCGAAGTAGTCCACCACCATCTGCTGCACCTGGCTTTTCAGGGACTCGGGCGGCGGGCTGCTGAGGTGGGCAAGAGTGAACATCGGTATATGGGGTCCGCTGGAGAATGCGTGGGCCGTGGATTGTAACCCGCAGGCGGCCTTGCTCGGGCGCCATGATCGCTCCCGCGCCCGGCATGGGTTGCCGGCGTTGCCCTGCGTCGCGGATGCCTTGTTCGACCTCGATCCATCTGTTTCCTCTGACCGTTGAGCGCCTCGGGTAACATGGCGGCGCAGTGAATTCAGACCCAGAAGAGCCTTATGCCGTCGCCGAAACGAAAATACTCAGCTGTGGAGCGCGAACTGATCCGCACCCTGACCCTTGCCTGTGAAACGGCAAAAAGTGAAATCGTCGGCTTCCAGTGGCTGACCCATGACGTGGACTACGAGCGTTTTCCGCAGAGCCTGCGCGTGATCTGGATGTTCGACAGCGAGGCGAGCAGGGCGCGCGCACTCGCCGGCCTGGACAAGGCGCGAATGCTGGCGCTGACGCAGGCCGCTTTCGAAGAGGTGGGCATCAGCGTTTCCAGCATCGCTGAACACGTAGCGTTTTCGGTCGAGCAGGCGGCGAGGGGCAAGCGTGGCCAAGGACATTGAGAATCCCTGCGTGTCGCTGTGTCAGCTCAACAGCGAGTTGTGCGTCAGTTGCGGGCGCACGCGTGAGGAAATCCGCAAATGGCGGGGCATGAAACGGCCCGAGAAGATGGCTACCGTGCAGAAGGCTGCGGATTCCACGCCATCCGGCCACCCAGTCCGCTCTCATCTGGCCAGGCATTCCAGGGCCATCTGGCCACCTGTTCCACGGCCATCCGGCCGGGCAGTCGGAGCGCAGCGACGCAG
>NZ_PGLR01000116.1 GCF_002803095.1 Pseudomonas sp. ZH-FAD | reverse complement strand
CGTAAGCCCATGCCGGTCGAAGATACCAGGCCGCTGCGACTGTTTATTAAAAACACAGCACTCTGCAAACACGAAAGTGGACGTATAGGGTGTGACGCCTGCCCGGTGCCGGAAGGTTAATTGATGGGGTTAGCGCAAGCGAAGCTCTTGATCGAAGCCCCGGTAAACGGCGGCCGTAACTATAACGGTCCTAAGGTAGCGAAATTCCTTGTCGGGTAAGTTCCGACCTGCACGAATGGCGTAACGATGGCGGCGCTGTCTCCACCCGAGACTCAGTGAAATTGAAATCGCTGTGAAGATGCAGTGTATCCGCGGCTAGACGGAAAGACCCCGTGAACCTTTACTATAGCTTTGCACTGGACTTTGAGCTTGCTTGTGTAGGATAGGTGGGAGGCTTTGAAGTGGGGACGCCAGTTCTCATGGAGCCATCCTTGAAATACCACCCTGGCAACCTTGAGGTTCTAACTCTGGTCCGTTATCCGGATCGAGGACAGTGTATGGTGGGTAGTTTGACTGGGGCGGTCTCCTCCCAAAGAGTAACGGAGGAGTACGAAGGTGCGCTCAGACCGGTCGGAAATCGGTCGTAGAGTATAAAGGCAAAAGCGCGCTTGACTGCGAGACAGACACGTCGAGCAGGTACGAAAGTAGGTCTTAGTGATCCGGTGGTTCTGTATGGAAGGGCCATCGCTCAACGGATAAAAGGTACTCCGGGGATAACAGGCTGATACCGCCCAAGAGTTCATATCGACGGCGGTGTTTGGCACCTCGATGTCGGCTCATCACATCCTGGGGCTGAAGCCGGTCCCAAGGGTATGGCTGTTCGCCATTTAAAGTGGTACGCGAGCTGGGTTTAGAACGTCGTGAGACAGTTCGGTCCCTATCTGCCGTGGACGTTTGAGATTTGAGAGGGGCTGACCTTAGTACGAGAGGACCGGGTTGGACGAACCTCTGGTGTTCCGGTTGTCACGCCAGTGGCATTGCCGGGTAGCTATGTTCGGAAAAGATAACCGCTGAAAGCATCTAAGCGGGAAACTTGCCTCAAGATGAGATCTCACTGGAGCCTTGAGCTCCCTGAAGGGCCGTCGAAGACTACGACGTTGATAGGT
>NZ_PGLR01000115.1 GCF_002803095.1 Pseudomonas sp. ZH-FAD | reverse complement strand
GGCGGCTGCAAAAACTGAGTGCAACACCTGACCAATCCGGTACGGTGTTGCCCCTATGTCTTATGTCGAACTCAGCGTTGAAGAACGCGCCACCATCCAAATCGGCTATGCCCAAGGCTTCAGCCTGCGCAGGATTGCCCGTCTGATCAATAGATCGCCTTCGACCATCAGTCGAGAGGTGCGGCGTAACCGAGATGTCTGCGACGGCTACTCGGCTCGTGTCGCTCAGCAACAGATGCAAGCCCGCCGCCGGCACTGTCGACCGAGGCGAAAGCTGCTGCCGGGTAGCGAGCGCTTCGAATTGGTTGCCCATATGCTGCGTGAGCGTTTGTCTCCCGAACAGATTGCCGGCAAGCTGCGCAGCATGAACATTCCCAGCCTCAGAGAGGCCTATGTCAGTCGCGAGACGATCTATAACGCGATCTACGCCCTGCCGGTCGGCGAACTGCGCAAGGAGCTGATCACCTGCCTACGCCAAGGCAAGACGACGCGCAGACCGCGCTCTGGCGGCGTGGATCGGCGCGGCCAGATCCCTGAGATGGTCAGCATCCATGTGCGTCCGCCGGAAATTGAAGACCGGCTGATGCCGGGGCATTGGGAAGGCGACCTGATCAAGGGTAAGGCCAACGCCTCGTCCGTAGGTACATTGGTGGAGCGCACCAGTGGCTACCTGATGCTGGTGAAGATGAACGACGCGACGGCGACCTCGGCAATGGAGGGTTTCAGTGCAGCGCTCAATGGCATGCCGCTGGCGATGCGCAAGAGCATGACCTACGACCAGGGACGGGAAATGGCGCAGCATGCCCAGATCACCCAGAGAACTGGTGTGGCGATCTACTTCTGCGACCCGCACAGTCCTTGGCAGCGCGGCAGCAACGAAAACATCAATGGCCTGATCCGCCAGTACCTGCCCAAGGGCACAGACCTGTCGGTACACAGCCAGGAAGAGCTGGATGCCATCGCTCTGCAACTGAACATGCGTCCGCGTAAGCGCTTCGACTTCAAGTGTCCTATCGACGTCATGGGTGAAGTGATGCAGAAAGCCATGGCTATGCGGCATGATGCTCCAGCTTCAATTCAATAACCGTGTTGCACTCAGCTCCTGCAACCGCCCT
>NZ_PGLR01000114.1 GCF_002803095.1 Pseudomonas sp. ZH-FAD | reverse complement strand
GATTACTCGACGATCTTGGCAACCACGCCAGCACCAACGGTACGGCCGCCTTCGCGAATTGCGAAACGCAGGCCATCTTCCATGGCGATCGGCTTGATCAGGGTAACAACCATTTTGATGTTATCGCCCGGCATTACCATCTCAACGCCTTCCGGCAGTTCGCACGAACCGGTCACGTCAGTGGTACGGAAGTAGAACTGAGGACGGTAGCCCTTGAAGAACGGGGTGTGACGACCACCTTCTTCTTTGGACAGAACGTACACTTCAGCTTCGAACTTGGTGTGCGGCTTGATGGTGCCCGGCTTGGCCAGAACCTGACCACGCTCGACCTCATCACGCTTGGTGCCGCGCAGCAGCACGCCGCAGTTCTCACCAGCACGACCTTCGTCCAGCAACTTGCGGAACATCTCAACGCCGGTGCAGGTGGTCTTGGTGGTCGGACGCAGACCAACGATTTCGATTTCTTCCTGGATACGGACGATACCGCGCTCTACACGACCGGTCACTACAGTACCGCGGCCGGAGATCGAGAATACGTCTTCGATCGGCATCAGGAACGGCTTGTCGATGGCACGAACCGGCTCAGGGATATAGGTATCCAGAGTCTCGACGAGCTTCTTGACGGCAGTGGTGCCCATCTCGTTGTCGTCCTGGCCGTTCAGAGCCATCAGCGCGGAGCCGATGATGATCGGAGTGTCGTCACCCGGGAAATCGTAGGTGCTCAGCAGGTCGCGAACTTCCATCTCGACCAGCTCCAACAGCTCAGCGTCGTCAACCATGTCAGCCTTGTTCAGGAAGACAACGATGTACGGTACGCCAACCTGACGGGACAGCAGGATGTGCTCACGAGTTTGCGGCATCGGGCCGTCGGCAGCCGAGCAGACCAGGATCGCGCCGTCCATCTGGGCAGCACCGGTGATCATGTTCTTCACGTAGTCGGCGTGACCCGGGCAGTCAACGTGCGCGTAGTGACGAATGTTGGAATCGTACTCTACGTGGGCAGTGTTGATGGTGATACCACGAGCCTTCTCTTCCGGCGCGCTGTCGATCTTGTCGAAGTCAACGCGAGCGGAACCGAAAACTTCGGAGCAGACACGGGTCAGAGCAGCGGTCAGAGTGGTTTTACCGTGGTCAACGTGACCGATGGTGCCAACGTTGACGTGCGGTTTGTTACGTTCGAATTTTTC
>NZ_PGLR01000113.1 GCF_002803095.1 Pseudomonas sp. ZH-FAD | reverse complement strand
GAGTGTAGTGGAAGGCTCTGGAAAGTGCCGCCGTAGTGGGTGATAGCCCCGTACACGAAACGCTCTTATCAATGAAATCGAGTAGGACGGGGCACGAGAAACCTTGTCTGAACATGGGGGGACCATCCTCCAAGGCTAAATACTACTGACTGACCGATAGTGAACCAGTACCGTGAGGGAAAGGCGAAAAGAACCCCGGAGAGGGGAGTGAAATAGAACCTGAAACCGTATGCGTACAAGCAGTGGGAGCCTACTTTGTTGGGTGACTGCGTACCTTTTGTATAATGGGTCAGCGACTTATATTCAGTGGCGAGCTTAACCGAATAGGGGAGGCGTAGCGAAAGCGAGTCTTAATAGGGCGCTTTAGTCGCTGGGTATAGACCCGAAACCGGGCGATCTATCCATGGGCAGGTTGAAGGTTAGGTAACACTGACTGGAGGACCGAACCGACTACCGTTGAAAAGTTAGCGGATGACCTGTGGATCGGAGTGAAAGGCTAATCAAGCTCGGAGATAGCTGGTTCTCCTCGAAAGCTATTTAGGTAGCGCCTCGTGTATCACTGCTGGGGGTAGAGCACTGTTTCGGCTAGGGGGTCATCCCGACTTACCAAACCGATGCAAACTCCGAATACCAGCAAGTGTCAGCACGGGAGACACACGGCGGGTGCTAACGTCCGTCGTGAAAAGGGAAACAACCCAGACCGTCAGCTAAGGTCCCAAAGTTATGGTTAAGTGGGAAACGATGTGGGAAGGCTTAGACAGCTAGGAGGTTGGCTTAGAAGCAGCCATCCTTTAAAGAAAGCGTAATAGCTCACTAGTCGAGTCGGCCTGCGCGGAAGATGTAACGGGGCTCAAACCATACACCGAAGCTACGGGTTCATCCTTTGGATGAGCGGTAGAGGAGCGTTCTGTAAGCCTGTGAAGGTGAGTTGAGAAGCTTGCTGGAGGTATCAGAAGTGCGAATGCTGACATGAGTAACGACAATGCGAGTGAAAAACTCGCACGCCGAAAGACCAAGGTTTCCTGCGCAACGTTAATCGACGCAGGGTTAGTCGGCCCCTAAGGCGAGGCAGAAATGCGTAGTCGATGGGAAACGGGTTAATATTCCCGTACTTCTAGTTACTGCGATGGAGGGACGGAGAAGGCTAGGCCAGCACGGCGTTGGTTGTCCGTGTTTAAGGTGGTAGGCTGAGATCTTAGGTAAATCCGGGATCTTAAGGCCGAGA
>NZ_PGLR01000112.1 GCF_002803095.1 Pseudomonas sp. ZH-FAD | reverse complement strand
TGAATCGCCCCGGCTTTCCTAGACACTCTCCAAGCTCTGGAAATAGCGCTTTTCAAACTCCACTGGCGATAGCTGCATAGCGCTGCTGTGCCGGCGCTTGGGGTTATAGAACATCTCGATGTAATCGAACACATCACTGCGGGCTTCTTCGCGGGTGCCATAGATTTTCCGTCGGATACGTTCCCGCTTCAGCAACTGGAAAAAACTTTCCGCAACCGCGTTGTCGTGACAGTTACCGCGTCGACTCATGCTGCTGATCAGGTTGTTGGCCTTGAGGAAACTCTGCCAGTCCGAGCTGCTGAACTGGCTGCCCTGGTCGGAATGGATCATCACTTCCTGCTTGGGCTTGCGCCGCCACACAGCCATCAGCAACGCATCAATGGCCAGGTCGCTGCACATCCGAGGCTTCATCGACCAGCCGATCACTTGGCGAGAAAACAGATCTAGCACCACCGCCAAGTACAACCAGCCCTCATAGGTGCGGATGTAGGTGATGTCGGTGACCCAGACCTTGTTCGGTTCTCTGACGTTGAACTGCCGCTCCAGGCGGTTGGGCGAAGCCACCGTCGGCTTACCGCCGTAATAGCCGGGGCGCCGGCGATAACCGGTCTGCGAACGCAGCCCCTCCACCCGCATCAGGCGAGCCACGCGGTGCCGGCCACAGGACTCGCCCAGCTCACGCAGGTCGTCGTGGATCTTGCGGTAGCCGTAGACCCCGCCGCTTTCCAGCCAAGCATGCTTGATCAATCCGAGCAGACGCTGATCCTCCTTGGCGCGTGCAGATTTCGGCTCGGCCAGCCAGGCGTAGTAACCGCTGGGATGCACCTGGAGGGTCTGGCAGAGACGCCGCACCGGGTACTCCACCGACAGCTTGCTGATGACGGCGTACTTCAGCCGGACTCCTTGGCAAAGTACGCGGCGGCCTTTTTTAGGATGTCTCGCTCTTCGGTCACCCGCTTGAGTTCCGCGCGCAAGCGACGCAGCTCGGCCTGTTGATCATCTACCTGCTGCCGCTGTGCTTGGGGCTTGCTGTAGCGCTTTACCCAGGCGTACAGGCTGTGCGCGGACACGCCTAGACGCTCCGCCACATCGGCAACGCGCAAACCGCGTTCGGTGACTTGCTTGACCGCTTCGATCTTGAATTCTTCGGGGTAACGCTGGTTGCTCATGGCACCTCCTGATGGGCCTCATTATGAGGCTTGGAGGTGTCTACGGAACTAGGGGCGATTCA
>NZ_PGLR01000111.1 GCF_002803095.1 Pseudomonas sp. ZH-FAD | reverse complement strand
GAGTGTAGTGGTCTACTGATCCCGGACACCGATTTAGGCGAAAATCATCGCCATTGAGAGGTGTTCGATGAGCAAACAACGACGTACGTTTTCCTCCGAGTTCAAACGAGAGGCAGCTGCCTTGGTAGTAGATCAGGGCTACAGCCATATCGAGGCCTGCCGTTCGCTAGGCGTCGTGGACTCGGCCTTGCGGCGATGGGTGAAACAACTCCAAGATGAGCGCCAGGGAGTTACCCCAAAAAGCAAAGCGCTGACACCGGAGCAGCAGAAGATTCAGGAGCTAGAGGCCAGGATCAACCGGCTGGAGCGGGAGAAAGCGATATTAAAAAAGGCTACCGCTCTCTTGATGTCGGACGAACTCGATCGTACGCGCTGATAGACCAGTTGAGTGAGCGGGAACCGGTAGAAGTGGTCTGTTCAGCCTTCGATGTGACGCGGTCTTGCTACTACGCTCACCGCCTTCGACGTCGCTGTGTAGATGCTCGTCGCGTCGCGCTACGTAGCCGGGTCAACGAGTTGTTTAGCCAAAGCCGGGGCTCGGCTGGCAGCCGAAGCATCCTGGGCATGCTGCGCGAGGACGGCGTGGAGATTGGCCGTTTCCGTGTGCGTCGACTGATGCGTGAGTTGGAGCTGGTCAGCAAGCAGCCTGGCTCGCACGCCTACAAGCAGGCCACGGTTGAGCGCCCGGATGTCCCGTATCGACTGAACCGTGAGTTCGCAGTCCAGCGCCCGAACCAAGTGTGGTGCGGCGACATCACCTACGTCTGGGCGCAAGGTCGTTGGCATTACCTGGCCGCGGTGCTGGATCTGCACACGCGTCGGGTGGTTGGCTGGGCGTTCTCCGCCAAACCGGATGCCGAGCTGGTAATCAAAGCCCTCAACATGGCCTATGAGCAGCGCGGCAAGCCACAGCAGCTGCTGTTCCATTCGGATCAGGGCAGCCAATACGCCAGCCGCTTGTTCCGGCAGCGGCTGTGGCGCTACCGGATGCAGCAGAGCATGAGCCGCCGGGGTAATTGTTGGGACAATTCGCCGATGGAACGCCTATTCCGCAGCCTGAAGTCGGAGTGGATACCTCAGACCGGTTACCTGACAGCTCAGCAAGCACAGCGAGACATCAGCTATTACCTGATGCACCGCTACAACTGGGTCAGGCCGCACCAATTCAACGACGGGTTACCGCCTGCGGTGGCCGAAGAGAAACTTAACCCACTGTCCGGGATGGGTTGACCACTACAGAG
>NZ_PGLR01000110.1 GCF_002803095.1 Pseudomonas sp. ZH-FAD | reverse complement strand
CATTGCACAGGCCGATCTGGATCGTGACGCGCTCTGTGGCGCTGAGTTCGTGATAGGACATGGGGCAACACCTTACCGAAATGGTCGGGTGTTGCACTCAGTTTTTGCGGCCGCCCAGTATCTTCACCAAAAGCTGCGCGACTTCTTTGAAATGCGCAGAATAAATACATGGCTGAAAGAAAATTCTACTGGCGGAAAATGGCGGACCACAAGGACCATAGCAAGCTGGACCAACCTCCCGGAAGACAGAGTTAATTATTTATGCAGCAAAAGCAAAATAATAAAACTTTCCACAGGGGAAAATGAAGGTATGTGGGCGCACCGAGAAACAGTAAATCTAACCGACTGTTAGCAATGCATAACAACTGGTTCAAACCGTTCGCTTCGCTCACTGGGACGGGCTAAAGCCCGCCCCTTAACCAAACGTTAGAGGTGCAAGTTGAAAGCGCTGGAGAAATGGGCAGAGCGTATATACGCCGAGACAGACGTAGGGCGAAGCATTGCAACATCTTTTGCCGGCATCGTTGGTCTGTCGGTTTATCTTTTGACATCGGATTGGGTTATTGCCGCCTTTTCAGCAGTTATTGCGTTCCCGCTAGTTCGGCTCATAGCGACTGGGCTTCATGCAAGCATAGTAAGGCGGGCACAAAGTCGTGAAGAGCTAGAAGAAGCAAAGAGAATTTATTCCCGCTTGAGTACACACGAGAAATCTGTAGTGCAAGCCTTTGTAGAGTCCGGCGGTTCAGTTCTCACTTGGAGCCAAGTAAATAAGCTAGGTCTATCAGGCAATGCTATCGAGTCACTTATCCAGCGAGAGGTCGTTTGGACATCAACGACCTCGGATGGCATGCGCGAAACATTTGCTCTAGATTCAGCAATATTTGATGTAGGGCAAAAGCATTCGGCCAGTGGTAGCAACCTCTAACAACTGGCTCAAACCGTTCGCTTCGCTCACTGGGACGGGCTAAAGCCCGCCCCTTAGCCAACGCTAGGGCATCCGCGCATGAGAAACGAAGACGGCACCTTCTGCAAAGACTGTCACCAGCAGTTAGACGAAAAGTTAGCATCTAGTGCAAGCTAATCATGCCCCTGCTGTGGCTCCACAAAAAAATACATGAATGCATCCATTATTGATGGAATTGGCCTTTACGACTCTTGGGAAGCACAAGCTAAAGACGCCAAGTATCCGGGCAAAAGAAAAATTAGGTGGGAGGCATTTGTTGGCTGGGAACAGTGCCATCAACTGCAATGTATGGTTTACAAAACAAGAACTATCGACCGAAGCAAGGCGGCCGCAAAAACTGAGTGCAACACCCGACCATTTCGGTAAGGTGTTGCCCCATGTCCTATCACGAACTCAGCGCCACAGAGCGCGTCACGATCCAGATCGGCCTGTGCAATGGCT
>NZ_PGLR01000010.1 GCF_002803095.1 Pseudomonas sp. ZH-FAD | reverse complement strand
CAACCCCAACGTGCTCGAAGGCGAGTACGAGCGCCGCGACTGATCCCTACAGCTCTGTAGGAGGCGGCTTGCCGGCGATCCCTCTCTGGCTGATCGCCGGCAAGCCGGCTCACGTACGCCCCCTCTGCAGCGCAAAAAATTTCATCCCCGCCCCTTGAAATACCCTTGCCCGCCCACATGTAGCAGTCACCGCAAGGTGCCTGCCCGCTGAGGCAGTCCGACTTTCGCGGTGCGCCCAGCGTGCCGCGCCCGGCCTCGCCGGATTTTACAAACCCGCCGACCACAAGAGTCGGCAAGTTGGCCATTCAATTGTTAGGAGAGATCGACAATGAAGCTTCGTCCTCTGCATGACCGCGTCGTGATCCGTCGCAGCGAAGAAGAGACCAAAACCGCAGGCGGCATCGTGCTGCCGGGTTCGGCCGCCGAGAAGCCGAACCAGGGTGAAGTCGTTGCCGTCGGTACCGGTAAGGTTCTGGATAACGGCGAAGTCCGTCCGCTGGCCGTCAAGGTCGGTGACAAGGTGGTATTCGGCCCGTACTCCGGCAGCAACACCGTCAAAGTCGACGGCGAAGACCTGCTGGTTATGGGCGAGAACGAAATCCTCGCTGTCGTCGAAGCCTGATTCCCACGAATCTCCGTTTTAACCTTCAAGAATTTGAGGACTGATCAACATGGCTGCTAAAGAAGTCAAGTTTGGCGATTCCGCCCGCAAGAAAATGCTCATTGGCGTCAACGTACTGGCCGACGCCGTCAAAGCCACCCTCGGCCCGAAAGGCCGTAACGTGGTGCTGGCCAAATCCTTCGGCGCCCCGACCATCACCAAAGACGGTGTGTCGGTTGCCAAGGAAATCGAACTGAAAGACGCCTTCGAAAACATGGGCGCCCAGCTGGTCAAGGACGTTGCGTCCAAGGCCAACGACGCTGCCGGTGACGGCACCACCACCGCTACCGTTCTGGCTCAAGCCATCGTCAACGAAGGCCTGAAGTCCGTCGCTGCCGGCATGAACCCGATGGATCTGAAGCGCGGCATCGACAAGGCCACCATCGCCATCGTTGCCCAACTGAAAGAACTGGCCAAGCCGTGCACCGACACCAAGGCCATCGCTCAGGTCGGCACCATCTCCGCCAACTCCGACAACTCCATCGGTGACATCATCGCCGAAGCCATGGAAAAGGTCGGCAAAGAAGGCGTCATCACCGTTGAAGAAGGCTCGGGCCTGGAAAACGAACTGTCCGTCGTAGAAGGCATGCAGTTCGACCGTGGCTACCTGTCGCCGTACTTCATCAACAAGCCGGACACCATGGTTGCCGAGCTGGAAGGCCCGCTGCTGCTGCTGGTCGACAAGAAGATCAGCAACATCCGCGAACTGCTGCCGGTGCTGGAAGCCGTTGCCAAGGCTGGCCGTCCGCTGCTGATCGTGGCTGAAGACGTCGAAGGCGAAGCCCTGGCTACCCTGGTCGTCAACAACATGCGCGGCATCGTCAAAGTGGCTGCCGTCAAGGCTCCGGGCTTCGGCGACCGCCGCAAGGCCATGCTGCAGGACATCGCCATCCTGACCGGCGGTACCGTGATCTCCGAAGAAGTTGGCCTGTCCCTGGAAAGCGCCACTCTGGAGCACCTGGGTAACGCCAAGCGCGTCGTACTGAACAAGGACAACACCACCATCATCGATGGTGCTGGTGCCCAGGTCGACATCGAAGCCCGCGTTGCACAAATCCGCAAGCAAGTCGAAGAAACCTCTTCCGACTACGACAAAGAGAAGCTGCAAGAGCGTCTGGCCAAGCTGGCTGGCGGTGTTGCCGTGATCAAGGTTGGCGCTGCCACCGAAGTCGAGATGAAAGAGAAGAAAGCCCGCGTTGAAGACGCCCTGCACGCTACCCGCGCTGCTGTGGAAGAAGGCGTGGTACCTGGCGGTGGCGTGGCCCTGGTGCGCGCTCTGCTGGCAATCGACGAGCTGAAAGGCGACAACGAAGACCAGAACGTCGGTATCGCTCTGCTGCGTCGCGCTGTCGAAGCGCCGCTGCGTCAGATCGTTGCCAACGCCGGCGGCGAGCCGAGCGTAGTGGTCGACAAGGTCAAGCAGGGTTCGGGTAACTTCGGCTTCAACGCCGCGACCGACACCTACGGCGACATGATCGAGATGGGTATTCTCGACCCGGCCAAGGTCACCCGTTCGGCCCTGCAAGCTGCTGCTTCCATCGGTGGCCTGATGATCACCACCGAGGCCATGGTTGCCGAAGCGGCTGACGACAAGGCTCCAGCCATGCCTGATATGGGTGGCATGGGCGGTATGGGTGGCATGGGCGGCATGATGTAAGCCACCCGGCTCCTTAGCAGTACCAAGAACCCCGCGCCAGTCGCGGGGTTTTTTATGGCCTGCCATCCATGGCGGCCACCCTGAGGGCCGTCGCTACGCGACGTTAAAAATTTCTCCCGGAAATTTTTTATGCCCGACGAAAAGCGATAGAGGCCGAAAAATCCGATGACATTTCCTGTGGACTCGGGAACGTTGTTTGCTTATGTTTTGTTACAACCCTGAACGATGCAGTCCCCGTTCACGAGACGAGTACCGCGTGAACCTCCAATAGAAGAACAAAAATATGGCCTTTTGCAGTACGAGCGAGATTCCTCAGCAGGCATTCCAATACTGGTGGCAACAGCAAGGTGATTGGGTCGAAGAGCCCAACGCTCGCCGCGGCGGCGAAAGTGGCGTGCAGCGCCTGCTGGATGAGACCGGTGTGCTCTACGCCAAGAAACAGATCGGCCATCTCTACCGCAGCCTGCTGCACCCACAGGGACGCCCGACCGTACTGCGCGAACGCAGTGCATTGCTGGCCCTGGACGCACTCGGCGTGCCCGTCCCCAAGCTGATCTACTGCGGCGTCGAACGCGACCCACAACAGGGCTGGCGGGGCCTGCTGGTGACCGCCGAGCTCGAAGGCTTCATGGACATCGAAAGCTGGTACGCCAAAGGCGGCCGCGAAGCCTGTGGCGAAGCCGTACACACCGAGCTGCTGCAACTTGTTGGCACGACTCTGGCGCGCATGCACCTGGGGCGCTGGCAGCACGGTTGCCTGTATGCCAAACATGTCTTCGTTAACGTTGCCGGCGAAACGCCGCAGGTTGCCCTGCTGGATCTGGAGAAAAGCCGTCGCCGCCTGACACGCGTCCAGGCTGCTCAGCACGACCTGCCTCAACTACGACGCCACAGCCCCTGGTCCGACGCCGACTGGCAGCAACTGCTGCAGGGCTATCGCCAGATCTTCGCCGATGGTGCCAAAGGCTTCGGCACGGCTATTGCCTGAACAAACGACTGCCGGCCCAGGGTTGGCAGTGTTTTTCCCGCAACACCTCGTTCCATCCGCATCACCCCCACCAGGAAGTGGCTCTACCTTGCACCTTTGCGCTGGGTAGCAAGCAGAGCTGCAGGCGACTGCAACTGCCAGGGCCGGCTGTTACAGGGGGCCTTAACGGGCACCTAAGGTTACGTCGATACGTTACCCGCAGCATTGTTGAACCAACCGACAGGGCCCGTGTCCCAGCACAGCCCCGGCTGGTGCCAGCTACGCGCTAAGACCGTTCGTCGCATAAGACGACGACAAGGCAATGGGTGATCTAGGTTTAGCGAACAGCGTTTGGCAGCGCTTTCAAGGGGTTAGCAAAATGAAATTAGAAATAGCACGAGGTTTGTTCTTGGGCCTCGCCCTCAGCGTAACGGCAATCGCCGCCGCAGCCTGGCAGGAGCCCGGCCCGCGCGTGCTGGAAGCGCACGCCTGCACCGCCGCAGAGCCCTGCCCCACCGCGCCTTTGCGCAAGCAGGTGCAGCCCGCCGCCAAACCCGATGCCAACCTGCTGGTGCTGATGTTCAGCCTCAGTGGCGCGATGAAGGGCGAGCACTAAGCCACACCCACGGTCACACCTCGCCAAGCGGGCTGACCTGCATCAGTAGGTGGCCCGCCAGGCGCTGCCTCTTGGCGCTCATACCCGTGCAGCTCGGTCACCCGTTCTGCTCCTCGATACTCCTATTACTCGCTCATGCCTCTGGCCCCACAGGCCACATCCCTGAAAATGCCCGCATAGTGGCGTTTTAGAGCCTCTCGTTCAGTTTTGATTAAGTAAGAATCTTTATCGTTGCCCCGGAAGTGACCGATCGGTCACAGGCGTTTGGCTGGCAGTCGAGAACGTCACCGATGAAAATCACAGGAGATGCAACGATGAACTCAACCGCTTCCCGAACCGGCAACACCCTGCGCCCCGTCGCCAAGGACAACGCGCAGGCCGCCCTGCAACAACTGCTGCAGGGCTTTCGGCGTTTCCGCCAGGAGGTCTACCCGCAGCAGCAGGCGCTGTTCAAGCGTCTGGCCTCGGCGCAGTCGCCCAGCGCAATGTTCATCACCTGCGCCGACTCGCGCATCGTGCCGGAGCTGATCACCCAGAGCGACCCCGGTACCCTGTTCGTCACCCGCAACGTGGGTAACGTGGTACCGCCCTACGGACAGATGAACGGTGGCGTATCCACCGCCATCGAGTACGCCGTACTAGCGCTCGGCGTGCAGCACATCATCGTCTGCGGCCATTCCGACTGTGGTGCGATGAAGGCCGTGCTCAACCCGGCCAGCCTCGACGGCATGCCCACCGTACGCGCCTGGCTGCGCCATGCCGAGGTGGCGCGCAGCGTGGTGGCGGACAACTGCAATTGTGGCAGCGCCCATGAAACCCTCGGCGTGCTGACCGAAGAAAACGTGGTGGCCCAGCTCGACCACCTGCGCACTCATCCCTCGGTCGCCGCCCGTCTGGCCAGCGGCCAATTGCAGATCCATGGCTGGGTTTACGACATCGACAGTGGCGGCATCCGCGCCTACGACGCCGCTTCGGGCAACTTCCTTCCGCTTGATGGCGACGAACAGCCCTGCGCCACCCCGCAACCGCGCTACGCCAGCGCCTGATCCACCCATTTCCCTGAGCCTGCGCCCCTGGATGGCGCGGGCACGGGCTGCTTTTGCCCGTAGATCGGGCCAGGAGAGATATTCATGACTGTATTTCGCACACTGCCACGGGACGCGCTGGCGTCCGTGGTGGTCTTTCTCGTCGCCCTGCCGCTGTGCATGGGCATCGCCATCGCCTCCGGCATGCCGCCGGCCAAGGGACTGATCACCGGCATCATCGGCGGTCTGGTGGTCGGTTTCATCGCCGGCGCGCCACTACAGGTGAGCGGCCCGGCTGCCGGCCTCGCCGTGCTGGTGTTCGAGCTGGTGCGTACTCACGGCATGGCTGCGCTAGGCCCGGTGTTGCTGCTGGCCGGACTGATCCAACTGGTCGCCGGCACCTTGCGCCTGGGCGGCTGGTTTCGCGTCACCGCGCCGGCGGTGGTCTACGGCATGCTCGCCGGCATCGGCATCCTCATCGTGTTGTCGCAGGTGCACGTGATGATCGACGCCGCGCCCAAGGCCTCCGGCCTGGACAACCTGCTGGCCTTCCCCGGCGCCGTGGGTGATGCACTGAGCCTGCTCGGCAGCAACGCCATGATCGCCGGTGCAGTGGGCCTCGGCACCATCGCCAGCATCTGGCTGTGGGAGCGTTTTCGCCCAGCGCCACTGCGCTTTCTGCCCGGCGCGCTGGTCGGCGTGACGCTCGCCACTCTGGCCAGCCTGTGGCTGACACTGCCGGTCAAACGCGTCGAACTGCCGGCCAACCTCGGCGATGCCATCGACTGGATCACCCCACAGGGCCTGGCCAGCCTGGCCGATCCGCAACTGCTGATCGCCGCCCTCGCCTTGGCCTTTATCGCCAGTGCCGAGACGCTGTTGTCTGCCGCCGCCGTCGATCGCATGCACGATGGCCCGCGTGCGCGCTTCAACCGCGAACTGTCCGCCCAAGGCATCGGCAACATGCTTTGCGGTGCGGTCGGCGCCCTGCCGATGACCGGGGTGATCGTACGCAGCTCGGCCAACGTCCAGGCCGGTGCTCGCGGTCGCGCCTCGACCATCCTCCACGGCGCCTGGCTACTGGCCCTGGTCGCTCTGCTGCCTGTCGTACTGCAGAGCATCCCGGTGGCCAGCCTCGGCGCGGTACTGGTGTACACCGGCTGCAAACTGGTCGACCCCAAGGCCATGCGCAACCTCGGCCAGTACGGGCGCGCCCCGGTGTTTATCTACGCCGCCACGGCGCTATGCATCGTCTTCACCGACCTGCTGACCGGCGTGCTGGTGGGCTTCGCCCTGACGCTGCTGAAACTGGTCTGGAGCGCCTCGCGCCTGCGCGTGAAGCTGGTGCCCACCGGCCCGAACAGCGCCGAACTGCGCATGAGCGGCGCCGCCACCTTCCTCCGTGTGCCACAACTGGCCAAGCTGCTGGCCGGCGTCGAGCCAGGCACCCGGTTGCACCTGAGCCTGGCGCGGGTCAGCTATATCGACCATGCCTGCATGGAACTGCTGGAAGACTGGGACCGCTCCGCCCGCGCCCAGGGCGGCGGCCTCGAAATCGTCGAAGGGGCGGCGTTGAAACGCCGGGTGGAAGGTAGACAGCGCACCGCACTGGCCTGAGTGCACCACGGCTCACTCACCCGGGCCGGTGAGTGAGCCAGGTCAATGGATCGACTGATGGACTATGGCGCAACGCCATTATTCGCAGTAATGTCGATCCATCGCCCAGCAAGGACGCACCATGGCCAGCAAACCCAATACCTCCCGCCAGCATAAGCACTTCGCTGTTTTGATCGATGCGGACAACGCCCCCGCCGCTATCGTTGAAGGCCTTTTCGAAGAAATCGCCAAATACGGCGTCGCCAGCGTCAAACGCATCTATGGCGACTGGACGCAGCCCAACCTCGGCAGTTGGAAGAAAGTGCTGCTCGACCACTCCATCCAACCAATCCAGCAGTTCGCCTATACCAAGGGCAAGAACGCTACCGACAGTTCGCTGATCATCGACGCGATGGACCTGCTCTATACCCGGCGCTTCGATGGCTTTTGCCTGGTTTCCAGCGACAGCGACTTCACGCGGCTGGCAGCTCGCTTGCGCGAGGAGGGGCTGACTGTCTACGGTTTCGGCGAGGAGAAAACACCCTCCCCCTTCGTCTCTGCCTGCGACAAGTTCATCTATACCGAAATCCTTCGTGCCGACGCAGCTAAGCCAGCGGAAGAGCCGCTCAGCAACGGCGACAAGATCAAAGACGTCGCTGGCGAGACCACCCCCACCGAACCGGCCAAAGTGCCCGCCAAGCCGAAAGTACAGAAGGTACCGGTGGACTTTATCGCCAAGGTCATCGACGACAGCGACGACGAGGACGGCTGGATCCAACTCGGCGCCCTCGGCTCGAACATCAGCAAACTACGTCCGGCATTCGATGCCCGGTTATATGGCTTCAAGAAGCTCAGCGACTTGATTAAAGGGCATTCGAAACGGTTTGAACTGCAGGTGCGGGGCAGCAGTGCGACGGGGGGTGATGCATTGTATGTGCGGAATCGGAAAGCAGGGTGATAGCTTTACAGCTAATGTTGGTAGGCATCGTTTCGCCCAACACAAGGGTTTAACACAAGAAGGTAGAAGATATGGAATTCTTTGAAAAACTGAACAGTCTCGCATCTAAAATTCGCCAACAAGGTGCGGCTATCAAAACCGAAGAGGCGACAAAGAACGCCTTCGTAATGCCATTCATAAATACCGTACTGGGATATGACGTCTTTGACCCAACAGAAGTAACTCCAGAATTCGTGTGCGATGTAGGCACGAAGAAAGGCGAAAAAATTGACTACGCAATATTGAAAGAAGGCGAAGTTCAAATATTGGTTGAATGCAAGAAAATTGGCGAACCATTGAACATCAACCATGCATCTCAACTATTCCGCTACTTCCATGTCACCAACGCACGTATCTCGATCCTCACCAACGGGCAAGTGTACAAATTTTTTACTGATCTTGACGCACCTAACAAGATGGATGAAAAGCCCTTCCTTGAACTGGATTTACTTGACATCGATGAACATGCCGTACCAGAGCTGATAAAACTCACCAAATCTGCTTTCGACGTAGAATCCATCATCAACTCTGCTGGCGAACTCAAGTATGTCAGCCAGATCAAAAAGGAAATTGCCGCACAATTCAGCAAGCCGGAAGATGATTTTGTTAAATTTTTCGCATCGCGCGTTTACGACGGAATGATTACCCAGAGAGTTCGCGAACAATTCACCGAATTGACTCGCAAGGCAGTTGCTCAGTTCTTGAGCGATCAAATAAATGATCGCTTGAAATCTGCGATGAGTGGAGCAGTTCAACCTAGTTATGCCTCTACTGCATCAACACCTACTGAGGCACCAGCAGAACAAGAGAGTGAATCGGCAGAAGATAAGGTGATAACCACCCTAGAAGAACTTGAGGGTTATCACATAGTCAAGGCAATCGTCCGCTCGGTTGTAGACTCAAAGCGGATTGTGCAGCGTGACACTCAAAGCTACTTTGGCATTTTGCTGGACGATAACAACCGAAAACCTATCTGCCGCCTTCACTTCAATAGAGTGCAAAAATACATCGGCATTTTTGATCAAGAGAAGAACGAGACGCGCCACCCAATAGGCTCACTGGACGAAATTTACGACTTTGCGGATCAGCTGAAAACGACCATAAGTTTTTACTCATGAGTAAGTAATCTGAGATACCAGCAGCGTTGAGAAACGTTGTGCACCAAGGTGCCTCACAAGATATACGCTATTCTGACACGACGCTTTTCGCCCTTACGGCGAGTCACTTTCTCTTTGCTCGCGCGAAAGAGAAAGTAACCAAAGAGAAAGCGCGCCCGGCATCTGGGTTTCGCTTCGCGAAACTTCCCTCGCTCCGGCGCTGCTCCGAGGGTCGTCACGGTGGGCCATCCCTGGCCCATCGTTCCTCGTTTGGCATCCATGCCAAACGCCCCTCTCCACAGCACCTCCACTCGGCCTCCTGACGGGATCAGGGATCGCGTCGCCTGCCAGATTTATGGAATCAACTGCGGAAATGCCGCGGCTTACATCCGACCTACGACTTGGATTCTGGCAACCCTGCAGAGAACGATCAGGCGCTGCCAATCGCCCCTTCAGAAGGCCGAACGGAATCGTTGTGGAGAGGGTTGAGCGGCATGGATGCCGCGAGAGCCGCGATGGGCCAGGGATGGCCCTTCGCGGCGTGCCCTCGGAGCAATGATGGAGTGAGGGGAGTTGAGCGAAGCGAGACCCGGATGGCGGGGCACAGCGTTTTTGCTTACTTTTTTGGCGTTTGAAAAAAGTGAGTCGCCGTAAGGGCGAAACCGTAATTTCAGACAACAAATTTGCGGCGGCGGAGTGCAAAACCAAAAGCACCCTCTCCCCTAGCCCCTCTCCCATAAATGGGAGAGGGGAACTGATCGCGGGCCTTCAGCAATCTCAGCAGGCCTTCGAGGCTTCCGAGATTTTCGCGGCTGAAGCCGCTCCTACAGATTTGGGTGGCTTCGGGTCGTGGCTGAAGCCCCTCCTACAAGAACGTGGCGATACCACCCGGCCTTGCCTTCACGCCCCCGCAATCAACCGCTCGATGATCTCCCGACGCTCAGGATGCTCCGGCACCTGAATGCCAAACTCTTCTCGCAACACCTTCAGCACCTCATCGACACTCTGCAACTGCACTCGCTCACTCGCCTGCCCCAGGCGGTGGATGGCGAAGCTGCCATTGTTCAGCGTCTTGCGCAGGCCGGGCCCGGTGCGGGCGGCGATCATCTGGCCGAGAAAGGGCGAGTCCGGGTGGGTGCACACGTACCAGTTGCCCACCACGTAATCGATATCCGCCACCTTCTGCAGATCGAACACGTACATCGCCCGCCAGCTACCCGCCACCAACGCGCGCAAGGTGTAGGTGCCGTCCACCAACGTCAGCCGATAGGGCTCATGCGGCGTGGCCTGTTCGGCCTCGCTGTCGAGCAGCAAGGGACCGGTCGGCACCATGCCGCCGAAGCCGACGTCGCTGATGTAGCGCACGCCATCGATGGTCACCAGCACCAGCATATGGGTGCGCGCCGGCAGGGCATCTTCCGGGCCGCCCATGACCACGCGACCGGTCAGCCCACGCGCGTCGAAGCCCAGCGCCTGCAACAGCAGCAGGTACAGACGGTTGAGTTCGAAGCAGTAACCGCCGCGGCGCTGACGCAGCAGCTTGTCCTGGATCGCGGCGGGTTCGACCTCCACCGGCACGCGCAGCATGCTCGCCAGGGTTTCGAAGGGGAACTCGGCGGTGTGCCGCGCTTGCAGCTCGCGCAGGGTGTCGAGGGTCGGTGGTGGCGCCGACGAGTAACCCAGGCGCTCGAGGTATGTGTGTAGATCCAGCATGAATGGCTCGGTCATCGTGCATCTCCCTTTTCTACCTGCCGGCTGTTTTACCAGAGGGCGTGGACAGACGATATGCAACGAGCGGCATGGCGTGCTCGAATCAGCGCTTTCGGTTTGCGGTAGCCGGCACACACAAACCGGCGCAAATGCGCCAATCTATCGCTCATCGCACGAGCTTGCCCGAGGACTCCATGATGCACCTGCGCCGTTTCTGTACCTTTTCCCTGTTACTCGCCCTGGCCGGCTGCGGCGCCGGTGAGACGGCCGCTACGGCGACACTCCAGGCTGAGCAGGCCAAACAGGCCCAGCAGCAGATGGAGCAGCTCAAGCAGCAGATCGACCAGGCCAATGCGGCGAACACTCAGCGCCTGCAGGAGGCCATCGATCAGGCACAGTGAACGGCGTCTCCAGCGGAGCGCTGCTTGCAACGAGCAACGCGCCGCCTGACAACAAAAAGGCCGATCTATTGATCGGCCTTTTCATTCAAAGAAGCAGCTCACTCAGCCATTGCTGGGGAAGGCGAACTGCGCCGCTTCGTGGCTCTTGCGTGCCGGCCAGCGCTGGGTGATGGCCTTCTTGCGGGTGTAGAAGCGCACGCCATCCGGGCCATAGGCGTGCAGGTCACCGAACAGCGAGCGCTTCCAGCCGCCGAAGCTGTGGTAAGCCACCGGTACCGGCAGCGGCACGTTAACGCCGACCATGCCCACTTCGATCTCATCGCAGAACAGGCGCGCCGCTTCTCCGTCACGGGTGAAGATGCAGGTGCCGTTGCCGTACTCGTGATCGTTGATCAGTTGCATGGCTTCTTCCAGGCTGCCGACGCGAACGATGCACAGCACCGGGCCGAAGATTTCGTCGGTGTAGATGGTCATGTCCGGGGTCACTCGGTCGAACAGAGTGCCGCCGACGAAGAAGCCGTTCTCGTTACCCGGCACCACCAGACCACGACCATCGACCACCAGCTTGGCGCCCTGGGCGACGCCAGCGTCGATGTAGCCCTTGACCTTGTCACGTGCAGCAGCGGTGACCAGCGGGCCCATGTCCAGCCCGCAGGAGGTGCCGGCACCGATTTTCAGCGCCTGGATCTGCGGGACGATCTTGTCGACCAGCGCGTCAGCAATCTGGTCGCCCACGCACACGGCCACGGAGATGGCCATGCAGCGCTCGCCGCAGGAGCCATAGGCCGCGCCCATCAGTGCGCTGACGGCGTTGTCCAGGTCGGCATCGGGCATCAGCACGGCGTGGTTCTTGGCGCCGCCCAGGGCCTGTACGCGTTTGCCGCGCTTGGTGCCTTCGCTGTAGATGTATTCGGCGATGGGGGTCGAGCCGACGAAGCTCAGGGCCTTGACCTCGGGCGCTTCGATCAGCGCGTCGACCGCGTCCTTGTCACCGTTGACCACGTTCAGCACACCCTTGGGCAGGCCGGCCTGGTTCAGCAGCTCGGCGATGAACAGGGTGGAGCTGGGGTCGCGCTCGGACGGTTTGAGGATGAAGCAGTTGCCACAGACGATGGCCAGCGGGTACATCCACAGCGGCACCATGGCCGGGAAGTTGAACGGGGTAATGCCTGCCACGACACCGATAGGTTGCAGGTCGGTCCAGGCGTCGATGTTCGGGCCGACGTTGCGGCTGTATTCGCCCTTGAGAATTTCCGGGGCGGCGCAGGCGAACTCGACGTTCTCGATACCGCGCTTGAGTTCACCGACGGCGTCCTCAATGGTCTTGCCATGCTCGGCGCTGATCAGCGCGGCGATTTCGTTCTCGTTCTGCTCCAGCAACTGCTTGAAGCGGAACATGATCTGCGCGCGCTTGGCCGGCGGGGTGTTGCGCCAGGCCGGGAAGGCGGCCTTGGCCGCGTCGATGGCCAGTTGCATGGTGGCGCGATCAGCCAGGCCGACGGCGCTGGTGGAGTCGCCGGTGGACGGGTTGTACACCGGAGCGCTGCGACCGTTGCCGGCAACGCGCTCGCCGTTGATCAGGTGAGGGATATGGCTCATGGGAATCTCCAACGTCTTGGTTGGTGGGAGGGGCTTTAGCCGCGACGCCAATACGGTCGCGGCTAAAGCCCCTCCCACAGGAATCAGTCGAGTTTGTTCAGCACGTCGCCAACGGCATTGAAGACGCGGTCGAGGTCTTCCATCTTGGCGTTGAAGGTCGGGCCGAACTGCAGGGTGTCGCCACCGAAGCGTACATAGAAGCCGGCCTTCCACAGGGCCATGCCGGCCTCGAACGGACGGATCACGGCGTCGCCATCACGCGGGGCGATCTGCAGGGCGCCAGCCAGGCCACAGTTGCGGATGTCGACGATGTGCTTGGTGCCCTTCAAGCCATGCAGCGCAGCCTCGAACTTCGGCGCCAGCTCGGCGGACTGCTGGATCAGGTTCTCGCGCTTGAGCAGCTCCAGGGTGGCCAGGCCAGCGGCACAGGCGACCGGGTGCGCCGAGTAAGTGTAGCCGTGGGTGAACTCGATCATGTGCTCCGGCGACGGCTGCTGCATGAAGGTGTTGTAGATCTCACTGCTGGCGATCACCGCACCCAGCGGGATGGCGCCGTTGGTGATCTGCTTGGCGACGTTCATCAGGTCCGGGGTGACGCCGAAGAACTCCGCGCCGCTCCACTTGCCCATGCGGCCGAAGCCGGTGATCACTTCGTCGAAGATCAGCAGGATGTTGTGCTGCGTGCAGATTTCGCGCAGGCGCTGCAGGTAGCCCACCGGCGGCACGATGGCACCGGCCGAGCCGGACATCGGCTCGACGATCACCGCAGCGATGTTGGAGGCATCGTGCAGCTCGATCAGCTTGAGCAGTTCGTTGGCCAGCTCCACGCCGCCGGTCTCGGCCATGCCCTTGGTGAAGGCCATGCCCGGTTGCAGGGTGTGCGGCAGGTGGTCGGCGTCCATCAGTTGGCCGTACATCTTGCGGTTACCACCGATGCCGCCGAGGGAGGTGCCGGCGATATTGACGCCGTGGTAGCCACGGGCACGACCGATGAAGCGGGTCTTGGACGCCTGGCCCTTGAGGCGCCAGTAGGCCTTGGCCATCTTCACTGCGGTGTCGGCGCACTCGGAGCCGGAACCGGTGAAGAACACATGGTTGAGCTCGCCCGGCATCAGGTCGGCGACCTGCTCGGCCAGCTTGAACGACAGCGGATGGCCATACTGGAAGCCCGGCGAATAGTCGAGGGTGCCGAGCTGCTTGGCCACTGCTTCCTGGATTTCCTTGCGCGAGTGGCCGGCGCCGCAGGTCCACAGGCCGGACAGGCTGTCGTAGATCTTGCGGCCCTGGTCGTCGGTGAGCCAGCTGCCTTCCGCCCCAACGATGATGCGCGGGTCGCGCTGGAACTGGCGGTTGGCGGAGAACGGCATCCAGTGCGCATCCAGCTTGAGCTGGCTGGCCAGGGACGGGGTTGCGGTCTGCGGCATGTTCATTGGAGGAGCCTCGCACTCGACGGTGTCGTGGGAGGGGCTTTAGCCGCGAAGATCGACAGCTGTCGCGGCTGAAGCCACTCCTACAAGGGAATTGAATCAGTTGCCAGCAAAGGTGCCACGGGCATAGAGTCAGTAAAACAGCACTCTTCTTATCTTCAGTTCAAGGCTTACTAAACAAATGAGCAGCCGCCGTCCCGATCCGCTGGCCCAGGTCAGCGACTTTGAAATCCGTCTGCTCAAGCTGTTTCGCAGCGTGGTGGAATGCGGCGGTTTTTCCGCCGCGGAAAGCGCATTGGGTATCGGCCGCTCGGCCATCAGCCAGCAGATGAGCGACCTCGAACAACGCCTCGGCTTGCGCCTGTGTCAGCGTGGCCGCGCCGGCTTCGCCCTGACCGAGGAAGGCCGTGAGGTGTACCAGAGCACCCTGCAACTGCTGGCGGCGCTGGAGAGCTTTCGCACCGAGGTCAACGGCCTGCACCAGCACCTGCGCGGCGAACTGAACATCGGCCTGACCGACAACCTGGTGACCATCCCGCACATGCGCATCACCAATGCCCTGGCGCGCCTCAAGGTGCAGGGGCCGGACGTGCGCATCCACATCCGCATGACGCCACCGTCGGAAGTGGAACAGGGCGTGCTCGACGGTCGCCTGCATATCGGCGTGGTGCCGCAGGTCGGCGCCCTCTCCGGTCTGGAATACCAGGCGCTGTACGACGAGCGCTCGCTGCTCTACTGCGCGGTCGGCCACCCGCTGTTCTACGTCGATGATCTGCAGCTCGAGGACGAAAGACTCAACGCCCAGGAGGCCATCGCCCCGACCTTTCGCGTGCCGCCCGAGGTGCAGAGCCATTACCAGGCGCTCAATTGCACGGCCAGCGCCTCGGACCGCGAAGGCATGGCCTTTCTCATCCTCACCGGGCGCTATATCGGCTACCTGCCCGACCACTACGCCCAGGCCTGGGTGCAGCAAGGTCGCCTGCGCGCGCTCAAGGCGTCCACTCGCTACTACGACATCAACCTGGCAGCGGTGACGCGAAAGGGCCGCCGCGCGCATCTGGTGCTGGAGAGTTTTCTCGATGCCCTGGCCGAAGTCTGAGCCCGCACCACGGCCGCGCATGCCGAGCCAGCGCGGTGCATTGCGAACATGACAAGACCGCCGGATGCGAGCAGATCAGGTATCTGTACCCCATGAAAAGCATGCTGCTGCGCAGAACTTCAAAAAACTGATCACATGGACAGCTTCTTGCATAAGGGCGAGCGCCCTCTGCTGCGAGAACTCGTCATGACCACCGAATCACCGACATCGTCCGAACTGCTCTACGGCCTAAACGACTGCCCTGCGCCGCTGCCAGCCTTCTTCGCCGCGCTGCAGCATGTACTGGCCTGCTTCGTCGGCATCGTCACCCCCACCCTGATCATCGGCGGCGTGCTCGGTCTGCACGAACAGTTGCCCTACCTGATCAGTATGGGTCTGATGGTGTCCGGCGTCGGCACCCTGATCCAGGCGCGCCGCCCGTTCGGCATCGGCGCCGGGATGATCTGCGTGCAGGGCACCAGCTTCGCCTTCCTCAGCGCCGTGCTGGCGGCAGGCTTGATGGTCAAGGCACGCGGCGGTAGCCCGGACGACATCCTGGCGATGATCTTCGGCGTGTGCTTCTTCGGCGCCTTCATCGAGATGGTGCTGAGCCGCTTCATCGGTCGTCTACAACGCGTCATCACGCCGCTGGTAACCGGTATCGTCATAACCATCATCGGCGTCAGCCTGATCAAGGTGGGCATCACCGATGTCGGCGGCGGCGCCAAGGCGGAGAACTTCGGCGCGCCGATCAACCTGGCTCTGGGCGCCCTGGTGCTGCTGACCATCATCGTGCTCAACCGCCTGAGCAATCCCTGGCTACGCCTGTCGGCGATCGTCATCGGCCTAGTGGTGGGCTCACTGGCTGCCTGGTTCAGCGGTGTGCTGGTGCCCAAGGCATTGCCCGAACTGCCGCTGGTGAGCCTGCCGATCCCGTTTCGCTACGGTTTCGACTTCGACTGGATGGCCTTCGTCCCGGTAGCGCTGATCTACCTGATCACCGCCATCGAAACCACCGGCGACCTGACCGCCAACTGCATGATCTCGAAACAGCCGATCAACGGCCCGCAGTACCTGCAACGTATCAAGGGCGGGGTGTTCGGCGATGGCGTCAGCTCGCTGATCGCCGCCGTTTTCAACACCTTTCCCAACACCACCTTCAGCCAGAACAACGGGGTGATCCAGCTCTCTGGCGTGGCCAGCCGCCATGTCGGTTACTACATCGGCGCCATTTTGCTGATCCTCGGTCTGTTCCCGGTGCTCGGCGCCATCCTCCAGCAGATTCCCAAGCCGGTGCTGGGCGGCGCTACCCTGGTGATGTTCGGCACGGTCGCCGCCGCCGGCATTCGCATTCTCGCCCAGGCGCCACTGGACCGGCGCAGCCTGCTGATCATGGCCACCAGTTTCGGCATCGGCCTCGGCGTTTCCAGTCAGCCGGACCTGCTGAGCCAGATGCCCACACTGGTGCAGAACGTATTCGGTTCGGCAATCACCAGCGGCGGCCTGACGGCCATCCTGATGAACCTGCTGTTGCCGCTGGAATCAGCCAGCGCGAGCACGGCTGGACAAGAGCGGGAAACCTGAGGCGTCCAGGTGCACGGGGGCCGGCCCGCGCACAAACCTGGTGCACAAGCCCGGTGTGAGGGTATTTCCTGCCATTTTTCCGCGACTTGCGCTTGTCACCCAGGCGGCGCTGGGGTATCAGTGCAAACGCTCTGCCCCAAGACCAGCCCGGAATCGCCCCATGACCTTCGAAGTCCCCGCCCACAGCGCCAACGACAAGCCCGCCGGGCGCATTCGCCAGAAGAACGAAGAAGCCATCATCAAGGCTGCCGAGGAAGAATTCGCCCGGCACGGCTTCAAGGGCACCAGCATGAATACCATCGCGCAGAACGTCGGCCTGCCCAAGGCCAACCTGCACTACTACTTCAACAACAAGCTGGGGCTGTACCTGGCAGTTCTGAGCAACATCCTCGAACTGTGGGACAGCACCTTCAATAATCTGAGCGTCGATGACGACCCGGCCGAAGCGCTGGAGCGTTACATCCGCGCCAAGATGGAATTCTCCCGGCGCCAGCCGAAGGCTTCGCGCATCTTCGCCATGGAAGTGATCAGCGGTGGCGACTGCCTGTCGCAGTACTTCAACCAGAACTACCTGGACTGGTTCCGTGGCCGTGCTGCCGTGTTCGAAGGCTGGATCGCCGCCGGCAAGATGGACCCGGTCGACCCGATCCACCTGATCTTCCTGCTGTGGAGCAGCACCCAGCACTACGCCGACTTCGCCTCGCAGATCTGCCGCGTGAAGCAGAGCTCGCGCCTGACCAAACAGGACTTCGAGCAAGCCTCCGATCAACTGGTGCAGATCATCCTCAAGGGCTGCGGCCTGACGCCTGCTGCCAAAGCCTGATGGCGTTCACCCTGCTCGGCCCTTGCGAATACCGCGAGGAGATTCGCAAGAGCCGCTTCATTGCCCTCGCCGCGCCGATTGCCAGCGCGGCCGAGGCGCAAACCTTCATCGATAGCCACAGCGATCTGGCTGCCTCGCACAACTGCTGGGCGTGGAAGGTCGGCAACCAGTACCGCTTCAACGACGACGGCGAACCGGGCGGCACGGCTGGCAGGCCGATACTCGCCGCCATCGAAGGGCAGGACTGCGATCAGGTGGTGGTACTGGTGATTCGCTGGTACGGCGGCATTCAGCTCGGCACCGGCGGCCTGGCCCGCGCCTACGGCGGTAGCGCAGCCAAGTGCCTGCAAGCCGGCGAGCGGCGCGAGCTAGTGCTGCGGCAGCCCTTCACCTGTCATTTGCAGTTCGCCGAACTGCCGCTGTTCAAGGCGCGTCTGAACGAGTTCGACAGCCTGATCGAAAGCGAGGATTACGATGCTACCGGCGCGCGTCTGCACTTGGCCGTGGCACCGGACGAACGCGCGGCGCTGGATCGCCTTCTTGGCGATATCAGCCGTGGCCGCGAGAGCCTGAAAGCGCCATGAAGCTAACGACCGTAGCCCTGCTGCCGCTGCTGTGGCTCGCCCTGACGGCCCACGCCGAAGTGCAGGAGCGCTTGCAGGAACAGTACTACGACCTGCAGGTAGCGTCCGGAGAGTCCCTCAGCCGCGCCATCAACCAGGCCTCGCCGATTCGCCAGAACGGCCAGATCTACCACGCCTACACACGCTGGCAGGTGCAATGGAACTTCTGGTGGCGCGAACAACGCGACGGTCGCTGCCAGATCGACCTCACCCGCACCCGGTTGAGCGCCACCATCACCCTACCCCGCCTCGGTGGCGGCGACGCACAGCAGCGCCAGCGTTTCGAACAGTATCTGGGCGCACTGCGCGAGCATGAGCTGGGCCATTACCGCATAGGCCAGGCGGCGGCCGCCGAGATCGACGCAGCGCTGCTGGCGACACCTGAATACCCCAGTTGCACCGAGCTGCAACAGCAGGCCAACCGGCGCGCCAATGCCGTGCTGCAACGGCATGTCGAACATGAACGCCGTTACGACCGCGACACCGGCCACGGCCGCAGCCAGGGCGCCTGGTTGACGGAATAACACTGCAGCAAAAATGTAGGAGCGGCGCCCCGCCGCGAATCGTGACTGGACGCACTCGAAAAGCTTCGCCCCGGGGCATGATGCTGTTCACTTAAGGTTGCACACGTTTGGCTCCCCTCTCCCATTTATTGGGGGCACGCCTAGTGGAGAGGGGCTGGGGGAGAGGGCAGAAAACACCGCAAAACTGCCAGTTTCCCCCTCGCCGAACGTGGCCCGCCCTAACCCTCTCCCCGGAGGGGCGAGGGGACTGATCGAGCTCGACCGTTTCCTAAGTGAACAGCATTACGCCCCAAGGCGGGGCTCCTACAGGGGCTTGCCGTGCCGGGCTTATCGGATCGGCATTCGCTATGCTGATCTTCTTTCTCATCCGCCATGGAGCCTGACATGACTGCCCCCCGATCCATCCTGATCATCGGTGCCTCACGTGGCCTCGGCCTTGGTCTGGCCGGTGAATTCGCCGCCCAGGACTGGGCCGTGACCGCCACCGTGCGCAGCGCCGCGCAACAAGCGCCGCTGCAGGCACTGCCCGGCGTGCGCGTGGAACAACTGGAGATGACTGATCCGGACAGCCTCGAGCAGTTGGCTGGCCGCCTGAATGATCAGCAGTTCGACGTCATCTTCGTCAACGCCGGGGTCGCCGGCCCCGAGCACCACAGCACTGCACAGGCCAGCGCCGAGGAAATGGGTCAGCTGTTCCTGACCAACGCCGTCGCCCCGCTGCGCGTGGCCGAGCGCCTGCTGCCGAACCTGGCCGCCGAGCACGGGCTGATCGTGTTCATGAGCTCGATCCTCGGCAGCATCGAGGCGGGTGCCGGCCTGGGCATGCCGCTATATGGCGCCAGCAAGGCCGCACTCAACCACCTCGTACAGTGCTTCGTGCGCACTCAGGACAACCCAAAACTCGGCGTAGTGCTGATGCATCCGGGCTGGGTACGCACCGACATGGGTGGCGCCGACGCCCCGCTGGATATCGACAGCAGTTGCAAGGGCATGGTCGAACAGGTCAGCGCTGCCGTCGGCCGGCCAGGCCTGAGTTATCAGGACTATGAGGGCAATCCTTTGCCCTGGTAAAAACGCTCAAACCGGGCTGCTCGCAGAAGCTAGCCCTGGTAGCCGCAAGCAGTGATTTCTGGTGCCCCCCGGATTACATCCGGGCAACGGTCGCGGCTAAAGCCCCTCCCACAGGTGGGTACTGCTTTTGTGGGAGGGGCTTTAGCCGCGCACGCGCGAATACGGTGCATTGTGCGCAGCACACGGAGAGACGCGCACCAATGGCAGGCATTGCAGTGCGCTCGGCCATAGGCGAGAGCCCATAAAATTGATTTTCTGACTCACTGGCCAAGTTTTTGCTTTAGCCCCGCTCAGTCATGTTCATGAGCGCTTCCCATGTCCGCCCCACCCGCTTCCCCACGCCTGCAGCTGACAGCCATCAGCAAGCAATACCCCGGCTGCCTGGCCAACGACCGTATCGACCTGACCATCGCCCCCGGTGAGATCCGCGCCCTGCTCGGCGAGAACGGTGCCGGCAAGAGCACGCTGATGAAGATCATCTACGGCGTCACTCAGCCCAGCAGCGGCGAGATTCGCTGGCAGGGCCAGGCCTTGAAGATGCGCGATCCGGCCATGGCGCGCGGCCTGGGCATCGGCATGGTGTTCCAGCATTTCTCCTTGTTCGAGACCCTGAGCGTGGCCGAGAACATCGCCCTGGCCATGGGCGCGGGCGCCGGTACACCGAAGCAACTGGAGCCGAAAATTCGCGAGGTGTCGCAGCGCTACGGCATAGCCTTGGAGCCGACGCGCCTGGTGCATAGCCTGTCCATCGGTGAGCGCCAGCGGGTGGAAATCGTCCGTTGCCTGATGCAGGACATCCAACTGCTGATTCTCGACGAACCCACCTCGGTGCTCACCCCGCAGGAGGCCGACGAACTGTTCGTCACCCTGCGCCGGCTGGCCGCCGAGGGCTGCAGCATCCTCTTTATCAGCCACAAGCTCGGCGAGGTGCGCGCGCTGTGCCAGAGCGCCACGGTACTGCGAGGCGGGCGCGTGTCCGGCCATTGCGTGCCGGCCGAGTGCAGCGATCTGGAGCTGGCGCGCCTGATGGTCGGCGATGCCGAGGGGCTGGAAAGCAGCTACCCGAAAGTCAGCGGCGGCCTGCCACGGCTGCGTGTAGATGACCTCAGTTGGCACAACCCCGATCCGTTCGGCTGCTCGCTCGAACACCTTCGCCTGGAGGTGCGCAGCGGCGAGATCGTCGGCATCGCTGGAGTGGCCGGCAATGGCCAGGACGAATTGCTCGCCCTGCTCAGCGGCGAAACCCGCCTACCGCGTGGCGAACGCGAGCGGGTCAGCATCGATACCACGCCGGTGGCCAATCTGCACCCCGATGCACGGCGCGGGCTGGGCCTGGCCTTCGTCCCCGCCGAACGCCTCGGCCATGGCGCCGTGCCGGAGATGAGCCTGGTGGACAACGCCCTGCTCACTGCCTTCGGTCAGGGACTGGTCAAGGGCGGCCTGGTGCAGCGCGGCAAGGTACGTGCGCTGGCTGAGGAGATCATCCGCCGCTTCGCGGTGAAGACGCCGGATGCCGACACGGCGGCGCGCAGTCTGTCCGGCGGCAATCTGCAGAAATTCATCCTTGGCCGCGAGATTCTGCAGAACCCGAAACTGCTGGTGGCCGCGCACCCGACCTGGGGCGTGGACGTCGGCGCCGCCGCCGCCATCCACCGCGCGCTGATCGCCCTGCGCGATGCCGGCGCGGCGATCCTGGTGATCTCCGAAGACCTCGACGAGCTGTTCCAGATCAGCGACCGCATCGGCGCGCTGTGCAGCGGGCGCCTGTCGCCGCTGACCGACACCGCGCAGGTCAATACCGTGGAAGTCGGCCGCTGGATGGCCGGTGAATTCGATCAACCCGCCGCTGCAGCGGCCTGCTGACGGAGCCCGTGATGCTGTTATCCCTGGAACCACGCGGCCAGCAATCGCGCCCCATGCTCTGGCTGTCGCCGCTGCTGGCCGCCGTGCTGACCCTGCTCAGCGGCATGCTGCTGTTCACCCTGCTCGGCCATGACCCACTGGAGACCCTGCACACCCTGCTGATCGCCCCGGTCAGCGATTGGTACGGCGTGTCCGAACTGCTGGTCAAGGCGTTGCCGATTCTGCTCTGCGCCCTGGGCCTGGCAGTGGCCTACCAGGCGCGCATCTGGAACATCGGCGCCGAAGGCCAGTTGCTGATCGGCGCCCTGGCCGGCAGCGCCATGGCGCTGCAACTGATTGACTGGGACAGCCGCTGGGCGCTGGCCTGGGTAGTGCTCGCGGGCACCTGCGCTGGCGCAGCCTGGGCCGGGCTCACCGCCTGGCTGCGCACGCAGTTCAATGCCAACGAAATCCTCACCAGCATCATGCTCAACTACATCGCGCTGAACCTGCTGCTGTTCTTCGTGCATGGCCCGCTGAAGGACCCGGCCGGTTTCAACTTCCCCGAGTCGGCCATGTTCGGCGATGCCAGCCGCCTGCCGCTGGTCAGCGAGGACGGTCGCCTGCATGGCGGCCTGTACCTGGCGCTGCTGGCATTGGTCGCGGTATGGGTGCTGCTGCACAAGAGCTTTCTCGGCTTCCAGATCAAGGTACTCGGCCTGGACAAGCGCGCCGCCGGCTTCGTCGGCTTTCGCGAGAAACGCCTGGTGTGGTTCGCCCTGCTGGTCAGCGGCGCCCTGGCCGGCATGGCCGGCGTCGGCGAAGTGGCCGGGCCGATTGGCCAACTGGTGCCGCAGGTCTCGCCTGGCTACGGCTATGCGGCGATCACCGTGGCCTTTCTCGGCCGCCTCAATCCGCTCGGCATCGTCGCCGCCAGCCTGCTGATGGCGCTGCTCTACCTGGGCGGCGAGAACGCGCAGATGAACCTCAACCTGCCGCAGGCGATCACCCAGTTGTTCCAGGGAATGATGCTGTTCTACCTGCTGGCCTGCGACGTGCTGATCCTCTACCGGCCCCGGCTGAAGTGGAAATGGGGCAAGCGCGAGACGCTCGCCGAGGCGACCACCTGACTGTGGGAGTGGCTGGGCGGCATTCCGCTTTCGCCGCTGAAGCGCCTCCCACAAAGAGCATGAATGCAAAGGAATCCCCATGGATCTCGATCTGTTGACCAATATCTTCTACGCCATGGTGCGCACCGGTACGCCGTTGCTGCTGGTGGCACTGGGCGAGCTGGTGTGCGAGAAGAGCGGCGTGCTCAACCTCGGCCAGGAAGGCATGATGCTGTTCGGCGCGGTGATCGGCTTTATCGTCGCCTTCAGCACCGGCAGCCTGTGGCTCGGCGTGTTGCTGGCCATCGCCGCCGGCATGCTGCTGTCGCTGCTGTTCGCCGCCGTGGCGCTGGGCTTCAATGCCAATCAGGTGGCCACCGGCCTGGCCCTGACCATCTTCGGCGTGGGCCTGTCCACCTTCGTCGGCGCCGCCTGGGTAGGCAAGCCGCTGTCCGGCTTCGAGCCCATCGTCATTCCGCTGCTGGCGGACATCCCGCTGATCGGGCGCATGCTGTTCGCCCAGGATGTGCTGATCTACCTGTCCTTCGCTCTGTTCGCGCTGGTGGCCTGGGTGCTGCTGAAAAGCCGTATCGGCCTGATCATCCAGGCCGTCGGCGAGAACCCGGATGCTGCCAGTGCCATGGGCCTGCCGGTGCTGCGCGTGCGCACCCTGGCAGTATTGTTCGGCGGCGCCATGGCAGGTCTCGCGGGCGGCTACCTGTCGCTGGCCTACACGCCGATGTGGGCAGAGAACATGACCGCCGGGCGCGGCTGGATCGCCCTGGCGCTGGTAGTGTTCGCCAGTTGGCGCGTCTTGCGCGTGCTGCTCGGCGCCTACCTGTTCGGCCTGGCCAGCATCCTCCACCTGGTGGCGCAGGGCATCGGCCTGTCGATCCCCTCGAACCTGCTGGCCATGCTGCCGTATGTGGCCACCATCATGGTGCTGGTGCTGCTCTCGCGCGATGCGATCAAGACCCGGCTGTATGCGCCGATGTCGCTGGGCCAGCCGTGGCAACCGGGGCATTGAGGCTCGACAGTTATTAGTCGCGGCTGAAGCCCCTCCCACAGCAACAGAGCAACCTGCGGACCAGCTTTTGTGGGAGGGGCTTTAGCCGCGACAAGAGATTTTCGGCTATACCTTCAGTCACCACCTGATCGAGAGGCAAAGGAATGCCACACTCAGCTCGCTTGCGTGCCGGCCGCTTCTCGGAAACGCAACGTATCTATCTACTCACCGCCACGACTGAAAACCGCGAAATACTGTTTTCGGACTTCACTGTGGGTCGACTCGTCGTCGCAGAACTGAAAACCGCCCAGCAAGACGGCCTGGCCGAATCACTGGCCTGGGTTCTCATGCCCGATCACCTTCACTGGCTGGTCGCTTTGCAGCAAGGCTCGATCAGCAACCTGATGCGGCGCATCAAGGGGCGCAGCGCCAAGCGCATCAACGAGCTAACCAGGCGCCAGGGAAAGCTCTGGCAGGATGGTTTTCATGACCGAGCGCTGCGCCGGGAAGAGGATGTTCTGCCCGCCGCACGTTACATCGTCGCCAATCCCCTGAGGGCTGGCTTGGTCAACCGGGCGGGCGATTATCCACTGTGGGATTCGGTCTGGCTCTGACCTCAGAAGAGTCGCGGCTAAAGCCCCTCCCACAAAAGCCGATCCCACAGACAAATGCCATTCTTGTGGGAGGGGCTTCAGCCGCGACAGGCTTGTTGCCCCTGACTCCAGAGTCAGCTATCTTCCCCGCACGTCGATTCCGACGCACCTGGATCAGCAGACAGGGTCAACACTGAGCTGGCTTACCTGACATCAACCTCAGAGGAGCCTGCTCATGGCAGCTACCCGTATCTGGATCAAGAACCCTCTTGCCATCTTCACCGCCAACGACCTGGACGCTTCCGGCGGCCTGGTGATCGCGGATGGCCGCATCGCCGAAGTGCTCAGCAAAGGCCAGCAGCCTTCAACACCCTGCGAGCAAACCTTCGATGCCCGTGAGCACGTGCTGCTGCCGGGCCTGATCAACACCCACCATCACTTCTACCAGACCCTCACCCGCGCCTGGGCGCCGGTGGTCAACCAGCCGCTGTTCCCCTGGCTGAAAACGCTCTACCCGGTGTGGGCGCGCCTCACGCCGGAGAAGCTGGCCCTGGCCAGCAAGGTGGCGCTGGCCGAGCTGCTGCTGTCCGGCTGCAGCACCGCGGCCGACCACCATTACCTGTTCCCCGGCGGCCTGGAAAATGCCATCGACGTACAGGTCGAGGCGGTGCGCGAACTGGGCATGCGCGCCATGCTCACCCGCGGTTCGATGAGCCTGGGCGAAGCCGATGGTGGCCTGCCGCCGCAGCAGACGGTGCAGCAGGGCGAGGTGATCCTGGCCGACAGCCAGCGCCTGATCGGCCAGTATCACCAGCGTGGCGACGGCGCGCAGATCCAGATCGCCCTGGCACCCTGCTCGCCCTTCTCGGTGACCCAGTCCATCATGCGCCAGAGCGCCGAACTGGCCGAGGAGCTGGACGTGCGCCTGCACACCCACCTGGCCGAAACCCTCGACGAGGAAGATTTCTGCCTGCAGCGCTTCGGCCTGCGCACCGTGGATTACCTGGACAGCGTCGGCTGGCTCGGCCCGCGCACCTGGCTGGCCCACGGCATCCATTTCAACCCCGACGAAATCGCCCGCCTTGGCGCCGCCGGTACCGGCATCTGCCATTGCCCCAGCTCCAACATGCGCCTGGCTTCGGGCATCTGCCCCAGTGTCGAGCTGGAGGCCGCCGGTGCGCCGCTGGGCCTGGGGGTTGATGGCTCGGCCTCCAACGATGCCTCCAACATGATCCTCGAAGCGCGTCAGGCGCTGTACATCCAGCGCCTGCGCTATGGCGCCGAGCAGATCACCCCGCAACGCGTGCTTGGCTGGGCCACGCGCGGTTCGGCACGCCTGCTCGGGCGCAGCGATATCGGCGAGCTGGCCGTCGGCAAGCAGGCCGACCTGGCGCTGTTCAAGCTCGACGAGCTGCGTTTTTCCGGCAGCCACGATCCACTCTCCGCGCTGCTGCTGTGCGGCGCCGACCGCGCCGACCGGATGATGATCGGCGGCACCTGGCGCGTCATCGACGGGCAGATCGAGGGGCTGGATGTGGCGCAGTTGATCGCCGATCACCGGCAGGCGGCGCGTGAGTTGATTGCGGGCTGAAATCCGCTAACTGCCTGAGTCGCGGCTAAAGCCCCTCCCACAAAAGCCCATCCACCTGTTGGCGCTGTTCTTGTGGGAGGGGCTTTAGCCGCGACCGTCGTTTCATCAGTGCCAGCCCAGGAGCGACGCACCACAACACGCCATACAAGTCTGCCGCGCACCAATACCGCCCCCACTCCTGAGCAGGCGCACAGGCAGAACGCCGTCGCCTCGGCTATCTGTCTTGTTGGTCAGCTTTTTGCAGTCAGGGGATCAGCCAACCAACGGCCACCCCAACACCAAGACTGGAGCTGCACCCACCATGCACAAGAAGAGCAAGAAACCGCTGCTGCGCACCCTCGTCGCCGCCCTGGGCTTTGGCGCCATGCTCAGCGCCTCCGCCGCCGATCCGCTGAAGGTCGGCTTCGTCTACATCGGCCCCATCGGCGACCACGGCTGGACCTACCAGCACGAACAGGGCCGGCAAATGCTGATCAAGGAAATGGGCGACAAGGTCACCACCAGCTTCGTCGAGAACGTGCCGGAAGGCGCCGACGCCGAGCGGGTGATCCGCAACATGGCCAAGGGCGGTTTCGACCTGATCTTCACCACCTCCTTCGGCTACATGAACCCGACCATCAAGGTGGCCAAGCAATTTCCCAAGGTGACCTTCGAACACGCCACCGGCTACAAGCAGGACAAGAACGTCGGCACCTACCTGTCGCGCTCCTATGAAGGGCGTTACGTCGGCGGCTTCCTCGCGGCGAAGATGACCAAGACCAAGAAGGTCGGCTACGTTGCCTCCTTCCCGATCCCCGAGGTGATCCGCGACATCAACGCCATTCAGCTGGCCCTGGACAAGTACAACCCGGGCACCGAGATCAAGGTGGTGTGGGTCAACACCTGGTTCGATCCGGGCAAGGAATCCGACGCGGCCAACGCGCTGATCGACCAGGGTGTGGACGTGATGTTCCAGCACACCGACAGCCCAGCGCCGATCCAGACTGCCGAACGCCGAGGCATCTACTCCGTCGGCTACGCCTCGGACATGGCTCACTTCGGGCCGAAGGCCGTACTCACCTCCATCGTCAACGACTGGGGCCCGCACTACGTCAAATCCACCCAGGCTGTGATCGACGGTACCTGGCAGCCGCAGGATTTCTGGGGCGGCCTGGCCGAGGACACCATCGAGCTGCCGATCAGCGACCTGGTGCCGGCTGATGTGAAGAGCGAGGCCGAGCAGATCATCGCCGACATTCGCAGCGGCAAGTTCCACCCCTTCACCGGCCCGATCAAGGATCAAAGCGGCGCGGTGCGCATCGCCGAAGGCGCAAGCGCGACCAATGCCGAGCTGGCCTCGATGAACTACTACGTGGAGAACGTGAAGGCCGAGATACCGAAGTAATTGGCTGGCGGGTTGCACCCGCCCTACAGACCGTAGGGCGGGTGCAACCCGCCACCTGGCAACTACCGATGCCGTCCCTGCCATTGGCAGAACCGCATCAAGGGGGGCGCTTCATATGAAGCGCCCTTTTTCGCTGCCCCGGAGCCTGTCGGACTCAACCGTTCGTCGCGAGGGGAATCCGGTTTGAGACAGTTTTGTCGCTTTTCCGAGGCGAATAGCCCGCTATTTAACGAGGGAAAGCGGCAAAAATGGCCAAAGCCGGGTTTTCCGCAGCAGAACAGTGTTGGGTTCGACAGGCTCCCTAGTACGAGAAGACTCGCAGCAACACCCCGGAGCTTTTATGAACAGCCTACCCATCATCGACATCGCCCCTCTCTACGCCGACGACGCTTCGGCCTGGCCTGCCGTGGCCGAGCAGATCGACCGCGCCTGCCGCGACTGGGGCTTCTTCTATATCGTCGGCCACCCCATCGGCAGCGAGCGCATCAACGCCCTGATCAGTGCGGCGAAGCGCTTCTTCGCCCTGCCTGCCGACGACAAACTCAAGATCGATATCACCCAGACCGCCCACCACCGTGGTTACGGCGCCATCGCCACCGAGCAGCTCGACCCGAGCAAGCCGAGCGACCTGAAGGAAACCTTCGACATGGGTTTCCATATGCCGGCCGATCACCCCGAGGTGCTGGCTGGCAAACCGCTGCGCGGGCCGAATCGCCACCCGGACATGCCCGGCTGGGCCGAGCTGATGGAACAGCATTACGCCGATATGCAGGACCTGGCCAAGACCCTGCTGCGCGCCATGGCCATGGCGCTGGACATCGAGCATGACTTCTTCGACGCGCGCTTCCATGAGCCGATCAGCGTGCTGCGCATGATCCACTACCCGCCGCGCCACACCGCCACCAGTGCCGACCAACAAGGCGCCGGCGCGCACACCGATTACGGCTGCATCACCCTGCTCTACCAGGACGACGCCGGCGGCCTGCAGGTGCGCGCGCGCGATGGCGAGTGGATAGACGCGCCGCCGATTGCCGGCAGCTTCGTGGTCAACATCGGCGACATGATGGCGCGCTGGAGCAACGACCGGTACACCTCGACGCCACATCGAGTGATCAGTCCGCTGGGGGTGGATCGCTACTCGATGCCGTTCTTCGCCGAACCGCATCCCGACACGCTGATCGACTGCCTGCCGAACTGTTCCAGCGCGGACAACCCGGCCAAGTACACACCGGTGACCAGCGCCGCATACCTGCTGTCGAGGTTCGCCGATACCTATGCCTATCGGCGTGAGGAAGCGTAGGGCTGATGATGGCTCCCACGCTCCGGCGTGGGAGACCAGCCTGGGACGCTCTGCGTCCCTCAGACGCAGAGCGTCTGCAAGGGCATTCCCACGCGGAGCGTGGGAAGGATCAAAAGGGTTAAACTTCTACCCTACCGAAGCCTGACAACGAGAACCGACCATGCCCGAATGGCTGAATGCCCTGCCCAAGGCCGAACTGCACCTGCATCTGGAGGGCTCGCTGGAGCCCGAATTGCTGTTCGCCCTGGCCGAACGCAACCAGATCACCCTGCCCTGGGCCGATGTCGAGACCCTGCGCGCGGCCTATGCCTTCAACAACCTGCAGGAATTTCTCGACCTGTACTACGCCGGCGCCAACGTACTGCGCACCGAGCAGGATTTCTATGATCTGACCTGGGCCTACCTGCAACGCTGCAAGGCGCAGAACGTCATCCACGTCGAACCCTTCTTCGACCCGCAGACCCACACCGACCGCGGCATTCCTTTCGAGGTGGTGCTGCGCGGCATCCAGCAAGCGCTACACGACGGCGAGACACAGCTGGGCATCAGCCACGGCCTGATCCTCAGCTTCCTGCGTCACCTGCCCGAAGAAGAAGCCTTCAAGACCCTGGAGCAGGCCATGCCGTTCCGCGATGCCTTTATCGGCGTTGGCCTCGACAGTTCGGAGAAGGGCTTCCCGCCGCGGCTGTTCGAGCGGGTGTTCGCCAAGGCACGTAGCGAAGGCCTGCACGCGGTGGCGCACGCTGGCGAGGAAGGCCCACCCGAATACATCTGGGAGGCGCTGGACCTGCTCAAGATCAAGCGTATCGACCACGGCGTGCGCGCCATCGAGGATGAGCGCCTGATGCAGCGCATCATCGACGAACAGATCCCGCTGACCGTCTGCCCGCTGTCGAACATCAAGCTCTGCGTGTTCGAGCACATGGGCCAGCACAACATCCTCGAGATGCTCGAGCGCGGCGTGAAGGTGACGGTGAACTCGGATGATCCGGCCTACTTCGGCGGCTACGTCGGCGAGAACTTCGCCGCCCTGCACGAACACCTGGGCATGACCGAGGCACAGGCCAAACGCCTGGCGCAGAACAGCCTGGATGCGCGCCTGGCCTGAGCAAGAGCATCGCCGCTGAAGCGCCTCCCACAGTACCCACGCTCCGTGGGAGGGGCTTCAGCCGCGACTTAAGTATTAGTGTTCCGAGAGCTTGCGCCGCTTGCCGGTCACCATCGACAGCGGCAGGTTCTCACGTAGCCGATAGCTCTCGAACAAGGCGGCGGCGATATGCAGGCCGACCACCGCCATCAGGCCGTTGGCACAGAATTCGTGGATTTCCAGCGGCAGATCCGCGCCCCAGAAATAATCGACTTCCTCCATCAGAAAGCCGGTCACGCCCAGGCCGAGCATCAACGTCATCATCAGGAGCATGACCAGCGCGCCCAACGGCGAATGCCCCAGGCGATGGTAGGGCTGGCCGGCAATCAAGGCACGCAAATGCGCACCGAGGCGTGCCGGGGTCGGCCAGAAATCGGCCCAGCGCGCCGCCGGCGTGCCGACGAAGCCCCATACCAGGCGGATCGCCAGCCAGGCCACGGCGTAGTAACCGAACCAGCGATGCCAGTCCTCGCCCTCTTCGGTAAAGAAGTAGTTGGCCAGGAAAGCGCCGGCCAGGGACCAGTGGAACAAGCGCACCACTGGGTCCCACACGCGCACGATCGCGGCGCTCATCAGCCTTCTACGTTGCTCTTGACCGGCTTGCCGCTGACCGGATCGAAGTAGATCTCGACCTTCTTGCCGTCCTTGTCGAAGCCGTAGATTTCGTAGCAGTTGCCGCCAGTGACTTTGAACTTGTTGATCTCGTAGCCCCGGGCCTTGAGGTCGGCCTGGAACTTGTCCTGATCCTGCCACTGCGACTTGTCGGCAGTGGTGCATTCGGTGGCGGCGAAGGCCAGCGGGCTGGCCAGAGCCAGAGACAGCAGAAGCAGTTTGCGCATGGTGTAGTTCTCTTGGTGCAGGGGGAAAGTGTGTCTGCGGGGACTACTCTGGAGCCTGAACCTTAAGGCTCTATTAGCACAGCGGGCTGTGCACACGATTCGTGGATGAAGGCTCCACGACGAGGCGGTTGATGACGAACGTCCACCGGCCAATTCTTGGCGTGGGCGCTCGCCCCTCTTCCATTACTCGAGCCGTGACCATGAGCCAGCCAAAAACCCTGTACGACAAACACATCGACTCTCACACCGTCTGCACGCTGGATGATGCCGGGCATGTGCTGCTGTACATCGACCGCCAGGTGCTCAACGAGTACACCAGCCCTCAAGCCTTCAGTGGGCTACGTGAATCGGCGCGGCCCGTATGGCGTCCGAGCGCACACCTGGCCGTGGTCGACCACGTCAACCCGACTGCTGCCAAACGCACTGCCGAAATCGCCGACGCCGGTGGCGCGCGCCAGGTGGCTTATCTGGCAGAGAACTGCCGCGACTTCGGCATCGAGTTGTTCGACCTGCTAGACCGACGTCAGGGCATCGAGCACGTGGTTGCGCCAGAGCAGGGCTTCATCCTGCCAGGCATGGTGGTCGCGGCAGGCGACAGTCACACCACCACCTACGGTGCCCTGGGCGCCTTCGGCTTCGGCATTGGCACCTCGGAGATCGAACACCTGCTGGCCTCACAGACCCTGGTGTACAAACGCCTGAAGAGCATGCGCGTCCGCGTCGACGGTGAGCTGCAGCCGGGGGTGGTTTCCAAGGACATCATCATGGCGTTGATCGCGCAGATCGGCGCCTCTGGCGCCACCGGTTACGCAGTCGAATTCTGTGGTTCAACCATCGATGCATTGAGCGTCGAAGCCCGCATGACGGTGTGCAACATGGCTGTCGAAGCCGGTGCACGTGGTGCGTTCATGGCGCCAGATCAAAAGGTTTTCGACTACCTGGCGAACAGACCGATGGCCCCCAAGGGCGAGCGTTGGCAGCAAGCGCTGAGCAGTTGGCGTCAGTTGCAGAGTGACCCCGGCGCGCACTTCGATCATGAAATAAGGATCGATGCAGCGCAGTTGCACCCAATGGTCACCTGGGGCACCAGCCCGGACCAGGCGCTGGGCATCGACGGCCACATACCGGCGCCGAGCGAGCAGGCAGACCCAATCCTGCGTCAGGACATGCAGCGCGCCCTCGACTACATGGGGCTGGAAGCTGGGCGAGCGCTGCAGGGTATCCGCATCGACCACGCCTTCATCGGCTCCTGCACCAACGCGCGCATCGAAGACCTGCGCCAGGTTGCCGAGGTGATCGGCAGCCGCAAGGTCGCCAGCCATGTACGTGCGATGATCGTTCCCGGCTCAACCGCCGTACGCGAGCAGGCCGAGGCCGAAGGCCTGGCCAGGCAGTTCATCGAGGCTGGTTTCGAGTGGCGTCAGTCAGGCTGCTCCATGTGCCTGGCGATGAACGACGACGTGCTACCACCAGGTGCACGCTGTGCATCCAGCACCAACCGCAACTTCGAGGGACGCCAGGGGGCCGGTGCCCGCACCCACCTGATGAGCCCAGCCATGGTCGCAGCCGCTGCGATTGCCGGGCACCTGACCGATATCCGTTCACTTTGACCTGCGAGGTTCGCATGCAACCCTTCACTCTCGTCAGCGGCAAGGCTGCTGCGCTACCAGCGGCCAATATCGACACCGACGTGATCATGCCCAAGCAGTTCCTCAAGGGCATCGACCGCAATGGACTGGATCGAGGCTTGTTCTTCGACCTGCGTTTTCTTGCAGATGGCAGCCCCAACCCTGGGTTCATCCTCAATCACCCGCAGTGGCAAGGCGCATGCTTTCTGGTCGTGGGGCCGAACTTCGGCTGTGGCTCCAGCCGAGAACATGCCGTATGGGGGCTCAGGCAACTGGGGATTCGGGCACTGATCGGCAGCAGCTTCGCCGGCATCTTCTACGACAACTGCCAACGCAACGGCGTCTTGACCATCAGCCTGCCAGTGCCGCAGGTGAACGAACTGATCCAATGGATCAGCCACGCAGAACACAACCAGCTCGACATCGACCTGGCCAGCCAGAGCATCGCTCTCAGCGATGGCCGAGCCCTCGCTTTCGACATTGACCCGCTGCGCAAGCAGGCCTTGCTGCAGGGCCTGGATGCCATCGGCAGCACCTTGCAGCGCGCCGGGCAGATTCGTCAGTTCGAACAAGATCATCTGCAGGAAAACCCCTGGCTGGCCTGATCACGCGCCAGGGATAAGCCCCCTACGACGCTTACGCCGTAGGGGTTTGCTCACGAATAGATAAAGCTCAGCACTTCTTCGAGCAGCGCTTCTGGCACTTCTTCGGCGATGTAGTGCCCGCAGGGTAGCGCCTTGCCACGGACGTTCACCGCCACCCGGCGCCACTCCTGCAGTGGATCGAAGCAGCGCCCAACGGTACCCTCCGCGCCCCACAACGCCAGCAACGGAACGCTCAGCTTGCGCTCGGCCTGCACATCGGCGCGATCATGCTCCAGGTCGATGCCTGCGCTGGCGCGGTAGTCCTCACACAGCCCATGAGCAGTTCCTGGCAGGCTCAGGCAACGCAGGTACTCGGCCAAGGCTTCCTCGGTGAAGGGTTTCATCCCGGAACTACGCGCGCCCATCACGCTGTGCAGATACAGTTCAGGGTTCGCCTCGATCAGGGTTTCCGGCAGCGGCGCCGGGCGGATCAGGAAGAACCAGTGCCAGTAGGCACGCGCGAATTCCTCGCTGGTCTGTTCGTACATGGCCAGTGTCGGTGCGATATCCAGGGTGATCAGGTGCTTCACCGCTTCGGGATGGTCCAGCGCCAGACGATGAGCAACACGCGCGCCGCGATCGTGCGCCAGAACATCGAAGCGAGAGAAACCAAGCGCCTTCATCAGCTCCAGCATGTCCAGCGCCATCTGCCGCTTGCTGTATGCCTCGTGCCGTTCGCCACCGGCCGGTTTTTCGCTGTCGCCGTAACCACGCAAATCTGCCGCCACGACCGTAAAATGCCGGGTCAGCGGTTCGGCCACCTTGTGCCACATCGCATGGGTCTGGGGGTGACCATGCAGCAGCAACAGCGCCTGGCCGCTGCCACCTTTGCGATAGTGAATGCGTATGTCATTGACCTGGCATTGGCCTGTCTCGAAGGACGCGAACATGAGGCGAGTCTCCTTTCTTATAGTAGGGAGGCTACATGCTAGGCCGCGCGGTGCGGGCCACTAAGGCGCAAAGCGTGGCGGCGCCCTTCATGAATCGTGGCCAAATACCGGCAGCGCAGCCAGGTATTGCTCGAGAAACTCCACGCAGGCGCGCAACCTGGCCGAATGCGCCAGCCGAGTCGGATACACGGCCCAGACATTGGCGCTCTGGCGATACTCCGGCAGCACTTGCACCAACGCGCCACTGGCCAGCAGCGGCTGCACCTCCCATTGCGAACGCAGCATGATGCCGCGATCAGCCAGGGCCCAGGCCAACACCACTTCACCACTGTTGGAAGACAACGGCCCGTCGACTCGCACCGAATGCGCCTGCCCTTGCCGCTCCAGGTGCCAGACGCCGAACGGGTAGTCGCGCTCCTTGATCACCAGACAATCGTGGGACTGCAGATCCTCCAGCTCCTGCGGGCAGCCGTGGCGCTGCAGGTAGGTCGGAGATGCGCACAACACGCGGTTGTTATCCGCTAGCCGCCTGCCGATGCATTGGCCCGGCAAGTCATCACCGACGAGGATCTCCAGGTCGATACCCTCGGCGACGATATCCACCACCCGGTCGAACAGTTCGAGACGAACGTTCAGCTCCGGGTAAAGCTCGACCATCTGCGCCAGTGCCGGCGCCAGGTGGCTACGGCCGAAGCCCAGGCTACTGCTGATGCGCAACAGCCCTCGCGGCGTATGCCGGGCGACGGACAGTTCATCGAACAGCTCGTCCACATCGGCGAGGATGCGCAGTGCCCATCGCTGGGTGCGCTCGCCATCTTCGGTCAGCGCAACGCGACGGGTGGTGCGATGCAACAGGCGAGTACTGAGAGTCGCTTCGAGAATTTGAATGCGCTTGCTGACGTAAGCGGGAGACAAGCCGAGCTCCTCGGCCGCAGCCGCGAAGCTCTTCTTGCGAATGACGGTGAGGAAGACCCGTAGATCCTCCGGCAACGGAAAAGCGTCTCGTGCGCCACTCATGAACCGCATCCAAGGCAGGACAAAGTGGCAGGATACGGCGGTCAGGCCACAAGGGTAACCCCGCCTAACCGTCTATACCCTCAGGCACCTCAGAAGTCGAAATCGACCTTGGCCCACAAGGTACGGCCCGGCTCGTCGATACGCGTTTCGGCCGGGAAGCCGAAGCCAGCGTCGCCAGCCAGGTTGAGGTGTTCGGCGTAGTTCTTGTCGAGCAGGTTATCCACGCCGGCGCTGAGTTTGACCTGTTGGCTGACGCGGTAAGCGCCATTGAGCGAGAGCACGCCGAAGCCGGCGCTGTCGCCGAAGTCCTGCCCCACCACGTTGCCCCGCCCTTCGGCGATGCGCCCCTGGCCGTCGACCACACGCCACAGCGCACCGACGCTCCAGTCGTCACGCTGGTAGCTCAGGCCCAGGTGCGCTTCCAGCGGCGGCATCTGCGGCAGCGCTTCACCGTCCGAGCTGTTCTTGCCCCAGGAGTAGGCCAGGGTCGCGTCGGCCTTCCAGTTGGAGTCAAAGGCGTAAGCCACGCCCAGCTCGCCACCCATGATGCGCGCGTCGACGTTGTCGGCCTGGGTGCTCATGCCACGGTAGTCGAACAGGATGTAGTCGCGGATCTGCCCGACATAAGCCGAAGCCCAGGCCTGCAGCGTGTCGTCTTGGTACTGGATGCCGATATCGAGCTGGGTGGTCTTCTCCGGCTTGATGCCAGCGAAGGCGTTATCCGCGCCGGCCGGGCCGTTGAGACCGGCGGAGAACAGCTCCCAGTAATCGGGAAAGCGCTGCACGTGGCCGATACCGGCATAGAGGGTGGTCGGCGAGCCGGACAGGTCGTGCTCGTAGCGTACGAAACCACTGGGCAAGGTATCGGCGCTGGTCTCGCCCGCCGTCGGGTTGGGCCGCGTCATGCCCATCATGCTGCGAAAACTCTGCCGGTAATCCTTGGCCGAGGCGCGATCCACCCGCGCCCCGGAAACCAGCCGATCACGCTCGGCCAGGCTCAAGGTGGCCTCGGCGAACGCGCCGTAGTTGTGCATCAGCGCGTCCTTGTCCCAGGGGAAGCGATCAGCATCGACATAGGGCATGCCCATCATGCCGCCGCTGGAGCTGCGCTGGCGGTGTTCGCTACGCTGCGCATCGATACCGGTGATCAGCTCGACGTCGTCCCACTTCCAGGTCGCCGCCAACCGGGCTCCGAGGGTGCGCCGGTCGACCTGCGAGGCCATCGGCATGGCCATCATGCTGGTCGGGTCCGGCACGCGCAGGCGCAAGTTGTCCATGATGTGGTCGGCGTAGTTGTAGTAGACCTTGGCCTCGACTTTATCCAGCACACCACCGAGGTTGCTGCGCTCAATGCGCAGGCCGAGGCTTTCGCGCTTGAACTGGGTGCCGTCCATGCCACGGCCACCGTAGCGCGCTTCGCCATCGCCACGGCCAGCCGTGAGTTCGATCAGGGTATCGGCATCCGGCGTCCAGCCCAGGGCCACGTCGCCGTTCCACTTGTCCCAGCGCGAGGCGATGGTGTCGCCGTCACCGTTGTCGTAATCGTCCGACTGCGAGCGGTTGCCCATCACCCGCAGGTAGCCCTGCTCGCTGCCGACGGCGCCATCAATCAGGCGGTCGAAGCGGCCATTGGAGCCAGCCAGCACGCTGGCATGCAGGCGCGCGCCCAGTTCGCCGAAACGCTCCGGCTCGCGGTCGAAACGCACCACCCCTGCCGAAGCGCCCGGCCCCCAGATCACGGTTTGCGGCCCCTTGGTAACGGTCAGCAGGTCATAGGTTTCTGGCGAGATATAGGAACTGGGCGCGTCCATCCGTCCCGGGCAGGCGCCGATCATCTGCCCGCCATCGGTGAGCAGCAGCAGGCGCGAGCCAAACAGGCCGCGCAACACCGGATCGCTATTGCTGCCACCGCTGCGAATCGCGGAGAAACCGGGAATGGTCTTGAGGTAATCGGCCGCATCGCTGGCAGGCACCGGCTGGCGTGGGTCCTTGGGATCGGCTACCACGGTCAGCGGTGAGCTTTGTTGGATTGCCGTGATCACCGTGGGCGGCAGTTCGTGCACATGCTCTTCGGCAGCCTGCAATGCAGTCATGGAGCACAGGCCGCAGGCGACGGCCAGGGCGGACAGGGAAAAACGAGCACGCACGGAAGCAGCGCCCGAAACGAAGGAAACGGACATGCGGATACCTGAAAAGTCGATTGGCGAAGAGGCTTGGTAACGGCCTCATGGGAGTGTTGACTTCAGGCGCGCATCGGCGGTGCGCGTGACAACGCGTGTGGGAAATGAGCACAAGGCAGCGGCTGCGTCGGCTGCACGTTGCCAGTGTGATCAAGCGGCCCCTGCCACCCCATCGCCGACCAGGTGTCGTCGGTCAGCGCCGGGCAGTGGGCGAACAATGAGCAGTAGCCGCAGGCGTCCGCCTGCAGCACCGGCTGGCTCCTGTCGAGCGAGACCGGCACGCTGCCCGCCCCGTCATGACAGCCAAGCTCGTTCAGCCAGCGCCAGTCAGAAGGCTCGGCACGCAGTTGCGACGCCAGGGGCGCCAGCACGATAAGGACGAACGCCAGCAGCCCAAGCTGGGCGGCGAGCGTGCGCCTGCGTGCCGTGAACAGCATCAGTGCTGATGCTTGCCGTGGTCGTGAGCGTCGCCATGATCATGGCCTGCCGGCGCGTCTTTCTGCACGGCGACCTCGACCTCGACAGCACCGGCTTTCTCGAAGTTCAGAGTCAGCGGAAAGCGCTCACCGTCCTTGGCCTGCTGCTTCAGGTTGAACAGCATGACGTGATAGCCCACGGGCTCGAACTTCACCTCGCCACCAGCGGGGATGGCCACATCCTGCACCTGCTGCATCTTCATCACACCATCGGCATGCATATGCTCGTGCAACTCTGCCTTGCCGGCCACCGGGGTGCTGACACTGAGCAGACGATCAGCTTCGCCGCCCTTGTTGTGGATGACGAAATAAGCGGCAGCAGTCGGCGCCACCGGCGGCATCTCACGCGACCAGGGATGGTCGATATGCAGTTGTCCTGCCTCGTACTCGTGGGCCTGCACCAACAGCGTCGGCAGCAGCAGGGTCAAGCCGAGCAGGGTTTTCTTCAGGGTCATGGGTGTTGCCTCCTGGTTTGGAATCGAATCATGGGTCGAGCCTGGCGACGATCAAACTGTTCACTCATGCCAGTGGCCTGGTCGCTGGCCGTAACAGGCGAAAGCGCGCGAGTAGCCAGTCAAGAACGAAGATCAGCAGTAGCGAAGCGCCGACCAGTGGGAAGATCACGCCGAGCACGATCATCACGCCGATGGCGGTCTTCCAGCGCGGCAGGTCGTGGCGCAGCGGGGGTACGCCAAAGCGGCCAGCAGGACGGCGTTTCCACCACAGCACCAGGCCGCTGACGGAGCTGAAGATGATCAGCAGGCACACCGCCGCCATCAGCAGTTGGTTGGCCAGGCCGAACAGTTTGCCTTCGTGCAGCATCACCCCGGTTTCCACGGTTTTCGCCACCGGGCCGTAGTCCTGCCAGCGCACGTCGGCGAGTACCGCCCCGCTGTATTGGTCGAAGTGCAGCGTGGCGTCGTTGCGCGGATCGTCGGCGAACAGCGCGACGGTGTAAACGCCCTGCTCGCCCTGGGGCAGGCTGATGCTGTAGCCAGGCTGGACACCGCGTTCGGCGGCACTGTCGACCACATGCTGCAGCAGGCTGGTGGAGGCCGCCGCGGCCTGATGCCCGGCATGGCCGTGATGCGCGGCATGCGGGTCGGACGCCGGCAGCGGCGTGATTTCCACCGCCCAGGCCACGGTTTGCTGGCTGCTGCTGTTGAGGCTGCCGGTCAGTTGCCCGGACTTGGGCACGTCATCCCACATGGCGGCGGGAAAGTGATTCCAGGCACCGGCGAACTGCGCACCCCAGTAGCCCGTCCAGGTCATGCCGGTGAGCAGCATGAACAGCAGCAGTGCGCTACCCCAGAAGCCGGTGACCGCATGCAGATCGCGCCACCACAGGCGCCCACGCGCGCTCAAGCGCGGCCACAGCACACCCGCCCCGCTGCTGCCGCGCGGCCACCACAGGTACATCCCAGACACCACTAGCACGATGCCCCAGCCCGCGGCCAGTTCGATCAGGCGGTCGCCGACGGTGCCTATCAGCAGATCGCCGTGCAGCTTGCGCACCACGGCCTGCAGATTCCACAGGGCGTCCTGGGTGCCGAGAAGGCTGCCCGTGTAGGGATCGACGAACAGGTTCAGCTCCTGGCCGTCCCGATTGATCACGAACTGCGCGCTGCGATCCTGCGCAGCAGGCGGCAGGTATTTGCTGACCGTCGCGTGCGGATAGGCTTCGCGGACGATGGCCAGTTGTTGATCGGCACTCAGACGCTGCTCGGCGACCGGCACCTGCATCAGGTCGGCGTACATCCACGCATCGAGTTGCGGTTTGAACAGGTAGATGATCCCGGTCACCGACAGCAGGATCATGAACGGAATGACGAACAGCCCGGCATAGAAGTGCCAACGCCAGGCCAGGTTGTAGAACGACGCCGCACGCTCACGGGCAGATGCGGTGCTATTGGGGGAAGACGCCATGTAGCTTTCTCCAGCCCGCCGCAGTCGTGAACGTGCGGCGAGGCATACGCATGATAGGGACGCCGGGAATGGGCGGACGGATCAGGCGTACAAAGGAGAAGCGCGAGGGTTGGCGGGTGGCCAGCGATAGCGGGCGAGACGTGGAATATGCAGGGCCGCCAGCGGACGCAAGCGTTCGGCAGCGAGCAGCCCGAGAAGCCCGAAGAAGGCCGCCAGGATGATGGCACTGAACAGGCTGGCCAGGGCGCAGTTGGAACCGGTGGCCGGGTTCGGCGCGACGATGCCGGAGCCGTCGAGGTCGGCGCCCGCGCCGAAGTTGCCGTCGAACGAGCAGTACTGGCCGTCCAGACCGCTGAGCTGCATGCCGGCCATCTGGCCGTGGCTGATTGCGCAGACGAACGCACTGAACAGGATGCTGAAGTACAGCACCCAGGCGGTCAGTGAGCGGTCTTGGCGGGCCAGTTTCATGGGGCGCGACTCTAAACAGAGGATGACAGCGCGGCACTGCGGTGCATTGCCGCAGTCATGTGCGACAGGAGTCTAGCAGAGCAGAGCACCCAGCGTTGCTGCAGGCACTCAAGCTCGCCAGGGCGCCGCTGCCAGCAGGGTCTCGCAGCGCTCCTGCAGGAGTTCGCGCAGCAGATGCACCGCCTTGCTCAGTTGGGCACGGTGCGCACATACCAGATACAAAGGCGTCGGCTCGCCCAGCCAGTTCGGCAGCAGCACCTGCAGGCGCCCTTCGCGCACGTCTTCGGCGACATCCAGCCAGGATTTGTACACCACGCCCCGCCCGGCGACGGCCCAGCGCCGAGTGACATCGGCATCGTCGCAGACCCGGTCACCCGTGACGTTCATCAGCACCTCGCGCTTGCCCTCCTGAAAGCGCCAGCGATCATGCGCACGACCATGCAGCGTATAAAGCAGGCAGTTGTGCTGATGCAGGTCTTCCACGCTCTGCGGCGAACCGTGCCGGGCGAGATAGGAAGGCGAAGCACAGAGCACCCGACGATTGTCTGGTGCCACCGGCAGCGCCACCAGGCTGGAATCCTCCGGTGCGCCGTAGCGCAGGGCGATATCCACCGGCTCACGAAACAGGTCGGCCACCCGGTCTGCCAGCAATAGGCGCAGCTGCAGTTGCGGATGCTCGTCCTGGAACGTGTCGAGCCAGGGCAACAACGTATTGCGACCGAGATCCGAGGGTGCCGACAGCTGCAATACACCGCAAATACCCTCCTGACTGCCGACCAGTTGCTGACGCCCCTCCTCGAGGCTCTGCAATGCCAGGCGTGCGTGCACCAGATACAGCTCGCCCTCGGGCGTCAGGCGCAGGCTGCGCGTCGAACGCGCCAGCAGGCGCACCTGCAGTTGCTGCTCCAGACGCTTGAGGGCGGCACTGGCCACGGCTGGCGAAACATCCAGCTGCCGCGCCGCAGCGGACAGGCTGCCGGTTTCGGCGGTACGCACGAAGAGTTGCAGGTCGTCGAAACGCAGCATGGCCGCTCACTTTCAAAATAATGATGAAAGAGACTCTATTACCCGCTGCTTTTTCTTTCCACACAAATAAAAGAGCATGGCTTCAATTACCTACCGGAGCCCGCCATGACCACTGCTCTCACACTGATCGCCACCATCAAGGCCCTGCCAGGTCATGCAGAGGCGGTGGCCGCAGGCCTGCAACGCCTGGTCACGGCCACCTGCGCAGAGCCCGGCTGCCTGCAGTACGCGCTGCACCGCAACAAGCTGGACCCGGACCAGTTCGTGATGATCGAACAATGGCGCGACGCCGAGGCGTTGGACCAGCACCGCGTAGCGCCCCACTTCCTATATTTCACCAACGCATTCGGCGAGCGGCTGGCGGGCATCGATTTGCTCCCGCTGCAACCCCTTACCTGAATACTCGAAGAGGACCATTTCCATGAAAGCCGTCGCTTACTACCAATCCCTCCCGGCAGACCACCCCGAAGCGCTGCAGGACGTGCAACTGAGCGAGCCCACTCCGGGTGCGCACGATCTTCTGGTCGAGGTTCGGGCCATCTCGGTCAACCCGGTCGATACCAAGATCCGCCTAGGCGTCAAACCGGAGAACGGCGCGGCCAAGGTACTGGGCTGGGACGCGACCGGCATCGTCAAGGCCGTGGGCAGTGAAGTCAGCCTGTTCCAGCCCGGTGACCGGGTGTTCTATGCCGGTGCCATCGACCGCGCCGGTGCCAACAGCGAGCTGCACCTGGTCGATGAGCGCATCGTCGGTCATATGCCGGGCAGCCTGTCGTTCGCCGAGGCTGCAGCCCTGCCGCTGACCGCTATCACCGCCTGGGAGCTGCTGTTCGAGCGCCTGCAGGTTGCCGAGGGCTCGGCGGATCAGGGCCAGAGCCTGCTGATCGTCGGTGCCGCCGGCGGCGTCGGTTCGATCCTCACCCAGCTGGCGCGGCGCCTGACCGGCCTGACCGTGATCGGCACCGCCTCGCGTCCGGAAACCCAGGCCTGGGTCCGCGAGCTGGGCGCGCATCACGTGATCGATCACAGCAAGCCGCTGAGCGAGGAACTGGCACGCATCGGTGTCGGCCAGGTCACCCATGTCGCCAGCCTGACCCAGACCGACCAGCACTACGCGCAACTGGTCGAGTGCCTGGCGCCGCAGGGGCGTCTGGCGCTGATCGATGATCCGCTGCAACCGCTGGATGTGATGCAGCTCAAGCGCAAGAGCCTGTCGCTGCACTGGGAGCTGATGTTCACCCGTTCGCTGTACCAGACCGCAGACATGATCGAGCAGCATCGTCTGCTGGAGCGGGTCTCCGATCTGGTCGACGCCGGCGTGATCAAGACCACCCTCGGTGAGCATTTCGGCACCATCAATGCCGCCAACCTGCGTCGCGCTCATGCGCTGCTGGAGAGTGGCAAAGCCAAGGGCAAGATCGTGCTCGAAGGGTTCTGAGGCGCGATGGTTTGGTGGGCCGACCCAGTCACGTTTCCTTCGCGGTACCGCTTATCGCGAAGCGGCCATCACGCTGGTCGGCCATTTGATTTAGATCAGAAAAAGGTCATGCAAGCGAACTATCATGATTGTCCCCAACAAGCACCGGCGACTCGTCGCAGCTTAAGGAGGTGGTTCGCATGAAAGTTCTCGTTCAGCCGCGTGATCAGGGCGGCGAATGCCTGTGGCAGGTACGACTGGATCAACATTGCGTGAGTTTTCGCAGCGAAGAGGAGGCCCGCCAGTTCGCCGCCAGGCTAGAAGCCCGCTTGCGCGCGCCACACAAGCTGCCCGACTGGCCCGTGCAGCGTCAGGCGAGCTGAATCTCAGCCTTGATAGCAATGTCGTAGGGTGCGCTGCGCGCAGCGAAAAACCGGGCTAGCCACTGGTGCACGCTACGCCCCCTACCTCTCGCCAGGCACCTGACCGCCCGGCGTCAGGCGCAACGCCGGGCTGCGCAACATATCCAACACGGTGTCGACCAGCGCAGGCGCCTGCTGCGCCAGGTCGAAATTGGGCACCAGTAGCCAGTTGGCCTCGATGCCTTCCATATAGGCATGCAGACAGACGGCCGCCCGCGCACAGTCCAGGTCGCTCGGTAACTGGCCCTTGTTGACCGCGTTGCTCAGCGCCTTGGCGATACGCTGATCGCATTCCAGGCTCAGCGCCTGCATGCGCTCGCGCAGACCGAGCAGCTCACCGGTGTATTCACACTTGTAGCGCAGGATGTCGTGGGTGCGGTGAGTCTGTGGCTCACAAGCCAGCCGTGTCAGCGCCGTGATCAGCAATTCACGCATGCAGCCCAGCGGGTCGGGCTCGTCCTCACTCTCGCTGGCACGCGCCAGTTCCTCGAGCGGCAGGCGCAGGCGTTCGAGCATCGCCTGAAACAGGTCTATCTTGTTCTCGAAATGCCAATAGATGGCGCCGCGACTGACGCCGGCTTCTTTCGCCACTTCGGCCAGCGACGCACGGGAAACGCCCTGAGCATGGAACACCTGCTCGGCGGCATCTAGTATCTGTACCCGCGTCGCCTGCGCTTCCTCTTTGGTTCTTCTGGCCATCTGTCACCTACTGTCGCATTGCCGTAACCCTTCGGTAAGGAAGGACGGGCGAGAGTATGAAGGCAGCTTTAGGCATTTACAAACATTCACACATGTAAGTATATTCCTGCATCGATTTTTCCCCTGCCTTCGCCCCCTTCGCGCCCCTTGGGCCATGATTCGATAAAAACGAGGTTCTCAGATGCACTCGAAGCCAGCCTCCGCTGTCTTGGTTTCCGCCATCGCCGTGGCAATGCTCAGTCTCACCGGCTGCCAGGAATCCAGCGCCCCACCGCCCCAGCAAACCCCGCAAGTCGGCGTGGTCACGCTCGAAGCCAAACCCTTCGCACTGACCAGTGAAGTGCCGGGGCGCACCAGCGCCTATCGCATCGCCGAGGTGCGCCCACAGGTCAACGGCATCATTCAGAAGCGCCTGTTCACCGAAGGCAGCGAGGTCAAGGCGGGGCAGCAGCTGTATCAGATCGACCCGGCCACCTACGAGGCTGCCTACAAGAGCGCCCAGGCCACGCTGTTGTCCGCCAAGTCACTGGCTGATCGCTACAGGCTCCTGGTCGCTGACAAGGCCGTCAGCCAACAGGCCTATGATGAAGCTCACGCCGCCGCCCTGCAGGCTGACGCCGCACTGGAACAGGCACGCATCGATCTGCGTTACACCAAGGTGCTGGCGCCGATCGGCGGTCGCATCGGCCGCTCCGCCGTGACCGAAGGTGCGCTGGTGAGCAACGGCCAGGCGAGCGCCATGGCCACCATTCAGCAGCTCGACCCGATCTACGTCGACGTCACCCAGTCGAGCAAGGAACTGCTGCGCCTGCGCCGTGACCTGGCCGAGGGCCGCCTGCAGAAGGCTAGCGACAGCGCCGCCAAGGTCGCGCTGAAGCTGGAGGACGGCAGCCGCTACGCCCATGAAGGCACCCTGGAATTCTCCGAGGTGGCAGTGGACGAAAGCACCGGCTCGGTGACCCTGCGCGCGGTATTCCCCAACCCAGATCACCTGCTGCTGCCGGGCATGTTCGTGCACGCCGAGCTGCTGTCGGGGGTCAAGGAAAACGCCATCCTCGCCCCGCAGCAGGGTGTGACCCGCAACCAGCGTGGTGAGCCGACGGCGATGGTGGTGGGTGCAGACAACAAGGTTGAACTGCGCGTGCTCAAGGCTGATCGCACCGCCGGCAGCGCCTGGCTGGTCGAGGAAGGCCTGAACGCAGGCGACCGCCTGATCACCGAGGGCCTGCAGTTCGTACAGCCCGGCGCCGAGGTCAAGGCCGTGCCGGCGACGAACGTCAAGACCGAACAGCCTGCCCAAGACGCCGAACCAGCCAACGGCCAGGACTAACGGAGAAGTACTGAATGTCCAGATTCTTTATCGACCGGCCGATCTTCGCCTGGGTGATCGCCCTGGTGATCATGCTGGCGGGCGGCCTGTCCATCCTATCGCTTCCGATCAACCAGTATCCGAGCATCGCGCCACCCGCCGTGTCCATCCAGGTCACCTACCCCGGCGCCTCGGCGCAGACGGTGCAGGACACCGTGGTGCAGGTGATCGAGCAGCAGCTCAACGGCATCGACGGCCTGCGCTATGTCAGCTCGGCCAGCAACTCCGACGGCAGCATGGAAATCATCGTGACCTTCGAACAGGGGGTCGACCCGGACATCGCCCAGGTCCAGGTGCAGAACAAGCTGCAGTTGGCCACTCCGCTGCTGCCACAGGAAGTGCAGCAACAGGGTATCCGCGTGACCAAGTCGGTGCGCAACTTCCTCATGGTCATCGGCGTGGTGTCGAAAGACGGCAGCATGACCCGTGAAGACCTGTCGGACTACATCGTCTCCAACCTGCAGGACCCGATCTCTCGTACCCGCGGCGTCGGCGACTTCCAGGTGTTCGGTGCGCAGTACGCCATGCGCATCTGGCTCGACCCGGCCAAGCTCAACAGCTTCCAACTGACCCCGGTGGACGTGCGCAGCGCCATCCAGGCGCAGAACGTGCAGATTTCCTCCGGCCAGTTCGGCGAGCTGCCGGCGTCGCCGGGCAATCAGCTCAACGCCACCATCATCGGCAAGACCCGCCTGCAGACCCCGGAAGAGTTCCGCAAGATTCTGCTCAAGGTGCAGGCCGATGGCTCCCAGGTGCGCCTGGGTGATGTCGCCAAGGTCGAGCTGGGCGGTGAAAACTACGCGATCAACGCGCAGTTCAATGGCCTGCCGGCCTCCGGTCTGGCGATTCGCCTGGCCACCGGTGCCAACGCCCTGGACACCGCCAAGGCGGTGCGTGAAACCATCGCCAATCTCGAGCCGTTCTTCCCGGCCGGCATGGAAGTGGTCTTCCCCTACGACACCACACCGGTGATCTCGGCTTCCATCGAAGGGGTCGTACAGACCCTGTTCGAGGCCATCGTGCTGGTGTTCCTGGTGATGTTCCTGTTCCTGCAGAACCTGCGCGCCACAATCATCCCGACCATGGCGGTGCCGGTGGTACTACTCGGGACCTTCGGCATACTTGCCGCGTTCGGTTTCTCCATCAATACCCTGACCATGTTCGCCATGGTCCTGGCCATCGGCCTGCTGGTGGACGACGCCATCGTGGTGGTGGAGAACGTCGAGCGGGTGATGCACGAGGAAGGCCTGTCGCCACTGGAAGCGACGCGCAAGTCCATGGGGCAGATCCAGGGTGCCCTGGTGGGTATCGGCCTGGTGCTGTCGGCGGTATTCCTGCCGATGGCCTTCTTCGGCGGCTCCACCGGGGTGATCTACCGGCAGTTCTCCATCACCATCGTCTCGGCCATGGCCCTGTCGGTGCTGGTGGCGCTGATCTTCACCCCGGCCCTGTGCGCCACCATGCTCAAGCCCATCGCCAAGGGCGAGCACCATGAGAAGCGCGGCTTCTTCGGCTGGTTCAACCGCACCTTCGAGCGCAGCACCAACGCTTACCAGCGCGGTGTGGCCGCCGTACTCAAACGCAAGGCGCCGTACCTACTGCTGTACCTCGCCATCGTCGGCATCATGGCCTTCATGTTCACCCGCATCCCCACCGCCTTCCTCCCCGAGGAAGACCAGGGCGTGCTCTTCGCCCAGGTGCAGACGCCGGCCGGCTCCAGTGCCGAACGCACCCAGGTGGTCGTGGATCAGATGCGCCAGTACCTGCTGGAGGACGAGGCGAGCACGGTCCAATCGGTGTTCACCGTCACCGGCTTCAACTTCGCCGGCCGCGGGCAGAGCTCCGGCATGGCCTTCATCATGCTCAAGCCCTGGGGTGAACGCCCGGGTGAGGAGAATGGCGTAGCCGCGCTGGCGCAACGGGCGCAGACGCACTTCTTCAGCTTCCGCGACGCCCTGGTGTTCGCCTTCGCCCCACCAGCGGTAATGGAGCTGGGCAACGCCACCGGCTTCAACCTGTTCCTGCAGGACCAGGCCGGCGTCGGCCACCAGGTGATGAACGAAGCGCGTGACAGCTTCCTGCAACTGGCCAACCAGCATCCGGTGCTCGACAGCGTGCGCGCCAACGGCCTGCGTGACGAGCCGCAGTACCAGTTGCTGATCGACGACGAGCGCGCCCGCGCCCTCGGTCTGTCACTGGCGGACATCAACAACACCCTGTCGATTGCCTGGGGCTCCAACTACGTCAACGACTTCATCGACCGCGGCCGGGTGAAAAGGGTCTACCTGCAAGGCGTATCCGAAGCGCGCATGAGCCCGGAAGACCTGAACAAGTGGTACGTGCGCAACGACCAGGGCCGCATGGTGCCGTTCAGCGCCTTCGCCAGTGGCGAGTGGACTTACGGCCCGCCGAAGCTGGAGCGCTACAACGGCGTCTCGGCGGTGGAGATCCTCGGCGCCCCGGCCCCCGGCTACAGCTCGGGCGACGCCATGGCCGCGGTCGAGGAAATCGCCACGCAGATGCCCGAGGGCGTCGGCTTCTCCTGGACCGGATTGTCCTACGAGGAACGTCTGTCCGGCTCGCAGGCGCCTGCGCTGTATGCCCTGTCGCTGCTGGTGGTGTTCCTCTGCCTGGCGGCGCTGTACGAGAGCTGGTCGATCCCGTTCTCGGTGATGCTGGTGGTACCGCTGGGCGTTATCGGCGCGCTGCTGGCCACCTACGGTCGCGGCCTGTCCAACGACGTGTTCTTCCAGGTCGGCCTGCTCACCACCATCGGTCTGTCGGCGCGTAACGCGATCCTTATCGTCGAGTTCGCCAAGGCCCAGTACGAACAGGGCATGAGCCTGGTCGACGCGGCCATCGGAGCCTGCCGCATGCGTCTGCGCCCAATCATCATGACCTCGCTGGCGTTCATTCTCGGCGTAGTGCCACTGGCCATCGCCAGCGGCGCCGGCGCCGGCAGCAAGCACGCCATCGGCACCGGGGTGATCGGCGGCATGCTCAGCGCGATGGTGCTGGCGATTTTCTGGATTCCGCTGTTCTACGTGCTGATCTGCTCGCTGTTCGAGAAGAAGAAAGCCGAGCCCACCGAGGAGGAGTCCCTGCAATGAGGCAGTCCCTGTTATCTCTGACTATCACCGCGACCCTGCTCAGTGGCTGCAGCCTGATTCCCGACTATGAGCGCCCCGATGCGCCGGTCGCTGCCGACTGGCCGCAAGGCGAGGCCTACGGCAGCGCCGCCAGCGAAGGCAGCCGTACCGCGGCTGACCTGCAGTGGCGCGAGTTCTTCCGCGATCCGGCGTTGCAGCAACTGGTGCAGGTGGCGCTGGAGAACAACCGCGACCTGCGCGTCGCCGCGCTGAACGTCGAGGCCTACCGCGCGCTGTACCGCATCCAGCGCGCCGACCTGCTGCCCTCGGTTTCCGCCGACGGCGCCGGCACTCGCCAGCGCCTGCCGGCCGACCTGAGCCAGACCGGCGAGCGCGCCACGGCCAGCCAGTACAGCGCAACCCTGGGGGTGAATGCCTGGGAACTGGACTTCTTCGGCCGCATCCGCAGCCTCAGCGAGCAGGCCCTGCAGCAGTACCTGGCCACCGAGCAGGCGGCACGCAGCACGCAGATCAGCCTGGTCGCCAGCGTGGCCAACGCCTATCTGCAGTGGCAAGCGGATCTCGCCCTGCTGCAACTGACACGGGACACCCTAAAGACCTTCGAAGAAAGCTACCAGTTGACCCAGCGCAGCTTCGACGTCGGCGTGGCCGATGCCCTGGCCCTGAGCCAGGCGCGCAGTGCCGTGGACAGCGCCCGCGTCAGCCTGGCGCAGTACCAGCGCCTGGTCGCCCTGGACCGCAATGCCCTGACCCAGTTGCTCGGCACCGGCCTGCCGGCCGAGCTGCCGCAAGGTCTGGCCCTGAACGCCGAACTGCTGGAACAGGTGCCGGCTGGCCTGCCCGCTGACCTGCTGCAGCGTCGCCCCGACCTGCTGCAGGCCGAGTACCAGCTCAAGGCGGCCAATGCCAACATCGGCGCCGCCCGCGCGGCATTCTTCCCCAGCGTCAGCCTGACCGCCAACGCCGGCACGGCCAGCAGCCAGCTGTCCGGCCTGTTCGACAGTGGTTCCGGCACCTGGTTGTTCCAGCCGCAGATCAGCCTGCCGATCTTCAACGCCGGCCGCCTGCGCGCCAACCTCGACTACGCCGAGCTGCAGAGCGACATCCGCGTCGCGCAGTACGAGCAGGCCATCCAGGTGGCCTTCCAGGAAGTCGCCGACCGCCTGGCTGCGCGCACCACCTACCGCCAGCAACTGGACGCCCAGCGCGCCCTGCTGGAAACCACCGAGACCTATTACGACCTGGCCGAACGGCGCTACCGCACCGGCGTGGACAGCTACCTGACCCTGCTCGACGCCCAGCGTCAGCTGTTCAGCGTGCGCCAGCAACTGATCGCCGACCGCCTGGCCCAGCTCAGCAGCGAAGTGGAGCTGTACAAGGCCCTGGGTGGTGGCTGGAGCAATACGGGGAGCAACGCCCCACAAGGTTGACCGCGCGTAACCCGCTTCAAGGACGACCTTACCCCACGCGCCGCCCCCGCAGTCTTTGCGGGGGCGTTTTTTTGGTTCTTCGCACAGTTTGGGGAAAGTGCGGGTTGACACCGGACTGGCAATTACGTGTTAGCTGTCGATGACTTGGCACTATCCGTTAGCGTGTCGTCTGATCTGATGGGTTTCGCCCCTTACGGGCGACTCACTTTCTTTGCTTGTGCAAAGAAAGTAAGCAAAGAAACACACCCCTACATACGGCCCCGGCTACGCCGGGGTTCCCTCGCTCCATCACCGCTCCAGGGGCACGCTGCGAAGGGCCATCCCTGGCCCATCGCAGCTCTCGCGACATCCATGTCGCTCAACCCCTTACGCGGTGATTCCACTCGGCCTCCTGAAGGGGGCTTGGGCGTCGTCTGCACCATCGTAGTTGAAGAGCAAAGGCAAAGGTCAGACGCCGCCAATTCCAATTCCGCAAAGATTACGCAAGCTCGCGACCTGATCCCCTTCAGGAGGCCGAGTAGAGGTGTCGCGTAGGGGGATGAGCCGCATGGATGCGGCGAAAGGCTTAAAGGGCCAGGGATGGCCCTTGTAAGCCGGCCCCCGGAGCGGCGCCGGAGCGAGGAAACGCAGCGAAGCGGAGTAACAGCCGCAGGCTGGCCCGCAGGGTGAGCAAAGCGAATCAAGTTTCGCGTAGCGAAACCCGGATGTCGGGGTGCCCTTCTTTGGCACACCTTTCTTGGGCAAGCAAGAAAGGTGTGGCGCCCGTAAGGGGCGCAACCTAAACGCTCAGTGGACTCGGTAATGGATAGCGCCAAGTCAGTCAGCGATACGCACACAAACTTGCCAGTCCGGTATCAAGCGTATCTCCCCGCGAGAATCTTTTTATTCGGCCCGGCGTGCGCTTGCCAGTGCAGTCAGAGTTCGGACTTGAGCGTCTCGAACGCTTCCTCGAGATAACTGGCCACGGGCTTGGGCTGACCCACCTGCTCCTGCCAGGTCTGGATCGCCAGGCGCATGGCACCCAGAGACGCCATGGCCACCACGCGCAGGGTCATGCGCCGCTCGGGTTGGCGCCATACCTCACAGAGCGTGGCGAACAGCTGCCTCTCCTGCTCGGCGTAATGCGCCTGCTTGCGTGCCAGCAGCGACTCGCTGGAGCGCATCAGCCGGTCGATGGCCGCCATCTGCTCGGTGGTGTAGCGGGAGATATGACTCACCAATACATCGCGCACGGCGTCCAGCGGCGCGATATCCGGCGACACCTGCAGCAGCTCGCTGTGGATGCTGGCCCAGCCGGCCTCCTGCCAGGACAGGATCACGTCATCCTTCGACTTGAAATAGGAAAAGAAGGTACGCCGCGAGATACCCGCCTCGGCGGCGATCGCGTCGAGCGTGGTGCTTTCGTAACCATTTGTGAGAAACAACTGCAGCCCGACTTCGGCGATACGCTGCCGAGTGGCCCGGCGCTTGCGCTCTCGCAGGCCTTCGGCAGGTGCATGGCCCTCGGGAGGGAGAGATTCGGTCATTCCAATAGCCTATTGCGATAATTGCACTGAGTGCACTAATGTTTGCACCCAGTGCAATTATTAACACATTCAGATTAGCTCCCCATTCTGAGGCAAGGCAACGATCATGGCCAACTGGACCACTTCCGATATTCCCTCGCTACACGGTCGCACCGCCGTCATCACCGGCACCGGTGGGCTCGGCTTCGAAGACGCAAAAGCCCTGGCCGAAGCGGGAGCGCGGGTGATACTCGCCGGCCGCAACCCTTCGCGTGGCGCGGCTGCCGTCGAGCGGATCCGCCAACTCACCCCGGGTTCAGACGTCTGCTTCGAGCAGTTGGACCTGGCCAGCCTCGATTCCATCGACGCCTTCGCCAAACGCCTTGGCGACTCCGATGGCCACATCGACCTGCTGATCAACAACGCCGGGGTGATGACGCCGCCGCAGCGCCAGGAGACGGCCGACGGCTTCGAACTGCAATTCGGCACCAACCACCTCGGTCACTTCGCCCTGACCGCCCAGTTGTTGCCGCTGCTGTGCAAGGGCGACCAGCCGCGCGTCGTCAGCCTCTCCAGCATCGCTGCCAGGCAAGGCGCCATCGACCTGAGCGACCTGCAATCCACCCGTGGCTACAAGCCGATGGTCGCCTACAGCCAGTCCAAACTGGCCTGCCTGATGTTCGCCCTGGAACTGCAACGCCGCAGCAACGCGGCTGGCTGGGGTATCCGCAGTATCGCGGCGCATCCGGGTGTGTCACGTACCGAACTGCTGCCCAATGGCGCCGGCAAGTGGAGCGCGGCCGGCAGTGCCCGGCGCCTGCTCTGGTTCCTGTTCCAGCCAGCGGCTCAGGGCGCGCTGCCGACGCTGTTCGCCGCTACCGCCCCGCAAGCTCAGGGCGGCGCCTACTACGGCCCGAACAGGCTGAGCGAAACCCGCGGTTATCCCGTACTCGCCAGAACGCCTCTGCAGGCAATGGACCTGGGTATGGCCAGACGCCTGTGGAACGAATCCGAACGCCTCACCGGCATGTCATTTCCCGCCGCGCCTTTGCGGGTCACCAAGCCCTACCAACTCTTTCCATAGACTGAACAGCCGCCAGGGAATCCGCACCACAATGAACTCGACTCTGAAATACCAAGCCAGCAGCGACGACCTTGCCGACTCCGCCGACTCCGCCGACTTCGTCGCACAACCACAACGCAGAGGCTGGAAGATGTTGGCAAGCGCATTGCTGGCCATGCTGGCCGTGTCGAATACGGCCACCGCCACCACCACCGAAGCAGAGGAGCCAGCCTACGAAATCAGCGATTTCGACTGGCTCGATCAGACCCGCTCGCGCGCCGTTCCGGTACGCCTTTACTGGCCGGCCAACGTGCAGCCAGGCGCCAGCGTGCCGCTGGTGGTGTTCTCCCATGGCATCGGCGGCTCACGCAAGGGCTACAGCTACCTCGGCAAGCACTGGTCGAGCCACGGCGTCGCCAGCCTGCACGTGCAGCATGTCGGCAGTGATTCTGCGCTGTGGCGGGGTAACCCGTTCGCCGTGGTGGAGCGCCTGCACGATGCCGCCCAGGAAAGCGAAGCGATGGCCCGCGCCAGCGATGTGAGCTTCGCCCTCGACCAGATGCTTTCCGCTGCGACAGGGAAGCCGGGCGCTGCGGTCGACCCACAACGCATCGTCATCGCCGGGCACTCTTACGGCGCCAACACGGCGCTGCTCACGGCAGGGGCACAGGTGGTCAGGGACGGCCAGGTCATCAGCTACCGCGATCCTCGCTTTGCCGCCGCGGTGATCATCTCGGCCCCGCCGTTCTATGGTGAAAACAATCTGGCAGCAGTGCTCGGCCAGGTCTCGGTACCGACCCTACATGTGACCGCCACCGATGACGTGATCCAGATTCCGGGTTATCGCTCTGGCGCGGATGACCGCCTGGCAATCTACGATGCGGTGGCCAACCCGACCAAATTGCTGGCGGTATTTCGCGATGGCTCCCACAGCATCTTCACCGATCGCTCGTTCACCGGCGGCCCCTCGCTCAACGCCAAGACCAAGGCAGCCACGGCCGACCTGAGCCTGGCTTTTCTCGACCTGGTATTTCGCGGCGATGGCGCGGCACTGACGCAGTGGCGCAGCGACTGGCAACCCATCCTCGCTCAGGCTCGGGGCATGGACACCGCATCAGTCACAAGCCCGCAACACGCTGTCAATAACTGAGACCTCGCCGCTCAGCCCAGCCCGGCCAACAGCTGCGCGCAATCCTGCGCGTGCAGCCCGGTCAGCTCCGGCCAGGGGTTGTCCGGCAGGTTGACCAGCACGCTGCGCGCACCGGCGGCCTGGGCGCACTCCAGGTCGAAGCGGTAGTCTCCGACCATTACCAGCTCACGCGGCGTAACACTCCAGCGCTCGGCTAGGTGCAGCAGCCCACCCGGATGCGGTTTGGGTGGAGCCTCGTCGCGGCCAAGAATGTCCGCCCTGGCAAAGCAGTCATCCAGGCCGATGGCCTGCAACGTCAGCAACGCCAGCGAGTGAGCATTGCGCGTGAGGATGCCGAGCTGGCAGCCACGCTCGCACAGGGTACGCACCAGCTCGATGGCCCCCGGCGCCGGGCGCGAGGCCACTGCCAACTCTCGTTCGTGCTCGAGCAGCCAGGCATGCTTGGCCGCGGCCTCCTCTGCCGGTAGCGCCGCCAGGTGATGCAGGATGTCCTCCTCCAGGGGAATGCCCAGCGCCCGCTTGATCGCCGGGAAATCATGCACGGCCAGGGTCAGGGTGCCGTCCATGTCGAACACCCAGTGACGTGCTTCGCGCAGTGTTCTCACTTCCAGTCCTCACGCACGCGCGTCAGACCTTCCTGGGCTGCCGAGGCCACCAGCTCGCCCTGGCGGTTGTAGATGCTGGCGCGGGAGAAGCCGCGGGCGTTGCCGGCCCAGGGGCTGTCCATGGCGTACAGCAGCCAGTCATCCATGCGCAGGTTGCGATGGAACCACAGCGAATGGTCGAGGCTGGCGACCTGCATGAACTTCTGGAACACCGACACGCCGTGGGGCTGCATCGAGGTGGTCAGCAGGTTGAAGTCACTGGCGTAAGCCAGCAGGTACTTGTGCAGTTGCGGGTCGTCCGGCAGCTCGCCGGCCGCGCGGAACCACACGTACTTGACCGGTTCGCAGGGCTGCGGGGCAAAGGGGTTGATCAGAGTGACCGGGCGGATCTCGATCGGCTTGTCGCTGATCAACCGCTCGCGCATGCGCTCGGGAATCATCGGCGCCACCATGCGCGCCAGCTCGGTTTCCGACTTCAGGCCCTCGGGGCCGGGAACGTCCGGCATCTGGTTCTGGTGATGAAAGCCTTCCTCGTCGTACTGGAAGGACGCACTGCAGAAGAAGATCGGCTGGCCCTTCTGCACCGCCACCACGCGGCGGGTGCTGAAGCTGCCACCATCGCGGGTGCGCTCGACCTGATAGACCACCGGCAGGCTGGCATCGCCCGGACGCAGGAAGTAACCGTGCATGGAGTGCACGTGGCGCGCCTCCTCGACCGTCTGGCTGGCGGCGGAAATGCACTGGCCAAGCACCTGGCCGCCGAACAGCTGGCGAAAACCGAGATCCTGGCTGCGGCCACGGAACAGGTTTTCCTCGATCTGTTCCAGGCTCAGCAGCGCGACCAGATCGTCGAGTACCTGGGTCATGGAGTCTCTCCTTGTGCAGGGGTTGGTAATCGCGGTTGGGAATAGGCCGGCAGGGACGTCAGGCGTTCATCCCATACAGCGCGGCCAAGGGTGAAATGGTAAAGACTTTGCCAGCCGATGTCGGCATCTCCGAGCAATTCCCGCAAAGCGTCGTCGAAATAACAACCGATGCCAGTACCCGAAAGCCCGGCCGCCTCGGCTTCCAGATAGAGCACCTGACCAATCTGGCCACATTCCCAGTAGAGCCGTGGATAACGCCAGGCGCCGTCCGCCACGGCGCGCTCCACCCGTGCCAGCATGGCCAAGGCGACACAGCCGTCGGCGGCAATGTCCTGGCCGCAGCTGAGAAACCCCGCCAGGCCACGCGCATCGCCTTCGAGCAAACGATACAGCGGCAGTTCCTCGTCCACCCGCTGCCACAGGTAATCCTCGCGTAGCGGCTGCACACCGCTGCCCGTGCGATCCAGCCAGTACAGGCCAGGCGCAAGCCCCTGCACGCGATGGACGAACAGCAGCAGGTCGATCTCGCTCGGCTCACCGCTGACGGCGAACGGCACCGGCGATTGCACCGGCATCAGGCGGCGCAGCCAGGCCAGCAGCAGTGCAGCCTGAATACCGCTGCGGCCGTCCATGCTTTGCGCACTGCGTCGGCGATGCAGGACGGGCCTCAAGGGTAGGCCGGGGTTGTCATTGCGAACACCAGCAGCATCTACGCTCCAGGCGGCGCGAGGACGTGCCGGCGCACGGCATAGCCCATGTATGCGCTGCAACTCGGGCCAGTGGCGATACTCACGGGACAGTCGATTGGGCGCACCGCTCCGCTCAAGCTGCGGCAACGCCGTCAGCAGGGTCTCGGGCAGCGCAAACTCCAGCGTCTGCGCCGGACCTATCCATAGCAGACAGTCGCCGTGTTCGGCCTCGTGAAAGCCCTCATCATCCAGCCCCAGCAGGCCGTCCAGACACACTTCGGCCACACCGTGGAGCATGCGCACCTGCCAGCCCTGCACGCTGGCGGCGATGGCCAGCGCCGCCAGGGCGTGCCCCAGGTCGTGCTGGCAATAACGATAAGCCCGCTCGCCGTACTTCCAGGCTTCGCGCCAGGCAATGCTACTCAGGCCGAGGAGAAAACCGCCGGGTGGCAGGCAGTCGGCAAGCTGCCGGCCAAGCGGCGGCGGTAGTTCGCTACGTACCTCCAGGGCATGGACATCCGGCGCGTAGTGGGCCAGCACACCGTCCTCATCCACGATACCCGGCGGCAGCAATAGATAGGCCTCTGTCGGGTGCAGATTGCCGGATGACGGATTGACCCGCAGCGCCCAGCGGCTACCGCCAGCCTCTTTCCAGGCGGAAATGGCCAGGCTGTCGTACAGCAGTTGCGAGACGCTGGCTCGATTCAATGGTGCGGGCGGCGTCTGCGCCCCGGCGAATGCCGTGTCGTAGCCCGGCCCCTCTTCCAGCGGACGGTGGTACAGCTCGATCAGCCGGGCACCGCCGTAGCGACGAAACGGTGCCGGCTGAGTCGCCCAATCCAACTGCCCCGGCCCCGGTGCGAAGCGCTCGGGGGCGTGTTTGCTGAGCTGGTGATAGGCGAGCACGTCCGTCATTGCTGCGCCTCCCACTGCTCGCGGCTTATGCGGTAGAGCACGTGCGGCTGCAAGGGATGACCGGACGGCACGCGCGGATGGAGAAAATCGCCGCTCTCGTCGCGCTGCATACCGATGCTACGCATCACCGCCTGCGACGGCAGGTTGGCCGGCACGGTGAAACTCAATACCTCGTCCAACCCAAGCTGCTCGAAGGCCACGGCCAGTGAAGCGCGCGCCGCCTCACTGGCATAACCCTGACGCCAGTGCGCCCGCGCCAGACGCCAGCCGATCTCCACAGCCGGTACGAACGGCGCATCGAAACTGACCTTCGCCAGACCGGTGACACCGATCAGTTCGCCAGTGTCACGCCGCTCCAGCGCCCAGAAACCAAAGCCGTGCTCATCGAAATGCGCCTGGATGCGCACCAGCAGTTGTGCGCTCTGCTCGGCGTCCATAGGCGCGGGAAAATGACGCATCACCTCGGCATCGGCATTGAGTGCGACCAGCGCCGGCAGGTCACTGTCGCGCCAGGCACGCAGCAAGAGGCGCTCGGTGGAGGTTTCGATCAGGGGCATGGCGATTGTCTCGATTGGCTGCGACCATATGGCGTCGACTCGATGGCACTTATTGTATGCCGCATACAGCCCGCCCTTCGCGGCCAGGCCTCCTTCCTCATGGAGAAATTCCGCCTGCTGCGTGATACCTGGGCGACCGCGGCCTGAGCACCGATGCCGAGCTGCATCGGCCCGAACTGTCTCCGGCCGAGGCCCTCGCCCTTCGACTACATCGCTTGCTACATGGCTGGCGAGCTGTCATACGAGAACCCGCGCAGAAAAGATCTGGCAAAGCCAGGCATAACGGACGACGACAGATAGCATGTACCACGGAGAAAAATTCAACGCCTGGAGCCACCTGATCGGCGCCGTTCTGGCGGCCATCGGTGCGGTATGGCTGCTGGTACTGGCCAGCTCCACGGGCGACCTGTGGAAGATCGTCGCAGTGGCCATCTACGGCGTCACCCTGATATTGCTGTACAGCATCTCCACCCTCTACCACAGCATGCGCGGCCCGGCGAAACGGGTGATGCAAAAACTCGATCACCTGTCGATCTACCTGCTGATTGCCGGCAGTTACACCCCTTTCTGCCTGATAACCCTGCGCGGCCCCTGGGGCTGGACCTTGTTCGGCATCGTATGGAGCCTCGCGCTGATCGGCATGCTGCAGGAAATCAAGCCTCGCTCCGAAGCACGCGTGCTGTCGTTGATCATCTACGCGGTGATGGGCTGGATCGTGCTGGTGGCGGTAAAGCCCTTGATCGCCGCCCTGGGTATGACTGGCTTCAAATGGCTGGCGGCTGGTGGCGTGCTCTACACCGTAGGCATCATCTTCTTCGCCTATGACAGCCGCTTTCGCCACTGGCATGGCATCTGGCACCTGTTCGTCATGGCCGGCAGCCTGCTGCATTTCGTGGCGATTCTGTTCTACGTGCTGTGATGACTTTCTTGCGCCGATTGAAAGACGTTCAACATGGCCAGTCTTTTTCGCCTTTGCTGATAAAGCCACACTGAGCCTCACTGCCTGCCGGCCTCAGGGTGAATGTTCGCCGCTATTGATCACCGAGGCAGCCGCAACGGCGGATAACGCTTGTGTAGCGCATTCGCCCTTCCCAGCGCACAACAGGAAACCTGTAATGACGTCTCTTTCTCGCCCCATCCGCCGTGCAGCCAGCGCCACACTGCTGGCTCTTTCCATACCCTTGTTCAACCCGGCCCTCGCTGCCAAGGTCGGCGACCTGGAAGTGGTCGCCGAACTGCCGATCCGCCCCGGCAACGTCGCCCCCAGCGCGGACAACCGGGTGTTTGCCACCGTCCATCCCTTCGGCGCGCCCGCTGCCGCTCAACTGATCGAAATCACCGGCCGCGACAGCTACAAGCCCTGGCCTACTAGCACGGTGCAACGTGGCACCGCCGCTGCCAACGATGCGCAGATCGATACACCGCTGGGCATCGCCATCGATGGCAAGAACCGCCTGTGGATAACCGACATGGGCCTGAACCTGGGCAAAACACGTCTGTGGGGCTTCGATGTTGCGACTGGCGATGAGCTGTATCGCATCGAACTGCCTGCCGATATCGCGCCCAAAGGCAGCTTCATCCAGGACCTGGCCGTCGACGACAACGCTGGCTGGATCTACCTGGCGGACATTGCCAACCCCGGCCTGATCGCCGTAGAAATCAGCAGCGGCAAGACGCGGCGCTTCAGCGGTCATGCCGCGCTGCAAGCAGAGCCCGACGCCAGGATGGTCATCGGCGGCGTGCCGATCCAGTTCCAAGGCAAGCCTGCCAACGTGGCGGTCAATCCGATCACCCTGTCGGCCGACCATGCCACCCTGTACTTCGGCGCCATGAACGGCAAGACCTGGTACTCGTTGCCCAGCAAGCTGCTGCGTGACGGCGCCAGCGACGAGCAAATCGCGGCTGCCATCCAGCGAGTCGGTGCCAAGCCGGTTTCCGACGGCGCCGGCACCGATTCCAAAGGCCGGCATTTTTTCACCAACCTCAACGACAATGGCATCGACCTGCTCGATACCGATGGCACGCTCAAGCCGCTGGTACGCGACGCCCGACTGGACTGGCCGGACAGCGTACATGTAGGTCACGACGGCTGGCTGTATATCTCGGTCAATCAGCTGTACAAAACCCCGGCCTTCACCGGTGGCGCCGACAGCGGCACACCGCCTTACCGCGTGATGCGCGTGTGGCCGGGAGAATAAGCCACGCCACTATCCGTGCTCTGACGGTTTGATCGCCGATTGCACCACTTGAGTCGTTGCCCACCAGGCCACGCCCAAAGCGCTGACACTAGCCAGTACTGTGGGCCAGGCTCGGAGAAGGTTTCGATCAGGGGGCATGGCGATTGCCTCGATTGGCTGCGACCATATGGTGTCGATTCGATGAGCACTTAGTGTATGCCGCTGCCGCTGGTCTACCACGAGGATTACAGCCCGCCCTTCCCGGCCGGTCACCGCTTCCCCATGGAGAAGTTCCGCCTGCTGCGCGATCACCTGGTCGACAGCGGCCTGACCACCGATGCTGAACTGCAACGTCCCGAGCTGTGCCCGGCGGAGATTCTCGCCCTGGTTCACTGCCCGGACTATATCGCCCGCTACATGGCCGGTGAGCTGTCATACGAGGACCAGCGCCGCCTTGGCCTGCCCTGGAGCGATGCCCTGGCACGGCGTACCGTGCGCGCCGTGGGCGGCTCGCTGCTGACCGCCGAACTGGCGCTGCGTCACGGCCTGGCCTGCCACCTGGCTGGCGGCACGCACCACGCGCACTACGACTTCCCCTCCGGTTTCTGCATCTTCAACGACCTGGCGGTGATCGCCCGCTATCTGCTCGAAGCGGGCCGCGTGCACCGCGTACTGATTTTCGACTGCGACGTGCATCAGGGCGACGGCACCGCGCGGCTACTGGAAGACGAACCGGACGCCGTTACCGTGTCGCTGCATTGCGAGCAGAACTTCCCGGCACGCAAGGCGCAGAGCGACTGGGATATCCCCCTGCCGCGCGGCATGGGCGACGAGGATTACCTGAAGGTGGTGGACGACATCCTCAACTACCTGCTGCCGATCTACCAGCCGGACCTGGTGCTCTACGATGCGGGCGTCGACGTGCACAAGGACGATGCCCTGGGCTACCTGCAACTCACCGACGCCGGCCTAGCCGCGCGTGACGAAGCAGTGCTGCAGCATTGCCTGGGCCGCGATATCCCGGTACTCGGGGTGATTGGCGGTGGCTACTCCAAGGACCACGCCGCCCTCGCCCGCCGCCACGGTATCCTGCATCACAGCGCGGCGAGGGTTTGGGCTGCGCGCGGGTTGGGCTAGACACTCGTAGGGCGGGTGAAACCCGCCAATCCGCCAGTGGCGGGTTGCACCCGCCCTACGTGATCCTGACGATCAGCCGGCCAGCACCTTGTCCAACGCCTGCTCCAGGGTCATCACGGTACGCCCGATATTGCCCAGCTTGTCCAACCCGAACAGGCCCAGGCGGAAGGTCTGGAAGTCCGCCGGCTCGTCGCACTGCAGCGGCACGCCAGCAGCGATCTGCAGGCCGACGGCGGCGAACTTGGCGCCGGTCTTGATCTGCCCGTCATCGGTGTAGCAGACCACCACGCCCGGTGCCTCGAAGCCCTTTGCGGCGACGCTCTTGAAGCCGTGCGCTGCCAGCAGCGCACGCACCCGGTCGCCAAGTTCCTGCTGTTGCTGGCGTACACGGTCGAAACCGAGAGCCTTGGCTTCCAGCATGGCATCGCGAAAACGCGCCAGGGCGTCGCTAGGCATGGTGGCGTGATAGGCATGGCCGCCCTGCTCATAGGCCTGCATGATCTGCAGCCACTTCTTCAGATCGCAGGCGAAGCTGCTGCTCTGAGTCGCTTCGACGCGCGCCTGCGCCGCATCGCTCAGCATCACCAGGGCGCAGCACGGCGAGGCACTCCAGCCCTTCTGTGGGGCGCTGATCAGCACATCGACACCACAGGCCTGCATGTCCACCCACAACGTGCCGGAGGCAATGCAATCAAGCACGAACAGGCCGCCGACGGCGTGCACCGCGTCGCTCACCGCGCGCAGGTAGTCGTCCGGCAGAATCATGCCCGAGGAGGTTTCCACGTGCGGGGCAAACACCACCTGCGGTTTCTGCTCGGCGATGCTGGCCAGCACCTCGTCCAGCGGCGCGGGGGCGAAGGCGGCCTGATGGCCCTCGACGACAGGGCGCGCCTTGAGCACATGGGCCTCGGCGGGAATGCGGCCCATCTCGAAGATCTGCGTCCAGCGGTAGCTGAACCAGCCGTTGCGCAGCACCAGGCACTTCTGATCGGTCGCCAACTGCCGCGCCACCGCCTCCATGCCGTAGGTGCCGCTGCCGGGCACGACTGCCACGGCATGGGCGTTGTAGACCTGTTTCAAAGTGGCGGAGATATCGCGCATCACGCCCTGGAACGACTGCGACATATGGTTCAGCGAGCGGTCGGTGTAGACCACCGAATATTCGAGCAGGCCATCAGGATCGATGTCGGGGCAGATTTGGGACATAACGGACTCCAGCCAAAAAGGTTCGACCAGAACCTGCACTAACCCTGTGCAAATGACAAGGCCAGGGAGCACTCGGGTAGAATGCGCAGCCTTTCTCCTGCCGCTCACCGCCATGACCACAAACACCCAGCCCAATGTTCATCACGTCGCCATCATCGGCGGCGGCCCTGCCGGGCTGATGGCTGCCGAAGTGCTGGCTCAAGGCGGCGTGCGCGTGGAGCTGTTCGATGCCATGCCCTCGGTGGGGCGCAAGTTCCTGCTGGCCGGCGTCGGCGGCATGAACATCACTCACTCCGAGCCCAAGGACGCCTTCATCGGCCGTTACGGCGAGCGCCAGACTGAAGTCGCGGCGCTGCTGCGCGAATTCGACGCCGATGCCCTGCGCGCCTGGATCCATGGCCTGGGCATCGACACCTTCGTCGGCACCTCCGGCCGCGTATTCCCCAGCGACATGAAGGCCGCGCCGCTGCTGCGCGCCTGGCTGCGCCGCCTGCGCGAACTGGGCGTAACGATCCATACGCGCAGCCGCTGGCTGGGCTGGAACGCGGACGGCAGCCTGCATATCGCCGGCCCGGATGGCGAACGCGCACTGGCTGCCGATGCCTGCCTGCTGGCACTGGGCGGCGGCAGTTGGGCGCGCCTGGGCTCCGACGGTGCCTGGGTGCCCCTGTTGCAGGCACGCGGCATCGAAGTGGCAGCTCTGAAGCCAAGCAACTGCGGTTTCGAGGTCGCCAACTGGAGCGAGTATCTCAGGGAGAAATTCGCCGGTGCGCCGCTGAAGAACGTAGCGCTGAGCCTGCCTGGCCAGGCGCCTCGCATCGGCGAGTTCGTGCTGACTGCAGGCGGCATCGAAGGCAGCCTGGTGTACGCCTTTTCCGCCGATATCCGCCGCGCCATCGAGGCTGACGGCCAGGCCGTGATTCACCTCGACCTGTTGCCGCAGATGCCATTGGTCAAGCTGCAGCAGGCGCTAGCCAAGCCACGCGGCAAGCACTCGATGGCCAAGCACCTGCATCGCCAGGCCGGGCTGGACGGCGTTAAGGCTGCCCTGCTGCGTGAGCTGGCGCCGGCTGCCGCATTTGCCGAACCAGCTGCTCTGGCGCCGTGGATCAAGGCGCTGCCGATCACCCTGCTGCGCCCCCGGCCACTGGACGAAGCGATCAGCAGCGCTGGCGGCGTCCCCTTCGCGGCGCTGAACGAAGGCCTGATGCTCAAGGCCCTGCCCGGCGTGTTCTGCGCCGGCGAGATGCTCGACTGGGAAGCCCCCACCGGCGGCTACCTGCTCACCGCCTGCTTCGCCAGCGGGCGGGTGGCGGCACAGGGAGTGATTGCATACCTTGCAGGAGCGAGCATCGCGAGCGAATACGGGTAACAGCTGTAGGGTGGGCCGGGCGGCGTTCCGCTTCAGCCCACCAAGACTGGCCGCTGTTGGTGGGCTGAAGCCCACCCTACGGACTGGCGGGTTTCACCCGCCCTACGCCTGAAAAACAGCTGCGCCCTCACATGGGCTGCGTCTATGCTCAGAATTGGCGCTTCCCACACAGGTAATTCCCCGCCGTGATCCCGCTGCTGGTCTGCGATGACTCCAATATGGCGCGCAAGCAACTGATCCGCGCCCTGCCGCCGGAATGGCCGGTTTCCCTTAGCCAAGCCAACAACGGCGAGGAGGCGCTGGCCTTGATCCGTCAGGGTCTGGGCCAGGTCATGCTGCTCGACCTGACCATGCCGGTGCTCGATGGCTACCAGACCCTGGCCGCGCTGCGCGCAGAAGGGCTCAGCAGCAAGGTGATCGTGGTGTCCGGCGACGTGCAGGAAGAAGCCGTTCGCCGCGTGCGTGAGCTCGGTGCTCTGGCCTTCATCAAGAAACCCGCCGACCCCGAGATCCTGCGCCAGACGCTGATCGAGCTGAAGCTGTTCGACCCGCAGGCCACGCCAGCGGCGCAGGCCCAGGCCGCTGCGCTATCGGAACTCAAGGTCAGCTTCCGCGATGCCCTGCGCGAGGTCAGCAACGTCGCCATGGGCCGCGCCGCCGCGTTGCTGGCCAAGGTACTGGGTGTATTCGTGCAGTTGCCGGTGCCGCAGGTGAATATCTTCGAAGTCAGCGAGCTGCACATGACTCTGCTCGACGCCCAACGCGGCGAGCGCTTTAGCGCCATCTGCCAGGGCTTCATCGGCGAGGCCATCGCCGGAGAGGCGCTGCTGCTGTTCCATGACTCGGAAGTGGACGACATGGCGCGCCTGCTCGGCTGGCAGCCGGAGAACGAAGCGCAAACCTCGGAGATGTTGCTGGACCTGGCCAGCATCCTGACCGGCGCCTGCCTGGCCGGCGTCGCCGAGCAACTCGACCTGCGCTTCTCCCAGGGCCACCCGCAGTTGCTCGGCCAGCATGCCAGTCTCGACCAGCTGATCCAGGTCAACCGCCAGCGCTGGCGCAAGACCCTGGCCGTGGAGATCAGCTACAGCCTGGAAGGCCATGCCATCCACTTCGACCTGCTGTTGTTATTCACCGAAGATTCGATCAAACGCCTGACCGACAAGATCGGCTACCTGATGGAGTGAGGCGATGCCCGCACAGATCGATATCAAGGAAGTTCACTGGCTGCTCGACATCGTGCAATGCATCGACGTCGGTGTGGTGGTGCTCGACCGCCAATACCGCGTCGAAGTGTGGAATGCCTTCATGGAGAACCACTCCGGGCTGGGGCCGGACCAGGTACAGGGGCGTTCGTTGTTCGAGCTGTTCCCGGACATTGACCGCCCCTGGCTGGAGCGCAAGGTGGAAAGCGTGGTGCAATTGGGCACCCGTGCCTTCAGCCTGTGGCAGCAACGCCCGTACCTGATGCGCTTCAAGAGTTATCAACCGATCACCGGCCAGGCCGACTTCATGTACCAGAACGTCACCCTGTTGCCGCTGGCCGGCCAGCCGGTGGAGCATGTGTGCCTGGTGATCTACGACATGACCGCTGCAGCCGTGGCGGCACTGGCGCAACCGGCTCGATAAAAACGCCGTAGCCCGGATGCGATCCGGGGCCGGTGCCAGGTGCTCCCGGATTGCATCCGGGCTCTGACGAAAAAGGAATTTACATGCTGCGCAGCGTTGAACTGAAAACCTTCGTCCCGGCACGGGACTTCGCCCTGAGCATGGATTTCTACCAGGCCATGGGCTTCAAGCGCGGTTGGTCGGACGAACAGATGGCCTATTTCAGCCATGGTGATCACTGCGCCTTTCTGCTGCAGAACTTCTACGTGAAGGAGCAGGCGGAGAACTTCGTCATGCACCTGCTGGTGGAAGAAGTCGATGCGTGGTGGCAGCAGATTCAGGCAGCCCGCCTGGATGAGCGGTTCGGCACGCGCCTGATCGCGCCGCAGGATCAGCCCTGGGGCATGCGCGAGTTCTTGGTGTTCGATCCTAGCGGCGTGCTGTGGCGCATCGGCCAGAACATCGACTAGTCGCGGCTAAAGCCCCTCCCACAGCGCGCCGTAGGGCGGGTGCAACCCGCCAACAGAGATTCCACCTACTTCTTGCCGCCCTTGGGCTTGCTGCCGAAGCTCGGCACCTTGCGCACCGCCTTGGCCTTGGGCTTGGCGTCCTCTTCCTCGAACCAGCGGCCGAGGTGAATATTGCCCTTGCCGGCAGGCTTGGCCGCACCTGGGATCAGCTTCTGCTTGGGCTTCTTCGGTTTCTTCAGCACCTGGCCACCGACCGCCGTCAGCGGTACGCGGTGATCGGGAATGAAGTCCGGCTCATCGACACGCTTGATCAATTGCTGGGTCAGATTCTCGATCGCCGCCAGCTGATCTACCTCATCGGCGCAGACCAGGGAGATCGCCTCGCCGGTGCTGCCGGCGCGGCCGGTACGGCCGATACGGTGCACGTAGTCTTCGGCGTTGATCGGCAGGTCGAGGTTGACCACCAACGGCAGGTCATCGATATCCAGGCCACGCGCGGCCACGTCGGTGGCCACTAGAATCTGCACCTCGCCAGCCTTGAAGCGATCCAGTGCGCGCAGGCGGCTCGGCTGTGGCTTGTCGCCATGAATCGAATCGGCTGACACGCCCATGGCCAGCAGCTCCTGTTCGAGCTGATCGACGCCCTTGCGGGTCTTGGCGAACACCAGCACCTGACCCCAGCGTTTTTCCTGCAGCAGGTGCAGGAACAGCTCGCTCTTGCGCTTCTTGTCCACCGGAATCAGCCATTGCTTGACGCTCTTGGCAGCAGCGTTGCGCGGGCTGACTTCCACCGACAGCGGGTCGCGCAGCAGTTCGCCGGCCATCTGCCGGATGGCATCGGAGAAGGTGGCGGAGAACAGCAGGGTCTGGCGCTTTTTCGGCAGTGCGCTGAACAGCTCGTCCAGCTCGCGGGCAAAACCCAGGTCGAGCATACGGTCGGCCTCATCCAGCACCAGGGTCTGCAACTGGGAGAACTTCACCGCGTTCTGCCGATACAGGTCGAGCAGTCGCCCCGGCGTGGCCACCAGCACGTCGACGCCCTTGCGCAGCTTCATCATCTGCGGGTTGATGCTGACCCCGCCGTACACCGCATAGCTGGTCAGGGGCAGGTGCTGGCCGTAGCTCAAAAAGCTCTGCAGCACCTGCTCGGCCAACTCGCGAGTCGGCGTCAGCACCAGCGCGCGCACGCTGTTGCTGGCGACCTGCGGGCCTTCCAGGGTCAGGCGCTGCAGCAGCGGCAGGGCGAAACCAGCGGTTTTGCCGGTGCCGGTCTGCGCCGCGGCCATCAGATCACGGCCCTTGAGCACGGCCGGGATGGCCTGGCTCTGTACCGGGGTCGGGGTCTGGTAGTCGAGTTCGGTGAGGGTGCGCAGCAGCGGCTCGATCAAACCGAGGGAGGCGAAGGTCATGGGGCAACCGAATCGGAAAGGAAACAGGCGCGCAGTTTAACCTGTCCCCCTGCCGAGCGCCTTCAACCTCGGTAAAGATCGCCGCTGAAGCGCCTCCCACAGGTGTCCAGCCGCACCACGGACTCGTAGCCCGGATGAAATCCGGGGCCATTGCCACCGCCTCCCCGGATTGCATCCGGGCTACCAACCCGCAGCAGCTTCAGCCGCAGCAATCCCGAACGCGCAAGAAAAACAGTGGGAGGGGCTTTAGCCGCGACAGCAGGTTCGAGGCAAACTCAGCAGGCAGTGGCCAGCAGCGCTCGCACCTTGGCCGCCGACAGAGTCTGCAACTGGCAGAGAAAGGCATGATCGGCCTGGTGCCGGCCATGGCGCTCGCGCAACAGACCGAACAGGTGCAGTGTCAGGTTCGCTGCCATCTCGGCGTCGGCCAGGGCGCGGTGAGCGCGGCCGGTATCCGGTAGACCGACCCAGGCGTTGAGGTTGCCCAGTTTGTGGCTCGGCGCCTCCGGCAGCAGACGGCGCGACAGCAGCAGTGAACAGGCGAAGGGCTGCGCACGACGACGGCGTACGCGCGCCAGTTCGGCATCCCAGAACTTCTGGTCGAAGGACGCGTTATGCGCCAGCAGCGGCCTTTCGCCGATGAAGTCGGCCACCTCGTTCATCACCTGATCCGACGGCGGCGCCTTGCGCAGCATGGCGTTGCTGATACCTGTGAGCTGCTCGATGAATGGCGGCACCCAGGCGCCGCTATTCATGAGGCTCTGGTAGCGGTCGACGATGCACCCGTCCTCGATGATCGCCACGCCGATCTCGGTGGCCCGCGCCTGGGTCGGCGACACGCCAGTGGTTTCGAAGTCGATTACTGCAATGGATTCCACGTAAAACCTCAGAACTTCAGTGATTGCGCAACAGAAGGTCACCTTCGATGGGCACGTACAGACTGGCGGCACGGATCAGCGACTGCGCCGTCAGCCCCGGCGCGCCATAGGCGATGGCCTCGACGCCACGACTGCGCACGCGCTCGAGCAGCAAGTCGAAATCACCGTCACCGGAGGCCAGGACGATCTCGTCGACCCGCTCGACCGCGTCGAGCACGTCGATGGTGATGCCGACATCCCAGTCGCCCTTGGCCGAACCGTCGCTGCGCTGGATGTAGGGTTTGAGCTTCACGGTGAAGCCCAGCTTGCGCAGGATCTGCTGGAACTGCTGCTGCTTGGCGTCGCCGCGGTCAATGGCATAGGCATAAGCCTCGGCGATCACGCCACGGCGACTGACCTCTGCCCACAGTACGCTGTAGTCGAAATGGCAGCCATAGACCTGGCGCACCGTGTAGTAGAGGTTCTGCACATCGGCGAATATGGCGATCTTCTTCACCGGGAGTCCTCGGGGGCGACGAAGGCGCCAGTATGCCAGAGCCGACCGTATCCTGCGTCCGGGGCTGGTCCGGGCGTGGCGCAGCCCCTATCCTAGCCGCCATGACGCCTCTACAACAGCTGTGCCAGCGTAACCTCGACCTGCTGCAACGCCTGAATATCGACCACCGCCTGGTCGAGCATGAGCCGGTGCTGGATTACCCCACCGCCCATGCCGTGCGCCAACGTTTCGGCCTGCGTGGTGTGGAGAGCAAGAGCCTGTTCCTGCGCACCGGTGCACAACGCTACGCCATGCTGATCAGCCTCGAGGGCGCCCGCGCCGACTGGGCCAGGCTCAAAGCGCTGCTGGGCAGCCGCCCGCGCATCGCCAGCGACGAGGAGCTGATCGAGCAAACCGGCTGCGTGCCGATGTGTGCCTGTCCGTTCGGCCATGACGCCGGCATCACCCTGCTGATCGACCGCGCGGTGCTGGCCTGCGACTTCCTGCTGTATTCACCCGGCACACCCGAACTGACCCTGGAAGTGCCCGGCAGCGAACTGCCGCGTCTGCTCAAGGCGCAGCCCAACGCGCAGCTGGAGTACTCTTGAACCCATTCGACTGCCCCGGCGAACGGCCACAGCGCCCACGCCCTCACACTTGGTAACCTGCCGATGAAGCCTCTGTCCGTCCTGCGCGACGCCTGGTTTTTCTCCAGCCACAACCTGCTGGCCATTGCCCGCCTGACCCTGCCACTATTGCTGCTCGAAGCCGTCGCCCAGACGCTCCTCGCCGCCCAGCTCGGCGAAGGCGCCAACCCAGCCTATGGCGTGCTGCTCGGCATTCTCTTCTACCCGCTGTATGCCGCGCCGCTGATTCTCTTCCTGCATGCACGCAGCATCGGCCAGACGCCCGGCAACGCGCAGCTGTTCGCGGCCGGCCTGCAACTATGGCCGACCTTCGCCCTGATGACCGGATTGAGCACCCTGGCAATCATGCTCGGCCTGTCGCTGTTCATCGTGCCGGGCATCTGGATCATGATGCGCCTGGCCTTCTCCGAACTGATTCTGGTACTGCGCCAGGAGCCGCCGCTACGCGCGTTGCAGGCCAGCTTCACGTTGACCGAGGGGCGCTTCTGGCCGGTGTTCACCTGCCTGGCCAACGTGCTGGTGCCGTTGTGGCTGCTCGACTGGTGGACGCAGCCGAGCCAGAGCGACACCCTGCTATGGGTGCTGCATCAGACCGGCAACGGCTTCCTGCAGTTGTTCGCCATCGTGGTGCTGTTCCGCCTGTTCATGCTGCTCGAACCGCAGCAGGCGGCGAATAGTGATAACAGCGACTAGGCTTGCAGCTTTGGCCAGTGTTAGGAGAGCGCCATGAGCGAAACGAACCCCAGCATCCTGTCCCACGTGTCCATCGGCACCAACGACTTCGATGCCGCCAGCGCCTTCTATGCCAAGGTGCTGGCCACCCTCGGTTGCCGGGAAATCATGCGTCATCCCGGGGCGGTGGCCTTCGGCCGCGATTACCCGGAGTTCTGGGTGCAGACGCCAATCAATGGTCAGCCGGCGACCCTCGGCAACGGCAGTCACTTCGGCTTCGTCGCCCCGGACAAGGCCTCGGTGCATGCCTTTCACGAGGCAGCTTTGGCAGCCGGCGGCCAGGACGAAGGCCAGCCAGGCCCGCGCCCGGACTACGGCGAGCCCTACTACGGGTGTTTCGTCAGGGACCTCGACGGTCACAAGATCGAGGCGGCTTACTGGGATATGGAGCTGATGTACGAGCTGTACGTCGAGCCGCACGAGCATGGCTGACACGGCACTAGCAAGCAGGCCTTTGAAAAACGTAGGCGAGGCAGGCAAGACAATACCGATGGCGGCCCCGCAAAAACAGCCGAAAAACGGTCGGAGTCGCGCTCGACTTTACGTGCTGTAAATGAGAATTTTGACTGGGCTCGCACGCGAGGCTGTTTTTAACGCAGTATTGCCAACGCAGGTAGTTTTCAAAGGTCTGCTATTGATGCGCCACCACCGTTTGATAGCGCCGTGCCGCTTGCGCTACCCAGCCCTCGCGTAGCAGGGTCTCCAGCGCCGCCGCAAGCTGCGGCAGACGCTCCAGGCGCTGACGGGAAAAGCCGATATAGAGTTCGGTGCGCGCCTCGGGACGGTAGGCTGCCTTGACGATGCGACCGCCCAGTTCGGGGGTAAGCAAGGCGTAGTCGACCTGACAGTCGGTGCCCACCAGTACGTCGATGCGGCCACGTGCGAGCATCTGCAGCAACTGGCTCTCGTTACTGACACCGACCTTGTTCAACTGCTGATCGCCATCGAACGGCTGGAAGTACACCGACTCCAGCACATGGCCGATGCGCAGCCCGCGAAGTTTCTCGTAGCCGTCCAGGCGCGTGGCCAGCGCCGGATTGGCGTAGAAACGCGGCGAGCACGCGTAGTACGGCGCCTCCAGATACTGAATATAGCGCTCACGCTCCGCGGTCCTGGCCAATCCGGTCATCAGATCGGCCTTGCCCTGCTCCAGCGCAGCCAGCCCTCTCGCCCATGGCGCGCGCTCCACATCGAAACGCAACCCGGTGCGCCGTGACAGTTCGGCCAGCAGATCGATATCCAGCCCCTGCAGCTGACCGTTCTCGTCCTCCATGCGAAAGGGCGGCCAGAGGTCGGTCATCACCCGTAGGGGGTCGCCTTCGCCAGCCCGGCACAGAGGCGTCAGAATCAACAGTGCGAGTAGCCAAAGACGCATCAATTGCGCCCCGAACGCTGTGGCCGCAACCCGGAAAGCCGCGGTAGCAACACCCGCTCGAACAGCCTCGGGAAGAAGCGCGCCAGCACCCGGGCGCGCCAATCGACGTTGGACAACACCAGCAGACGCCGACGCTTGAGTGCCCCATGATAGATGGCCTCGGCGACATCCTGCGGCGAGGCCACCTTGCCCATCGCCAAGGGCGGTTGGGCAGCCACCGAGCCGTCACCGACCAGAACGTTCTTGCGCAGGTCGGTCGCGGTAAAACCTGGGCACACCAGCATCACGTTCACACCCGAGCCCTTGAGCTCAAAGCGCAGCGTCTCGAACAAGCCATGCAGCGCGTGCTTGCTGGCGTTGTAAGCGCTGCGATAGAGCAACGGCGCGATACCCGATAGTGAGCTGAGGACGATGATCTGCCCGCCGCGGGCAATCAGGCTGGGCAGCGCTGCCTGGGTGCAGTAGAGCGCGCCGAAATAGTTGACCGCCATGACCCGCTGGAACACTTCCAGACTGGTCTCGGCGAAGGTGCTGCGATGAGTGATGCCGGCATTGTTGACCAACACATCAATACCGCCGAAACGTTCCACCACCAGCGCCACCGCGCGCTGCACCGCCTCGGCGTCAGCCACGTCGCAGAGCAGCCCCAGCGCCTCGGCGTTGTGATGATCGGCCAGGTGCTGCACCAGGCTGTCCAGCGCTGCCTGCTGCAGATCGAGAATCACCAGACGCGCACCAGCCTGGGCCAGGCGCATCGCCAAGGCGCGACCGATGCCGGCACATCCACCCGTGATGAGTACGACCTTGCGGTCGAACACCTTGTTGGCGAATACCTTGCGATACATGCGTTGCTCCCGCTGCCCTGGCCTCGGCGACACTACAACCTGTTATGGCTGCCATCGCAACAGGGCGGCGTGGCTGTGTGCTTGCAGCCACAGAAAAATACCTGTTCAGCGCGCTCGGCATGGTACTTCAGTGGCGTCAGTCCGCTGCCCTTGTGGCTGCCATCGCAGAATGGCTGGCTGGCGCTGCGCCCACAACGGCACCAGAAATAATCCCGCCCGGCCTCCACATCTACCGCGTAGGGGCCACGCTGAGCGATCAGCGGCTGGTTCATCGCAACCTCCCGGCAGGATTGCGCATGCCTGGGCCGACAGGCCGCAGTCAGGTATCCTCGCCTCCTTCCAGCATAGTCGCCCGTTTCGCCATGTCCCTGCCTCGCCCGCTTCGCCTGCTCCTGCTCATTGTGTTGCCATTGCTCGCTGTGCTGATTGCGCTGGTGTACAGCCTGACCTGGCGCCCGCTGCCCCATGAAGAAGCAGCCGTGTCATGCAGCGGGCAGGTGGCGCAGCTGCAGCCCGGCCAGGCACTCAAAGTGATGACCTGGAACGTGCAGTACCTGGCCGGCAAGCGCTACGTGTTCTGGTACGACCTGCCCGGCGGCGATGGACCGGACGAGCGCCCGAGCAGCGCCGACCTGGCCGTCACCCTGGATGAAGTGGTGCGCGTGCTGCGCGACGAACAACCGGATGTCGTACTGCTGCAGGAGCTGCACGACAAGGCCAAGGCCAGCGACTACCAGGATCAGCTGGCCCTGCTGCAAGCGCGTCTGAGCGACCTTTACCCCTGCAGCACCGAGGCCTTCTACTGGAAGGCCGCTTTCGTCCCGCACCCGCGCATCCTCGGCAGCGTCGGCATGAAACTCGGCACCCTCAGTCGCTTCCAGATCGCCCGCGCCGAACGCCTGCAATTGCCCATGCTCGATAGCGACCTGCTGAGCCGTCAGTTCCAGCTCAAGCGCGCCTTGCTGGTCAGCTACCTGCCGATTCGTGGTGGCGACGAACTGGTGGCGATCAACACCCATTTCGATGCCTTCGCCCAGGGCGCGGACACCATGCAGCGCCAGGTGGAGATGACCGACGGCCTGCTCCAGCAGCTGCAAACCAGCGACAAAACCTGGGTGCTGGGCGGCGACCTCAACCTGCTGCCACCCGGGCAGTTCCAGCATCTGCCGGAGGATCAACGTAGCTGGTACGCCGCCGACAGCGAACTGCAGGACCTGGCCCGGCGCTACCCGATGATCCCCAGCCTGCAACAGGCCAGCGGCGCACAGCAGGCGCAGTGGTACACCCATTACCCCAACGATCCAGCCGCCAGCGGCCCGGATCGCACCCTCGACTACCTGTTCTACAGCCCACGCCTGACCCCGCTCGCCAGCCAGGTTCGCCAGCGCGATACCTTGGCAATCTCCGATCATTTGCCGGTGATCGGTCGCTTTTTCCTACCAACTCAGGAATAAACCGTGCAGAACTGGACAAATCCACCGCGACTTGTCCATGCTCGTTAGGCACCACTCGATAACAACGAAAAGACGGCGAAGAGCCGCGATAACCGGATGCCAAGACGCTTCTGCCTGATATTCATCGCCCTGCTATGGCTACACGCCGCTCATGCTGCCGAGGCCAGGCAACGCGTTCACGTGGGTTACTACGAGTTTCCGCCCTATTCCTATACCGACGCGCAAGGCCAGCCCAGCGGCTCAGGCCTGGAGCTGGCCGCACGCCTGCTCGACGAAGCGGGATACCAGGCAGACTTTCGCTCCTACCCCGGCGCCCGCCTCTACAGCGGTCTGCTCGACGGCAGCATACATATCTGGGCCGGCGCCTCAGGCAAGCCGGAGCTGGTCGAGCACACCCTCGAAGGCAAGCACCTGCTGGGGGAGATCACCCTCAACCTGTATTTTCGCCACGACACACCTGCACCGCGCATTCCGGATGATCTGCAGGATCGTGGGGTGATTCTGATCACCGGCTACAGCTACTGGCAGGGCGTCAATCAATGGCTGGAAGATCCGGCGCGCAATATCACTCATCACCGTACCGCCAACCACACCTCGGCCCTGGAAATGCTCCAGCGCAGACGCGGTGACTACCTGCTGGACTATCAGGCCCCCGTCGAACAGGCCAAACGCACACTGGGCATGGGCGACCTGCCCTTCGTCGAGGTACAGCGTCTGCCGCTGCGGCTGATCTACTCCCGCCATGCACCTGATGCCGAGCGACTGCGCGAGGACCTGGATCGGGAGTATCAGCAGTTGCAGGATGCCGGCGAGGACCTGCGGCTGTATTGACGCATCAATCGGCCCGTAATCGTTCCAGTGCCCGCTCCAGACTGGCATGCGACAACTCACCCAGATGACTGCCGACCTGCCGGCCCTCGGCGTCGTAGAACAGCGTGGTGGGTAACGCCCGCGAGCCCACCAACTGACCCAGCTGCACCTGCTCGTCGAGCAGCAGGTTGTCCAGACTCAGTTGCTGCGCGGCGAGGAACTCAGCCACCAGCGCAGCACTTTCCCCCTGGTTGACGAACAGGATGGTGATAGCAGCCTCACGCTGCTGCGCCTGCATCAGCACCGGCATCTCACGCCGACATGGCGGGCACCAGGTGGCCCACAGATTGACCACCAGCGGCTGGCCGACGTAGTCACGCAGGTTCACCGGATTACCCTGCATATCCCGCACCTGCAGATCAGGCAGTCGCGTGCCCTGCTCCAGCGCATCCAACATCAGGTTGCCGCCGAGCCACAGCACGAGGCCGACGCCCATCGCCACGCCCAGCGGCCGGCGCAATTGTGCCTGGCGCCAGAGATACCAGGTGCCCAACGCAAGTCCCGCGAGCACACCCGGCCAGGCGATGAAGCCGCCATCACGGATATCCACCACCCGCCACGGCTCATTGCGGTAATACTCGGCATACACCAGCACGAACGCCAGCCGCGCCACCAGCAAACCCAGCATCAGCATCCGGAACAACTGACTTTCCGGATTGCAGCCGTGGCGACGGCCGATCAACCAGCCAACCAGTGTGGCCAGCAGCAAGCTGCCGAACAGCAGTACATGGGATACACCAAGGGCCAGCGGGCCGATATTCAGCGTCAGCATGTGCACACCGATGCTCGTAAACGGAGAGCGAAGTATGAAGGGGAAGCGAATGCCAGGTACGGAAAAAATCGGAAGAGGAAACGCGCTGCAAACGAAGAGAAGATCCTAGTCGTTAGCGATACGAGCGCTCAATCAGTTAGGAACAGGAGCGCCTGCGACACCCGCTCATACGAGCTGACGTGAGTGTCGCAGGGCAATCGATAGCAGATCAGGCAGCGCCGATCTGCACGGCGGGTTTCCGTTTGAACAATGGCCGCAGGCCCAACAGCAGCACGAATACCGTGAGCCCCAGCACGGTCGCACTGATCGGGCGATCAATGAAGGTGGTGAAGTCGCCGCGGGAAAGCAGCATGGCCCTTCTGAAATGCTCCTCCATCATCGGCCCCAGCACGAAGCCCAGCAGCAACGGCGCGGCCGGGAACCCGAGCACACGCATGCCGTAGCCGATCGCACCGAATAGCACCACCAGGAGCACATCGAAGTAACTGTTATTGACGCTGAATGTGCCAATGCAGATGAACATCAGAACAGCCGGAAACAGCAGCGTGTAGGGCACCATCAACAGGCGTACCCACAGCCCGATCAGCGGCACGTTTAGGATCACCAACAACACGTTGCCAATCCAGAAGCTCATCACCAGCCCCCAGAACAGCGACGGCTGCTCGGTCATCAACTGCGGACCGGGAGCGATACCGTGGATCATCAGTGCGCCCAGCATCAAGGCCATGGTCGCACTGCCTGGAATGCCCAGAGCCAGTGTCGGAATGAACGAAGTCTGGTCTGCCGCATTGTTGGCCGCCTCGGGCGCCATGATGCCCTCAATGGCCCCCTTGCCGAAGCGTTCGGGCTGCTTCGCCACGCGCCGCTCGATGGCATAGGCCATGAAGGCGGCAATCGAAGGGCCGGTTCCCGGCAGGGTACCGAAGAAAGACCCGATGGAGGCGCCACGCATCATCGGCATCCAGGATCGTTTCACGTCGTCCCGCGTGGGCTTCATAGCGGACAACTTGAGAGTACTGCGATCAACACGGATACCATCGACCTTGCCAATGCTGGCAATGACCTCCGCAACACCGAACAACCCCATCGCCAGTGCCACGAGGTTGATGCCGTCGGCCAGATCGAGGATGCCAAAATCGAAGCGTCGAGTCCCTGTGTAGATGTCACTGCCGACAGTCCCGAACAGAATACCGAAAGCGACCATGATCAGGCCCTTGATCAGCGAACCACCAGAAATGTTGGAGGCAGCGACCAGCCCGAGCAACATCAGCGAGAAGTACTCGGCCGAGGAGAAATTCAGCGCGTAGGCGCTGATGGTGGAGGCGAAACTCATCAACAGGATGATGCCCACCGAACCGCCACAGAACGACGCCACGGTCGTCATCAGCAAGGCGATGCCACCCCGCCCTTGCAGGGTCATCGGATAACCGTCCAGGCACGTCACGGCATTCGATGGAGAGCCTGGCACATTCAGCAGGATAGAGGCCGTGCTGCCGCCATATGAGGTGCCATACCAAATGCCAGCCAGCATGATCAATGCTGCGGTCGGCTCCAGGTGGAAGGTCATGGGGAACAACATGGAGATGGCCGCCAGCACACCGATGCCCGGAATCACACCGAGCAAGGTGCCGAGGAATACCCCCAGAAAACAGTAGAACAGGTTGTACAGCGAGAAGGCTGTCTCGAGGCCCAGGAGTATATTTTCGGAAAAAGACATCAGAGACCCCACCTGATGAAGACGAAGTTCATGCCCAGGCCTACCTGAAAGATCAGGTAGGACAGCAAGCAGAGCACGACACCCAGGATCGCCACCTGAAGGATGCGCACCTTGCTCTCGGCGAAGGAAGAAACGATCACCACACTCAATACCGCCGGCACCAAACCAAGTGGCTTCACGCATACGGCGAACAGCGTGACCGAGACCAGCACCATCACAGCTGCACGCCATTGCACCTCGATAGGTTTGACGACACCGGTTTTCAGGAGCGAAACGACGCAGAGCAACACCCCGAGAAAGGCGATCAGTCCCCCGATAGCCAGAGGAAACATGCCAGGCCCCATGCGCTGCAAAGTGCCGGCGTTGAATGCGCTTGATGAATAAATCGCCACGGCGAGGCCGCATAAGGCGATAAGAATGCCCACGATGGCATCCTGGTAATTGCGAACCGGCATATCAGCCTCCCCAGCTCTGCTTGGTTCCATTGCGTGCCTACGCCCCAGGGAGATCCAGGAGCGCAGTCAGGAGTCAGTTGACCGTCGCCCCCGAAACCTTGATGACCTCTGCCCAGCGCTCCAGCTCCTTGGCTAGGAGATTGGAGAACCACTGACTGTCCTCCAATATGACGGTACTACCCTCGGCCTCAATGGCCTGGCGCAGCGACTCGGACTGCAACGCGGCATTGATCGCCACATTGAGCTTCGTCACCAGTTCATCGGACATGCCGGCCGGCCCCACGACGCCCTTCCAGTCAGCCGTATCGAAGCCTGCGAAGCCGGACTCCGACACGGTGGGTACATCAGGCAATACGGCATTACGCTCCTGCGAGGTAACCGCCAAGGCACGGACGGAGCCGGAGCGAATATGGGGAAGAACGCTCGGCAAGCTGCCGATGTAGACGTCGACCACACCGCTCATGACATCGGAAATCGCCTGAGCGATGCCCGGATACGGGACGTGGGTCAATTCGATGTCCCCCTCCCTCGACAGCAGCTCCATCGACAGATGCGCGACGGTGCCCGAACCCGGCGTACCGAACAAAATGCTACCCGGTGCTTTCTTGGCCGCAGCCAGGAAGCCATCCATGTTCTCTATGGGCGATTTCGCATGCGTGACCATCACCATCGGCTGGGTCGAGATCACCGCGATGTGCCTGAAATCCTTGATGGGGTCATAGGGGATATCGCTGTAAAGCGATGGATTGACGGCCAGGTTCGAGGTCTGCCCCATCCCGAGGTACTGCCCATTGGCCGCAGAACGGGCCAACTGTGCCAGTCCGATGTTACCGCCAGCGCCCGGACGATTCTCGACCACGAAATTCCATCCACTGTCCTGGCTGATCTGCTGAAGCAACAGGCGCGCCGGAATATCGGTACCGCCGCCAGGTGGGAACGGCACCACGAAATTGATGTTGCCTTGCGGATAGTCCAGCGCATGGGCCGGCGATATGGCAGCAGCAACTGCGAACACGGCCGACACCAGGATTGTTTTCGTCATTTTCATGGGCATTGTTGATTAGTCCTATCTCTGGCGGAGTCACGGAATCATGTCCGCACCGCACTTTTTGTTTTCACATTGCTCGTTGCATCGCCGCGTAGAAAGTCTGCATGCCACCCTACCGACTCGCACTGATCGATCCTTTCCTACAGCCATGCTGATTGGAGGCAGGCCCTCAGCCTTTTTATCGGTGTGGTTGGATGTCTCGACGCGAAGGCCAAGCACCACGATCACCCGCATTCAGATTCGAGAAGGGCTACTCGGGCAAAGGGGCAGACAGCCTCGCACAAAGGAAGGCTGATCGGTGCTCAGAAGAGGGGGGCGAGTAGCGGGGACTGACGCGTTCGGGGAGGGGCTTCGATTCATGGTAGGTACCTTCATTCTTATTTTTACCTGTCTGCCGAGCCATCGGAAGGCAGTGGATGAACCGAGCCTAGCATAACAGAACGCCATTTCAATAATTAAATGACACCCTCCAATACCTGTTGCATGGCAGGTTCCAGCACTTCCCCAAGCATCAGCCGGTTTTCTCGCCAATCATGAAGTTGAAGCTCCGTGCGCTTATCGATCATCGGTCATGCCTGACCCATGCATGGTTGATGCGGGCAGTTTTGAGTGATAGATTTTTTGAAACGCCATTTCAATAAATCAAAAACCAAAACAAAACTCACACGAGGAGTAGCGTATGTCCATCGGTTTCAGAGTCCTGAATCGCGCCCGCAAAGTCAGCCATGAATGGGTCGAGCTGTACCGCAGCGTTCCAGTCGCCAATGCCAGCGACTCGATGAATCGCATGACGGCTGGCGGAGCTCGACTGCGCCCGATGCATCGCCATGGCGTGCTGTCCGGGGTGGCACTTACGGTGAAATCACGCCCTGGCGATAACTTGATGTTGCACTACGCCATCGATATCGCAGAGCCAGGTGATGTGATCGTGGTGGACGCAGGCGGCGACCTGAGCAACGCGCTGATCGGGGAAATGATGGTTGCCTACGCCATCAAGCGAGGCGTGGCAGGCATCGTGATCAATGGTGCCATCCGTGACGCGGCCAGCATCGGCGCCGAGGACTTCCCCATGTTCGCGGCAGGCATAACGCACCGCGGCCCGTACAAGGACGGGCCGGGTGAGATCAACGTGCCGATTTCAATCGACGGTATGGTCGTCGAACCAGGCGATCTGATCATTGGCGACGACGATGGCCTGCTATGCATCCCTTATGACCACGTAAAGGACGTCTATGAACGTGCCCACGCCAAGCACGTAGCTGAGCAGAAGCAACTCGAACAGATAGCCAAAGGCGAGAATGATCGCTCCTGGGTACTGAACACCCTGCGCGAAAAAGGTTGCCAGTTGGCCTGAAGCCAATCGGGTCGCCGCTGCAAAGCGCCCATGATGACTCAGCGCGTGCAGCGGCTCTTTCCTCTCAAAGCGAATGCTTGCTCTGATCGGCCGTCTCAGGCGTGGCCCCTTGCTCCCACGAGAAAAGCGTCTTGCTACCCAGGCTGCGCGCCAACCGAGAAGCCGCCGAACAGAACGACTCCCGCAGTGACTGGACACGTTCCAGAGTCAGGCGACTTGCAGGCCCGGAGATAACCATGGCCCCCACCAATTCCTCCTGTGCGCCGAATATCGGCAAAGCCATCGAGGCTGCATGGGGATCGGTAGCTGCACACGAATAATATGGATCACGCAGCGTCTTGGCCTTGTCGAAAGGCGTCCTGAGCGCTTGGGCACCAGCAGCATCGTCCATTGGACGCATATCACCCGGCTGCAAATGCATGCGCAGAGGATGCGGCGAGTTGACCCGAAACTGGCACAAGCGGTAGGCACCATGCCGAACGTAAAGCGAGGCGGTCTCGCCGGTCTCGTCGGTCAATGCCTGGAGAATGGGCATGACGTGGCGCTCTAGATCCAGGGCGTCCTGATACACCGCATTCAGCCGCATGACCTCACTGGCAAGCTGATAGCGGCCATCGGACATCCGATTGATGAGACCGAAGGTTTCCAGCGAGACCACTAGGCGCATGATGGTGCTCTTGTTCAGCCCCGTCCGCTCAGCCAACTCGACCAATCCCAGGGAGACGTCACCCAGCTGAAAAGCGGTCAGCACAGTGAGCACTCGATCTGCAGATGCCACGCCACTCACCGCAGGACGTGGACGCGTCTTGATCATCGAAAAACCTCGTTAAGTTACATGTATGTCAAGCGTGAAGCCGGCATTATCGTGTTGCTTTCCACATCAGCGCCAGCGCTATCAATGCCTCTCCATAACCATCCATATCAGTCACATCGAGCCAGCAGACGACTGCATGCCAGATAGACCAACAGACCTCCCCCCAACACCGCGAAGGTGACAGAGGCGCCGCTCCATGCAGCCAATCCCCCGACCAGTAACCCACCGACCGCCTCGAAGCCGAAACGCATGGAGATATAGAACGCCACGATACGCCCCCGCAACTCGGCGGGTGCGTCACTCTGCAGCAGCATATTGCTGCTTACGTTGTTCACCGTAATACCAAACCCCAACAACGCCAGTGCCAGCAGCGCGACGACAAGAGGCGCGTGCATCGCCAGAGCCAGCAGGGCCAGAACACACAGCCAGATACTCGCGACGATGAACCTGTTCAGTTGCCGCAGTGCGCCATTGAACATCAGAAACAGCGTGGCGATGAATGCACCCGCCCCTGCCGCCCCCCATAGCCAGCCCAGCGTCCTGGCATTACCGGCATAGGTATCTGCGGCCAGGATCGGCAGAAGCACCGTGTAGCAGGACGCCAGCAGGTTGACCACGACGACGCTGATCATCAGCCGTCTCACCCGCCAAGTACGCCATATGTAGTGCAACCCCTCGCGCAAGACCTCTGCCGTCGAGCCAAGAGCACGGGCAGAAGGGGCTGCCTGCGTGTTCATCAGGCCAGCCAGCAATGCCATGAACGCCAAAGCCGTAAGCAGAAAGCAACCGGCTTCCCCACTGACTGCGATGAGCGCCCCGGCCAAGGGAGGCCCAATGAAACGTGCCGCATTGACCAGCATGGCATTGAGTACCAGCGCATTGGGCAGATCCGCCGGACTGGCGACGAAGCTACCGATCAATGCCTGACGCAACGGCACCTCGAATGCATTGAGTATCCCCAGCAACAATGCCATCAGAACCAGGATGGTGCTGTCCATCACACCACACCAGGTCAGTAGCGCCAGGCTCAACGACTGCACCACCAGCGCGCATTGCACACCGATCAACAGCCTGCGCTTGTCGTGCCTGTCGATCCAGGCACCCGCCAGCGGCCCGACCAGCAATTGCGGCACCAATACCAGGAAGGTGATAACACCGAGCAGAAAGGCAGACCCTGTCAGCTGATAGGTCAGCCAGGACAGCGCAACCTGCTGCACCCACTTGCCTAACGTGGAAATACCCTGCCCCGTGAAGTAGATCCGAAAGTCACGATGAGCCAGCGACCTCAGAGGCGCGGGCCAGCGCGTGTTGGACATTCGGGGCGCGGGCAACTGCAGCTACCTCTCTGGGGGCTATGACTCGGAACTCACTCGATAGCCGTAGCGGTGGCAATCCTTGCACCGCACGGTTCATTTTCGCCAAACAAAATAGAACATTATTTCGTTTTTAACCATTGAAAACGGAGCTCTCTGGGAAATTGATCTAAAACATAAATATTGAAATGCCATTTCATTATGCTAAGGTTCGAACCAAGGCCTCACCGTTGTTGCTGTGGCCGTTTTTTCATGACAAGAACAAGGCAACCACCATGACCCGTACCATCCTCCTGACAGGCCCGGCGTTGACACCCGATGCCATGAATTTCGCAGCAACCAACGGCGTCAGGATCATCCCCACCACGCCGTATGCCCCTGCGGACGAATTAGTGGCCATCATTGGCGCTGAGCAACCCGACGCCATCATCGTGCGACAGGGCAAGCTGACCCGCGAAATGATCGAGGCATCGGCCAAACTCACGATCATCGCCAAGCATGGGGTCGGTTACGACAGCATCGATATCCAGGCCGCCGCCGAGCGCAGTATTCCGGTCAGCATTGCCCTGGGTGCCAATGCACAATCGGTTGCCGAACATGCCTTCGCCCTGATGTTCAGCGTGGCGCGGCAAATTGCGCTGCTGGATGCGCGCATGCGCGATGGGCACTGGGACAAAGCCACAGCCAATGGGGTCGAGTTGTTCGGCAAGACGTTGGGCCTGGTCGGCCTGGGTTCCATCGGCAGCATACTTATGGATCTGGTGGCGCCATTGCAGATGAAGGTCAAGGTGTATGACCCCTACCTAACGCAGCTACCGGATCGCGCTCATGTCGAACGTGAGGATGACCTCGACAGGCTGCTCGCAGACAGCGACATCATCAGCCTGCATTGCCCACTCACCGAGACCAACCGCCATCTGATCGGCACCGCACAATTGGCTCGAATGCGCCCGCGCAGCATCCTGATCAACACTGCTCGCGGCGAGCTGATAGACAGCGAGGCGCTGGTCAGCGCGCTGAGCCAAGGGCAGATCGGCGGTGCCGGCCTGGACACCTTCAGCCCAGAGCCGCCGCCAGCAGACAGCCCGCTGTGGGGCCTGCCAAACCTGGTTGCCACTCCCCATGTAGGTGCCAATACCAGCGAAGCCCGTGATCGCGTCGGCCTGCTCGCCGTGCAACAGATCCTGGGCCTGTGGAATGGCACACCGCTTGAGCCGCGCTGCATCGTCAATCGGCATCTGCTGAACAACTGAGCACTCAGCAACAGCTGGCCACACCAGAACGGCCCCAAACCCACTCCTGCCAGGTACCCCTGGGACGGGGCCGGACCCACTGCTGCCGATTGGCGCAACACCGCTTCTTTCAAACAACCGTCAGTCGCAGCCGCTGCTGGCGGTCGCTCGCCCGCAGGGAGAAAGGAATTTCTGGGAAATCACCGCAGTACTCAGTGATCCGCCATACCGAACTCATAACAACAATCGGAAATCGGAGAAATACATGTCCATCACCCGCAACCCACCAGCCCTCATGCTCGCCCCCGTCACAGCCGCAATGGCATTTTCGGGCCATGCACATGCCGACTTCATCGCCGGCAGCAAAGCCTCTGTGCAGATGAGAAACTTCTATTTCAACGGTGACTATCGTCAGCCGGGAGCGCGGCAATCCAAGCGCGAGGAATGGGCGCAGGGCTTCATTCTCGACGTCAAATCGGGTTACACCGAGGGCACTGTCGGCTTCGGCGTGGACGCTATAGGCCTGCTCGGCGTCAAGCTGGACTCCAGCCCAGACCGCACCAACACCGGACTGCTTCCGATTGATAACGATGGCCGGGCACCCGACGAATATAGCCAGCTGGGTTTGACCGCCAAAGCACGGCTCTCGAAAAGCACCCTGCATGTGGGTACGTTGATACCAAAGTTACCGACACTTCGACCCAGTGATTCCCGCCTCTTGCCGCAGACCTTTCGCGGCGCCCACCTGGTTTCCGAGGAAATCAGCGGGTTTCATTTCAATCTGGGCCGCATGACTCAGAACAGCCTGCGTAATTACGCCAGCAGCGACGACATGTCGGTCACTGGCAAAGGCATCAGGGGCGGGCAACCCTCCGATCGATTCGATTTCGGTGGCGTCCGTTACAACTGGGGTTCCGGCCTTGCAACGTCCTATGACTACGCTCAACTCGAACGAAACTATCGACAGCACATCGTCAATATCACTCATCTGTTGCCCATAGCCGAGGAGCAGTCGCTGGCAAGCGACATTCGCTATGCCCACTCCACGGATGATGGCAATACCAATGTCGACAATGGCGCATTCGGCGCCATGTTCACCTACAACCTCTCGGCGCATGCCTTCACGTTGGCCTACCAGAAGATGAGCGGGGGTAGCGGTTACCCCTATGTGAATGGCACCGACGCCTTCCTCGTCAACTATTCGATGCTGTCGCCCGATTTCGCCAATCCCAACGAGAAATCCTGGCAAGCGCGTTATGACTATGACTTCAGCAGTCTTGGCGCCCCTGGATTGCTGCTCTCCGTGCGCTATGTGAAGGGCGATGGCTTCGAGTGGGCCGACGGCAGTAATGGCCGGGAATGGGAGCGCAATCTCGATCTTCGCTACACGATCCAGAGCGGGCCATTGAAAAACCTGGGCCTGCGCTGGCGCAACGCGATCTCCCGCAGCAATGGAGGCAACGACCTGGATCAGAATCGTCTGATTCTGAGCTACACCCTCCCCCTGCTATAAAGCAGCTGCCCGCCCCTCATCCACGCTCACCTGCGCGGCCTGGCCCGCGCAGTGGGTTCGGCGATCAGCGGGTCGTCCGGCCAGCAGTGCTTGGGATACCGGCCCTCAGGTCCTTCTTCACCCCAGGTGGGTATTGGCACAGAAGCTGGCCAGATCCTGCGTCACCTGCGCCGGCCTGTGGCCGAGACAGCTGCCGGCGATGCGCGGCGTGGCGGCCTGGCGGTAGTCGGCACCGCCAGCGAGGATTTGTGGCTGTCCTGCCCCGAAACCAGACCGCAATGAGCCAGCAACATGGAGCGTCCAATCCTGAAGGTCATACCGCCCCTAGCCGTTACTGATACACACGTCGGCCAGCTTTAGGAAGCTGAGGGTTTCCGTCACTCCTTGAGTATTCACGTAGGTCATGGTCGCCTGAACCACCTCGCACATCTGCGACTGTGGCTCTTCGATGCGTATAACCCTGGCGATATCCAGCTTGGTGTCATAGGTATAGGCCGGTGTCTCGGTGCCCTCATCAGCGAGCAACGACGCACTACCCAGAATAATGACGGCCAGCAGACCTGCGAGAGAAAACCTACGAATGTTCATATGCAGCACTCCATGATGGCTGATTACCCGCAGCCCGGACGGTCTTGCAATCACTCCGGTACCTGATGCACCGCAGCGGTAATTGGGAAGAAGACAGGCATCGGTCATAGCGCGCGCTCCGTTGGCTGCACGCTGGCGTCATACTGGGTACGGCGCCGGGACAGCCGGTCCAACGCCAGGTACACCACTGGCGTGGTCAGCAGCGTCAACATCTGGCTGAGCATCAACCCGCCGACGATGGCCACACCCAATGGCTCGCGCAGCTCCGCCCCGGTGCCGAACGCCATCATCAGCGGCACCGCGCCAAGCAGTGCCGCCAGGGTGGTCATCAGGATCGGGCGAAAGCGGGTGAGGCAGGCTTGGTGGATCGCCTCGCGCGGCGATAGCCCGTCTACGCGCTGGGCATGCAGGGCGAAGTCGATCAGCAGAATGCCGTTCTTCTTGACGATGCCGATCAGCAGGATCAGGCCGATCAGCGCCATGATCGAGAAGTCCAGTTGCCACGCCCACAGCAACAGGATCGCGCCGATACCGGCAGAAGGCAGGGTCGAGAGGATCGTCAGCGGGTGGACGAAGCTCTCGTAGAGCACGCCGAGGATGATGTACACCGCCAGCAGCGCGGTAAGGATCAGCAGCGGCTGGCTGGCCAGCGAGGCCTGGAACGCCTGAGCCGCGCCCTGGAAGGTACCGGTCACCGAGGCCGGCATGCCGATTTCCAGTTGCAGCGCTTCGAGTTGCGCCACCGCGTCGCCCAGCGCCACCCCGGCACTCAGGTTGAAGGAGATATTGGCCGCTGGCAGCATGCCGTTGTGGGCGATGACCTGAGGCCCGCTCTCCTGCGCTTCGAGACGCGCGAAAGCACGCAACGGCACCATCTCACCGGTAGTCGGCGAGCGTAGATGGAAATAGGCCAGACTCTCGGCGTTACCCCGCTGTGCGGTGCTCAGTTCAAGCACCACCTGGTACTGGTTGGTCTCGGTCTGGAATTCATTGATCTGCCGCTGGCCAAATGCGTCGTACAGGGCGTTATCGACATCGACGGCGGAGAAACCGTAACGGGCCGCCTCATCCCGGTCTATGGTCAAACGCGTGATATTGGCGTCCAGCTGCAGGTCGTGAGACACGTCCTGGAACTGCGGCATCTGCCGCAGGCGCTCGGTCAGTTCACGCGTCCACTGCGCCAGCTCCGCGCTGCTCTGCGCGCGCAATACATATTGATATTGCGCGCGCGGCACTCCCGCACCGATGTTGATGTCCTGAGCCGCGCGCAGGAACACCTGAATACCCGGCACCTGGGCCAATTGTGGACGCAGACGGTCGATGACTTCGCTAACGCTTGCGTCGCGCTGGCCGGGATCACTCAGCACCAACCACATGCGGCCGTTGCCGATCGAGTCACTGGCGGCGCCACCGACGCCGTGGTTGTAACTGATGACGGCCGGATCCTGACTGATGATCGCCTCTAGTTGCTTGTGCTTGGCGACCATTTCTTCATAGGAAATATCGGCAGCCGCCTGGGTAAAACCCATGACGAAAGCGGTGTCCTGCAGCGGGAAGAAGCCCTTGGGGATCATCATGAAACTCGCCACGCTCAGCACCACGCTGAGCATGAATACGCCGAGCATGCTGCGCTGGTGATCCAGCGCCCAGCGCAGGGCGCGGTCATAGCCATTGATCAAGCCGTCGGTAAAACGCGATGCGCGAGACTCCCGGTGTTTCGGCGCCTGCATGAACAGCGCCGCCAGGGTCGGCACCAGCGTCAGGCAGACCACCACGGAAATCAGGATGGCCGCCGTCGCAGTAAGGGCGAACTCGCGAAACAGGCGACCGATCACCCCGCCCATGAACAGCAGCGGAATGAACGCAGCAATCAACGAGACACTGATCGACACCACGGTGAAACCGATTTCTCGCACGCCCTTGAGTGCCGCGTCATAACGGCTCTCGCCAGCCTCCAGGTGACGGTGAATGTTCTCCACCACGACAATCGCATCGTCGACGATGAAACCCACGGCAATCACGATGGCCACCAGCGTCAGGTTGTTCAGGCTGAATCCGGCCAGGTACATCACCGCACAGGTGGCGACCAGGGAAACACCCAGCACGGCGGAAACGATCAAAGTCGCCGACAACTGGCGCAGGAACACGGCCATCACCCCAATGACCAACACGACGGCGATGACCAGGGTCAGCATGACCTCATGCAGCGAGGAGCGAATGGTGCGGGTACGATCGTTGAGAACCTCGACCTCCATGGTCGCCGGCAGCGCCTCGCGTAACGCAGGCAGGGCCGCCCGAATGCGGTCGGCGGTGGCGACGATATTGGCACCCGGCTGGCGACGGATCACCAGAGCAACGCCAGGACGGCCGTTCGGCCAATACGCGGTATAGTCGTTTTCCGCCCCAAGCCGAACCGTGGCCAGATCCTTGACGCGCACCGCAGAGCCGTTGCGGTAAGTGACGATGATGTCTTCGTACTCGTGCGCTTCGAACAGCTGGTCGTTGACCGCCAACGTGGAAATACGGCTGCTGCCGAATAGCGCGCCCTTTGGCAGGTTGACGCTGGCGCGCTGCACGGCCTCACGGATATCGGCCATGGTCACGCCGGCAGCGGCCAGCACTTCCGGACGAGCCTGGATGCGTATGGCCGGACGCTGCTGGCCAACCAGATCGATCAGGCCAACCCCCTGGATCTGGCTCAACTGCCGCGCCAGGACGGTTTCGGCCTGGTCGCTGAGTTCGATCAGCGACAGCGTGTCGGAATTGACGCTGAGGATCAGGATTGGGCTGTCCGCCGGGTTGACCTTGCGCCAGATAGGCAAACTCGGCATGTCCTCGGGCAAGCGCGCCGAGGCGGTGTTGATCGCCGCCTGAACCTCCTGGGCGGCGCTGTCGATGTCCTTATCGAGCGTGAACTGCAAGGTCAGCGTGAGCATGCCCAGAGAGCTGGCAGAGGTCATCTCGGTGATGCCGGAAATGCTGCTGAACTGCACCTCCAACGGCGTCGCCACCGATGAGGCCATAGTCTCGGCACTGGCTCCTGGCAGGCTGGCGGTAATCTGAATAGTCGGAAAATCCGCCTCGGGCAATGGCGCGATCGACAACCGGGGAAAGGCAAGCATCCCCATCAGCACCAGTGCGACGGTCAGCAGGATGGTACCGACCGGGTGGTCCATGAACCAGGCATACAGGTTGCGCCTCGTCATCAGAACACCCGCCTTTCAGCGACAGCGGCTCCTCGCCCCGGCGCTTCATCGAGAATGCGCACCGCAGTACCGGGACGCAGGCGAGAGTGGCCATCAACCACGACCGAATCGCCGGCAGCCAAACCATTGATCACGGCGATTTCGTTGTCCGTATGGAGCACTTGTACGGCTTGCGTCTCAACATTACCGTCCACCACACGCCACACCAGCACGTGATCGATGCCCTGGCGCAGGGCCCGCTGCGGTATCACCAGCGCATCGTCCAAAGTCTGCACCCGCAGCTTCACCACAACCGACTGATCCGGCCACAAACGCCCTTCAGCGTTGGCAAAATCAGCCTTGAGCCTGATGGTGCCGGTCTGGCTCGACACCCGATTGTCGATCAGCGCCAGTCGCCCTTCGCCCAACAGGGTGCCGCCGTCACTCGAGTAAGCCTGCAATGGAACGGGGTTGTGATCGTTGCCGGCCAGCAGTGCCTGCAACTGCGGCAACATCCCCTGAGGCAGCGCCACCTCGACGCTGATCGGATCCAACTGCACCACCGAGAACAGTCCCTGCGCGTCGCCAGCCCGCAGCAGGCTGCCTTCATGCACGTTATGAATGCCAACCCGACCGTCGTTCGGCGCATGGATACGGGTGTGGGAAAGTTGCACCTGGTTGGCCGCCACACTCGCCTCGTTGGTGCGCACCGTAGCCTCCAGTTGCGTCACCAGCGCACTCTGCTGATCAAGTGTCTGGGCCGAGATGGCGGAACTCCTGGACAGAGCCTGATACCGCCTCAGATCCAACCTGGCCGACGCCAACTGGGCCTGGGATACGGCCAGTTGCGCCTCGGCCTGATTCAGGGCGGCGACGATGGCCCGGTCATCAATGCGCGCGAGCAGATCCCCACGGCTGACGAGCTGCCCCTCCCGAACCGGCATCTCGACCAGCACACCATCGACCTGCGGACGGATATCCACGCTACGAAGCGAGCGGACGGTACCCAGCGCGCTGACCAGTACCGGCACCGAACGCTGCTCCACCGTGACGACCCGGACGGGAATCGCTGGAGCCGCCACAGCAGCGGTGGCCGCTGACGGTGCAGGCCAGAAATAGATAGCGACGGCAACCACCGCACAGCCCGTGACGAGGGCTGAACCGAACCATTTCCCGAACGTACTGGGCTCTGCCACGTCACTCTCCTCACCTAAGATGTGAGGGTCACTCTAGGACGGGCAGACTGACGTCAAGGTGACCGCAGACTGACAGGAAGATGTCAGCCTGCTGCACCCGGGCAAGCTCAGGCAGGACTGCCTGGCTCGACGAAAGGCATCAGGCGAGCGATTCGCTGGTCAAGGAAAAGCCGAAGGTGTTGCAGCCTGCCTCGCTGCGAGCGAACACACGGCCGCCGTGCATGGATGCCACGGCGCGCACGATCGAAAGTCCCAGACCATGATGCGCATCGCTACGCGCCCTGGCCGCATCGGCACGGTAGAAACGCTCGAACAGGTGCTCCAGGTGCTCGCTGTCGATAGGCTCGCCGACATTGGACACGCTCACTTCGGCCTGCATGCCATTGCTCACCAGACTGACCGTGATGGTGCTGCCCGGGTCGGCGTAGCGCGCCGCGTTCTGCAGCAGGTTGGCCAGAGAGCGGTGGAACAGCCGACGATCGATACGCGCCCGCATGTCGCCCTCAATCACCACGTTCAGGTGTTTGTCGAACAGCACAGGCTCCAGGTATTCCACGGTCTTGGAGGCTTCCTCGTACAGCGAGACATCGCTCAATTCGGTCGCCCGCTGGCCGCTTTCGGCACCGGCCAGGAACAGCATGTCGTTGACGATGGCGCCCATGCGCTCCAGCTCTTCCAGGTTCGATTGCAACAGATCCTGAAGCTCGTTCAGGTCGCGGTCATGGACCAGTGCGACCTGGGTCTGCCCGATCAGGTTGGTCAGAGGCGTGCGAAGCTCGTGAGCGACGTTGGCATTGAAGCCTTCAAGCTGGCACCAGGCCGCCTCCTGTCGGGCGAGCGCGCCATTGAACGACACCGCCAGCTCCTGTAGCTCGCTGGGCAGCGCCTCGGTCTCCAAGCGCTGTTTCGAGTCGCCGGGCGGCAGGCTGTTGGCCTGATTGCTCAACCGGCGCACCGGTCTCAGGCCGAGCCGCGAAACCCAGTAACCGAGCAGCGCCGCCAAGGCGATGCCCAGCGCCGAGGTGAAGATAAGGGCTCTGGTGAAATTCCCCAGCGTGCCCATGAAGGGCGTCGAATCAAGCCCGACGATGAAGCGCAGCTCCGGGCGGCTGCCCATGGCTGGAATGGTTTTGGTCAGCAGCACCATCGGGCAGTGATGATCCGGCATGTCCATGACGGAAAAACCATCCGGCTGCTGCGAACGAGCCTGACCATCCGGCATCGCACCGCCATAGCTATAGTTGCTATCGTCGCTCAGCACCCAATAGAGCACCCGCTCGTCGCTAGGTGTCAGGGTGTCCAGTTTCTGGTGCACCCCGACCCAGTCCTCAGGCGACTCGTACTTCGACAGCAATGGGTCGAGCACGGAGTGACGCAGGATCAGCTCGTTGTGCATCTGTTCGTCCAGCGACTGCTTCAGGGAGCAGCGCAGCAGCACCGCACTGGTCGAGGTGATCAGAATGGCCGCCAGCGCGAACATCAGGGCCAGGCGCCTGGCGATCGATACCTTCATATCGCTGTGCGGCCTTGCTGGTTGTTGTCTTCGCGGCTTTCCAGCACGTAGCCCATACCGCGTACGGTATGCAGCAACTTGCGGGCGTATGGGGCGTCCACCTTGGCGCGGACGCGCTTGATCGCGACCTCCACCACGTTGGCGTCGCTGTCGAAGTTCATGTCCCAGACCTGCTCGGCGATCATCAGCTTGGAAAGTATTTCCCCCTGGTGCCGCGCCAGCAGGCTCAGCAGAGAGAACTCCTTGGCCGTCAGATCCAGACGCACGCCGGCCCTGGTGACCTTGCGTGCCTGCAGATCCATTTCCAGATCGTCGATGCACAGATGTGTCAGATCGGCGGTGTCGGCAGCGCGGCGGCGGATCAGCGCCTGGATACGTGCCACCAGTTCGGCAAAGGAAAAGGGTTTGCCCAGGTAGTCATCAGCGCCCTCGCGTAAACCGCGCACGCGGTCATCCACCGTGCCCCGGGCCGATAGCATGATGACCGGGGTCTTCTTCTGCAGTCGCAGCCCCTGCAACACGCCATAGCCATCCTTACCCGGCAACATGACATCGAGGATCACCACGTCGTAATCCATCTCCAGCGCGCAGTGCAGTCCATCGATGCCATTGCTGGCGACATCGACGATGTAACCCAGCTCGCTCAAGCCTCTGTGCACGTAAGAGGAGGTCTTTTCTTCATCCTCGACGATGAGCAAACGCATTCGGCAACTCCTCTCAGATAACGATGGACAGGGACGTGTTACCTGCCGCACCCCTCAGTTTATATAGCGCCAAGTGTCCGCAGACTGACCGCCTCCTGACATTTTTGTCAGAAAAGCCTGCTTTCTACCTAGAGGACATTACGCCATCCGACCAGCGAAACGGCATGGCGCGTGCGCAACTGCAGAATCGGGCAAGTATCCCGGAGTTTTGCGCAGTCATCGGCAATACCGCAGCACTAGAATCAGCATCCATGTTTTTCTGCACGCCATTCACCTGCCCCGACCAACATGAGCGACTCACGCCCCCTCTCCCTCCCACTGACTCTTGCCGTACTGGCATTGGTATCGGTCGGCAGCGCCCACAGCGAGGAATCGTCACTGCCTCTTGGGCAGACCAGTTTCGCTACGTACAGGGAAGAAACCCGGCAATGGTTGGAGCAGGCCCGTGATTTCCAGAGCCCGAACCACGTCGTCGAACTGGACTGGAACGCACCGCAGGAGTGGCGACCCGAGCAGCCGACCAGCCGCGGCATCCTGCTCGTGCACGGTCTGGGCGACTCGCCCTGGTCGTTCAGCGACCTCGGCCCCAGCCTGGCCAAGCAGGGTTTTCTGGTGCGCACCCTGCTCCTGCCTGGGCATGGCAGCAAACCCGCCGACCTGCTGAACACGCGCCTGGAAGAGTGGCGCCAACTGCTGCGCGAACAGGCCGCCGTGCTCGCTGAAGAAGTGCCCCACATCTACCTCGGCGGCTTTTCCACCGGCGCCAACCTGGTACTGCATTACGCCTACGAACACCCAGACGTCGAGGGCCTGCTACTGTTCTCGCCCGCCTTCAAGTCGAATACTGCCTATGATTGGCTGCCCTCACTGATCTCCTGGGCCAAGCCCTGGCTGCGCGCACCAAGTCCTGATCGGCCGACGCAAACGCCAGTACGCTACCTGAACGTGCCGACCAACGCTTTCGCCCAGTTCTACCGAAGCAGCGTCACGGTGCGCGCCAAGCTGAATTCGGGGCGTTACGACAAACCGGTGCTGCTGGTCGTCGCCCAGCACGACTCGGTGCTGGACACCGCACATATCCGCGACACCTTCACCCAACGCTTCACGCACCCGGCCAGCCGCCTGGTGTGGTACGGCACAGCAGACTTGGAAGCATCGCTGGAGCGACGAATTCTGACGCGCAGCGATGCCTTGCCTGAACGACGAATCAGTCAGTTCTCGCACATGGGTGTGCTGTTCTCCCCGCATAACCCGCTCTACGGTGAACAAGGGACGCAGCGTATCTGCTGGAATGGCCAGGACGACCTGGGTATGGCGGGATGCGAAGCGGGCGAGAGCGTCTGGTATTCGGACTGGGGCTACCGCGTAGCAGGTAAATACCATGCTCGCCTGACCTACAACCCCTACTTCGACTGGCAAAACGAAGTCATGGTCGAGGTATTGAATGCCGCGCAGCACTCGACCGCGTCATTGACGTCCAGCCATAGCAGCCGTTGAACGCTCACGAGATCCGCCAGTCAACGGCAACATCGATCACATGATGGCGCGCCGTAACGCCACCATGTGGTTGCGCGGCGATGTCCCGAAGAACCGGCTGTATTCCCGGCTGAACTGCGAAGGGCTTTCGTAGCCCACGCGATAACTGGCAACCGAGACCTCGACCCGCTCTTGCAGCATCAGCCGGCGCGCTTCTTCGAGACGAAGCCTCTTCTGGTACTGCAACGGGCTCATGCCAGTCATTGCCTTGAAACGGTGGTGCAGGCTGGAAGTACAGAGATTGATCCGCCGGGCCAGTTCCTCGATACGCAGGGGCTGCCGGTAGTTCGCGTGCAACCACTCTACCGCCTGCCCCACGCGATGGGTCTGGAAATTGGCCATGGCCCTATCGCGCAGCTGATGGCCATGCCGACCGTGCAACAACCGATAAAGGATTTCCTTGTAGGCCAGGGGCGCCAGCATGGCGATGTCCCGGGGCGTGTCCAGCAGACGCAACAGCCTGAGCATGGCCTCCAGCAGCGGCTGGTCGAGCGGCTCGACATGCAGGCCGGAAGACGGCGGCTTCTGCAGCAGCTGTTTGGGGGCGGCATCGAAGATCAGTTGGCTGATTGAATCGGCTTCGATGTCGAGCCGGATGAGCAGCAGCGGCCGGCTCAGCGAGACGTCCTCGGCGCGCGATACCAGCGGCTGGGCCTGAGAAACCAGCAGGCACTGCATGCAGCCGAAACGATGACGCTCATCGCGCAGGCGCACCTCCTGCAGCCCCTGGACGGCGACATACAAGGCCGGTGTCCGCTCGATCTGGAACGTCTCGACACGCGCGCCGTTCCTGATCAGTCGCAAGGGCGCGATTGGCGTCTGGTGCGCGCCATCGCTCGGTGCAAAACGCGTCAGGATATCCGTAAGTTCCAGCAGCGACGCGGACAGTGCAGCATCATCCATGCACAGGTCATAACGGGATTGACTCACCACGGCCTCCTTCTCCAAACCCCTCCTGACTGGGGGCATCGTCAGGTCGTAGGTCGCAGTCTACGGAGCGCCAGGTGTCCCAGAGCTGACCGCCCCCTGACAATTCTGTCAGGAGGCGCTCGCCAGCCTTACTTGCGCGGTTTGGCCCGCGCCGTGGGCTCGGCGATCAACGGATCGTCCGGCCAGTAGTGCTTGGGATAGCGGCCCTTGAGGTCCTTCTTCACCTCCAGATAGGTATTGGCCCAGAAGCTGGCCAGGTCCTGAGTCACCTGCACCGGACGGCGTGCCGGGGACAGCAAATGCAGCTTGAGCCCCAGACGGCCACCGGCGATGCGCGGTGTCGTGGCCAAACCGAACAACTCCTGCAGGCGCACGGCGAGTACCGGCGGGCGCTCCGTGTAGTCGATGGCGATGCGCGAGCCGGACGGCACACTCAGCGCGCGCGGCGCCAGCTCATCCAAGCGTTGCGGCAGCGGCCAGGGCAGCAGCGTCTGCAGGATCGAGGGCAGGTCGAGGTTGGCGAAATGGCTGAGGCGGTTGACCTTGCTTAAGAATGGCGTCAGCCACTGCTCGAGGCTGGCCAATAGCGCGGCATCGGACAGGTCCGGCCATTCGCTCTGCCCCTGCTGCTGCAGGTCCAGCTCGCGTAGCAGCGCCACGCGTGCCTGCCACTGACGCAGGTCGGGCGTCCAGGGCAGCAGCTCCAGGCCCTTGCGTCGCACCAGGCCGACCAGGGCGCGGCTGCGCGTGTCCTCGTCCAGCGCCGCCAGTGCCTGGCGCTCCAGCACCAGTTCGCCCACCTTGCGCTGACGTTCGGCGCGCAGCACGCCTTCGCGCTCGTCCCAGTCGAGCACCTCTAGCGTCTCGACCTGCTCGGCCAGTTCGCGCTCGAACAGCGCCGGGTCGAGGTCGGTAGCGAGATAGATGCGCTCCTCGCGCTGACCCTGACGGCTACCCAGGTCGGCCACCACCAGCCATTCGTGCTTCATCAGGGCATCGGCCTCACCGAACTGCGCGGCGCGGCCGTTGGCCAGGCGGTAGTCGGCGCCGCTGGCGCGGCGTTGCTGGGCGATGCGGTCGGGGTAAGCGAAAGCCAGCAGGCAGCCGAGCCAGCGCGGATGCTCGGGATCGCTCACCACCTGGTTCGCCGACCGCCCCCTGAGCAGCCCCTGGAACTGCTTGGCCAGTTGCCGCGCGCGCTGCACGCCGCCCACGGCGTTGCGCGCGGCGCGGCTTTCGCCGCTGAGCAGGGCCAGACGACTGTGCAAATCGACGCCACCGCCGCGCAGGATATCGCGCTCGGACAACAGCGCGGCCAGGTCGCAAGCTAGAGCACCGAGGCCCAGCGCCTGGCCGCGCAGCAGCAGATGGGCAATACGTGGATGGCTCGGCAGCTCGGCCATGGCCTGGCCGTGGCCATTGAGTGCACCACGTTCATCGAGGGCACCCAGGCGACCGAGTAGATCCAGCGCCTGGGCGTAGGCGGCCGGCGGTGGCACGTCGAGCCAGCTCAGCTCCTGCGGTGTCACGCCCCAGCGCAGCAGTTGCAAGGCCAGTCCGGCCAGATCAGCCTGCAAAATCTCCGCGCCGGAATAGGCACTGAGCTGCTCGTGCTGCGCCTGCGACCACAGTCGATAGCACACACCCGGCTGCAGGCGCCCGGCACGGCCGGCGCGCTGGGTGGCGGAGGCGCGGGAAATGCGCTGGGTGTCGAGGCGGGTCATGCCACTGGCCGGGTCGAAGCGCGGCACCCGCGCCAGGCCGGCATCGATGACCACACGCACGCCGTCGATGGTCAGGCTGGTCTCGGCGATATTGGTGGCCAGCACCACCTTGCGCTTGCCCTCAGGCGCCGGCTCGATGGCGGCACGCTGGGCGGACAGATCCAGTTCGCCATGCAGCGGACAGAGCAGGATGTCGTCGTGCCCGCTCAGCACCTCGCCCAGTTGCTCGGCGACGCGGCGAATCTCGGCCTGGCCCGGCAGGAACACCAGCAGGCTGCCCGGCTCGTCGGCCAGGGCCTGCGATACCGTCTGCACCACCCGCGGTTCGATCCACTCACCGGGCGCCAGCGGCGCGCTCCAGCGGATATCCACCGGGAACATGCGCCCTTCGCTGCGCAGCACCGGCGCCTCGCCAAGCAGTGCCGACAGACGCTCGCCTTCGAGAGTGGCGGACATCAGCAGCACCTTGAGCGGCGCCTCGCCGCTGCCTTCGCCGCGGAACATGGCGCGGCCGTTGAGCGTCAACGCCAGGGCCAGATCGGCATCCAGACTTCTTTCATGGAATTCATCGAAGATCACCAGGCCGACGCCATCCAGCGCCGGATCGTCCTGCAGGCGGCGGGCCAGGATGCCTTCGGTGACCACCTCGATGCGCGTGTTCGGCCCCACCTTGCTGTCCAGGCGAATGCGATAACCAACCGTCTCCCCCACCCGTTCGCCCAGCTCGCTGGCCAGGCGCTCGGCGGCAGCACGGGCAGCCAGGCGGCGGGGCTCGAGCATGAGGATGGTTTGCCCGGCCAACCAGGGCGCATCGAGCAATGCCAGCGGTACGCGGGTGGTCTTGCCGGCACCGGGCGGCGCCTCCAGCACCACTTCGTGGCGGGCGCTCAAGGCATCGCGCAGGGCGGGTAACAGGGCGTCGATCGGCAGGTCGTTCATGGTATCTCCACAACAAGCCGGCGATTATAGCGGCGAACTGCCAGAGGCCCCGCGAGTCATAAGCAGCGGGCAGCAGTTTTGCAATCATCGCCTTGCTATAGTTGCGCCACTTTTTTCCATGGAGGTGCTCGATGCGCACGAAATCCCGAGTTATCGCCGGCGTTGTCGCCGCAACCCTGTTCACTCAGCTGACCGCTTGCGGCTCGATCTTCTACCCGGATCGCCGCGGCCAGATCGAAGGCCGGATCGACCCGGTGATCGCCGGGGCCAACGCCATCGGCATCCTGTTCTACGTGATTCCTGGCCTGATCGCCTTCGCCGTGGACTTCGCCACCGGCGCCATTTACCTGCCCGAAGGCCAGACCGCCCAGGTCGACCCGCAGCAGCTCAAGCAACTGATCGGCGAAGACGGCAAGGTCGACCAGTACGCACTCAAGACCCTGATCGAAACCAGCACCGGCCACCAGTTGCCGCTGGACGACCCACGCCTGATCCAGCACAGCGGCAGCGCCGAACAACTGGCAGCCTACGGCCTGCGTCCGGCCGCCTGAATCCATGCATGCCCCACAGCACGCCAGGCTGATGCGCCTGGCCACCCGGGCAGCACTAACGGTGGCGCTGACCCTGGTGCTGGCCAAGGCGGTTGCCTGGTGGCTGAGCGGTTCGGTCAGCCTGCTGGCCGGCCTCACCGATTCGCTGCTCGATAGCGCCGCCTCGCTGATCAACCTGGTTGCCGTGCACTTCGCCCTGCGACCGGCCGACGAGGATCACCGCTACGGCCACGGCAAGGCCGAGGCGCTGGCCGGGCTGGGCCAGGCGCTGTTCATCGGTGTCAGTGCCGTGCTCATTGGCCTGCAGGGCGTCGAACGCCTGCAAGTGCCACAGCCGCTGGAAGCCGAAGGTATCGGCATTGCCGTCATGCTGCTGTCGCTGGCCTTGACCGTCGCCCTGCTGAGTTTTCAACGCAAGGTGGTGCGCGAGACTGGCTCCACCGCGATTCACGCCGACTCGCTGCACTACCGCTCCGACATCCTGCTCAACAGCAGCATCCTCCTCGCCCTGCTACTGACCCGTTTCGGCTGGCAGCAGATGGATGCGATCTTCGCCATCGGTATCGCCTTCTACATCTTCTGGAGCGCCATCAGCATCGTGCGCGGCGCGATCGGCGTGCTGATGGACGAGGAACTACCCAGCGAAACCACTCAGCATATGTACCAGCTGGCCACCTCGGTGCCGGGCGTGCTCGGCGCGCACGATCTGCGTACACGCATTTCCGGTACGCGCTGGTTCGTCCAGTTGCACCTGGAGCTGCCGGGCGAGATGAGCCTGTCGCAGGCCCATGCTCACTGCGTGGCTGTGGAGAAGGCGATCCATGAGCACTATCCACGTGCCGAAGTGCTGGTGCATGCCGATCCGCCGGAAGTGGTCCAACACTGACCACAGCGCCCCGCTGCCTCTCGAAAATAGCCAAAGCCCACGAGCCTCCTGCAGAAATCCCAGGCAATAAAAAAGGGGCCTCGCGGCCCCCTCGGGAAATCTGTCCGGTGCTGGCGATGCTGTCGCCGCTTTCGTCGCCCGCCTGGTTGGGCAGTGCGGACCCGGGTGCCGGTGCGATCCGGTAGGACCGTCGGCGCCGGCTCACCTGATTGGGCGAGGCCGGTAGGACTTGTCGTCCGGGCCGTGAAACTGAGAGAAAGCTTACGCCTGCCGCGCCGAAATAAGATTGCTAAGATTGCTTACAAACTTACCAATTGCGCAATTAACAACTAAAGGAGCACTATCTAGCGCAATCAAATAATGAGCCAGTTAAAAAATGGACAAACTCGACCGTTACGACCTGAACATTCTCGCCGAATTGCAGCGCAACGCTGCCCTGTCCAACCAGGAGCTCGCTGAGCGCATTGGCCTGTCACCCTCACCCTGCTCGCGCCGCGTCAAACAGCTGGAGGACGATGGCTACATCACCGGCCAGGTCGCCCTGCTCGACCGCAAGAAGCTTGGCCTGAGCCTGACCGCCTACGTGCTGATCGGCATGGACCGGCACACCCCCGAGCGCTTCGAGCACTTTCAGGACGAAATCCGCAAATGCCCCGAGGTGCTGGAGTGCTGCCTGGTGACCGGGATGGACGCCGACTACCAGCTCAAGGTAGTGGTGCCGGACATGGACCATTACCAGAAGCTGCTGCTCGGCACCCTGACTCGCATCGATGGTGTTTCCAGCGTGCGCTCGAGCTTCGTACTGCAGCAGATTCTCTCCAGCACGCAGTTGCCGCTACAGCACCTGCGCGACTGAAAGTCGCAGGGTGAAGCGGATCATGCCGCGCGCCAGGTCAGGGCGCGTATAATTTCGGCCCTGCGTTTTCCGTCCGAATCATGAGGCACCATGGAAACCGAACAATTTGAAGCCCTGATGATGTACGTCCTGGTGGGCGGCCTGATGCTGTTCATGTTCTTCATCATCTGGGACCTCGCGAAGAAGTCCAAGGCCGGCCGCCTCGGCACCGCCATCCTGTTCCTCGGCCTGGGCCTGTGCCTGTTCGCCTTCCTGGCCAAGCCGATCATCACCTACATCATCGAGACCGCGCGCGGCATTCACGGCTAAGCCACTCGGCCAGCGCACTACGTCTGGCCATCGTCTCGATGCGACCTGCCGCCTATTCAAGGAGTTACACATGAGCGCCGCCAATCTGGTGATGCAGAGCTATGGACGCTGCTGTGCCAGCCCGGATTTCTTCGACAGTTTCTACCGCCACTTCCTCGCCAGCTCACCGCTGATTCGCGAGAAGTTCGTCGACACCGACATGAGCGCGCAAAAGCAGCTGCTACGCCAGGGCATTCTCAACCTGGTGATGCACGCCCGCGGCATGCCCGACACCAAGCTGCGCGCCCTCGGCGAATCGCACTCGCGCCAGCATCTGGATATTCGCCCCGAACTCTACGACCTGTGGCTCGACGCGCTGCTGGCGACCATCGGCGAACACGACAAGGAGTGCGACGCAGAAGTGCGCCAGGCCTGGCGTGAAGTGCTGAACAAAGGTATCGCCGTGATCAAGGCCGGTTATTGATTCAGGTCAGGGTCGCCAGGAGCGTGCCTGCGACAAATCGACCGCTGCCCTGAGCACGCCATTGCCTCGGCACTAGGTGCGCACAGCCTAGGCTCTGAAACAGTCGTCATTCCCGCGAAGGCGGGAACCTAGAAACGGGGCTCCCGCCTTCGCGGGAGTGACGGTATATGGATTTTTCAGTGTTTCATCAGGCGAGCCGCGCGCCTCTATGACAACTGCGCGGGCACCTCACGCCATTGCCCGGGCTGTAGTCCGTCCAGACGCCAGGGGCCGATGGCCACGCGCACCAGGCGCAGGGTCGGCAAGCCGACGGCGGCGGTCATGCGCCGCACCTGGCGATTGCGCCCCTCGCGAATCACCAGCTCCAGCCACGCCGTCGGCACGCTCTTGCGAAAGCGTACCGGCGGGTTGCGTTCCCATAGCTCGGGCTCGTCCAGGCACCGCGCCTCGGCCGGCAGGGTCGGGCCGTCATTGAGCGTCACGCCATCGCGCAACTGCTGCAGTTGCGCCTCGCTCGGCTCCCCTTCCACCTGCACCCAATAGGTCTTCGGCAGCTTGTGCTTGGGGTCGGCGATACGCGCCTGCAGACGACCATCGTTGGTCAGCAACAGCAGGCCTTCGCTGTCGCGATCCAGACGCCCGGCCGGATAGACGCCAGGCACGTCGACGAACTCCTTGAGCGTGACGCGGCCCTGCTCATCGTTGAACTGGGTGAGCACGTCGAACGGTTTGTTCAATACCAGCAGGCGCGGCTGCGCAGGCGGCGCCTTGGCCACGCGGCGCGGGGCTGCAGGGCGGCGATTGGCGGGAGGACGAGGGCGTGACATGCAACGGGCTTCGATGAAAATGAGCTGCGCAGTGTAACCCACGATAAGCGGCGCTGATGGTGCTTCCACGTCCTGCCAGAGCGACTAAGCTGCGGATTCAACCCCTGCGATCAGGAGCCAGCGATGAGCAACAACGCCGAACTCGCCACCTTCACCGGCTGGGCCGCCACAACGCCCAAGGCACCATTGGAGCGCCTGAGCTACGACCCCGGCCCGCTCGGCGCCGAAGAAGTGGAAGTGGCGGTGGAGTATTGCGGCATCTGCCATTCCGACCAGTCGATGATCGACAACGAATGGGGCAATGCCCGCTACCCCTTCATCCCCGGTCATGAAGTGGTCGGCACCATCGTCCGCCTCGGCGAGCAGGCGCGTGGCCTCGCGTTGGGCCAAAGAGTTGGCATCGGCTGGTACAAGGGCAGTTGCATGCACTGCGGCTCGTGCATGGAAGGCTCGCACCAGCTGTGCCGCTCGGTGAAGCCGACCATCGTTGGCAGCCACGGTGGTTTCGCCGACCGCCTGCGCTCGCACTGGGCCTGGGCCGTGCCGCTGCCCGAAGGCCTCGACCCGGCGCTGGTCGGCCCGCTGTTCTGCGCCGGTTCGACGGTGTTCAGCCCGCTACTGGAATTGGACATCAAGCCGACGGATCGCGTCGGCGTGGTCGGCATCGGCGGCCTCGGCCACTTGGCGCTGCGTTTCCTCAATGCCTGGGGCTGCGAGGTGACCGCCTTCACCTCGTCATTGAACAAGCAGGACGAAGCCAAACGCCTGGGCGCACACAAGGTGGTGGCCTCCACCGACAGCGCGGCGATGAAGGCGATTGCCGGCAGCCTGGATTTCCTCCTGGTCACTGCCAGCGCCGATCTCGACTGGCAGGCGCTGATCGCCACCCTGCGCGGCAAGGGCCGCCTGCACTTCGTCGGCATCGTGCCCAGCGCCATCCCGGTGCACGTGTTCAACCTGATCCCGCAGCAGAAGAGCCTGTCCGGCTCGCCAGTGGGCTCGCCGTCGAGCATGGCGACCATGCTCGAATTCTGCGCGCGCCATCAGATCCTGCCGCAGGTCGAGCACTTCCCCATGAGCCAGGTGAACGCGGCCATCGACCACCTGCGCAGCGGCAAGGCGCGCTACCGCGTGGTGCTCGACGCCAGCAAATGACAGCACGGGCGCCGAGCTGGCATGCTCTGCGCCCCGCTTCATTCAAGATGCCTGCCGCCATGTCGCTGATGCTCGACACCCCCACCGATACCGACCTGATTACCCTGGTGGAAATCTGGGAGGCCGCCGTGCGCGCCACCCACCACTTCCTGCCGGAGAGCGACCTGCAGGTGATCAAGCCGTTGCTGCGCGAGCAGTATTTCCCGGCCGTGCAATTGGCCTGCGCACGCAATGAATCGGGGCGAATACTGGGCTTTCTCGGCACCAGCGAAGGCATGGTGGAAATGCTCTTCGTCGACCCGGCCTGCCACGGCCAGGGCGTGGGCAAGCGACTGATGCGCCACGCCATCGACGCGCTGGGCGCCACCCGGGTCGACGTCAACGAGCAGAACCCGCAGGCCGTGGGCTTCTATCAGCACCTGGGCTTCGTGGTGACCGGTCGCTCGCGCCTGGATGGCGGCGGGCGGCCCTTCCCGATCCTGCATATGAAGCTCGCAGCATCGTAGCGTGGGCCAGCCGTAGGGCGGGCTCAGGAGCGAAGCGAACAGCCCGCCGGCCCCCACCTACCCCATCGCCCAAGCCGCCACGATCCCCTCCAACGCCCGCTTGAGTTCGACCCGGCTGGCTGCCGCCGCAAGGCTGATACGCACCGCGCGCCCCGGATTGGCCTCGACCGCGAACACCTCGGCCGGCACCACCTCGACGCCGTTCTGCCGGCAGGCCTCAGCCAAACCAACCGGCGGCGTACCATCGAGCCAAAGATGCGGCGACACCGCCCTGCCCTGCGGCATGCGTGGCCCGAGCACGCGCGCAGCCAGGCGCCAGCGCTGCTGCAGCTCCTCGATCTGCCAGGCCAGGCGCTGTTCGGCAATGCCGCTTTCGATCCACTCACAGCCCAGCGCCAGACTCAGCGGCGTCACGGCCCAGCGTGTGGCCTGGGCTTCGGGGTCGATGCGTTCGAGAAGCTCCGGCGCCCCCGCGATAAAGCCCAGACGCAGACCGGGCGCGACGCTCTTGGACAGGCTGCTGATCAGCAGGCAGCGCTCGGGCACCTGCACCGCCAGCGGCGCCTCGCTGCCGAGCACGCCGTAGACATCATCCTCGATGATCCACAGCCCGCGCCGCCGCGCCACCTCGGCAATGGCCACGCGCCGCTCGGCGTCCAGGCTGGCCCCGGTGGGGTTCTGCAAACAGGGCGTAAGCACCGCCACACGGGCGCCAGTGGCACGCGCCTGGCGGTCGAGGTCATCGGGCAGGATGCCGTGCTCGTCCATCGCCACGCCATGCAGCGGCAGACGCAACTGGCGCGCGGCGGCCTTGATTCCCGGCGCGGTGTAGCGCTCCACCAGAATCGGCTCGCCGGCCTCGCACAGCGCCAGCAACGCCGCTGACACACCCTGCTGGGCACCGGCGCAAAGCAGCAGGCCGCCCGGCGCCAGCTCCAGGCCACGGCGGCGCAGCCAGGTGACGCCAGCCAGATGCGCGCGCTCGACCAGTGCCGCTGACGGGTAGGCCTGCAACACATCCAGCTCGCCACGTGCAGCCAACGCGGCAAGGCTGGCGGAAAGATCGTGGTTGTCCGGGTCATGCACCGGCACGTTGGTCGACAGGTCGATCAGCTCGCCCTGCGCGGCCGGCTGCTTGAGCCGGAACAGGCTCGCCTCGCGGCTACCGGCCAGCACGTAGGTGCCGCGCCCGACCTCGCCGGAAACCAGATGCCGACGCGCCGCCTCACGGTAAGCGAGCATCACCGTGCTCGGGTTGATACCCAGCGTCCAGGCCAGGCGCCGCTGCGGCGGCAGACGTTCGCCGGGCTTGAGTTCACCGCGACCGATGGCGGCGGCGATGGCCTCGACCAGGGCGAGGTAGGTGGGCAGGGAACTGCTGGAGAGGTCAGGGAGCCACATTGCTTGCCATGCAATATAAAGATTTACCCATACAATGCGCCGCACTAGCATCGGGGTCAACGCCACCCGGAGTGCCCGTCATGTTCGACCTCGCCCAACTGCGCCAGAGCGCTGAACTGGTTCACCGCCACATGGCGCCCACGCCGCAACTGTGCTGGCCGCTACTGGCGCAGCGTACGGGCTGTGAGGTCTGGGTCAAGCACGAGAACCACGCCCCGACCGCGGCCTTCAAGGTGCGCGGCGGGCTGGTCTATATCGACGCCCTGCTGCGCCGCGAGCCGCAGGTGCGTGGGCTGGTCACCGCTACCCGCGGCAACCACGGCCAGAGCCTGGCACTGGCCGCGCGTGCCGCAGGCCTGGCGATCCGCATCCTGGTGCCACACGGCAACGCCCGCGAGAAAAACGCGGCGATGCGCGCACTCGGCGCAGAGGTGATCGAACATGGCCGCGACTTCGACGAAGCCCGCGCCGAAGCCGCGCGCATCGCCGAACGCGACGGCCTGCACTGGGTGCCGTCACTGCACGAGGACCTGGTGCGCGGCGTGGCCACCTATGCACTGGAGCTGCTGCAGGCAGTGCCGAACCTGCGTCGGGTGTACGTGCCCATCGGCCTCGGCTCGGGCATCTGCGGGATGATCCGCACCCGCGACCTGCTTGGCCTCGATACCGAGATCGTCGGCGTGGTCGCCAGCGGCGCCGACGCCTATGCGCAAAGCTTCGAGCAGGGCCGGCTGGTGCAGACCGAACGCGCCGATACGCTGGCCGATGGCATGGCCTGCCGCCAGCCCCAGGAATTGGCGCTGGACATGATCCGCGCCGGCGCGGCACGCATCGTGCGCGTGAGGGATGAAGAGATTAGCGCCGCCATCCGCGCCTATCATGAGGACACCCATAACCTTGCCGAAGGCGCCGGCGCAGCGGCGCTGGCCGCGCTGATGCAGGAGCGCGAAAGCAACGCCGGCCAGCGCGTGGCCGTGGTGCTCAGCGGCGCCAATATCGACCGAGCTGCGCTGGCCGAACTGCTGCGTGACGAGGCGCCGGTCGCGGCCTGACTCAGCGGAACGGCGGCTCGTCGAAGCTGCGCAACTTGCGCGAGTGCAGCGAGTTGAGCTGGCTGCGCATCAGCTCCAACGCGGCGATGCCGATGTGCAGGTGCTGGGTCACGGCGCGCTCGTAGAAAGCGCCGGCTGCGCCGGGCAGCTTGATCTCGCTGTGCAGGGGTTTGTCCGACACACACAGCAGCGTGCCGTAGGGCACCCGCAGGCGATAGCCTTGCGCTGCGATGGTGCCGCTTTCCATGTCCACCGCCACAGCGCGCGACAGGTTGATCAACGGCCGCTCCTGCGCCCAGCGCAGTTCCCAGTTGCGGTCGTCGTAGGTCAGCACGGTGCCGGTGCGCAGGCGCTTCTTCAGCTCGTCGCCCTGCTCGCCGGTGACCAGCTTGGCGGCTTCCTGCAGCGCCTGCTGCACCTCAGCCAGCGCCGGCAGCGGGATATGCGGCGGCAGTACGCGGTCGAGAATGCCGTCGCGGCGCATGTAGGCGTGGGCCAGCACGTAGTCGCCAATGGTCTGCGACTGACGCAGGCCACCGCAGTGACCGATCATCAGCCAGCAATGCGGGCGCAACACGGCCAGGTGGTCGGTGATGTTCTTGGCGTTGGACGGGCCAACACCGATGTTGACCAGGGTGATGCCGTGGCCGTCCGCTGCCTGCAAGTGATAGGCCGGCATCTGGTAGCGGTGCCAGACCACGTTCTCGATGATCGCCTGCATCTCGCCTTCGGCCATGCCGCGCTCGATCACCACGTTGCCCGGCAGCACCATGCGGGTGAAACGCGAGTCGCCCACCAGCATGTCCAGACCGTGGCGGATGAACTGGTCGACGTAACGGTGGTAGTTGGTCAGCAGAATCCACGGCTGCACATGGCGCCAGTCGCTGCCGGTGTAGTGCTGGATGCGCTTGAGCGAGAAATCGGTGCGCGCCGCATCGAACAGCGCCAGCGGCAGCGGGTCGATGTTCTCCCAGTCGTACAGACCATCGGCGGTGCCGTCGGTGGCGGCGGACAGATCGGTGCTGGGGAATACCCGCGCCAGCTCGGCGGCGGTCACGCCACTGCCGGCCAGCTCATCGCCGCCCTCGACCACGTAGGGATAGGGAATGTTCTGCTGGCTACGGCCAACTTCCACACGCAGGGTGAAGTCGTTCATCAGCGGGCGCAGTTGCTCCAGCAGGTATTTGCGGAAGGCCGCTGGCTGGGTCACGGTGATGGCATAGGTGCCTGGCACCTGTACCTTGGCGTAGGCGCGCACGGTGGTCGGCACTTCGCCCTGACACAGGTAGGTCAGGCGCAGCTCGGGGTAACGGAACAGGCAGTGCTCGCTGGCATCCGGGCGGATGCGCTCCTTGAGGTAGCGTTTGAGCGCCTGGCTCAACGCACCGGTGGCTTCCTGATGCAGGGCGGCGAGGCGGTCGACGGCCTCTTCGGGGGTGTAGGCAATGATGAAATCATCTGAGCAGGCTTTCACAGTGCATCTTCCTGACTGAACGTACGCGCCTATCTTGCCTGCATACGTTGACGAAAACATAGCGCGATCCCCCGCCTATCGCTGCCAGCGGCTAGGCTTGGATCAATTCGTCAGAGGTCACCATCATGCCTCGTGCAATCGTTCTGCTGCTGGCCATGGCCTCATGCTCAAGCGCTCAAGCCGGTGAACTCGATGGCCGCTACCGGACCACGCTCGACGGCCAGCCGAGCGAGCTGATCCTGCGCCAGAACGACGCCGTGGTGGAAGGCGAGTACGTGGAGAGCCAGCACCTGCGCCTGGTCGTCAAAGGTCGCTACGACGGCAAGCTGCTGCGCGCCGAGATCAGCGACCCGCAATCGGGCCTGCTACTGGCGAACATGAACGCGACCTACGCCAACGCGATGCTCAACGCCAGCATCGCTGCGCGTAATCCAAGAAACGGGGAGGTATTGGAACGCCAGGCGCTGTTTCAGCGCGAGGCGGCGATTGCGACGCCACCTACGTCAGGCACGCTGGACCCAACACTGGTCGGCACCTGGGTACACGAGAAGATCATCAACAGCGGTGGTGCCAACTTCGCCTCGTTCAACACCCTGATGACCCTGCAGCTGAATGCCGACGGTAGCATCACCCAGTGGAGTCGCTCGGTCGGCGGCGGCAGCGACTGGAGCTACGACAGCCCCGGCGAGGTGCAGTACAGCGGCCACTGGCTCAGCCAGGGCAACATGCTGATGGTGCGCCTGGCAGGCGCTGCCGACTATCAACCCGCCGCCTACTACCGCTTCAGCGACCAGTACCTGGTCACCGAGAGCAATACCGGCAAGATGCTCTGGCAGCGCCGCCGTTAGCGCAAAAGTCGCGCAGCGACGCCTTCCTTGGTGTTCTTCTCCCTCAGGGAGAAGGTGGCGCGAAGCGGCGGATGAGGGCAGGCATGCAGCACAGGCGTTCATCATCCGGGACACCTCTCACCGCATGACCGTCAGAGCGACCGGCTCAGGCCGGCTGATGCAGGCGCACGTTGAACAGCGGCCCCTGGCTGAAACGCGACAGCGCCTTGGCAGCGCCCAGCACGCCCAGATCGATCAGCGGCTCGACCAGGATCACGCTCATGTAGGCCAGGCCGAAGCTGCCCACGGCCGCCAGGTTCTCGCTGGAGAAGCCATGACCGTAGAAGGCCCAAAACCCGACCCAGGCAACGATGCCGCCCTGATAAGCGGTCGAAAGCGCCAGCGCCTGCTTGTAGGAAAGGTCCACGTAAGCCGTGCCCGGCGCGACGATGCGCTTGGCCAGCAGGCTGATACCCCACAGCGGAATCAACAGCGTGGTGACGTTCATGCCGTACTGCGGCAGGTCGAACTGGGCGAACAGCAGCCCCTGCAACAACAGCCCCGCGGCCAGACCGATGGCGGCAGCACCGGCGCCGAACAGCAGGAGCAGGGTCGAGCCGAGGATCAGGTGCACCTCGGAAACGCCCACCGCATGATGCGGGAACACCTCGAAGAAGCAGAACACCAGAGCGGTGGTCAGCAGGCTGCGTAGCGCCAGGGCGGCGACACCACCGTTGTTACGTATGCTGTCCAGAGCGAGCTTGGCGGTCAGGCCGAAAGCGGTGACGGCCGTTGCGTAGCTGAGCAGGATCTTGGCGCCTTCGACGACACCGGGTTCGATATGCATGCGAGCTCCTTTGCCGCGCCCACCGCGCGACGATTCGGATGAAGGGTGGGCGAAACGCCCGTTATCGATGGCAGGTCTCCTGGCTCACGGCTTGGCACTTCGCCCGCCTTCCCGACCGAAGTCAGTGGCATAAGGGCATCGTTCGCCGCATACAGTTGCGGGGGCAGCCAGGGCATTGGCGAGATTCGCCGCACCCTGTTCCCTTTTCATCCGCACGCGCCGAGGCGGGCGGAACCATCGGCGGCAACCTTACTCCGCAGCTCAGGCAAAAGACAGTACCCGCGCTCAAGGCACCGCCTACCTCAACCCTGGGTGATGCTCCTCGGCAAAGATCCGGGCCTGTCACCTAAGCGCGACAGGCAGCGCAACACTCCCGAAATGCTCTCGGCTGCCAGAAGCTCCTCCACCTGAACAGATACTGTCGTGAATACAGCCGGCGCCGCCGAGAATGCGCAATGCATCACGCCCACCCCATGCAGATGTAACTTTTTATTACAAACCATGCGTAATCTTTCCGCACTCGCCCCCGGCTGTTGGCCACGCGAGCCTGTAGATCCATCATCCAGTAAGAGAGCGCATATGAAGAAGACCCTGATCGTTGCGTTGACTGCACTGTTCGCAACCGGCGCCATGGCGGCCGAACAGCAACCGCACTGGAGCTACAAAGGCAAGGAAGGCCCCGAACACTGGGCCCAGCTGGACCCAGGCTATGAAACCTGTGCGCTCGGCCATGCGCAATCGCCGATCGACATCAGCCATGCGACGCGCGCATCGCTGCCTCGCCTCGCCTTCGACTATCAGGCCAGCCCAGCCGAAGTGGTGAATAACGGTCACACCGTCCAGGTGAATCTGGCCAATGCTGGCGGCATCGAGATCGACGGCAAGCCTTATCGCCTGGTGCAGTTCCATTTCCACACCCCCAGCGAGGAGCACATCGCCGGCAAGGGTTTCCCGATGGTGGCGCATTTCGTCCACCAGGCCGCTGATGGCCGCCTGGCGGTAGTGGCTGTGCTGTTCAAGGAAGGCGAGAAAAACCAAGCATTGGACTCAGTGTTCAACGCCATGCCAGACAAGGCAGGGGAAAAAGCCGAGTTGGCAACCAACTTCGCGCCGCAAACCGTACTGCCGCAGCAACAGGGTTACTACGCCTTCGCCGGCTCGCTGACCACACCGCCATGCAGTGAGGACGTGCAATGGCGCGTACTCAAACAACCGGTCGAGCTGTCCCATGCGCAACTGGCGCAGTTCCAGCACCTGTACGCGAAGAACGCCCGCCCGATCCAGGCGCTCAACGGCCGAGAAGTGCTGGAGAGCGACGACTGACCCTAGAGGCGCCGGCTGGATGGCCGGCGCACTGTCACGCCGCTATCGCGCTAGCCCTCACAGCAGATGCGGCGTGCTACGCGCCAGCAGCGCCTCGACGTCGACACCGCGCGACAGGGTGCCGTAGACGCGGCCGCGGCCTTCCAGGCGACTGGCGATAAAGGCGTCGCTGACCACGCTGTTGCCCGCCTCAAGCAGCAGCTTGGCCTGCAGTGCCACGGCCATGTCTTCGGTGAGCTGGCGGGCGCGGTACTGGATATCGGCTGTATCAGCGAAATCTGCCTTGAGCCGCTGGATATGCGCCTTCAGGCGGGCATCGCCGTGGCCATCGCCCAGTTCATTGAACAGTGCGTCGAGAACGCCCGGCTCCTTGGACAGTGCACGCAGCACGTCCAGACATTGCACGTTGCCCGAGCCTTCCCAGATCGAGTTGACCGGCGCTTCGCGGTACAGGCGCGGCATGATGGTTTCCTCGACATAGCCCGCGCCGCCCATGCATTCGCTGGCCTCGTAGATCATTTCCGGCGCGCGCTTGCAGATCCAGTACTTGCCCACGGCAGTGACCAGACGGGCGAACTTGTCCTCCTGCGCGTCATCCGCGTGATCCAGCGCGCGGCCCATGCGCATGCACAGGGCCAGCGCGGCTTCGCTTTCCAGCGCCAGGTCGGCCAGCACGTTCTGCATCAGCGGCTGGTCGGCGAGCAGCTTGCCGCCGACCTGGCGGTGTGCGCAGTGGTGCGCAGCCTGGGTCAGCGCCTGGCGCATCAGGCTGCTGGAACCGACCATGCAATCGAAGCGGGTCATGGCCACCATTTCGATGATGGTCGGCACGCCGCGCCCTTCCTCGCCGAGCATCCAGGCGAAAGCGCCACGGTACTCCACCTCGCTGGAGGCGTTGGCCCAGTTGCCCAGCTTGTTCTTCAGGCGCTGGATGTAGAACTCGTTGCGCGTGCCGTCCGGGCGGTGACGCGGCAGCAGGAAACACGACAGGCCCTTGTCGGTGTAGGCCAGGGTGAGGAAGGCGTCGCACATCGGCGCCGAGCAGAACCACTTGTGGCCCACCAGCTCATAGCCCTGCCCCGGCCCGCCGAGGCCGATGGGATAAGCGCGGGTGGTGTTGGCACGCACGTCGGTGCCGCCCTGCTTCTCGGTCATGGCCATACCGATGGTCACACCCGTCTTCTGCTCCATCGGCAGGTTGCGTGGGTCGTACTCGGTGGCGAGGATCTTCGGCAGCCACTGCTCGGCTACGTTGGGCTGCAGGCGGATGGCCGGCACGGCAGCGAAGGTCATGGTCAACGGGCAGCCGCTGGCCGCTTCGGCCTGGCTGTGCATATAGGTCAGGCCGGCACGGGCGACATGGGCGCCGGCGCGCGGATCGGTCCAGGGCAGCGACGGCAGGCCATGCTCGACCGCCGTGCGCATCAGCTCGTGGTAGGCCGGGTGAAACTCGACCAGGTCGATGCGATTGCCGTAGCGATCATGACTCTTGAACACCGGTTTGTTCTCGTTGGCAAGAAAGCCGGCCTGCATCAGGGCGCCGCCGGCGAGCGCACCATAGGCGCTCAAACGCTCGTGGGCCCAGGCGCCATCGTAGCGGCGAATCCACTCCTGCAGCGGCAGGTCGAGGCGATAGAGATTGGCACCATCGAGGCTCGGTACCTGATTGAACACCTCGTGGGTTTCGGCATGCAGGCTGGGTTTCATCGCATGGGCTCCTTGGCGCCGACGGCGCGCAGGCAGAAGGTGGCAAGACTGGCGCTGACCTGAGCCAGCTCCAGGGTGGGTTGGCCTGCTTCACGAGCGGCGCGAGCAGGTGGCGACAGAGGGCCGACCAGCGCTTCGGCAATGGCGCCGACCAGGCAGGCCGCCATCAGGCCAATCTGCTCGACGCGAAACTCACCGGCGCCGGCACCCTCCTCCAGCAGATCGATGAACAGTTCGGCGTAGGCTTCGCGATAGAGCAGGCGCTGCTCGTCGACTTCCGGGTCGACCGGTTCGGCGATCAGCGCGAAGGCCAGGCGGCGGCTATGCCAGGCGCGGGCAGCGAACTGTTCCAGGCCGGTGCGCAGGCGCTCACTGGCGCTGCCCGGCCCACGCAAGGCTGCGGCCAGAGCATCTACCTCACGTTGGCTGGCGCTGGCGAATACCTCGGCGGCCAGTTCACCCTTGCTGCGAAAGTGGCGGTACAGACTACCGGTGGCGATGCCGACATCGTCGGCCAACGCTTGCATGGTCAGGGCGGCGAAACCGCCCTCGGCTACTCGCAGCAAGGCGCAGTCGAGAATACGCGCGCGCAACGCTTGGTCGCGGTCGAGTCGAGCTTCGGTGGTGCGATAAGCCATGGTCTGAATCCTGATTCATCTACATGCAGTGAATCAGGATTCAGACCATGGCTAAAGGGACGATCCGGCCAAAACTGCCGCCGAATCGGGAAAGAGGTAGCTCGTAGCAAGCTAGCTGACGAGCGTCGCTCTGGCGGGCACAAAGCATCGCCGGATAGCCGGCTCCTACAGGGCCCAGCGGCTTCATCACGCCCTGCGAAAGAGTCAGACCGGCGCGGCGCCACCGGAAACCATTGCCGGGCGGCACAGTACCCAGTCATGCAGCAGTACGCGCAACTCGTCGAATTTCACCGGTTTCGCTAGGTAGTCGCTCATGCCCGCAGCCAGACAGCGCTCGCGGTCGCCACTGTGACTGTGCGCAGTGATCGCCAGCACCGGCAGCTCGGCGCAGCCCGGCAGGGCGCGCAGTGCGCGGCAGGTGGCAAAACCGTCCATCACCGGCATCTGGCAGTCGAGCAGCACCGCATCCACCGTCTCGCTGCGCAACAACTCCAGGGCCTCGGCGCCGTTATCGGCAGTGCGCACGCGGTAGCCGAGTTTGAGCAACATGCCGCGGGTTACCAGCTGGTTGATCGCATTATCCTCGACGATCAGTACCGTGCATTGCTGCGCCTGGCGCTGCAGCGCGCCGCCCTGCGGTCGTGCCGGGCGAACATCGCTGACCTGAGGTTGCAGCGGCAGAGTCAGCGGCACATCGAGGCGAAACCGACTGCCCTGCCCCGGCTGCGACTCATGACTGAGCACACCACCAAGCAGGTCGACCAGTTGTCGGCAGATCGCCAGGCCGATGCCCAGGCCGCCGTACTTGCGCGTCATCGAGCCATCGAGTTGGTGGAAACGCTGGTAAAGGTCGCCGTCGCCGGGCGCGAAACCGATCCCCGTATCGCTGACCACCACACTCAACGGCAGGTTGCTGCCCACGCTGCCGGCGCGGCCGACCTGCAAGGTCACGCCGCCCTGACTGGTGAACTTGATGGCGTTGTCCAGCAGATAGCCCAGCGCCTGTGCCAGCTTGGCCGCGTCCCCTTCCAGGGTGTCGGGCAGGTTGTCGTCCAGCTCCAGGGCGAACGTCAGCCCCTTGTCTTCGGCGCGCGCCGCATACTGGGCACGCAGACCGTCGAACAGCCCGCGCAGGCTGAACGTCTCGCGCCGCGGATAGAGCTTGCCGGCCTGCAATTCGGTGAGCGCGAGGATGTCGTTGACCATGCGCATCATGTCGCGCGCGGACGCTGCGGCGGTCTTCTGGTACTGCTCCAGTTCGATGTCCATCTTCACCGTCTGCATCAGCTCCAGCGAGCCGATCACCCCGTTCATCGGCGTACGCAGCTCATGGGTCACGGTGGCGAGGAATTCATCCTTGAAACGGTTGCTGTCGGCCAGTTCCTGGTTCAGCGTTTCGAGCTTGCGTCCGGCCTCCTGGAGGATGCGCGTGCGCTCTTCTTTCATCGCGTTGATGCGGTCGGCCAGCGCCAACGACAGCAGGCCCACTTCCAGCGCCGAGCCGATCTGGCTGGCGTACATGGTGAGAAAGACGTTGGGCAGGTAGCCCAGCACCATCAGCGTGTTGACGATGCCGCCGATGAGGAAGGCGGTCCAGGCGAAGATGAAGTAACGCGCCACGCGCATACCGCGCAGCCAGGCAAGCACCCCGGCAGCGAAGATCACCACGGTGAACAGCAGGGCCAGGTAGGTGGCCAGACGCAATGCCGTGGCATAACTGACGCTCAGTGCCAGGATCATCACCACGGCGCCGCAGGCCATCAGCAGCAACAACAGACGATCGACCCAGGGGCTGTGTTCACCGGTATGCAGGAAGCTGCGGGCGAACTGGCAGCCGAACAGGGCGGCCGAGCCGATCAGAAATGGCGTCGCGGCATTGGCCCACCAGGGGTTGTTGGGCCAGAAATACTCGATGCCGGCACCGTTGACCGAGACCTGATACAGGCCGAACGAGGCGATATAAAGGATGTAATAGAGGTAGCTGGTGTCGCGTACGCTGAGGAAGATGAACAGGTTGTACACCAGCATCACCAGCAGCACGCCGTAGATGATGCCAAGCACGTAGATACGCGCGGGCTGCTCTTCCAGATAGGCGTTGGGCGCCCACAGGGTCAGCGGCGCCTGGATCGAACCCTGGCTTTCCAGGCGCAAATAGATGCGCTTGTTCTGGTTCGGCTCGAGGTTCAGCTCGAACAGGTAGTTGTGCTGGCGGATCTGGCGGGTGTCGAAAGGCAACGAATCGCCAGTACGCTGAGCCAGTGCGAAGCCACCAGCCTCGTCGGGGAGGTAGAGTTCAAGGTGATCGAGCGGCGGGTAAGCCAGCTCCAGCAACCAGTTGCGGTCACCCTGCGCCTGGCGCGGCAGATAGTGCAGGTCCAGCCGCAGCCAGAACACCGAGCGTGAATAGCCGGCGTTGAGCACGGGCTTGTCATGCAGACGGAAACTACCTTGCACAGCCGGCGAGGCGATGTCGTCGATGCTGGCATCGCCGCGCACGTCCTCGAACACGTACATGCTCTGCCCCAGAGGCAGAGTGCGCATATGTTCGTCGAAGGTAACGGCGCCCACGAGCGAGGAAAAAACGAGGCTCACGATGAGCAGGAGCAGCCGGTACATACGACTCCAAAACCCTGTCGGACAACGCCCAGGCCCCCATTAGCCCATCAGATGGCGCCGTCACGCACGGCAGACTTATATTCGAATCGCTCTACTCTAGGGACTGTTGGGACGCTTTTCCAGATTCAGACGGCAGTTTAAGCAGCGCTTCACCTATGGCCTCGGCCAGATACTGCAGGGAAAACACGCCGCCATAGGTCCAGGTCGAGGGTATCGCGGCGAAGCGCTGCTCACGCACGAAAGGCATCGCCTGCCACAGTGGCGAGGCGAACAACTGCGCCTCCTGGGCAAAGGGTTCGATATGCAGCACGACGCCCTCTTCGATGCGACCCAGCGCGGTGATCGGTACCTGAGTGATGCCCCAGGGGCTCGGCGCCAGGTCCATCGCAGGCTGAAGGCCGAGCAGCGCCAGCGCATGTTGCGGCATGGAGTTGGGGCCGTTGATGAAGGCGGCCGTCGGCGACGAGAGGCGTATCACCGTGACGGCCGGCAGACGCTGCCCGTAATGAGCCTGCAGCCGCTCACGCCATTGCGCCAGCTCGGCGTCCATCGCCTGCAGGCGTTGCCTTGCCAATGCCTCGCGGCCGAGCGCACGCGCCAGGTCGAGAAACGCCTCGCGCTGCACCTGCAAATTGTCGTGCTGCTGGCTGAAACCTTGGTACACCTGAACCGGCGCAATACGCTCTAGCAACGGGCGGATGTCTTCCAGCAAAGGCGGTATGACGATCAACTCAGGCTGCAACTCGGCCAGCAATTCGAGGTTGGGCTCCAGGCGCGAACCGCTCGACGGCACGCCTGCGGGCAGCGTCGGCCGCACCACCCAGGCGCGGTAGTCACCGGCATCGGCGACGGTCAACGGCGTCACATCGAGCATCAGCAGATGCTCGGTGGCCTCCCAGCTCAGCGCGGCCACCCGTGGCGCATCACTCGCCCAGGCAGGTGTCAGCCAAAGCAGCAGAAAGCCGACTAAGCAACGCCTCACGCCAACCTCCCACGGATGAGCAGGTAGACGAAATAGCTGCCACACAACACCGAGGCGACAATGCCCACCGGAATCTGCAACGGGAAGATCAGGGTGCGACCAACCCAATCGGCCAGCAGCATCAGCACCGCGCCCAACGAGGCCGCCAGCAGCAGCTGCGGCAGCACCCGGCGAGCGCCGAGCATCACCGCGATATGCGGGGCCAGCAGCCCCAGAAACGCCACTGGCCCGAGCAGGCTGGTGACCAACGCACAGAGCAGCGCCACCAGCACCAGCAGCGCCAGACGCAAGCGCGGCACGTTCAGGCCACGGCTGGCGGCCACCCCATCGCCGATGCCGATCAGCGTCAGCGCACGCTGGAACAGCAATGCCAGAGCGCCGAACAGCAGCACGCCGACCGTCAGCCACAATGCCTGTGACGGTGTGGCGCGGTAGGTGGAGCCGGCCAGCCAGCCGAGCAACGCGAACGAGTCACCGCTACCCTTGGCCAGCACGAACTGCAAGGCGGCGTTGAGCAGCGCGCCGAGGGAAATCCCCAGCAGCGCCATCAATGCTGGTGAATAATGGTGACGCCGGCCCATCAGCATCAACACCGCCAGCACCGCCAGGCTGCCGACGAAGGCCGCCAGCGGCGCGACCGCGCCGAACACCGCGCCACCGAAGATGATCAGCGCCAGCATCACCGCCAGCGTGGCACCCGCGGATAGACCGAGAATATCCGGGCTGGCCAGCGGGTTGCGCAGCAGGCGCTGCAGCAGCAGACCGGAAATCGCCAAACCGGCGCCGGCAGAGGCGGCGGTGAGCACACGCGGCCAGCGTAACGACCAGACCAGCGCCGACGGCCACTGCAGGTGCCAGCCATCGACACCGCGGGCCAGCCCGAGCGCCACGGTCAGCGCCAGCACGGAGAGAAGCGCCACCCACAGCGCACTGCGCCAGCCGAAACGCTCGGCGCCGCGCGGCAACTGCAGGCCGCGCGGGTCCTCCGCAGCCAGATGTCGGCGCGCCAGCCACAACAACACTGGCGCACCGATCAACGCCGCCGCCGCGCCACTGGGCACCAGTTGGCCGCTGACACGATTGGCCAACAGCGCCAGGGCGTCGGTAGCGAGCAGCAGCAAGGCACCGAGCAACGCGCTGTAGCACAGCTCATCACGCGCCGTACGGGCGCCAAGCATCTTCGCCAGATTCGGCGTGAGCAGGCCGATGAAACCGATCAGGCCGACCGTCGTGATCGACACCGAGCACAGCCACAGCGCCGCCAGAAACAGCACCAGCATCACCGGCCACAGCGCCAGGCCACGGGCCTGGGCAGCATCGCCACCAAGCTGCAGCAAGCTCAACGGTCGCGGCGCGAGGATCAGCAGCGGCACTGCCAGCAACAGCTTGGGCCACAGCCACTGCACCCAGTGCCAGTCGATCTGCGCCAGATCACCCGCGCCCCAAACGAACAACCCCTGGGTGTACTGGTTGTTGATCAGCACCAGCCCGGCGGCCAGCGCGCCGAGCAACAGGTTCATGGCCATGCCGCCCAGCACCAGCGGCAGCCCGCCGATGCCACTGCGCCCGGCAATCAGCAGCACCAGACCGACCGCCAGCAGCGCGCCGAGCAGTGCCGCCCAGTGTCCGTGACTGGCCGCGAAGGTCGGCACCAGCAACGTGGCCAGCACCAGCCCGAGCCAGGCCCCGGACGAGGCGCCGATGGTCATGGGCGACACCAGGCGATTCTGCGTGATCTGCTGCAACAGGCTGCCGGACAGTCCCAGCGCAGCGCCGGTCAGCAGCGCCATGCTCAGCCTGGGTAGAGCCGACAGTTGCAGCTGCAGAAACTCGAAGCTGTGTTCGGCAGAAGCCAGCATCGCCCACAGTTCGAACGGATCAAGATCGGCCGCCAGCCACAGGTGCAGCAGTGCCAAGGGCAGCAACGCGAGCAGCGTCAGAAGGTGGCGTGACGGCGCCGGAACTGCCACCATGCTCAGGCCACCACGGCAATCTTGCGGGCGCTGCCGGGCTGCTCGATCAGCTGGATATCGATGTCGTAGAGCTGGCTGAGCAACGGCCCGCTGAGCAACTCGTCCGGGCTGCCGTCAAAGAAGATGCGCCCCTGTTTGAGGGCGATCACCCGGTCGGCATGCCGCGCGGTGAGGTTGATGTCGTGGAGGATGGCAACGATGCCGCGCCCACTGTCGCGATTGAGCTGGCGCAGCAGGCCCATCAATTCGTACTGATGCGCCAGATCCAGCGCCGAGGTTGGCTCGTCGAGCAGCAGCAGCGGCGACTGCTGGGCCAGCAGCATGGCGATCCAGGCGCGCTGGCGCTCGCCGCCGGAGAGGCTGTCGGCCAGATGATCGGCGTAATGGGCGACATCGGTCTGCGCCAGCGCCTGATCGACCGCTGCATGGTCCTCGGCGCGCCAGCGGCCGAGCAACCCGCGCCAGGGAAAGCGCCCCAGACGCACCAGTTCGCGCACGGTCAGGCCGGCGACATCGGGCAGGTGCTGCGGCAGGAAGGCCACGCGCTGGGCAAAGTCACGGGCAGAGAAACCGGCCAGGGTACGCCCGTCCAGCTGCAGCGAACCTCGGGTCGGCTGTAGCTGCCGTGCCAGCAGGTTCATCAGGGTCGACTTGCCCGAGCCGTTGTGGCCGAGGATCACGGTAAAACGATCCCCTTCGAGATGCAGTTCGTCCAGCGCCAGCGTCACCCGCTCGCCGCGGCGTACTTCGATATCACGCAACATCAACATGCCAGGGCCAGCTCCTCGCGCAGGCGCAGCAGGCGCTCGTCACGGCGCAGCTTCGGGCAGGTGCTGCAGAGCTCGCCATCGCAACGCCGAAAATGCTGACAGCAGGCCTTGCGCTCCAGGGTCAAGCAGTCGCGGCCATCCTCCAGGCGCACTTCCAGCAGGTCGCTGCCACCACGCAGGCCCAATGCCTCCAGCCAGCGTGCCGCCAGCTCGCGCAGTTGCTGGTTATCCAGAGTCAGTTGGCGCTGTACCAGCAACAAGGCGGCCAGCACGTAATCGGCCGCCAGGCGCTGGGCCAGCTTGCCGTGGATGCTTTGTACCTGGCAGAACTCGGCGTGCTGGCGGCGCAGCAGTTGCTCGAGCTGGCTGGCAGCCAGGCCGATCAACTGATCTTCCGTAGCCTGCTGCGGGCAGTGCTCGGGCAGACAGAAACCCGACACCACGCCGCCCTGCACCGCCTGCCCCAGGCTCGCCAGACAGGGCGCGCGCTGCGCCAGGTGTACGCCGAGCAAGGTCAGGTAGATGGGTTGCCAGACCAGATAGGTCCAGCTGCGCACCGTCCAGTAATGCGGCCCGGCCTCGGGATGAGCCTGCTGCCAGTGCTGATAGAGCGCGGCGATACGCCGGTCGTTGCCCTCGCTCCCGCACACCAGCAGATCGGCACCGGGCACACCGATACGCCCCTGCAGCCCAGGCAGGCTGCGGGAAATGACATCGAGCAGGTGGTGGAGGTCTTGCATCGCGGCGAACCCGGATGATGGAAGCAATGCGAAGAGCGAATTTAATCATCGAAACGCATCTGCATCAAATTATCATTCGCCACTCAAGACTCAGGCCGTGCGCGGTTTGCGCACCAGCAATGGGAACAGCACAGCCGTCGCCAGCAGGCCGGCAGCACCGACCCAGAACGGCATGGCCTGGCCGTAGTGGCTGACCAGCAAGCCCGCGCCGTAGGCCGAGCCCATGTTGCCCAGGCACTGGAAGATATTGATCTTGCTGAAGTCCACCGCGTAGTGCTCCGGCGAGCTGAGCTCGAACAGCAAGGCATCGAGGCGCACGGTAACCTGATACAGCGCCCAGCCAAACAGCACGCGGCCGAGCAGGATCAGCCACTGATCGCCGAAGCCCTGAATGAAGGTGGCCGCCGCGCCCAGCAGCAGACCGGCGAGAATGCCGTCACGGGTGTTGCCCTGCTTGGTCGCGCGGCGCCCCCACCACAGCGCCAACACGGCCACCGCGCCAGGCAACGCATAGACGAAGCCGGCGGCCATCTCGCTGTTCCAGTGCGCCACCTGCTGCCAGTAGACGGCAAAGAACGGCCGGGTGACGTAACCGACGAAGTAGAACAGCAGCATCACCAGGCACAGGCGGTAGATCGCCGGCAGACTGCGCGCCTCGTTCTTCACCGGTGCCTCGTCGCTCGCCGGCTGCTCGCCCGGCGCCGGCAGGTAGCCACGCACCAGATGCATGCAGATGGCCATCTGGATGAAGTCGCCGGCGGCCATCACCAGAAACACATCGCCAATGTTCATGATCTGCAGAATAAGGCCGCCCAGCGCAGCGCCGAGAATGGCGCCGAAGTGCACCACCACCGACAGGGTGCCGATGGTCTGGGTGTGGTTGTCCTGCTGCTGCAGGCTCATCACGTAGGGGTACATCAGCAGGTAGCTGCCCTTGAACACCACCATCAGCAACGACACCACCCAGAACAGCGGCAGCGAGTCGATGAAATAGCAGGCGGCGGTCAGGCTGCCGGCCATCAGTTGCGCGCTGATCAGGATGCGCACCGGGTGCACTCGCTTGGCCAGACGCGCCCAGAGCGGGAACACCGCCATCACCACCAGGCTGACCACCGCCAGATACAGGCCGACATGCTGCTCCGGCGGATTGTCGAAACGCTCGGCGAAATACTGCGGATAAAAAGGAATGATCAGGTTATCGGTGATCACCGCCAGGGCGGTCATCATGATCAGGCAGGTACGCAGCGTCATTGGAGGCATTCGGGCAAGGCGGCAGGGCCGCGCATGATGCCATTTCCAGACTGGCTAACGCCAATACGCACGAGAATCAGAAAGGCTAACGACCGGCATGGCGTGCAGCGACCTGAGGCTTGTTAGTGATAAGCTCGCGCACCATGAAAACGCCAAACTTCCGCCCCGTAGTGCTGTGCATGTCCGGTCACGACCCCAGTGGTGGTGCTGGTCTGCAGGCCGATATCGAAGCCCTGCTGGCCCAAGGCTGCCACGCCGTACCGACGGTGACCGCCCTGACCGTGCAGGATACCGTCAACGTCTCCGACTTCCGCGTGCTCGACCGCGACTGGGTGCTGGCCCAGGCCCGCGCGGTGATCGCCGATATGCCGGTGGCCGCCGTCAAACTGGGCATGCTCGGCTCGGTGGACATGGTCGACACCGTACTCGAGGTGATGAGCCAGCTGCCGGGCGTGCCACTGGTCTGTGATCCGGTGCTGCGCGCCGGTGGTGGCGGCTCGCTGGGCCAGGACGACGTCGGCTATGCCATGCGCGAGCGTCTGTTCGCCGTGTCCACCATTGCCACACCGAACCTGCCGGAAGCGCGCATCCTCGCCGAACTACCGGAAGGCAGCGCCGACGAATGCGCCGAGAAACTGCTTCCCTTCATCGAGCACCTGCTGATCACCGGCGGCCACGGCGACGAAGCCGAAGTGCACAACCGCCTGTACAGCCGCGACGGCAGCCGCCACACCTTCACCTGCGCGCGTCTACCGGGCAGCTACCACGGCTCGGGCTGCACCCTGGCCAGTACCCTGGCCGGTCGCCTGGCGCTGGGCGAGGAACTGGTCAGCGCCGTGAAGAGCGCCCTGGATTACACCTGGCGCACCCTGCGCGACGCCGAACAACCGGGCCACGGCCAGTACGTGCCGCGCCGTCTGCCGCTGGACTTCGCCCAATGACTGCGGCGCTGCGTGGTCTTTACGCCATCACCGACACCCCGCTGCTGGCCGGTGGCAAGCTGCTGCCCTACGCCGAAGCGGCGCTGATCGGTGGCACGCGCCTGCTGCAGTACCGCGACAAATCCGCCGATGCCGGGCGCCGTTTCGATGAAGCCCAGGCCCTGGCCGAACTGTGCCAGCGCCACGGCGCCACGCTGATCATCAACGATGACCTGGAGCTGGCTGCACGCTTGGGCGTCGGCCTGCACCTGGGTCAGAGCGACGGCTCGCTGGCCGCCGCCCGCGCCCGCCTTGGTACTGACTCCATCATCGGCGGCACCTGTCACGCCCAGCTGGAACTGGCCGAGCGTGCAGTAGCCGAAGGCGCCAGCTATATCGCCTTCGGCCGCTTCTTCAACTCCAACACCAAACCCGGCGCTCCGGCTGCCACCGTGGAGCTGCTGGATCAGGCGCGCGCACGCTTTACCCAGCCCATCGTCGCCATCGGCGGCGTGACCTTAGGCACCGCGCCAGGCCTGATCGCCCGTGGCGCCAGCATGGTGGCCGTGATCCACGCCCTGTTCGCTGCCGACTCCGCCACCGAGGTGGAAGACCGCGCCCGCGCCTTTGCCGCGCTGTTCGACTGATTCGTTTCCAGAGAGACCTGCCATGTCCCGTTCCGAAATCCTCTTCGCCAACGCCCAGAAACACATCCCCGGCGGCGTCAACTCGCCAGTGCGCGCCTTTCGCAGCGTCGGCGGCACGCCGCTGTTCTTCAAGCACGCCGAAGGCGCCTACGTGGTGGACGAAGACGACAAGCGCTACGTCGACTACGTCGGCTCCTGGGGCCCGATGATCCTCGGCCACAGCCACCCGGACGTGCTCGACTCGGTGCGTCGTCAGTTGGAACACGGCCTCTCCTACGGCGCGCCGACCGCCTTGGAAACCGAGATGGCCGAACTGGTGTGTGGCCTGGTGCCGTCGATGGAGATGGTGCGCATGGTCAGCTCCGGCACCGAGGCGACCATGAGCGCCATCCGCCTGGCCCGCGGTTTCACCGGCCGCGACAGCATCATCAAGTTCGAGGGCTGTTACCACGGCCACTCCGACAGTTTGCTGGTCAAGGCCGGCTCCGGCGCTCTGACCCAGGGCGTGCCGAACTCCGCGGGCGTGCCGGCGGCCTTCGCCAAGCACACCCTGACCCTGCCGTTCAACGACATCGACGCCGTGGCCGAATGCCTGGCCCAAGTCGGCCAGGAAGTCGCGTGCATCATCGTCGAGCCGGTGGCCGGCAACATGAACTGCGTACCACCGGCGCCGGGCTTCCTCGAAGGCCTGCGCGAGCAGTGCGACAAGCATGGCGTGGTGCTGATCTTCGACGAGGTGATGACCGGTTTCCGCGTCGCCCTCGGCGGTGCGCAAGCGCACTACGGCGTCACCCCGGATCTGACCACCTTCGGCAAGATCATCGGCGGCGGCATGCCGGTAGGCTGCTTCGGCGGCAAGCGCGCGATCATGGAATGCATCGCCCCGCTCGGCCCGGTCTACCAGGCCGGCACCCTGTCGGGTAACCCGCTGGCCATGGCCGCTGGCCTGACCACGCTGAAGCTGATCAGCCGTCCGGGCTTCCACACCGAGCTGACCGACTACACCACGCGCATGCTCGATGGCCTGCAACAACGCGCCGATGCCGCCGGCATTCCCTTCGTCACCACCCAGGCCGGCGCCATGTTCGGTCTGTATTTCAGCGGCGCCGACGACATCGTCACCTTCGCCGACGTGATGGCTAGCGACAGTGCGCGCTTCAACCGCTTCTTCCATCTGATGCTGGACGGCGGCGTATACCTGGCACCGAGCGCCTTCGAAGCGGGCTTCACCTCCATCGCCCATGGTGAAAAAGAGCTGGAAATCACCTTCGCTGCCGCCGAGCGCGCCTTCGCCGAGCTGAAAAAAGCCTGATGCAGTACAGCACGGCCTTCAGTGACGCGTTGCTGGCCCTGGCCTGCGCCGTCTGCGTCGTATGGATCGGCCGGGCTCGCAGGCGCTATGGCGAAGGTGACCAGCCGGCGCTGTTCTGCGCCCTGCTCGGTTTTCTGCTGCCGGCTGCGGCGGCCAGCGTCGGCGTAATTCGTTACGGCTTCGACCCGAGCTGGCAAGCCGCGCACCTGTGGCTCTCGCAGGCCAGCAGTTTTCTCGGCCTGCCGCTACTCGGTGCCGCAGCACTGGCGCTGGGCCGTGGCTGGGCCTGGAGTCGACCGAACTGGGGACGCATCGTCCTGGGCCTGTGCGCCTTCTTCGAACTGTTCCGCCAGCTTGGTTATATGGAGGACTACCGCCTGGCGCTGAACCTGGCCACGCTGGTGCTGATTCTCTATGCCGGCGCTGTACAATGGCCGCGTCGCGCGCCTGCGATCAGCGCAGCTGTTGTGGTGGGACTGTTCCTGCTGGCCGGTGTGGCAGTCGGCACCGAAGGCGTGATCGGGCCGCTGCGCCGCATCGACCTGTTCCATGTGCTGCTCACGCCGGCGTACCCGCTGCTGGCGTGGCTGCTGCTGAGCCTGCCGGGAAGTGCGAAACGACAGACCGGGTAAAGCCTTTGTAACAAGCGCGCGGTTTATTCCATAATGCGACGGTCGGCACGTTTTGCGCCGACCGGGCACGTCACCCGCCCTGAACTGCCGAGGTCCCGTTATCCAGATGAACCGCACCGGCCGCACCCTGTCCCTGGGCTGCCTGTTGCTTTTCCTCCCGCTGTTTGCATTCGCAGGCGGTAATTCGCTGTTGATCCCCGCCAGCGGCAGCTGCGCGCTGAACGCCTCCCCCGAAGAGATGCCCGATGCCCTGGCCAGTTGCCAGGAAATGGCACGCGCCGGCAACATGCAGGCGGCCTATGAGCTGGGTGAGTACTACTACGACGGCAAACGTACCCCGCGCGATCTCAAGCAGGCCCTGACCTGGTTCGAACGCGCCTCGCTGCAGGGCCACGCCGAAGCGCAGCTGCGCCTGGGCACCATGTTCTTCCGTGGCGAAGGCGTACCGGCCAACAACGTGCAGGCCTACATCGTATTGAAGATGGCGTCGGTCAATGGCTCGGACGAAGCCATGGACAGCGCCGACCTGGTGTCGGCGCAGATGCGTCGCGATGAACTGGAAATCGCCAGCCAAGTGCTGGGCCAGATATTCCGCAGCTACCTGCTGGAGCTGCAGACCGCCGAAGGTCGCTCGCCCTTCTCGCCACTGCCCTGACCCGAAAGGGCGCAGGCCATAGGTCGTAGGGTGGGCTTCAGCCCACCAAGTAACATCGCAACACCGCTGGTGGGCTGAAGCCCACCCTACCTGACTATAGCCTGTGGCTTGTGCTCACTTGTCCGGCATCGGCATGGGGAACGGCATCACATTGCCGCCGCCCTTGGCCTCGCTGATCTTCGCCGTGCCCAGGCGCTCCACCTCGTCGATGCGGATGATCGCGTGCATCGGCACGAAGCTGCGCACCACCCCCTCGAACTGGGCCTTGAGCTTCTCCTCGCTGGGATCGACTACCAGTTGGCTGCGCTCGCCAAAGACGAACTCCTCCACCTCCAGAAAGCCCCACAGATCGCTCTGATAGATCTGCTTGGCGTACATCTCGTACACCTGGCCCTGGTTGAGGAAAATCACCTTGTAGATGGGATCGCGCTTGCTCATGAAGACTCGAAGTCAGGAAAAACAGGGCGCGCAGAATAGCACAGCGTCGCATGCGTAGCCCGGATGCAATCCGGGGACTAACGACGCAAGGCCCCGGATTGCATCCAAACGACGGGAACTGAGCGGTAGCATCCCCCTTGGCACACGCCTATAATGCGCGGTCATTTTTTAACCACCTCAGACAGTGCCATGACCAAGAAGCTCTATATCGAAACCCACGGTTGCCAGATGAACGAGTACGACAGCTCGCGCATGATCGACCTGCTGGGCGAGCATCAGGCCCTGGAGGTCACGGAAAAGCCCGAAGACGCCGACGTGATCCTGCTCAATACCTGCTCGATCCGCGAGAAGGCGCAGGACAAGGTGTTCTCCCAGCTCGGCCGCTGGCGTGAGCTGAAGCTGGCCAACCCGGACCTGGTAATTGGTGTCGGCGGCTGCGTGGCCAGCCAGGAAGGCGCGGCGATCCGCGACCGCGCACCCTATGTCGACGTGGTCTTCGGCCCGCAGACCCTGCACCGCCTGCCGGAAATGATCGACGCCGCACGCACCACCAAGACCGCGCAGGTGGACATCAGCTTCCCCGAGATCGAGAAGTTCGACCGCCTGCCCGAACCGCGCGTCGACGGCCCCAGCGCCTTCGTCTCGGTGATGGAAGGCTGCAGCAAGTACTGCACCTTCTGCGTGGTGCCCTACACCCGCGGCGAGGAAGTCAGCCGCCCGCTGGTCGACGTGCTGATGGAAATCACCTCCCTCACCGAGAAGGGCGTGAAGGAAATCACCCTGCTCGGGCAGAACGTCAATGGCTACCGTGGCGAAGCGCCGGACGGCCATATCGCCGATTTCGCCGAGCTGCTGCATGCCGTGGCCGCGCTCGATGGCATCGAGCGTATCCGCTACACCACCAGCCACCCGCTGGAGTTCTCCGACGCGATCATCGCCGCCCATGCCGAGATCCCGCAGTTGGTGAAATACCTGCACCTGCCGGTGCAGTCCGGTTCCGACCGCATCCTCGCGGCGATGAAGCGCAACCACACCGCGCTGGAGTACAAGTCGCGCATCCGCAAGCTGCGCGCCGCCGTGCCGGACATCCTGATCAGCTCGGACTTCATCGTTGGCTTCCCCGGCGAGACCGAGAAGGACTTCGAGCAGACCATGAAGCTGATCGAGGACGTCGGTTTCGACTTCTCCTTCTCCTTCATCTACAGCTCGCGTCCCGGTACCCCGGCCGCCGATCTGGTGGACGACACCCCGGACGAGGTGAAGAAGCAGCGTCTGGCCCTGCTCCAGCACCGCATCAACCAGAACGGCTTCGAGAACAGCCGGCGCATGGTCGGCACGGTGCAGCGCATCCTGGTCAGCGACTACTCGAAGAAGGACCCGGGCATGCTCCAGGGCCGCACCGAGCAGAACCGCATCGTCAATTTCCGCTGCGACAATCCGCGCCTGATCGGCCAGTTCGTCGACGCGCATATCGACGACGCCCTGCCCCATTCGCTGCGCGGCACCCTGCTGGATGCCGACACCCTCCACTAACGTAGCGGGCGCCCCCACTTTGCGTTGTGGGCGCCCGGCGTTATGCTGCCTTTCAATACCCAGACAAGTGACGATCACACCATCACCTTGAACACCTCTCTAGAACCTCATCGTTTCACCCTCGAACCCTTCGAGGCCCGCCGCTTCGCCAATCTCTGCGGCCAGTTCGACGAGCATCTGCGCCTGATCGAAGAGCGCCTCGGTCTGGAAATCCGCAACCGTGGCAACCAGTTCGAGATGCTCGGCGCCGCCGAAAAGACCCAGGCCGCCGAAACCCTGCTGCGCAAGCTGTACCGCGAAACCAAAGCTACCGAGCTGTCGCCCGACCTGGTGCACCTGTACCTGCAGGAATCCGGCGTCGAGGAACTGGTCAACCCCAGCAACCTGCCGCAGGTCGCCCTGCGCACCAAGAAGGGGGTGATCAAGCCACGTGGCGTCAATCAGCAGCGCTACGTCAAGGCCATCCTCGACAACGACATCAACTTCGGCATCGGCCCGGCCGGCACCGGCAAGACCTACCTGGCCGTGGCTTGCGCGGTGGACGCGCTGGAGCGCGAGCAGGTAAGACGCATCCTGCTGGTACGCCCAGCGGTCGAAGCCGGCGAGAAGCTCGGTTTCCTGCCCGGCGACCTGGCACAGAAGATCGACCCCTACCTGCGCCCGCTGTACGACGCGCTCTACGAAATGCTCGGCTTCGATTACGTGGCCAAGCTGATCGAGAAGCAGGTGATCGAGGTCGCGCCGCTGGCCTATATGCGCGGCCGCACCCTTAACAACAGCTTCATCATTCTCGACGAGAGTCAGAACACCACCGTCGAGCAGATGAAGATGTTCCTCACCCGTATCGGTTTCGGCTCCACCGCGGTGATCACCGGCGACATCACCCAGGTCGACCTGCCGCGCGGCACCAAGAGCGGCCTGACCCACGTGATCGACGTGCTACGCGACGTGCCAGGCATCAGCTTCACCCACTTCAAGCCCAAGGACGTGGTGCGTCACCCGCTGGTGCAGCGCATTGTCGAAGCCTACGAGCGCCACGACGCGCGCCTGCACGGCAAGGTCGACAGCCACGATGCTTGAGCTCGACCTGCAACTGGCCACTGACGGCCAGCACCCGGACGAGGCGCAGCTGCGCCGCTGGTGCGAACTGGCGCTGCGCCAGCGTACGGCCGACTCCGAGTTGACCATCCGCCTGGTCGATGAAGCCGAAGGCCGCGAGCTGAACCACACCTGGCGGCACAAGGACTACGCTACCAACGTCCTGTCTTTCCCTGCCGAGATTCCCGACGGAATCCTCGACATTCCGCTGCTGGGCGACCTGGTGATCTGCGTACCAGTGGTCGAGCGCGAAGCTGCCGAGCAAGGCAAGACACCGGAAGCGCACTGGGCCCACCTGGTGATCCACGGTTGCCTGCACCTGCTGGGCTATGACCATATCGAGGAAGACGAAGCCCTCGAGATGGAAGAACTGGAACGACAATTGCTCGCCGAACTGGGTCATCCTGACCCTTATGCGGAAGACGAATGACGTGATCATGAAACGCTATGCAGGAGCGCCGCCCCGGCGCGAAAGGATCGTGGCGACAGCACGACATCGGTGCGCCCGATCCATTCGCCGCGAGGACGCGGCTCCTACAAAAGCCTGATTGCGACCTCAACAGCTGACACATAGATAGCAAATAACTTTTCCTGACAAGGACCCCGAGTAAAACGCCATGAGCGAAGACCGATCGAGCAACGAGCAGAAGTCCTGGTTCAACAAGCTGACCCAGGCTTTTGCTCATGAGCCGAGAAACCGCCAGGAATTGCTGGAAGTCCTGCGCGAAGCCCACCAGAACAAGCTGCTCGACAGCGAAGCACTGGCCATCGTAGAAGGCGCCATTCAGGTCGCCGACCTGCAGGTACGCGACATCATGGTGCCGCGCTCGCAGATGATCAGCATCAAGGCCAGCCAGACGCCCCGCGAATTCCTGCCCGCCATCATCGACGCAGCGCACTCGCGCTACCCGGTGGTCGGCGAGAGCCTCGACGACGTCATCGGCATCCTTCTGGCCAAGGATCTGCTGCCGCTGATCCTGCAGGGTGAACAACCCAACTTCAACATCAAGGACCTGCTGCGACCGGCCACCTTCGTGCCCGAGTCCAAGCGCCTGAATGTGCTACTGCGTGAATTCCGCGCCAACCACAACCACATGGCCGTGGTCATCGACGAATACGGCGGCGTCGCCGGCCTGGTGACCATCGAGGACGTGCTCGAGCAGATCGTTGGTGACATCGAGGACGAGCACGATGTCGAGGAAGACGGCTACATCAAGCCGCTGCCCTCCGGCGACTACCTGATCAAGGCACTGACGCCCATCGACAGCTTCAACGAAACCTTCGACAGCCAGTTCTCCGACGACGAGTACGACACCGTCGGCGGTCTGGTGATGAGCGCGTTCGGCCACTTGCCCAAGCGCAACGAAGTCACCGAGATCGGCGAGTTTCGCTTCCGCGTGCTCAACGCCGACAGCCGTCGCATCCACCTGCTGCGCCTGACGCCAGTCAGCCGCTGACGGCTGCTATCCGGGGATGGCAACCGAGCCTCCCCGGATGCATCCGGCACTGAAAAAGCCGTCATACCCGCGCAGGCGCGCATCCAGAACCTGCGAATCACCTAGGCTCCCGCATCTGCGGGAGTGGCGATAAATGGCTTTTTCAGAACAGCCCTGGCACTTGCCGCCTGCCACTGCCTGCCCCTACCCTTGCGCCACCCCGATTCCCAAGGACCCGCTCATGCTGCAATGGATCACTCGTCCGGGCTGGCCCGGTCACCTGCTCGCCTGCGGTGCAGGCGCCCTGACCACCCTGGCGCTCGCCCCTTTCGACCTCTGGCCATTGGCCGTGCTGTCCATTGCCCTGTTCTATTTCGGTCTGCGCCACCTACGCCCCGGCCAGGCAGCGCTGCGCGGTTGGAGCTACGGCTTCGGTCTGTTCGCCGCGGGTACCAGCTGGGTATATGTCAGCATCCATGACTATGGTGCTGCATCACCGGCACTGGCCGGCATTCTCACCCTGGGCTTCGTCGCCGGCCTGGGCCTGTTCTTCGCCCTGACGGCCGCTCTCTGGGCGCGCTGGATACGCCGCAACGAAGCGCCACTGGCCGACGCCCTGGCGTTCGCCGCGCTATGGGTCGCCCAGGAAGTGTTGCGCGGCTGGTTCCTCACTGGTTTCCCCTGGCTGTATGCCGGCTACAGCCAGCTAGACGGACCGCTGGCCGGTCTGGTGCCCGTCGGCGGCGTCTGGCTGTCATCCTTCGTCATCGCCCTGTCGGCAGCGCTGATCATCAACCTAGAGCGCCTGCGTCCGCACAAACCGCGCTACATCTGCGCCCTGCTTCTGCTGCTGAGCCCCTGGCTCGCCGGCCTGGCGCTGAAGGATCACAACTGGACCCGAGTTGCCGGCAACAGTCTTACGGTCGCCGCGGTGCAAGGCAACGTCGAGCAGAACCTGAAATGGGACCCGGCCCAGCTCAACGCGCAGTTGGCGCTGTACCGTGACCTCAGTTTCAGTGCCGAGCGGGTCGATATTCTGGTCTGGCCGGAAACGGCGATCCCGGTGCTCAAGGACATGGCCCAGGGCTACATCGGCGTGATGGATCGCTTCGCCCGTGACCGCAACAGTGCGCTGATCACCGGCGTGCCGGTGCGACAGTCCAACGAGCGTGGGGAGATTCGTTACTACAACGCCATCACCGGTTTTGGCGAAGGCCAGGGCACCTACCTCAAGCAGAAGCTGGTGCCATTCGGCGAATACGTGCCCCTGCAGGAAGTGCTGCGCGGCTTGATTGCTTTCTTCGACCTGCCCATGTCCGACTTCGCCCGCGGCCCGGCCGACCAGCCACCGCTGCTGGCCAAGGGGCATCGCATCGCGCCATTCATCTGCTATGAAGTGGTCTACCCAGAGTTCGCCGCAGCACTGGCAGCGGACAGCGAGATCCTCCTGACGGTGAGCAACGATGCCTGGTTCGGCACCTCCATCGGCCCGCTGCAGCACCTGCAGATGGCGCAGATGCGCGCGCTCGAGGCAGGACGCTGGATGATCCGCGCCACCAACAACGGCATGACCGTGGTGATCGACCCGCAGGGCCGTATCCAGTTCGGCTTGCCGCAGTTCGAACAAGGCGTGCTCTACGGTGAAGTGCTGCCCATGCAGGGGCTCACGCCTTATCTGCAATGGCGCATCTGGCCGCTGGCGATTCTCTGCGCCCTGTTGCTGGGCTGGGCACTGCTGGCCAGCCGCATGGCCAAGACCCTGTAGGGCGGTCTCGCGAGCGAAGCGAGCAGCCCGCCAGCCCTCGGAACGCAAAATCCGTAGGCGTACTACCTGCGGCGAGTACGCCCTACTGCTTGCCGTAGACGATGGGATAGGCCAACAAGCCGATGGCTTCGTTGAGCAACTGACTGCTCTGCCAGATAACCCGTGACTCCGGCAGCCAGCCACCCAGCGGGCGCTCATAGCCGGCACTGAGATAGCCCATCGGCGCCGTGATCACCTCGAAGCCGGCCTGCTCGAAACTCCGGCGGGCACGCGGCATGTGCCAGGCCTGCGTTACCAGCACCACACGACGCACACCCTGAGGCTGCAATAGTTCAGCGCTGAGCGTCGCATTTTCCCAGGTAGTGCGGCTCTCCTCCTCCAGCCAGCGGATATCCAGCCCGTAATCGCGGCGCATGGCATCGGCCATCAGCGCCGCTTCACTGGGCGGTTGGCCGTAATGCAGGCCACCGCTGGCAGCCAGTGGCAGAGCGGACGCGCGCGCCAGGCGAGCTGCATAGCGCAGGCGCTCCAACGCCATCAGGCCGGGCTGATCGGTGCGCCCCCAGCCCGGATCGTTCTGCTCACGCCCGGCACCGAGAATCACGATGGCGTCGGCACGCTGCGCCAGCGTCGTCCACTGCGCCTCCTCCAGCACCGGCTCGCGCTCGAGCAACCCCGCGCCCCACTGCATTACCGCCGGCAGACTCATCAGCCAGAGTCCGCCAAAACCCGTCGCAAAACAGACCATCGCCGCCCGGGGAAATCGACGGCGCAACCACCAGCCCAACAGCATCAGCAGCAGCAGGACGCCTGGCGGCATCAACAGTTGTTTGAGGATGTAGCGAATCGGCATCAGGCACCTCCTGGGCGCCCTAGCCTAGCAGGCTGCTGAAACCGTAGGCGACGACTGTATGGATGCAGGAGGAAAGGCGAAACAGGAAGCCCGAGCCGAGGCAGCTAACGGGGATTGCCACTGCGAAACAACTTCGAACCACAAGCCTGACAGGCCTGGGCATTCTGGCCTCGCTGCCAGGTCACCGGCGTACCGCACAGAGCACAACACAAAGCCTGGCGCCGCTTGAGCAGGGGCTTGGCCTTGGCCACCGGACGAGCGGAGACGCCCTTGCCCATGCGAATTGGCTGGCGTTGGATCAGCGCCAGCTCCTCGGCCGCCGCATGCCAGCCGCGCAGCCAGTGCAGGTCACGGTTGAGATAGGCACGAATCAGGTCCAGCTCCGCCGGGCTCAACCCATCGAGCTCCAGCTCGCGCAGCGGCTCGGCATGCAGGCGGCTGGCGGTATCGGCTTCCTCCAGTGCCAGGGCAAGCCTTTGCAACAGTCGCTCGTAAAGGCCACCACCCCGTTCCGCCTGCCGTACATCCGCCATCTAACACCTCGCGAGCCCCGACAACCGCGGGCCTTGAATAAAGCTTAGCGAAGGCCCCGCACGCAGCCCGGCGCCGCGACAAACGGCGGACGCGGCACAATCTGGGTTTCCCTCGATAGACGGCGCTCATGTATGCTACGACGTTTTCCGCAAGCCCCATTCCTTCAGCGCCAGAGCCATGCACGAACAGTACTCGCCCCGTGAAATAGAAGCCGCCGCGCAGTCCCACTGGGACGCGCAGAAATCCTTCGTCGTCAGCGAACAGCCCGGCAAGGACACCTTCTACTGCCTGTCGATGTTCCCCTACCCCAGCGGCAAGCTACACATGGGGCACGTGCGCAACTACACCATCGGTGACGTGATCGCGCGCTACCAGCGCATGCAGGGCAAGAACGTGCTGCAGCCGATGGGCTGGGACGCCTTCGGCATGCCGGCGGAAAACGCCGCGATGAAGAACCAGGTGGCGCCGGCCAAATGGACGTACGAAAACATCGCCTACATGAAGTCCCAGCTCAAATCGCTGGGTCTGGCCATCGACTGGACGCGCGAAGTCACCACCTGCAAGCCGGACTATTACCGCTGGGAACAGTGGCTGTTCACCCGCCTGTTCGAAAAGGGCGTGATCTACCGCAAGAACGGTACCGTCAACTGGGACCCGGTGGACCAGACCGTACTGGCCAACGAGCAGGTCATCGACGGCCGTGGCTGGCGTTCGGGCGCGCTGATCGAGAAGCGCGAAATCCCGATGTACTACTTCAAGATCACCGCCTATGCCGAAGAGCTGCTGAGCAGCCTGGATGAACTGGATGGCTGGCCCGAGCAGGTCAAGACCATGCAGCGCAACTGGATCGGCAAGAGCTTCGGTGCCGACATCGTGTTCGACTACGACGTCGCCAGCATCGGCATCGACGGCCAACTGAAGGTCTACTCGACCCGCCCCGACACCCTGATGGGCGCCACCTACGTCGCCGTGGCCGCCGAACACCCGCTGGCCCAGCGTGCTGCCGCAGGCAACCCGCAGATCGCCGCCTTTATCGCCGAATGCAAGGCCGGTTCCGTGGCCGAGGCCGACATGGCCACCATGGAAAAGAAGGGCCTGGCCACCGGCCAGTTCGTCATCCACCCGCTGACCGGCGACAAACTGCCGGTATTCGTCGCCAACTACGTGCTGTGGGGCTACGGCGAAGGCGCGGTAATGGCCGTGCCGGCGCATGACGAGCGCGACTTCGAATTCGCCAACAAGTACGACCTGCCGATCACGCAGGTCTATACCGGCGAGGGCAAGGACTACGACGCCAGCACCTGGCAGGACTGGTACGGCGACAAGGCCGGCCTGACCACCATCAATTCCGGCAAGTACGATGGCCTGGACTTCAGCGCCGCCTTCGACGCCATCGTCGGCGACCTGGAAGCCAGCGAGCACGGCGCGCGCAAGACCCAGTTCCGCCTGCGCGACTGGGGCATCAGCCGCCAGCGCTACTGGGGCTGCCCGATCCCGATCATCCACTGCGATAGCTGCGGCGACGTGCCGGTGCCGGAAGACCAGTTGCCGGTGGTGCTGCCCGAAGACGTGGTGCCGGACGGTGCCGGTTCGCCATTGGCGAAGATGCCCGAGTTCTACGAGTGCAGTTGCCCGAAATGCGGCGCACCGGCCAAACGCGAAACCGACACCATGGACACCTTCGTGGAAAGCTCCTGGTACTTCGCCCGCTACGCCAGCCCGCACTACGAGGGCGGCATGGTCGACCCGGCTGCGGCCAACCACTGGCTGCCGGTGGATCAGTACATCGGCGGCATCGAGCACGCCATCCTGCACCTGCTGTACGCGCGCTTCTTCCACAAGCTGATGCGCGACGAGGGCCTGGTCTCCTCCAACGAGCCGTTCAAGAACCTGCTGACTCAGGGCATGGTGGTTGCCGAGACCTACTACCGCACCCTGGAAAACGGCGGCAAGGACTGGTTCAACCCGGCCGACGTCGAGGTCGAGCGTGACGCCAAGGCCAAGGTCATCGGCGCCAAGCTGAAGAGCGACGGCCTGCCGGTTGAGATCGGCGGCACCGAGAAGATGTCCAAGTCGAAGAACAACGGCGTCGACCCGCAGGACATGATCGACCAGTACGGCGCCGACACCTGCCGCCTGTTCATGATGTTCGCCTCGCCGCCCGATATGAGCTGCGAATGGTCGGATGCCGGCGTCGAGGGTGCCAACCGCTTCCTGCGTCGTGTCTGGCGCCTGGCTCAGGGCCATGTCAGCGCCGGCCTGCCGGGCAAGCTGGATGTCTCCGTTCTCAGCGACGAGCAGAAAGCCGTGCGCCGCGCCATTCACCTGGCGATCAAGCAGGCCAGCAACGATATCGGCCAGCACCACAAGTTCAACACCGCCATCGCCCAGGTGATGACCCTGATGAACGTGCTGGAAAAGGCCGCCACCGCTACCGAACAGGACCGCGCACTGGTGCACGAAGGTCTGGAAATCGTCACTCTGCTGCTGGCACCGATCACCCCGCACATCAGCCATGAGCTGTGGCAGCGCCTGGGCCATGCCGATGCGGTGATCGATGCGCAATGGCCGCAGGTCGATGAATCCGCCCTGGTGCAGGACAGCTTGACACTGGTGGTGCAGGTCAATGGCAAACTGCGCGGCGAGATCATCGTTGCGGCAAGCGCCAGCCGCGAAGACGTCGAGGCCGCCGCTCGTGCCAACGAGAACGTCCTGCGCTTCACCGAAGGCCTGAGCATTCGCAAGGTCATCGTGGTGCCAGGCAAGCTGGTCAACATAGTCGCCAACTGATTAAGCTCGGCGCCACACATGTGTGGCGCCGTGATCCGCCAAGGGGATATGAGAATGATGAAACGGAATCTGCTGGTCATCGGCCTGGCTGGCCTGCTCAGCGCATGCGGCTTCCAACTGCGTGGCACCGGCGATGTGCAGTTCGCCCTCAAGGAACTCGACGTCAGCGCGCGCGATGCCTACGGCGACACCGTGCAGCAAGTACGTGAAGTGCTGGAGAACAACGACGTTCGCGTCTACTCCGGCGCCCCCTACAAGCTGGTGATCGCCCGCGAGACCGAGAATCGTCGCGGCGCCAGCTACAGCAGCGGCGCACGTACCGCCGAGTACGAGCTGACCATGGGCCTGGAATATGAAATCCGCGGCACACAGAACCTGCTGCTGACCGGCAACAAGGTGGAAGTGCAGAACTACTACCAGCAGGACGACAACAACCTGGCCGGCTCCGACCAGGAAGCGGCTCAGCTACGCAACGAGCTGCGCCGTGAAATGATCCAGCAACTGATGTTTAGCCTGCAGCAGATCACGCCCGAGCGACTGGACCAACTGCAGCAGACCGCCGAGGCCCGCGCCAAAGCCGAAGCCGAAGCACTGGAAGCGCAGCGCCGGGCTCGTGAGAGCCAGGTCGCGCCGCAGCAGTCGCCGATCGAACTGCCGTCCCGCTAAAGGCCCAAGGGCCGCAGCTGCGGCCCGACGCCCTGCCCCTGATGACATCACCTCGATGAAGCTTGCCCCCGCGCAACTCGGCAAACACCTGCAAGGCGCACTGGCACCTGTCTATGCGATCAGCGGCGACGAGCCATTGCTGTGCCAGGAAACCGCTGACGCCATTCGCAATGCCTGCCGCCAGCAGGGGTTCGGCGAACGCCAGGTGTTCAATGCCGAAGCCAACTTCGACTGGGGCAACCTGCTGCAGGCTGGCGCCAGCCTGTCGCTGTTCGCCGAGAAACGCCTATTGGAACTGCGCCTGCCTTCCGGCAAGCCAGGCGACAAGGGCACAGCCGCACTGCTCGAGTACCTGGCCCGCCCGCCCGAGGACACCGTCCTCTTGCTGAGCCTGCCCAAGCTCGACGGCAGCACGCAGAAATCCAAATGGGCCAAGGCCCTGATCGACGGCCAGGTGAGCCAGTTCATCCAGATCTGGCCGGTAGACGCCAACCAGTTGCCCCAGTGGATTCGCCAGCGCCTGGCGCAGGCCGGCCTGAGCGCCAGCGCCGATGCGGTGGAAATGATCGCCGCACGGGTAGAAGGCAACCTGCTGGCCGCCGCCCAGGAAGTGGAAAAGCTGAAGCTGCTCGCCGAAGGCAATCAGGTCGACGCCGAGACCGTGCAAGCAGCAGTGGCCGACAGCGCCCGCTTCGACGTCTTCGGCCTGATCGACTGCGCCCTCGGTGGTGACGCCACCCATGCCCTGCGCATGCTCGAAGGCCTGCGTGGCGAGGGCGTGGAAACCCCGGTGATCCTCTGGGCGCTGGCGCGCGAGATTCGCCTGCTGGCCGGCATCGCCCACCAGCAGAGCCAGGGCATCCCCTTGGACAAGGCTTTCTCCAGCGCCCGCCCGCCCGTCTGGGACAAACGCCGGCCGCTGGTTTCCAAGGCCTTGCAGCGTCACAGCAGCAAACGTTGGGGCGAGCTGTTGCAGCAGGCGCAGTTGATCGACGCGCAGATCAAGGGTCAGGCGCCCGGTGATCCGTGGAGCGAGCTCGCCATGCTGACCCTGCAGTTAGCCGGACAGCGCCTGCGCCTGTAATTGTTGCTGCCTGCTTCCTTGTAGGGTGGACCGGGCGGCGACCCGCTTCAGCCCACGCCCACCACCGTTGGTGGGCTAAAGCCCACCCTACGAGCTGACCCTGCAACTGGCCGGGCAACGGCTGCGTCTTTCTCCGTAGGGCGGGTGCAACCCGCCACCCGATGATGGCGGGTT
>NZ_PGLR01000109.1 GCF_002803095.1 Pseudomonas sp. ZH-FAD | reverse complement strand
GATCGGGTAGGAGGCGGCCTCACGGCCGCCGTCCTCCCACACCACCGTGCGTACGGTTCCGTACACGGCGGTTCAGGCCATGCGGTTAAGCCGATTGATCGTATCCAGTATCGAGACCAGTCCAAGTCTGTCCCATAGCTTCTTCGGCAGCGCCTGATTCATATGCGGCGCTCCTGAGTTCCACCACGGACCTCGGCCATTGAAGGCCGACTTGCAGGCACGCTCCTCGCTCAATCCCAGGCGCATCAGGTTGCGCGCCCTCGTAGAGGGCTGCTTCCATTGCCGCCAGATGACACAGCGAAGTTTGTGCCTGACCCAGCCATCCAGCTCTTCCAGTGGACGCTTGCTCTGGCTGAGCTTGAAGTAGCCTGCCCAGCCTCGCAGCACCGGGTTTACCCGCTCGATGACATTCGCCATCTTGTGGCCCCGCACCCCTCGCAGCAGTTCCCTGAGACGGTCGCGCACACGGCGCAGGCTCATGGTTGCCACTCGCAGTCTAGGCTGCGAGTGCCAACTCATCCCATACCCCAGGTAGTCGCATTTCCACGACCCAGCCACTCGACTCTTGTCCCGATTCAGTCTCAGTTTCAGACGGTGATTCAGGAACCGCTCGACACTGGCCAGCACTCGTTCGCCAGCACGCGGACTACGGACATAAATGTTCGCGTCATCGGCATAGCGCACGAAGCGATGGCCTCGCCGCTCCAACTCACGGTCGAGTTCATCGAGCAGGATGTTCGACAGCAGCGGCGAAAGCGGGCCGCCTTGCGGCGCCCCCTCCTGCCGATGGCTGACAACCCCGCCCGACATGACGCCCGCTTCGAGGTAACGGCGGATGAGTCTGAGCACCTGTTTGTCTTCGACATGGCGCTCAACACAGAACATCAGGATGTCGTGGTTGACCCGATCAAAGAACTTCTCCAGATCGAGTTCCACGCAACACCTATGACCCGCCGCCACATGGGTGCGGGCCATCTCGACAGCCTGGTGAGCGCTTCTGCCCGGACGGAAGCCGTAGCTATAGTCCGAGAACAGCGGATCGAAGATCGGCGTGAGCTGTTGCAGCAGGGCTTGCTGGATCAGGCGATCCACGACACTGGGAATGCCCAGTTGCCGCATACCGCCCTGCGGTTTGGGAATTTCGACCGCCCGCACTGCCTGGGGATGGTATTCACCTGCCAGCAGCCTGACCTTCAGGATGGGCCAATACTGTTTCACGTAGCCTGCCAAGTCGGCGACCGTCATGCCATCGGCACCCGGCGCCCCCTTGTTGCTGACCACGCGCTGATACGCACGCTTGAGATTCGCCGGTGCAAGCACCCGCTCCATCAGCGTGTCCGGCTCCGCGTTCGTCCACGTCACCGACGCCGTCGATACCTCTGCGCTGTCAGGCGTCATCCTCGGCCTCTGGCCGGGACTCGGGGTGACAGTCTTCTCTTGGAGAAATTTCTGCATTTCGGTTATCGACGAGACGCTGACGCCTACTGGCGGCATGACCTGTTCGGCCCTTGATGGCGTGGTTGACCGCCACTTACTACGGCCTCGGCTGACTTCTGCACGCCCATCCCGTCGCCTCTCGACAATCGGTAGCACAATGGCAAGCGTACAGATCTCCCAGGGTAATTCGCGCGACCTTCCTGCTTATGCCTGTCGGATCTACGTCGCAGCGTTCCGTGCAAGTATCGGGCTTTGGCGATTATGGCCACCTCACCCCGCTGCGCCGCCTCATCCGCTTCCTGTTCGTCAGGCCAGCATTTTGCCTCGGGCTTCCTTCAGATTCGCAGTCGCCCGCGACACCCTTGCCTTCAGCTAACACTTCCCCTTGCCGGGTGTGTAGAGGACTTTCACCTCCAAGTCGCCAGGCTCACCACCACAGTGAACCCGACAGCGCCAGTCACGGCGCTACGCGCCATGCCTGGCGCACCA
>NZ_PGLR01000108.1 GCF_002803095.1 Pseudomonas sp. ZH-FAD | reverse complement strand
GGCCAGAAGCTGGATATCGCCAAGGTGATTTCCATCGACGTGCCCAACAGCTCGCAGTGCGAAGTGGTCACGGCAACGATGACCTACCGCAACAGCGCGGGTGACGTGGAAGTTCTCGACTACGAACAACTCTCCAGCGTTTGCACCAACCAGAACTGACAACCAGCCGCCCAACTGATCGACAGGAGTTTGACCATGAAATTTTCTCGCACTCTGACTGCCGGGTTGCTCGCCCTGGCCATCAACAGCAGCTTCGCCGCCGGCAGCCCCGGCGTGGAGCGCAACACCCAGGGCTTCCTCGATGCCCTGGCAGCCGGTGGCGGTCAGCCGTTGGAAACCCTCTCGCCGAAAGACGCCCGCGCCGTACTGGTAGGCGCTCAGGCCAGCGTCAAGGTGGACCTGTCCGGCATTATCGTGGACACCAAGGTGATCCAGGTTAATGGCCAGTCGCTCACCCTCAAGGTGGTACGTCCTGAAGGCGCTCGCGGTATTCTGCCGGGCTTCATGTTCTTCCACGGCGGTGGCTGGGTACTGGGTGATTATCCGACCCACGAACGCCTGATCCGCGACCTGGTAGTAGGCTCTGGCGCCGCTGCAATCTACGTCGACTACACGCCGTCGCCGGAAGCCAAGTACCCGACCGCGATCAACCAGGCCTATGCCGCCACGAAGTGGGTGGCTGACAACGGCAGCCAGATCGGTGTCGACGGCTCGCGCCTGGCAGTGGCCGGCAACAGCGTTGGCGGTAACATGGCCGCCGTGGTGGCCATCAAGGCCAAGGAAGCCGGGACGCCGAAACTGCGCGCCCAGGTGCTGCTGTGGCCGGTGACCGACGCCAACTTCAACAATGGCTCCTACAACCAGTTCGCCGAAGGCCACTTCCTGACCCGCGGCATGATGGAATGGTTCTGGGACAACTACACGACCGACCCGAAGCAGCGTAACGAGATCTATGCCTCGCCACTGCGCGCCAGCCTGGAACAACTCAAAGGCCTGCCGCCAGCACTGGTGCAGACCGCCGAGATGGACGTGCTGCGCGACGAAGGCGAAGCCTACGCTCGCCGCCTGAACGCCGCCGGCGTACCGGTGACCGCCGTGCGCTACAACGGCATGATCCACGACTACGGCCTGCTCAATGTGGTGTCCGAAGTCCCGGCGGTACGCTCCGCCATGGATCAGGCAGCACAGACGTTGAAAAACAGCCTCAAGTAAGCGGCTGAAAAACGAAACCCCGCCACCGTTACCGGTCGCGGGGTTTCGCTTTTTTGTGGGGGCGGCATTGCGCTTTAGCTGTGGGTTGTTCCTGTCGCGGCTAAAGCCCCTCCCACCGTACTGCGAGCTTACGCCAAGCCACGCACCTGCTCCCAGGTCAGGTCCAGGCACTTGCGCGCTTTCTCCACCAGCTCATCCACTTCCGCCTGGCTGATCACCAGAGGCGGCGCAATGATCATGGTGTCGCCCACGGCGCGCATGATCAGGCCGTTGTTGAAGCAGTGGCCGCGACAGACCATGCCCACGCCCACCTCACCGGAGAAGCGCTTGCGCGTGGCCTTGTCCTGCACCAACTCTATGGCACCAAGCATGCCGACGCCACGCACTTCACCCACCAGCGGGTGATCTGCCAGCTCACGCAGGCGCTTTTGCAGGTAAGGCGCGGTTTCGGCCTTGACCCGCTCGACGATGCCTTCTTCCTTGAGAATGCGCAGGTTCTCCAGGCCCACCGCTGCCGCCACCGGATGGCCGGAATAGGTGAAACCATGGTTGAAATCGCCGTGCGCCTCGATCACCTCGAACACCTTGTCGCTGACGATCAGCCCGCCCATCGGCACGTAGCCGCTGGTAAGGCCCTTGGCGATGGTCATCAGGTCAGGCTTGAGATCGTAATACTGGCTGCCGAACCACTCGCCGGTACGGCCGAAACCGCAGATCACTTCGTCGGCGACGAACAGGATGTCGTACTTGCCGAGGATTTCCTTGATGCGCGGCCAGTAGCTGTCCGGCGGGATGATCACGCCGCCAGCGCCCTGGATCGGCTCGGCAATGAACGCCGCGACATTCTCTTCGCCCAGCTCGAGAATCTTCTTCTCCAACTGGTCGGCGGCCCAGATGCCGAAGGCCTCCGGGCTCATATCGCCACCTTCACCGAACCAGTAGGGCTGCGGGATATGGGCGAT
>NZ_PGLR01000107.1 GCF_002803095.1 Pseudomonas sp. ZH-FAD | reverse complement strand
GCAAGCGCTTCAATTGGAAATGCCCGATTGAGGTCATGACAGAAGTAGTGGCGTTGCAGCATGATGCACCTGCTTCAATCCAGTAACCGTGTTGCACTCAGCTTCTGCAACCGCCGGGACAAAAGATCTTCAGGAGCGGGATCAGTATGGACGTGTCGCGCTTGATCGTAAGTTGCCACTTCCTGAGTTAGTGAAAGCAATTATCTCTTTGAAATGGGCTGTACAAGAGCAGTGGGATGGTAGCTTTCGCGCACAAATGGATATGCTTTCGGTTTTGACTCAGGCATTTCAGTATGGGCTGGGCCTAAGGATTGGAGAAGTTCTGCGGTTACCTAAGAACTGCCTGCTAACGATGAACGGTGAGATGTATTGCCGGGTATGGACAGAAAAAGGCTCTGAGCCAGTTGCTAGGTATGTACCGACCATCTGGAGAGCCGCATTGCGCGATGCAGTGGACAGGATTGACGCCATTTGCGAACCCTTCAGAAAGCGGGCCATGAGCATCGAAGATGGAACTTTTGCACAAAGCTTGGATGATCGCTTTCTAGCTAGGGTAGAGAAGATTAATCTTAGTGTTGAGTCTGCCCTAACTCGCCTTTCTCAAGCGATAGAGTCTAATGTTTCAACGACTGAAAGCAGATTGCGTGTTCTGAAGCACCTTCCTGATGATGAACTGATCGAGCTTAAGAGGCTCCGTGAGTATTTACCTTTCGCATCTACAGCCCATGATTCTTGTTCGCTCTTTAAGTTTTACAGTAACAATGGCTTTAACGTGGTATCTAAACCCCTCGGTAAAGTGAAGCGTACACATTATGTGCAGGGGCGTGATGTCAAGAATCGTATAGCTGAGTTGATTGAGCTCAGGCGCGGTTTGCTTTTTTATGATGAGTTCTTCGAGGTTCTCCATGAGCGGAAGCCCGAAGGAAGTCGATCCAAAGATACCTACGCTCTTAATGAGCGGTTGAAGTTTAAGATTATGACTTCGGTGGAGGCTTTTGCCTTCACAGGCGAATCCTGTCCGCAAGGAAAAAGAGTGGTCTATCTAAATTGTGCCGACGCAGTGGCGGCGATGGGTATCATCGTTAGCGGTGGGTATGATTTCGAGACGTATATCCCGATAAATTATGCTGAGGATTTATTTCCAGAACTCTTTAACCAAAAAACCATGACTTCTATTGCCGGTGGGAGTTTGAGTAGCTTTTACTCCTTCCTGCGGATTTCCGAAGGTCGAAAACACTTCTATAGGCCTTCGGCTGTCAGTTCTGGCCTAAAGTACCGTGCCGTATCTGGTTTTTTAGTTGAGCAGGCTAGCATTAAAGATGCAGTCGTAGATACTTTTGTTTCAGTCAATACTAAGGTTAATTCCGAGCTAATCCAGGAGATTAGAGAGGAGTTTTTGGCTGAAGGAGTTGAGATCAGTTCGGCCGCGCTTGGCATTAACCAGAAAGTTTCTGACTATTTGTTCGTTGTGCCAAGCAATCTTGGGGGTGTGTATAACGAGCAGATTCCATGTATTCTTAGTTATTTTTCCGTATTGTATGCAATAAAGCCAGCTAGGCAGGGGCAGTCAGCTTTTATCCGCTACGGCGTTACTGTCGATGAAGAGATTTTAATGACGTTTCAGACTCACAAGGGGCGACATTGGCAAACTAATTCACTCTTCCGGGCTGGCTTGGCCGCAAGCATCGTGAATAAGTGGATGGGAAGGACTGATGGCCAAGGCGACCACTATGACCATCAGACTGCAAAGGAGCGCGCCGCGAAAGTCAGTGAACTGATGCTGTCAGAGCAGTCCCGATTTATTGGAGATCTGGCAAATAAGGTCAAGACGTGGTCTGAAAATGATATTCCCGCCGAGGACCTGCAGATTTTCTTGAATGATATGCTGCAAACCGTACATTACGGTCCGCTCGGGCATTGCTTCCGAGATATCAATTTGAAGCCTTGTGAATTTCATCTTAAGTGCCTGACTGGGAGTTCTGGTAAGGGATGCAGGGAGTTTATTGTTGATCTTTCTGATCCAGTACATATCAAGCAAATTGAATCAGAGCGTAGTCGAGCTGAAATTGAACTGGCAAGGCTGTTCGAAGTTTTGAATAAGGGCGGCCGCAAAAACTGAGTGCAACACCCGACCATTTCGGTAAGGTGTTGCCCCATGTCCTATCACGAACTCAGCGCCACAGAGCGCGTCACGATCCAGATCGGCCTGTGCAATGG
>NZ_PGLR01000106.1 GCF_002803095.1 Pseudomonas sp. ZH-FAD | reverse complement strand
GCCATTGCACAGGCCGATCTGGATCGTGACGCGCTCTGTGGCGCTGAGTTCGTGATAGGACATGGGGCAACACCTTACCGAAATGGTCGGGTGTTGCACTCAGTTTTTGCGGCCGCCATGTTATTGGTGAGCCAAAAGCAGGGGATGGGGTTCTCCTCCAGCATGCGATTGATCCAGCCCTTCTGCCGCTCCTGGCCGGCCAGCATGGCCAGCTCGCTGCTGCCACTAAACAGATCTTCAATCTCATCCAGCACCAGCAGCGTCTTTTGCTGGCCGAGTACGGACATCGCTGAGCGAAGGGCGCACAGCCGTCCGCGGCGATCAATCGGATCGCCATTGTTATCCGTGCAGGCAATCTCATAGAGCTCGGCGCATAGTTCGTTTGCCAGCATGCGGGTGAGCTGACTTTTGCCTGTGCCGGGCGGGCCATAGATCAGAATGTTCACCCCCAGCTTCTTTTCCTCCAGTACCTGTTGCAGATAGGGGCGGGCGATATTCAGGGGTACACTGAGGTGGGTAAAGTCATCGGCACACAACAAGCTATCAGGGGTCGGACGAAAGGCGCTCTGAAAGAGTCCGATGGCACTGCCCTGATGGTGACGCACTGAAAACAGTAGGTCTTTGTTGTTGAAGCCCAACAAATCAGACACGTGATTTCGCGCACTGCTGCGCAGGTTGGTTTCAATCAAGCCCGACTGCACCAGGCGCCCCTCTCCCGACAGCCGTACGCGCAAGTCATTCTGCGGGACGTCCAGCAGGATGCTCAGCACCCTCGTTAGGCGGTTAAAGCCGATGTAGCCGAGCTGGTTGCAACAGTCGTCCAGCAGAGTGTCAGTATTCATCAATGAGCAGAAGCCGATCAGCTTCTGCTCAATTTCATCCAGACCAATTAGCAGCGCGAGATTCTCCAGATTTGCCTGGAGGTTGTCTGGCAGTGAGGGGTTAGGGAAGGCTTTGTCGAAAAGCTTGCGCTCCGCACGCAGCGCGGCCAGCGTGCGTTCGTGGAAGCTAGGTTTGCGAGCTTTTTTCGAGGGCCCGGATCTATGGGTGAGAAAGACCGGTACCGGCACCGCGTCTTCCTCTTCACTGTCGTCATCTTCAATCAGCCAGTAGACCCCCAGCTCACGGGCGACATCATCATCACTGAAGCAGCAGTGGTTGATAAAGCCACGATGGCCAGAACAGTCGAGCATCAACTTGAACATCCACGCTATAGCCAGCGGGCATGTATCGTGACTGTGGGGGCCGGATTTGCGAGTAGGCTTTGGCATGGCGAGTCCTCCTGTGACTATGGAGGTATTGTGATGGGTCATTGCGACGTAATGTGTCGCATGTTGACTTGGTAGCTTTTTACCCAGCGCGATAAGGCCTCAAATTTCAAGCTCTCCTAAGAGCATCAGCACAGGTAGGGCGTTTTTGTGGCTGGCGGTTGCAGCCAGCTTCAAATCATCAACGTTCGGATTGAGTTCTTCCAGGGCGCAGCCAAGGGCAGAGTAACTCCGCAACGATAAATCCGGACCTGCAAACAGAGAGGCAAAAAGGGTCTTGAAACGGCACTGCTGGAGCGCTTTCCATGGCACTTCTAGGGGATCGTCATAGGTGATGATGTGTATCACCAACTTCCGACTGGCACTGTTTCGTAGGCTATTGACTAGGTCCATCAAATCTATGCCCACAACCCCGTTGTGCATCAGCGCCAAGCGAATCATATCGATGGCTTGCTCGGACCAGCTGATGAATTCACACGCATTCAGGGTGTGTGGGCATCTGACCTGATACGTATTCTCCGGCAAGACGCGAGCGCGATCGGTCTGGTCGAAGTAAAGCGTAGCGAGCGCGCCATTTGCGGGCGGGCGGTAATCGAGCGGCGCATTGATGACAAAATTCAGATCGCTCAACCCTAGGGCGGACACCGGGTACTCCGCAGAGAAGCTGGTCTGCATGGACTCTTTAAGGGTCACAAAGTCCATAACACTTAAACGTGGCCAGTACATCGAATGCTTGATTTCAGGTGGCGACATATCATTCCCCTCGCTCAGCAACTTTCAGGCGAATGATCTTTCGGCTAACCGCCAAGTTGACCAGCCAGCTGATCAGTTGGGCGTAGTTAATGTCCTCCAGTGCCGCAATCTGTTTGCGGGCCTCCTCCAGGCTGGCGAGCATCGCGCGCATGGCGTGGGCATCTAGGGTATCAGTGAGTCCTGCCCTGGACATGAGCGTGACAGGCTCAAGCAGGGCATCGAAGGCATCTTGCTGGATCAGCATGCGGATTCCACGCCATCCGGCCACCCAGTCCGCTCTCATCTGGCCAGGCATTCCAGGGCCATCTGGCCACCTGTTCCACGGCCATCCGGCCGGGCAGTCGGAGCGCAGCGACGCAGG
>NZ_PGLR01000105.1 GCF_002803095.1 Pseudomonas sp. ZH-FAD | reverse complement strand
GGTGACTTGCTTGACCGCTTCGATCTTGAATTCTTCGGGGTAACGCTGGTTGCTCATGGCACCTCCTGATGGGCCTCATTATGAGGCTTGGAGGTGTCTACGGAACTAGGGGCGATTCATTGTTCACCAGGGATATGCCAGTTTGCTTTTTCGAGGTCGACATTTTCCCATCGAGCATTTAGTAGTTCACCAATGCGGCAGCAGGTCGATAGAGCAATCCAAATCGCAGCCTCTGAGGATGGAAGCAGACCTGCCTCAGGGGCGAGCTTTGCTAATGTGCGGATTTCTTCCTCGCTCAAAACGCGATCACGCTCGACCTCTTTACCTCCGATCTTAGCTTTGCGAATGCTCGAAGTAGGGTCGTGATCAATTAGGTCCCGGTCTACTGCGAATCTGAACATCTGTCGCATCAGGCTGAAGATCATCTTCGCCATTCGGTTAACGCCGCGCGCAAGCAGCGCATCAGTAACTTCCGTGATGTGACCTTTTTTCACGTCTTCGACTGCAAGCTTGCCGAGATAAGGCAAGACATCCTTTTCGAACATCCGGCGAACTTCTGCACCACCGTCCTTGCGGTTGATTAGGTCGACATTGGCCCAGTGATCGAACAAATTTTGGACGGTTTTCCTGGCTGCCTGTCGGGATTTGGCTTCCTCCAGCGCTGCTTGCTCCGCAGCAATCCGTGCAAGTTCAGCATCACGAGCTGCCACACGAGCAGCTTCCTCGGCCTCTAAATGCTCTTTTATATCCCTTACCCCAGACTTGTGGAGTCCTGCTAGCTCCTTGGCTCGCTGTCCTGCCTCTGCCAGGGTCATTGTGCCCTCGCTACCATCGCGGCTGTACGTGCCTATGGGGAAGGTGATGCGTTCACTGCTGCTGTTTGTGTAGCGGAAATAAAAGAGCCGCTCACCGCTGGGTGTTATGCGAGCTACCAGGCTGCCATGCCCCCAGATGGCGACTTCGCTAAGCCACTTATCGTTCGCACCGGGTTTGGCCGTCATCTGGCGGTCTGTGATCTTGGCCATATGGTCAGCTTCCCCGTTGCCAATTGGTTGCCAATTGAGATTCTCTGGTTGCCAATTCGTTGCCAATTGAGATCGGCTTTCTTCGAATCACATCGTGCTATTTTGGACGATGAAATGGCTGCAGGCCAGTAAAATCAAGGCCTTTGCAATTGTTTATTGGATTTGGTTGAATCTGATTGAACAGGTTGTTACCTGTATGGGGTGCAAGGGGTAGAGTGTTCGAATCACTCCGTCCCGACCAAAAAATCCCTAGAAAATCCAGTCATTTAGCAGTGACTGGATTTTTTTATGGGCGCTTCACGCGTAGAAGCGTAGGGACTTTGCGGGACTTTCTTTCATCCTGCCATCCTCTTCAAAATTGTCAGGGCCGGCCCGCGCGAGTCGGTAGCCGAAATCCTGTTGGCTTCATCGATCAGTTTGCCCAACTCGGCGGCTGAGTAGTGACTGGTGATGCTACCGTTCTTGTGCCCCAGCAGAGCCTTCCTGTCTTCCTCCGTTAGGGGAGAGCGCTCGGATTCATGCAGCGGGCTTCGCTGCAGCGGTAAAGGTACAACGCAGGATTTGAACTCAGCCATGGCGGACCTCTGGATCAGAGGTGGACAGCAACGCTGTCAACTCGGCCGCAGTGCTTGGGGCGGCGCCAGCTGATCGAAGACCTGTATTTCGTCGACGGTGGTGTTTTGAAGCCCGGCCAGCACGTGGCAATGCCGCAGCAGGCCGGTGCGCATTTTGCTCTCGTTGAGCAGGACGATCACTCTGCCGATGAAGGTCTTGATATCCATGAGGGAAGGGGCCTGAGGGCTAGGGGACTGCGAGGGACGGAGATTTATTTGCCCAGGACGAGCGGGAAGGAAGCGATGAAAACCGTTCCGCAACTTTCTGAAGGCCTGCGCAATTACTGGCCTGCAGAGCACTCTTTTTGCTCGGCTTGCGGAACTGATAATTGCCTAAGTGCTTGTTAAATAAGGGATCAGCTTGAGACTTAAAATCTCTCGCTCGCAAGGGCGTGCCGGTTCGAGTCCGGCTTCGGGCACCATTTACAATCAAGCGCTTACGAGTTTTTTCTACGGCGTAGCTTGGTCCGCATTCCTCGCACTCATCCGCAGTCGATCTGATCAGCAAGGTAGTCGATCGACGTTACTGCCAGCGTCATGTCATGAAACGTTCCTGCCACGGATGATCACCCGTCAAGCCGGCCCCGGCCGCCGCTTGCACTGTAGTGCTCAAGCGAGCCTCGCAAACCCCATTCTCGCATCCGCCTTTAAGCTAGAACTTTCCTTGACTTCTAGCCTGCGAGGCGCAGACTTTGTCAAGTAGCAGCAGCAAACCCCTTGGGCTTGGCTGGATTTGGTTTTCCGGCGCTTGTCATGCCGCGCTTGCCGTTCGATTGGCTAGGCATGCTGAAGCTGGCGTTGGATATTCAGAAAACCGGTAAGCAGCACAGGATTTCCCTCGACGGTCTCGGTGTCGAGGAAAAGGACATCCAGATCACGCCCGACAACGACGTGCCGATGGTGCGAGGTGAAAGCGCCAGGAGCAAGAGAAGAGCGAAACGGCTTTTCTCGTGTCGAACTTCCCTACGGCAGTTTCCAGTGTGCACTGAACCTGCCCGACGATGCCAACCAGGATTCGAAGCGCGAAGCAAGTGCACCGAAGCACGGCCGTTCGATTCCGATTGAAGCTGAGTCGGATATTTCCATTGCGGTCGCCACGAAGTCCCACCAGGAGACGAGGTGCCGCGGCCTGCGGCCCTCGTCATCTCAATGACCAAGGAGCGTCCGCATGGCCAGGAAGCAATGTCAAATCTGCGGCCAACCCGCCACGGCGCGGGTGGAAGCCAATCTCAATGGTCGCCTCACCACCATGCTGTTGTGTGACGATCACTACCGCCAACTGGTGCGCCAGCAAAAACGCGCCATTTCCCCGCTGGAAGCCCTTTTCGGCTCGCGCAGCGGCCTGTTCGAAGATTTTCTCGGCAGCGATTTCTTCCGCATCGGAGAAGAGTCGGCATCGGCTGCAGCCGATGCCGATGAAGTGGTCGATGCGTCATTTGGCGAACAAGCCTCCACAGCATCGGGCACGCCGCGCCGTCGCGGTAGCGGGTTGGCCAGCCGCATCAGCGAACACTCCGAGGCCCTTTTGCAGGAAGC
>NZ_PGLR01000104.1 GCF_002803095.1 Pseudomonas sp. ZH-FAD | reverse complement strand
GGCCATTGCAATCAGCCAGGCGTAGGGCGTAACCGTCCATGGCGCTGTTGGCCCAGGGCGGCAGATCCAGCGCCGCGATCAGCGGCTCGGCGAGCACACGACCATCAGCCTCGGCCAGCACGACCTGCTCGACCTGCTCGATTGGCGCCGCATCCGCCAGAGCCAGCAGGCGCTCCAGCGCCGCCTCCATGGGCAGCAGACCGGGGTGATCGCAACCACTCATCCGCGTGTCTCGCAGGCGCCCACCTGTTTCAGATGCGGCACGAAGTTGCAGGGACGATGCCGTGCATCCAGTTGTTCGCCGAGGATGCCGTCCCAAGCGGTACGACAGGCATTGGTCGAACCCGGCAGGCAGCACACCAGGGTGCCGTTGGCCAGACCGGCCAGCGCACGCGACTGGATGGTGGACGTGCCGATATCGGCCACGGAGATCTGCCGGAACAGCTCGCCAAAACCGTCGACCTGCTTGTCCAGCAGGCAGGCGACCGCTTCCGGCGTGCTGTCACGCCCAGTGAAACCGGTACCGCCGGTGATCACCACCACCTGTACCTGATCCTCGGCAATCCAGGTCGCCACTTGGGCGCGGATCTTGTAGAGGTCATCCTTGAGCAGAACGCGAGCGGCCAGTTGGTGCCCGGCGGCGGTCAGACGGTCGACCAGCAATTGACCCGAAGTGTCGGTCTCCAGCGTGCGCGTGTCGCTGACGGTCAGCACGGCAATGTTCAGCGGTACGAAAACCGCGTCGGCCTTATGGTTCATGGCAGGCATCCAATTGGGAGAGAATGGGCGCTGTTATATCACACAGCCTGCCTTCGGAGACTGCACACATGTCCGCATCCAACGCCCGCCCCACCTGCTCGGTGCTACTGCTTTCCGGTGGCCGTGGCCTGCGCATGGGCGGCCGCGACAAGGGCCTGCTGGAGTGGCGCGGTCGGCCATTGATCGCGTGGCTGCATGATCTGACCAGGCCGTTGAGCGACGACCTGATCATTTCCTGCAACCGCAACACGGAGCACTATGCACGCTACGCCGACCAACTGGTCGCAGATCAGGATCAGGACTTTCAGGGGCCGCTGGCGGGTATCCGCGCAGGCATGGCCGCGGCACGCCACGAGCAAATGCTGGTGCTGCCCTGTGACGCCCCTCTGGTGGACCGTGCACTGATCGAGTCATTGCTTGCCCACGCAGGGAGCCGGCCGGTGGTGATCCGCCAGGGCAACTACTGGCAGCCACTGTTCTGCCTGCTGCCCACGGGGCTCAGAGACGACCTGGAATACGCCTGGCAATCCGGTGAACGCAGCCCGCAACGCTGGTTCGGCAACCTGGCCCCCATCGCTGTCGACTGCACGCTGGAAGATGCCCGCCTGGCCAACCTGAACACACCGGAAACGCTCGCGAACGGCATATCGCCTTGCTGAAGCGAGAAGCCCTGCGCGGAACTCATACGGCAGTTTCACGTCTGAGCGAGGGTATAGCACCTCTTTAGCACCCAAGGAGACAGACCATGACCAAACGGATAATCCCCGCCCTGCTGATGGCAATCGGCTTCACTGTGCTGGCCGGCTGCTCCACGCCGTCGGTGATCACCCTGAATGACGGGCGTGAAATACAGACGGTAGACAAACCCAAGTTCGATGAAGAATCCGGCTTCTACGAATTCGAGCAACTCGACGGCAAGCGCGCCACGATCAACAAGGATCAGGTGCAGACCGTCAAGGAACTCTGAAGCGAGAGCCCAAGGCAGCGCTGAAGGACAATAGGGCACGCCCCGGCCGCAGAAAGGGATGACCGGCCTGATGATTTTTTCAGGCTAACCCCTTGTGCGGTAAAAGTTTTTCGGTAGAATACGGCTCATTCGGAGTGTAGCGCAGCTTGGTAGCGCGTCTCGTTCGGGACGAGAAGGTCGCAGGTTCGAATCCTGTCTCTCCGACCAAATCAAAAACCCGCCTTAATCGGCGGGTTTTTTATTGCCTTAGATTTGTCGGTAGCGCCTTTCAGCTCAGAAAAGCCACCACCTGCTCGGCATCGAATGGCCAGTTCAGCTCGCTTCCACTGTCGCAGCGGCGCAGCACCGGAATGCGCAGACCGTACTGCTCGACCATCCCTTCGTGCTCGGCGATGTCGATCAACTCGACCAGCAGCCCATTCTCGACGAATGGCATGAGCAGCGCCTCGGCCACCTCGCAAAGATGGCAGCCCAGGGTTCCGAAAAGTTGGCATTCAGGCGTCATGAGCGCACCTCACTATCAGCAAGGTGTGCAGTTTAGCATCGGCCTGAATCAGCTCGCGTCAGCTCCCTTGTTGCCCGCCTGACCGGCAAGCAGCGACTGCAAGCCGTCGAGCAGGCTGCGGTTGAGGCTGTCGGCCTTTTCCAGGCGCGGCAGGTCGAAGCGCTCATCGAGCGAGAAGCCACCCTTGAGCAGCTCCTTGAGCATGCCGCCGGCATCCTGCGCCAGGTCGCCGGCACTGCGCAGCGCATCGAGCAGGCCCTGGGCATATTCCTGCAGCCCGGCATTGACCGCACTGGCGCCCTGCCCAGCCACGGCGCCATAGGCATCGGTGGCCTGACGCACGCTGGTCTGCGTCAGGCGCAGCGACATCGAAGCCAGTTGCTCACCGTCCATATCCAGCGCCATGGCACGGTCGAAGGCACCTGCCAGATCACCAGCGTAGAACTTGTCGGAGAGATCCTGCACCTGACTGAAAAGCTTCTCCAACGCCTTGATCTCGTCGTCGTCCAGCTCACCCTCGACATCCACCTGCCAGCCACCGATGCGCATGCTGCCAGACTGACTACTGCCCACCACAGTGGTGGACTTACCGTCGCTGGAAGCGGCGAAACTGCTCTGCGACCAGCTGGCCGAAGCCTGCGCCACGGAAATGCGCAGGCGGTCACCATCGCGGGTCGTGACGGACAGATCGAAGGTCTCCGCCAACGCGCTGAAACGCTCGCTGTAACCGGCCACCGCAACCTTGTCCGAGGCGCCCGGGGCAGCGCTGCCGAAGCGTTTGTCGAGATCGCCGAAGCCATCCTGAATACGCTTGTAGGTATCGTCTATATCGCTGGCCACCTGCCCCTTGAGCACGCCCATGCCATCAAGAATCTTGCGCGCCTCGGCAAAGCCCTTCTCGACACCATCGCGCGCCTGGGACAGCAGCTTGTCCAATTTGGCCGGATCAGCGCCAGCAGCGGCCTCGCTCTGCAGACGCTGCTCGATGAAGCTGCGGATTCCACGCCATCCGGCCACCCAGTCCGCTCTCATCTGGCCAGGCATTCCAGGGCCATCTGGCCACCTGTTCCACGGCCATCCGGCCGGGCAGTCGGAGCGCAGCGACGCAG
>NZ_PGLR01000103.1 GCF_002803095.1 Pseudomonas sp. ZH-FAD | reverse complement strand
TTCCCCTTGCCGGGTGTGTAGAGGACTTTCACCTCCAAGTCGCCAGGCTCACCACCACAGTGAACCCGACAGCGCCAGTCACGGCGCTACGCGCCATGCCTGGCGCACCATAAAAAAACCGCCCACAGGGCGGTTCTTGGTGCAGGAGCGGGGCTGGTTACAGGTCATGCTCAACAATCTGGGCATTCGCCGTACTCGTTGTCTTGCTCAGGAACGCCACCCTGCTTACTGCCTTATCTTTGTCTGTGTATTTGCCCATGAATAGGATGTGCTGACCCAGTTTGGCTGAATATTGGTACGTGAAGTCGGTAATGCCGTATGCCCGGAGGTATGCCATGAATTTGTCAGCGCTACCCTTCTCTGCATAGCGGTAAACCACGGAGTAGGTCGTCGCTGCGGGTGCTATAACCAATGGCTTGAGGTCGCCGCCCGACATGACCCCAGAGGCGACGACACCATCTTCGACATTGCTGAGCAGAGGTCCTGGCTTCCTGGGCTCAAAGCTGCTTGCGACAATAAGAGGGGCAACACCAGTGCCTGACTGCTTGTCCTTTGCGGCAATCTCAACAGCAGGCGATGGCTTGCTGACGGGCTTTTTGACAGCCTTGGCTTTGGCAACCAGTTCGACAGCGGCTGTGTCTTGCTTGGCTGCAAACGCTTCTGGCCGGGCGCCGTATGTCCCTGAATACACAGCTCGATTTGTAAGTACGGGGGCGACTACAGAAGCCTTAGCAATCTCCGTTCTGACCGTTAGCTCAGCAAGCTTGCTTCTCGCTTCGTTGTTGATCTGGGTCTTTTTTGCAGCCAGCTCTGCACGAATAGCGTTCTCGGAAACAGCCTTATCGATACGAGCCGCCACCTCAGAAACGCCTGCTGGCTGCGAATTGAGCTGAGCGCTCAATCGCCCGGATATTGCCTCAAGGTCTTGCCCCAGCTGATGCTCAATCTCTGCAAGCCTATTTGCTTTCTGCGATAGCAGATTGGCCTTCGCTTCCTGCAACTCAGCTTCCAAACGCTTGACCTCTGGAGATTCACTCATCGTCTCGGGGAGGCCAACAACAGGCGAGTTGATTAGAGTTTGCTCCACCTCCGCAAGCTGCTGGCTTTGCGCGTTAAGCATATCCAGGTGCGATTGCTTGATTGCAATTTGGGAGTTAAATGACGCCTCAATCCCGGCAAGTCGCCCCTTAGCCGCGTTGAGCTGGGCATTCAGATTTGCAATCTCATCACTCACAGACTGCATGGCATCTTGCTTCTCGGTCTTGAGCTGGAGAAGTGCAGCCTGGGCGCCGGACAAGTCATCCTTAACGCGGCGCTTTGCATCTGCATTGGCCAGGGCAACCTTGATTCTTTGGGCCTGCGTTTCTTGAGAGGCAGCCTGAGTGCTCGCGAACCCCCTTTGTTTCGCTGACGAAATTCGAGACTGATAGTCCTGCTCCAGGCGCGAGAGGTCACGGATGGCATCTGCCTCCGCCTGAGCCTTCTTCCTTTGCGCCTCCGCTTTGGCCTTTTCGACCTCTAGCTCGCTACGAAGTCGAGACTTGGCGGATTCGCTCTCGGCACCTTGAATGGAAGCGCTGTACTTCTGATCCAACTCAACAAGCCGGCGATTAGCCTCAAGCTCGGCCTCTAGCAGCACTCTGTCGCGGTCATTCTCAATGAGTGCCTGATTGACAGCCCTATCAGCGGACTCCTGTGCTAGCCGGGTTTGAGACTCATGTGTGGCCGCTGCGAAGTCGGTCATGCGAGCAGCTTCGCTGTCGCTTGCCTGGAGCTTTCCTGAGCCAACCTCAAGCTGGCTTACTCCTATGGATGATTCAAGAGCCCGCCTTTTCTGCTCAAGAGAGTCCAGCTCATGCTCAAGTGCTTCGACCTTACGCATGTAAAGCATTTGCTGCTCGGTGTAACGCTGGCTCCCAAGGGAATCGAGCATCCTGTCGTCGTACTGCGACTGAGGCTGAATGAGCCCCACCTCTGGGGTCGGGCTCGAAGCGCAACCGCTCAGAAGAATTGAGCTGGCAAGAAGTGTCAGGGCAAATTTGCTACGCATTTGAATCTCAAGTGGGCGAGCTATCTCTAACTTCATAATGGGCCGAGAAAGCCCCCGATCCACGACTACAGCTGATCGGTGTTCACGCCGAGCCGTTCGAGAATCCCTTGAAACTCATCCGCCGAACCAGCATGCAAACCCAGCTGCCATCCACCGGACTCGGTTTTGACGATCACGCACGGGTATCCGGTCTGTTCGGCCACAAGGTCACGCAGCCGCTTAACGTCAACATCTTCACCATGTATCGGTTTAGGAACAGCAACGCGCCGCTGAGCCTTGAGCTTCGACACCTCGGCTTCAACCCGCTTCGATGACCATCTTTTTTGTACTGCCTCCCTTGCAAGGTTTGCTTGAAGGCCGGGGGAAGACAAACTGCATAACGGCCTCGCCTGTGCATAGCTCAAGCGCTCGTCTCCGAGCATGTCTCGCACCGCGAGGGGGAGGCTCAGCAGCCTCGTATAGTTCGTGACATGGGTGCGGGACTTGCCAATGTCGTCGGCAACCTCCTTATGAGACATGCCAGAGAGCAGCAGCAGGTTATAGGATTCCGCTTCCTCGATAGGGTTAATCCCTTCCCTCTGGATGTTATCGACTGCACTCAAGTACATGGCCTGCTCATCAGAAAAGCTTCCGATGCAGCAGAGAAGCGTCGGCATGCCTATTAGCTGGGCTGCACGCCAGCGCCTCTCCCCCCCGATTATCTCGTAGCCCTCAGCGTGCTTGAGAGGGCGCACAATAAGCGGGGTAATGTTCGAGCCTGCCGTTTCCAGGCTGGCAGCTAGCTCCCGCAGCGCCCTCGGCTTGAAGTTGCGCCGGGTCTGGAACATGCCCGGCCTTAGCAGCTCTACAGGAAGGTGCTTGAAAGCTTGCGGCACTGAGCGAATATCGAAGCGAGTGGCCGCAAGCACTTGGACTTGCCGCGCCTTAACCGCCATGCGCCTAGCTGGCCGCTTGGCCTTGTCGTGTTCCTGGTCGGGTCTGGCCATGAGAGCCCTTTCCTCCATCTAAACTTCAACAGTTGGCTGCCACCACCGCTGTCAAGCCGGGTCCCGCCAAAGTAAAAGCCATGAAAATCAGTGGCCTAGAGGCGTTAAGGGCGACGACAGATAAATCACTTATGGTGGCAGCATGTCACGCGCGTAACCGCGCCAATGGCGCGTAACATGTTACGCATAACAGTCTAACGTCCTTTCACGAAGGCTAAAGCACTATTTCCGGCTGACAGTCATGCAACCTGAAATGGGATGGCCTGCGCCAACTCAATGGTGGTGTCCGATACCAAGCCCCATGGCTTAGGTGCAGGCCTGAGCACCAAGACTGCGGATTCCACGCCATTCGGACACTCAGCCCACGCTGATCCGGACACCTGTTCCACGCTCATTCGGACAGGCAGTCGGAGCGCAGCGACGCAGGGCTGGCATTGTTAGTCCGGGTT
>NZ_PGLR01000102.1 GCF_002803095.1 Pseudomonas sp. ZH-FAD | reverse complement strand
GCGGAACCGAAAACTTCGGAGCAGACACGGGTCAGAGCAGCGGTCAGAGTGGTTTTACCGTGGTCAACGTGACCGATGGTGCCAACGTTGACGTGCGGTTTGTTACGTTCGAATTTTTCTTTAGCCATCTTGACCGTCTCCTAGCGAAGAATTGAGCAAGCCATGCCGCCATTAAAACAAAGGCAGATACTTTCATATCTGCCTTCATTAGATGGAGCTCATGAGCGGATTTGAACCGCTGACCTCACCCTTACCAAGGGTGTGCTCTACCAGCTGAGCTACATGAGCCAAACTCTGTTGCGCCAACCACAAACTGGAGCGGGTAGCGGGAATCGAACCCGCATCATCAGCTTGGAAGGCTGAGGTTCTACCACTGAACTATACCCGCGGAGCTTGCAGCTCACGCTGAATCTGGTGGAGGGGGAAGGATTCGAACCTTCGAAGTCGATGACGTCAGATTTACAGTCTGATCCCTTTGGCCGCTCGGGAACCCCTCCAAAGTGAGGCGGCATTTTCTAGATCTGCCACCCTGCTGTCAAGCTTTTTCTCATTAAAATCTTGAGGTTAGCTACTTTGACAACATCTTCGTCGGGAACCAACTTTGACCACCCTGCGAAGCGGGCGCCATTCTATGCAAACTACTGGAGCAATGCAACGCCTTCACAAGGCATTAATTGATGCTGCAAACCTGCGAAGTCACCCGCGAGCCGCCCAAGCAAAAATTCATCTGCCAAGCGCCGACTTTCCGGAGCAACGCGCACCCAGAAACTGCGATGCGCGCGCGAGAGCTCGCGAATCTGCGGCTCGTAACCCACATCCCGCAAACGCTGCATGACGCTATTGGCCGAGTCATTGCGAGGGAATATGCCGAGCGATATGCCATTCGCCAGCTCGCCCTGAGTGATGATGTAGCTATCGATACGGCGGGCCTGCAGTTCGCGCAACTGCCTCAGCGAGGCCTGACGGGAAGCCAGAGGCGGCAGATAAACCCAATACTCGACCCCCGCCGCCGCATCGACACCGCGCACTTCAGCTTGTATGTCCAAACTCAACAGCCGCTGCTCCACAACCCTGGCCCTCGACTCCTCTTCGAAACTCCCTAGATAGAGGCAAACAGCTGCATCAGGAGCAGCCGCATCAGCCGGTGTCGACGAATCTGCACGCGAGCGCGGCGCATCCGCCTCACTCAACAAACGGATATCTTTACGCGCCGCCTGATAAGCACCTGCTGGAGCCACCTCTTTGGCACGTAAGGGAGCCTGCTGCTGATGCCAGACGTAATAGAAGGCGTTAAGTAGCAGGAGCAATAGCAGAAACCAGCGCATACCTCGCCTCAGCTCAAGGGACAGGCGATAGCCAGCCCGACAAATACCAGATCAGGAACAACCTGCGCTCCCGGGACCACATCTCGCACCAGATCCGCATCGCCTCCAGTCAGGAAGACCTCGAAGCCCTCAGGAAAACGAGCCTGCGCCTGCAGCAACTGCTCGGCAACAAAACCGCGCAACATCAATACGCACCCTCGCTCGACAGCCTCCGCAGTGGAGCGCCCAGGCTCCAGTTCCTGCAAAGCAGCGAGAGCCACCTGCCGGTCGTAGCGAATACGCCGCGTGTGCGTGCTCAACTGATCACGCATGAGCGGCAAGCCCGGGCAAATGAAGCCGCCCAGGTGCATACCTGAGGCAGAAACGAAGTCAGCGGTCACCGCTGTCCCCAGATCCACCACCAGACAAGCACGCAGCCCTAGATGATAGGCGCCCAGCACAGCCAACCAACGATCCAGACCAAGACGCCGGAAGTCTTCGTAACCGTTATGCACAACCCCGACCTGACTGGCAGGTTGAGCGCATACCGCATCCACCCCCAAGGACTCACGCAGACGTGCAACCAACTGTTCGGTCTCGGCGTCGCTACGCACACTAACCAAGCGACAGCGACTTACTCGTAACCCAGGCGCAGCTGCCAACGACTCGAAGAGAGCGGCATCGGAGTCGACCACGCCAGCATGAAGGCGTTGCGTTCCATCCACGGAGATCACCCGCCACTTGATAAAGCTATTACCGCAGTCGAGCTCAAGAATCATGTTTCAACCTCAGGCTCAACTCGCCCCCACTGAAGGCGCGATCGACGCCATCCACGCTCAGCCTAATAGCGCCTCGCTCATCAACCCCAAGCACAACACCCAGAGTCGCATTGTTTCCTGCCGTCAACGCCACAGACCGCCCGCGCCACGCATGCAATGCTTCCCACTCCTCGCGCAAACCGGCAAACCCGCGCTGCCAATGAATGGAAAGGCAATCTCGAAGCTGCAACAACAACTTGGCGGCCAACTCATTACGGTCGAGCACGCGCCCAAGGCACTGGCGCACTGAGGTCCAGGGCTGGTCGATAACAGCAGGCACATCTACCGCCATATTGACGTTGACACCGACACCAATCACAACGTGACAGACATCTGCCGGATCCCCGGCCAGCTCCAAGAGAATTCCGGATATCTTGCGACCCTCGACCAGCACATCATTCGGCCACTTCAGTCGCGCACCGTCGATGCCAATGGATTGCAGCGCCTTAGCGACAGCAAGGCCTACAGTCAGACTCAAGGCCTCCACCTGACTCATGCCACCATCTACACGCAGAACGACGCTGCAATAAAGGTTCTCGGCAAAAGGACTGGCCCAGACCCGCCCCCGCCGACCGCGCCCAGCGGTCTGACGCTCAGCAAGCAGAACGAAAGGCGCACGCACTCCAGCATCGAGGCGACGAAAGATCTCGGCGTTCGTAGAGTCCACGCTGGACTCAACAGTGATCGGCCAATCCAAGCCATCAGCACCATGAGATATCTCTTGGGCATCTAGCAAGGTCATGGGCAAAGACAACCGATAGCCCCGACCAGGAACCCTGAACACCTCGATCCCCAGCTCGGCCTCCAGGCCTTGCAGTTGCTTCCAGATGGCACTGCGACTTATCCCAAGCTTCGCCCCCAGGGCTTCACCGGAATGGAATCGACCATCCTGTAGAAGTTTCAACAATTCCAGCATGCCAGGCCCCGCCACGAACAAGGCTGGCATGATAACGACGAGGCTTCAGCTTGCATAGAAAACGGCAAGCCGAAGAAGGCCGCGCAGGGAAAGATAACTGCCATAGCGCAAGATCCAGCCGAAAGAGCCGCCAATAAAAGCCAATGGCAACAAGACCACCTTCAAGGAAACCTTTCTATTGATGCCGATAAAGCTTAAATCTGAGACGAGCACTGATGACCTGTAGGAGCGAGCTCTGCTCGCGAAGCTGCACTGCATTCCCGTAGGGTGCGCCGCGCGCACCGGCATGTCGGCGTCCTTGTCGGTGCGCGCAGCGCACCCTACTCGATTACGTGAGGTGTTTTTCCGCGCCGCAAAGAAGAAACCCCAGACCGCGTTGGCGATCTGGGGTTTCGTATAGGAGCTTGACGATGACCTACTCTCACATGGTGAAGCACCACACTACCATCGGCGATGCGTCGTTTCACTACTGAGTTCGGGATGGGATCAGGTGGT
>NZ_PGLR01000101.1 GCF_002803095.1 Pseudomonas sp. ZH-FAD | reverse complement strand
TCGAGATGTTCTATAACCCCAAGCGCCGGCACAGCAGCGCTATGCAGCTATCGCCAGTGGAGTTTGAAAAGCGCTATTTCCAGAGCTTGGAGAGTGTCTAGGAAAGCCGGGGCGATTCAGTCCGAGTTGCCAAGGATCTGGTTGAGTAAGTCTCGCTGTAGATACTCAAAGATCATGTCGCCAACTTGCGCGCCTTGCCCCGTCTTCTGCCACAGCCGGACCAAGTGATGCAGGGCGTCGGTATGCAGCAGGTAGCTGCCCGGCACGGTTACTCCTGCTAGTGAGTACAGGGACTCCATTGCGCTGCGCTCTACGCCTGCGGCGCTGAGATGGCGATCAAAACGATGCATCCACAGGCTAGGCTTGCGGCCTTCCTCTAGCGCCAGGCCTTCTGCGGGTACGGTATCCAGGCCAAGCCGCTGAATGGCTCTGTAGTAGCAGAACTCGCTACGCAGGATGTCCTGGTCGGTCTGCCTGGCCTGGTTTCGCGCGAACTTTACAAACCAGTGGCGGGTTGCAGACTCATCCGGCAAGGCCGCATCCGGGTGCAGGGCGCCTTCTCGGTCTTCAGTCAGCAATAATTTGGGCGCTTCGCCACCTGCGCCTGTGGCACCACCGATGGCCGCACCCTGCTCGTAGGCGTATTCGAGAAAACGGGCATCGCGGTTGATTACATCCTCGCGAGAGAAGCCTAACAGCGGGCTTTCCTGAAGCGCTGCTGCTGCCTCCTTGATACGCAGGTTTCCCACCGGCGCTGGTGCGCAACGACTTAGCAAAAATAGATCCAGTCCAAGATTCTCGGGCTTTTGGTCACCCAGGCGCTGGAGAAGGAAGCGCCTTGCTGCTCCAGCGGGCAGTATGTCGTGCAGGAAGGCAGGCGCTTCGCTTGCTCGATGGGATTCCCAGTCCAACGGCACTGTGACGCTAACTGCATGCTCAAGACGGCTGCCAATGTGCTCCAGCGTTTCAAGCAGATATGCCTGCTCATAGCCAAAAGAACACGCCCCCGCCAGACCCGCCTCGGGCTGCTCGAAATTGAGATGCATGGCGTCATGCCAAGCGTGGCCACTGTACAGTTGCAGGGTGAGAGAGTGCATATAGACTCCGGCACTTTAATGCCGTTTAGACTAGTAGCCTTTGCAAATAAAGGCAATAAAATGCCTCAAATTGCCCTGGGATTGGGTTTTAAAGGTACTTTAATGCCTATCTTGCGTGTGGCGCAGTTTGTGCCGCCTGCGCTTCCGCCATTGGCAATATCCATGGTCACTATCGAGAGCACTGATTTCTGTCTGGCGCGGCATCGGCCTAATGTTGAGCCCAACAAAGATTGAGTTGGCTTGGAGGTCATGATGTCCCGTATCGATGTGGTTTCCCTGGTTGGTAGTGCCGTACCGGCTGAGCTCAGGTCCGATGGTCATATGGCGTGCTGGCTGGTGATGGTGGATGGCCAGCCCAAAGCCGGCCCTTTCGCTTCCCGTGAGGCTGCGCTGGCTTGCCAGGCGGTCTGGCTGCTCAGCAGTGCTATTCGTCGTGAGGGCGATTCGCTGCTGGCCTGATTCACTGTTTTACCCCGCGCTCGCTCCAGCGCTCCCCTTAGCCCGCCTCTGGCGGGCTTTTTCTTGCTCGCCGGTTAGAATGGCGATCATCTTCTGAAGGGGCGCAGCGTGGCCAGGTGGGACATCTTCTGCAGCGTGGTGGATAACTACGGTGATATCGGCGTGACCTGGCGGTTGGCCCGACAGTTGGCGGCTGAGCAGGGACATGCTGTGCGCCTGTGGGTCGACGAGTTGGGGGCCTTCGTACGCTTGTGCCCCGAGGCCAGTGTCGATGCTGAATGCCAGCACTGGGGCGGTGTCGAGGTGCGCCAGTGGCGTGAGCCGTTCCCTGCGGTTGAACCTGCGCAGGTGGTGATCGAGGCCTTCGCCTGTCAGTTGCCGTCTGCCTATATCGAGGCAATGGCGGCCAGCGGCACGCGCCGCTTGTGGCTGAATCTGGAATACCTCAGTGCCGAAGACTGGGTGGCAGGCTGTCATGGCCTGCCATCACCGCAACCAAGCGGTTTGCAGAAGTTCTTCTTCTTTCCCGGATTCGTCGAGGGCACGGGCGGTTTGCTGCGCGAGGCCGATTTGCTGGCGCGGCGGCGCACCTTTCAGGCAGACACGCAGGCGCAGCAGGCGCTTCTGCAGTCGCTTGGCGTGATAAGGGAACCCGGGGCGCGACTGATTTCGTTGTTCGCTTATGAAAATGCGGGCCTGGCGGGATGGTTGGATGCATTGGCCGCCGATTCGCAGTCGACTCAATTGCTGGTGCCGCAAGGCAAGGTTTTGGCGAATCTGCAGGCCTGGCTGGGCGAGGTGCAGTTGGTGCCTGGTGATCAGCGGCAGCGCAGCAATCTGCAGATCCATGTGCTGCCTTTCGTGGCGCAGGATGACTACGACCGCCTGTTGTGGTGCTGCGACCTCAACGCGGTGCGTGGCGAAGACTCCTTCGTGCGGGCGCAATGGGCGGGGCGGCCATTGCTCTGGCACATCTACCCGCAGGAGGAAGGGGTGCACTGGGACAAACTTGAGGCGTTTCTGGCGATTTATAACGCCGATCTGATGCCTGAAGCCGCTGCCGTTCAGGCTGAATTCTGGCGAGCCTGGAATGCGGGGAGAGGGATGGAGGCGGCCTGGCCTGCGCTTCTCGAGGTATGGCCGGTACTGCAGCGACACGCCGAGCAATGGTGTGACGATCAGGCCGCTCGGTCGGATCTTGCCACGACGCTGGAACAGTTTTACCTAAATTGGCTATCATACGCGGCCTAGATTTCTGTACCTCCCGCATATTTCGGATATTCGCATGAAAACTGCACAAGAAATGAGAGTCAACAGCGTGGCCCTGATCGATGGCCAGCCGTGGCTGATCCAGAAGGCCGAGTTCACCAAGTCCGGTCGTAACAGCGCCATCGTCAAGATGAAGCTGAAGAACCTGCTCAACGGCTCCAAGACCGAGACCGTCTACAAAGCCGACGACAAGATGGAGCCGGTGATTCTCGAGCGCAAGGAAGTGAACCTGTCCTACATCAGCGGTGAGGACTACGTGTTCATGGATCCGGAATACAACTCCTACGAGCTGCGTTCCGAAGATCTGGAAAGCGTTCTGCCGTTCATCGAAGAAGGCATGAGCGACGTCTGCGAAGCCGTGTTCTTCGAAGGCAAAGTGATCTCCGTCGACCTGCCAACCACCATCGTGCGTCAGGTTGTCTACACCGAGAACGCTGCTCGTGGCGACACTTCCGGCAAGGTCATGAAGCCTGCCAAGCTGCGCAACGGTACCGAGATCAAGGTTGCCGAGTTCGTCGACATCGACGACTGGATCGAGATCGATACCCGTGACGGTTCCTACAAGGGCCGCACCCAGGCTCCGGCCTGAGCTTGAACGCTACGAAGAACCCGGCCTAGGCGCCGGGTTTTTTGTGCCTGATTTTCAGGGCGCTATCGCGGCTGAAGCCGCTCTCACGCAAGCCTTACTGCTGTGGAGCAGCAAGGCTGGCCTGTAGCGCCTGGTCCCAGGGCGGCGGAAAGCCGAAGCGCTGCTTCAGGAAACTCAGCAGCAGGCGTGTCCGCGGGCTGGCTTCGCGTTCCAGGCGCAGGGCGTAGATGCTCACCGGCTCGACGGGCGGTAGGCCCTGTTCGCAGAACAGCGGGATCAGCTCGCCACGTTGCAGATGCTCACTGCTCATCCAGGTGGGCAGGTGGGCCACGCCAAGGCCGGCGAGGGCGCTGAATAGCAGGGTTTCTGCGTTGTTGCTGGTCTGGCGCAGGCGCTTGGGCTTGCACAGCTGCAGCTTGCCGTCGACTTCGAAACGCCAGGCGTAAGGTGGCGCCAGGCTGTCCCAGTCCAGGCCGTCGTGTTGTTCCAGCTCTAGCGGGCTGCGTGGAATGCCGCGTCGACGCAGATACTCAGGGCTGGCGCAGACGATGCGCGTCATCGATGCCAGCGGCGTGGCGACCAGGCGGCTATCGGGTAGGGGGCCAATACGCACGACGATATCCACCTCACCCAGGTGTTCGCCCTGCAGGTCGATGAAGCTGTCGATCAGACGCAGTTGCACGTCCAGGCCGGGGTTGGCGCGCAGGAACTCGGCAATCGCCGGAGCCAGGTGGCGGCGCCCAAAGGGGGAGGGGGCGTCGATGCGAATCAGGCCTTCCGGTGCACTGCTCAGCGATACGGCCTCGGCGCGGGCCAGGTGCAATTCGGCGAGGATACGCCGGGCGCGCTCGGCGAAGGCCAGGCCCGCCGGGGTGACGCGCACCGCATGAGTCGTGCGTGCGGATTCCACGGTCATCTGGCCACCCATTCCATGAGCATCTGACCACCGATTCCACGCTGATCCGGCCACCCATTCCACGCGCATCCGGCCACTGATTCCACGGCCATCCGGC
>NZ_PGLR01000100.1 GCF_002803095.1 Pseudomonas sp. ZH-FAD | reverse complement strand
CTGCGTCGCTGCGCTCCGACTGCCCGGCCGGATGGCCGTGGAACAGGTGGCCAGATGGCCCTGGAATGCCTGGCCAGATGAGAGCGGACTGGGTGGCCGGATGGCGTGGAATCCGCACCTTGCGCTTAGGGAAGGTCTGAAAAAGCCGCCTGTTTTTTGACCGACTTCAGCCCTTGCCGATTTTGAAAGCGGCAAATCGATCAAAACCCGCCCGATCACCCGCTCATTTCTTGGTTTTTAGCCGCTGCGAGCTTCTCGCGGCGGCTATTCCCCGCATTACAGGCGCACCTCTCCTGCACTCATCAAATGTCTTCGCGCCATCCACAGGTTCGACAGCGCGAACAGTGTCACCAACTGAGCGGTGTTTTTCGCCAGACCACGGAAGCGCGTCTTCACATAGCCGAACTGGCGTTTGATCACTCGAAACGGATGTTCGACCTTCGCGCGCACCTGAGCTTTGGCTTGTTCGATCCTGCGCTTGGCCTTGTACAGCACGCTGCGCTTGCCCAGCTTCTTGTAGGTGCTGCGACGGGCGGCAATCTGCCAGACGACCTTCCGGTCGGCGTGCTCCGGACGTTTGTCGACGCCGGTATAACCCGCGTCGCCGCCCACCCTCTGCTCGTCGCCATGCAGCAGCTTGTCGACCTGGGTGACGTCCGCCACGTTGGCGGCAGTGCCTACCACGCTGTGCACCAGCCCTGACTCGTCATCCACGCCGATGTGCGCCTTCATGCCGAAGTAGTACTGGTTGCCCTTCTTGGTTTGGTGCATCTCCGGGTCACGCTCGCCATCCTTGTTCTTGGTCGAGCTCGGCGCGTTGATCAGCGTCGCGTCGACGATGGTGCCTTGGCGCAACGACAGGCCGCGGTCACCCAGATAGCCGTTGATTACCGCTAGGATTCCCGCGGCCAGTTCGTGTTTTTCCAGCAACCGACGGAAGTTGAGGATCGTGGTTTCGTCAGGGATACGCTCCAGGCTCAAGCCCGCAAACTGGCGCAGGATGGTCGTCTCGTACAACGCCTCTTCCATCGCCGGATCGCTGTAGCCAAACCAGTTCTGCATCAGATGTACTCGCAGCATCGCCATCAACGGATAGGCCGGACGGCCGCCTTCACCCTTCGGGTAGTGCGGCTCGATCAACGCAATCAAACCCTTCCACGGCACCACTCGATCCATCTCGATCAGGAACAGCTCTTTGCGGGTCTGCTTGCGCTTGCCTGCGTACTCGGCGTCGGCGAAGGTCATCTGCTTCATGGGAAAACTCGGCGAGGTGAAGTCGGGGGATTTTGCCAAATCAGGAAGTCTTTTTCAGACCTTCCTTAGGCGAATTACCCAAACACTGCCTTTTGCCAATGCTCCTCACTGACGGTGGAGATAATCCGCTCATCCGATGGAGAGGTTTTGCGCAGACATAGATTCATATCGAATCACCGCTCGTGCCCACGGATCACCCTTGCTGGCCGCTTTTTGGATGGATGAGGGCGTAGTAACAAGCCACTTTCCAATTTTTGGCTTCGCCAGCGGTTTCGCCATTCGGGCGTGGCATGCGGCAAGGAAAGGCTCCATCTTTTCGATGATATGCGGCGCCAGATGCGAGATATCCGACGACGGGTAGCGGACAGCCGGGCTATAGATCAGCCCTTTAGGTAACGGGTAGCTCGCATTCCAAAACACCGCTGGCACCTCGCAGGCCTGGAAGCTGGACTCGATTGGCAAGTAGTAAGTTGCCAGGTCAATGATGGAGCCATCTAGCTCGACCTAATAGTGGGAATGCTCGCCAGAGCCGGATGCGTACCCCTGGATCGAAGCCGTGCGTTGATCTCGCGATACGACAAAGGCCCCAAAATTTCCGCCCACGATTACAGGGCTGTAACCTTGGGTCTGCAGCAGCCTGTGCACCCCGAACGACGCATACATACATCGCTTGTAGTAGTCGTCAGGAAACTGGCTTTTCAGACATCTGTCCACTACGCAGAGAACGCGCTCAACAACCGCAGCCTCAACCAAAACAAGCTCCTCCTTGGAACATGGCGACTCAGCAGAAGCTGCAGTTGTAAGGCACCTCGCTGATTTGTACCAGTAATAACGGGGTTCTTCCCCTCCACGGCTTTCGTATCGTTCTTATCTGCACCTAGCTCGCTCCGCTAGGAAGAATCTCTTGTAGCCTTCAAAGTCCAGCGAGAGAACCTCGCCTGTTGTCTCTATTAAGGATGGTCTGAAGTAGTCAGGTATTTCTGGCTGACTCCAGCCCTTGCCGATTTCAAAACGGTGATTCGGCTAAAAAACGATCAAATCATCCCCTCTTTCCGGATTTATAGCCGGCGCGAGCACCTCGCGCCGGCCATTTCCCGCATTACAGACGCACCTCTCCTGCATTCGTCAGCAAATGTCGGCGCGCCATCCACAGGTTCGACAGCGCGAACAGTGTCACCAACTGCGCGGTGTTCTTCGCCAGGCCACGGAAGCGTGTCTTCACATAACCGAACTGGCGCTTGATCACCCGGAACGGGTGCTCGACCTTGGCGCGCACCTGGGCCTTGGCCTTCTCGATCTTGCGCTTGGCTTTGTACAGCGCGCTGCGCTTACTCAGCTTCTTGTACGTACTGCGGCGGGCCGCGATCTGCCAGATCACCTCCCGGCCTTCATGTTCCGGGCGCTTCTCGACGCCGGTGTAACCCGCGTCGGCACCCACCATGTTTTCCTCACCGTGCAGCAGCTTGTCGACCTGGGTAACGTCTGCAACGTTGGCTGCCGTCCCTACCACGCTGTGCACCAGGCCGGACTCGGCATCGGCGCCGATGTGGGCCTTCATGCCGAAGTAATACTGATTGCCCTTCTTGGTCTGGTGCATTTCCGGGTCACGCTTACCGTCCTTGTTCTTGGTCGAACTCGGCGCATGGATCAGCGTGGCATCGACGATGGTGCCCTGGCGCAGCGACAGGCCCCGATCGCCCAGGTAACCATTGATCACCGCCAGAATCCCGGCCGCCAACTCGTGCTTCTCCAGCAGGCGACGGAAATTGAGGATGGTGGTTTCGTCGGGAATACGCTCTAGGTTCAGCCCGGCAAACTGGCGCAAGATTGTGGTCTCGTACAGCGCCTCCTCCATCGCCGGATCGCTGTAGCCGAACCAGTTCTGCATCAAATGTACGCGCAGCATCGCCATCAGCTGATACGCCGGACGACCACCTTCACCCTTGGGGTAGTGCGGCTCGATCAGGGCAATCAAACCCTTCCACGGCACCACCTGATCCATCTCGATCAGGAACAACTCTTTGCGGGTCTGCTTGCGCTTGCCGGCGTACTCGGCGTCGGCGAAGGTCATTTGCTTCATCGGGAAACTCGGGCAACGGGATCGGCGTATTTCACCAGATTCGGGAAGTCTTTTTCAGACCATCCTTAAGTGCTCTTCTTCAATCGGTGTGGCCAGCTCGCCGCCTAGGATGCGCAGATGGAGGCGCAATCTGCCAGGGGCTTGCGGGAGAATCGCAAGTAATTCCGATCTACCCTGCTCCCCTGGTAAGAGAGACCCAAGGCGAATGTGGCATACCGGGGTTGGGCCGCTTTCATCTACCTCCAGGCTGACATCTTTTTTGGCCAATACCTCCTGTACGGATGCGAGATTGGCTATGTTCCACGTAGGCTTTGGCTCGTCGGGTAAATCGCGTCCAGCGATCATGTGAACCGCTTGGGAGTCAAGAGCTTCTACGGTTACCTCAAGCTTGGAGTTGGACAGCTGTACGCTGGATCGATTGGTCAGCACGAGTCGCATTGCAATGCATGCTTCGTTCACGCGCGTGTACTCGCCGTGCTCCCGCCAGAAATCATTGTTGTCTCTATCAAGGCCTATAAACTCGGGCGGATCAAACGGGCCACGGGGCTTGCGTGGTTTCTCGAAGTCCGGAAATTTCTCGGTGAAATGCAAGTAGGTGTGAGCAAAGCTATTGGGGAGTTCTTCGTTCCCGGGAGTCAGTAGGGACAGCTCGATTCTCAGATCGCCACGACCGCTATCCTCATTTGCCATCGCGATGGTCTCGACCGGCTCTGCTTCGTCAGTGCTGCTACCTCGGCGGACATACACCACATTGCTTTTAAGCTTGCCGTAAGGGCTTGCGAGGTAAAATGGCCGCTTCTGCTTTGGGATGATGATGACGCCGATGGTCTTCTCCTCGTAAACGTGCTCCTCGTAGCGGAACGTCAGCTTCGGCTTCACCTTGCTGTTCACGAACTGCTGTATCCGAGAGTCGTCGATGCTGTCTTGGATGCCGACAACTTCAGCAGGGTGGGGGCGCTGATCCTTGAACCCTAAAAGGATGTAGCCAGTGCCTTCGCGCCAGGAGTTGGCGATTGCGAGAATGTCCTTGAGCAGCTCTGATTTATCGGCCTCAGTGCCGCTATTGAAACGGTACTGGGCAGATTTGAAGTCAATATCAGTGCTCTCGCTCTTGTAGCGCAGCATGTTTAGCAGATCAATCATCTACGCCCTCACGCCTTGATTTGGTGTGAGTGTAGTGGTCTACTGATCCCGGACACCGATTTAGGCGAAAATCATCGCCATTGAGAGGTGTTCGATGAGCAAACAACGACGTACGTTTTCCTCCGAGTTCAAACGAGAGGCAGCTG